>JBPRGH010000040.1:0-48273 GCA_051418055.1 Candidatus Cyclobacteriaceae bacterium M2_1C_046 | reverse complement strand
CCATATGAAACCATGATACTGCCTAAAAGGCATATTATGAATATAGGTTTATTCTCTGCTGAAGAGCAAAAAGCTTTTGCAGATGCCTACCGGCAGATCACCATCATGTATGATAATATCTTTAAGATCTCCTTCCCCTACTCTGCAGGTATTCATCAGTCACCTACGGATGGCAAAGAGCACCCTGAATGGCAGATGCACATGATCTTTTATCCTCCACTCCTACGTTCTGCTACTGTTAAAAAATTTATGGTAGGCTATGAGATGCTGGCAAACCCACAACGTGATATAACCCCGGAGAAAAGTGCAGAAATTTTGAGAAACCTTCCTAAGGAGCATTATAGTAAAAAAGTGTAGCCATCCTGAATCGATTTTTACCCACCTCTCCTGCCAAGCTGAATTTATTTCAGCTTCTTGTTTCGCGGAGTAATGTTAGATGCAAGAACTTTAGTCTTCCCCTAAACCTTCAATTGGAGGCGCTTTGACCCTCAGCTTCTGGTATCTTCTTTTTGTGGCTCTATTCACTATCTTGACTTATCATCAGTCAGTGGTACCAGATCCTGAAACAAGTTCAGGATGACGTAACAGAAAACATTTGGTTAAGATGTCCCAATAGCCAGCTATCGAGATCAGGATATACTAACGCGGAGTATTGTTAAATATAACTACTTTAAAATCACTCCAACCTGATACTCACGACCCCCACTCCGTGCTTCTCTTCAAGCAGTATCTCAGGAATGCCTGGTCCTATGGAGATCTGAAGGCTCTCGACTCTGTTAATATCAAATTCTTCATTTATAGCATGCTCAAGGTAATAAGGTAAAAAGGTCGGATACGGGCGCGGCAGGGTAACAGTAGCGACCGGTTTAAGATTATTCAAAGATAACCTATGCTCTTCTATCTCCTCACCTAGCTCTATGAAACCTCCAAAGGCCGATCCATCATCAAGCACAAAAGCCACCTGTACCTGTCCGGTATTTTCCGATAATGCCCTGCCCCTGAAAACAAGCTCCTCTTTCTTAGCCAGATCAGCTTTCCTCCCTTGTATTTCATCAAGAATGAAATGCTTAAACGTATAGTCATAAACCGGAAGCGCATTTAGATTTTCATTATCAGGAACAAATAATTTATCAATATTTACCTGATACTCAGCCTCTCCACTATTTTCAGTAGGGACTAATCGCAGTCCGTCTCTCCATTGTCTAACAAGCTCTTCAGAATCGCGCCTGGCATCAAAAAGATGTATGGGATAAGTTTCCGGCACCACTCTCACCCTATACGTTTCTCTTTCAAAAAAATCCCAGTCAAAAGGACGTCCCTCAAGACCGGCGGGATAGGTGCGGTAATCTTCCTCCCCCATCTTAACTATAATATAGTAGTTGAGATAGCCCTTGCTCAATTTATCAGCAGGTATTGTAGCCGAGTAGCTATAGTCTCCCGCATGCTCCATATCCAATGTAATCCTTTCACCACCTGCATAACCTATAATCTGTATCTTCTCAGGATCTTCAGGCGCTATAAAATCTGCATTAACAGTATACGGCTCGTTTTCCGTAATTTCCTGGAAAGCCTCATGCTTAAACCATGGCTCCCTGACAGTAGTTTCAGGTGCATAAAAAGCCTTAAGTTTATTCGGACCAAAATCATCCTCCGGTGACCATTTCTTTCGTGTGCCTTTCTTACTTAAAATATATGTTCCAGGACGGATGGAAAAGGAATCACCGGAAATAGATGTTGAATAGTTATTGCCTTCATTTATAGCCTCCAGAGAAAAACCCGCACCTAAATCCGGCAGCATAATCTTCATAACATGCTTATTCCATTTAATTACACCCACGGTTTTCTTCGGGCTGTTTCGTCCGAAAGGATTATCCACCCATGCAGCATCCGGCATTACCTCAAGACGCCATACTCCCTTATCGATTTTATCCAGAAAATAAGCTCCTGTACCTTCATACGCAACAACAGGTGAATTGCCATATCCCGCAATCTTCTCAAGCTTCTTTAAATTCTCAGGATTTATTTCCGTATGATTTGTATATAGAAAAGTGCTTTCCGTATTATAAAGAGCAAGATCATCTTTATAATCTACCCGAAAATTACCAAAGGTTGTATTGCCAGGATACGGCACAAATTCTTTATACATCGGGATTTCATGGAAAACTTTAGAAGTTATCATCAAGCTCAATGCTTTCTGCGGCGTATATACCAGGTTCATGTAATGCGTATTGTACTCCGTATTAGCATAAGCCAGATAAGTAGGGTCATACGCAAAATGAGTAGCTATTTGAATACCTGCAGAGCGGAAGCTTCTTGCCATTGCCGGATAAATATAGGAGCGACCAACATCCGCCGCATCAAACTCATAAACCAGCTTCGCACCATCAAATTTTTTAATGGTTTCTTCAAAAGGAATATTGTAGGCGTTAACATTAGGCAGCAGGTTACCCGGCAGCTCACGCTGATATCCCAAGCCTGTCGGATACCACTGAAAAGTACCGCCGTCAATTCCTGCCTCAAAATATGCCTCTGCAAAATGTACGGCATGGCTGATATTATAAAATATTGGCTTTTCTGTTCCCGTGGCACGAATGGCATCCACCATCTTCTTTACAAAAGCTGTTACATCTTCAGCTTCCCCTCTATGGTGTGGCTCATTGCTTACCTCAATGGCAATAACATCAGGATCATTTTTATAGGCAACTCCTGTATATGGGTTTACATGGTTTAAAAACTGCTTAAGATAATTTTGCTGTGCTTCTATACAGGCAGGATCGGTTAAACAGCCGCCTTTTCCATACCTGTGTGAAAAACCCGGTGTTTCAGGATCAGGCTCCGGCCAGCCGCTACCCCAGAATGCAATCGGGGTTATTACATAGTTGATATTATTTTCCTTCAGCTTATGAAGCAGGTAATCGAAAGCATCAAGCTGCTCGTTTTCTATGAGATTACCCAGGGTATCACTTATTTCCGTATCCCAAACATGCAGGCGGTAGAGGTCAAATCCGAGCCGGGTAAAATGATAAACATCATTATCAATCTCCTCCTTGGGATCAATACCCATTCTCTTTGCCGAGCGAAAAGCATGGGCAAAAGGAACGGAATAATTTACACCAAAACCCTTTACTTCTTCATTAGATTTTTCCCAGCGCATAATGCCGTTGTCATCGACATATACATTTCCTTTGTTATCGGAAGTTTGAGAAAAAGAACCAACTGTAATAAAAAGGCATCCTATGAATAATATAAATCTTAACCTGTTACCCATTGTTGAATATTTTTTAACAAAATGAAAATTTGAAATAAATTTTTCTTACAGCTTATTAAACCTTCTAAACTTGTAAAAATACATACCATTTAATAAAGAATATCATGTGATGGTTTAATTTGAAACTATAAAGAATACAGCAGCATATTATTTCTGGCAATATATAATCTTTACCGCAGAGACAGGAAGGTGCAGAGTTTCGCAGAGATATTTAGAATTGATTCATTTACTATTAACCCTTAGCGATTCCTTTGCGCCCCTGCGTCTTGGCGGTAAAAAAAAGAAGTTATATATATATATATATATTCATTCCTCAGAGCTTTAGGTTTACGTCTCCCCCTTCAGCTTTCTAAAAGGAGAAGTCTCCCTATTTTTATAACCGTGCCATCCGGAGGCTACAAAAAGTACAACTGAAGCAATAATGGCTGTCCAAACAATTGAAGTATTAACCTCCCACTGCTTTACCGCAATAGCAATAAATGCCCAAATGCCAACCAAAGATGCTTCCCTCATATTTCTTGTTTTAATAAGTAATAAATAAACTGCTGTGGCAATTGCTATCATTATAATTGTCCACGTCTCCTCTGATAAACCTACACCATCCCAGCCAAATGCTGTTAAAAATACAGATATATTAGCCACTAAAGCAACAATGATCCAACCCAGGTAAAAAGTAATAGGCCACCATACAAATGCAATTACTCTTAATGGTGCATCCCAATTTTCCATATTTAACCTTCGGACAATCCTTATGAGGCTATAAAGCAAGAAAAGCATTAAAATAACTGAAATTGCAAAATTCTCCAGCAGCCATGCAAGAAGCCAGAGGCTGTTACAGAAATTAGCTATGATAAACCATAAGCCAATCTGCTTTATAAGGTGCTTTTCCTTTTTTACAAAATAAGCATACCATTGATATCCTACAAATAACATCAACAGCAGATAGATAAAACCCCAAATAGCAAAAGCATAATCGGCAGGCGCAAAAAGTGTCTCATATTTTTTGCTTATATCACCTACTGCCTCACTGCCTAACTTACCAGATGCAGCATAATAATTAATTCCCAAAGTGATTAAAAGTGTAAGGGTGTTTAAAAGAAGCTTTATCATAAGAATAAATTTAACTAATTAAGCATCAGATAGAAAATAAGATTCTTCTATTGATTAAAGTAATAAAAATAATTACCTTCCGATGTAAACAATAATAAGTAAAGATGGATTTATCTACATTAAATTGGTTTGCCATAGTGGCAGCCACTGCCGCAAGCTTTGTAATTGGCGGATTATGGTATTCTCCTATCCTTTTTGGTAAGGTATGGATGCTGGAAAATAAATTTACTGAAGAAGAACTTAAGAAGGCCAATCAGGGAAAAATATTCGGTCTCACATTTATCTTCTCTTTTATAATGTCGGTAAATCTGGCCCTCTTTCTGAATGATAGCGCCACTACTGCCACATGGGGAGCTACTGCAGGATTTTTAGCCGGATTCGGATGGGTAGCAATGGCAATCTTTGTAAATGGCCTTTTTGAAAGAAGGACCATGAGATATATGTTAATTAATGCAGGATATTTTGTAGTAAGTTTCGTAATTATCGGTCTGATCCTGGGAGCCTGGAGATAAAAAATACTTCGCCTATTGAAGACAAAGTATTTCTTATTTATAATTAGATCACTTATTCCTCATTATCCGGATTAAGCAGTTCATTTAAATGAATATACTGCTGAGGGTTTGCTCTGATCATCATATTCGTCCTGACGACTGTCGACCCTTCAATATCCATTGTTACCTTATTTTTATACCCATCACTGGTCACCTCAATGATTTCAACTAAAATTGGTTTATCCGAAAATGCAATCCGGCTGGAGTCATCAAGGATGTCCTGGAGCTTAAGCTTATATGTACAGTCATTTATCCACTCCACATTGAATATATATTTATCTCCATAGTCATCCACCTCTACCTGCTTATCATTTTCACGCTTTACCACATAGGTCTTTCCAAATAAATTAAACAAACCATGCTTCAACCTATAGGTTCCTTCCTTCACATTTTCACATGTTTCTAGCTGGACAGTCTCCTGAGAAAATGCCGCCATAGAAATTACCAACATACACACACTTAAACACATTACTTTTTTCATTATCGGAGCCGTTTATTTATTTCTAGAACATCAATAACGGTATAATATATTTCAGATCAATTATCATTTTCTACTAAGTGAAACTACACCGGATAAACGTCCTCCTGCAGCTTTAAAAAACTTATAACCGTGACTATACCTTTCCGGTTGTTATTAAACAGATATAAAATGTCTAGCTTATGAGAGGTAATTCAGCATTTTTCTCGTCACTGGCTAAAGTGGCAAATTCATTAGGAAAAGGATTAATAGCAGGTTTTGCAGGCACTGTCGCCATTACTATTTCACAAATGATAGAGATGCAGATCACAAAGCGAAGCATGAGTGATGCACCTGTAAAAGTAGGAGGCGATGTGTTGGGAGTGGAACCTAAAGGAAAAGCAGAGCTGGAGAAGAAGAAACAGGCTTCAGATCAAAATAAGTCACCAAAAAAAGTAAAGGAAACAGTAGAGGCTAATAAAGAAAAATTCAGCCAGCTGATGCATTTCGGTTATGGCACAGGCTGGGGAGTGGCACGAAGTACACTCGACCTTATGGGCGTGCAGGGGCTTACCGCTTCAATGATCCATTTTGGTGGAATCTGGGGAACTGCCGCAGTTATGCTTCCCGCAAAAAATGCTGCCCCTCCAATTACCGAATGGCCAGCCAAAGAAATAGCTATAGATGCATTACATCATGCAGTTTATGCTTTTGCTACAGGAATTGTATATGATGCGATGAAAAAAAAATGACTAAATTTTTTACCCCAGATAAATCAAAAAATAATAAATATGAATTTTAAAAAATATATTCCACTATTCATTTTTATAGGTGCAATTGCTTTTACTTCATGTGAACCTTCCCCTAAAGAAGGCGAACCTCTTGAAGAGGAAGAGCATCTTGAAAATATTGAACATACTCCTGAACAAGATTCAATAGCAGACAGGAAAATGTAAGCTTTTCCTTTCCAGGCAAATATTAATTCTTCCGGGGTGGCGGCGGCACTTCCTGCGGCCGCGGCTCCTCTCTTCTTGGAGGTCCTTCAGGCTCTATCTCAGGCTCTCTTCTTGGCCATGTCCGTGGATCCGGCTCCTTCTGCGGTTTTGTAGGAGGCTCCTGAGGTGGAATAGGCACTTCATCTGGTTTTGGAGGTATATTTTGATCTTTTTTTTGTCTCATAATTTTCCCTTTACTTAATAATAAAAATAAAGAGAGAAGGTTATGAAAAAATAAAAGATTCCCTTTCACGGTGGCAAAATAAAAATAATAAAAAAGCCGCTTCAAATAATTAAAGCGGCTCCTGTAAATTAATTATCAGGAAATTTTTAATTTGCCCTTTAATTCAGTCACTTTATCTCCTGCTTTTTCATAGCCTAAATCCTGAGACTTCAGGTATAGAGATAAAGCCTGCTGGAGTGTTTCGTTCTTCTTTTTAGGAGCAAGTTTAGTTCTGTTTGCAGCTTCCTCCATAGCTTCGCCTCGTGCATAATATGCCTCTGCTTCGCTCATATTTGCATGTATCATCAACTGCTGGATTTTTTCCTCAATTAAAGCAAGCTCCTGCTTCTTCTGCTCGATCTCCAAAGCTTTATTAGTTAATTGCTGCTCCTGTACTTCTACAGTTGTTATCAATTCAGCATTCTCGGCTTTTACATCTTTCACGGTTTGCTGAAGCAATACAATCTCCTGCTGACGCTGGCCCAGCTCTTTTTTCAGTTTTTTCAGCTGTGATGCGTAAATAGAACGTGATTTCTCCAGCTCGCCTATTTTCTGCTCTGCCAGAAGCACATAATCATTTATGCTCTTCATGCGCTCAGTCAAATTTTCTGGAGTTACCCCTTCTTCCAGCTCAATACCTATCCATTTCCTGTTTATATCAATTGAATCCATATAAACGGACACCTGCTCCAGTACACTAAGAGCCTGTAAATTCTTTTCATTCTCAGTTGTTAACGAATCGATCTTTGCAAGCATAGCCTGCTCCTGTTGCAATTTTTCTTCTGAATTACAGCCTGCGATAGCTACTGCTATCAATGAGGCAAATATTATTTTTTTCATCATTCTGCTACATATAGCAGCGGTATGACGAAGATTAGTAAAAAGGTCACATTAAAAGGACAATTATTTTTTTCTTTATTGGGTGACTAAAAACTTAGCTTCTTTTGGTGTATCATCACCTGTTCGGGGATATGGCGCAACTTCCAAAAGTTTAATATTAAAAGTTCCTTTATCGGTTTGAACCTCCAGCTCATCAGTTTCATTAAAACCATTACCACATTCACCAAGACATAATAAATAAGCTATCTCCTGCTGGTTAATAGTAAAGGTGACTTTTACATTACCGCCCCAGATACAAATAACATCGGCAGGACAGCGGCTATCTTCAATATTTAATACCTTTATTTCTATCGATTCACTTTCAACAGATGTTGTTAATAGTATCACTTCTCCTTCCTCAATAAAAAACTCCTCCGAAAGCATGCGCTGATTTATTAGCTGTTCGTCCTGACAGGCAGAGAATAAAGATAAAGAGGTGATCAGCAGGAAATATATAATAATAAAAAATCTCATAATTTTAATCTTTATATATTAGACCCTATTCCATCAGAAAGGGTTGGAGTGCTTATGAAAAATTCATTTTTTGATGATGTATATGAGGTGGTAAAACTGGTGCCATATGGGAAGGTCACTTCCTATGGAGCCATTGCACAATATTTGGGAACAAAAGGCAGTGCCAGAATGGTAGGCTGGGCCATGAATGCTGCACATGGTAATCCTGATGTCCCGGCACATCGGGTGGTAAACAGAAACGGTCAGCTTTCAGGAAAAATGCACTTTTCAACACCACAAAAAATGCAGGAACTTTTAGAGGCAGAAGGCATAAAAGTGGATGCGGATCAGGTACAGGATTTTAAATCCTCATTTTGGGATCCCAATAAAGAGCTTATTTAAATAATAATAAGGTTATCATTTCATTTTTCCCATTTTGATCCACCAATTCTTTCTATGGGAATTTATTTTATTATTTCACTCTTTAATTACGTCGTTTTTTTACTTTTAACTTTTGGCACACCTATTGCTTAAGTGTATTTGGGTTTAGGTTGAAAATAAGAATTGGCATCATAATCAATCATTTTTTATAGTTGGGTTTAAAAATGTGTTGCCACAGCCCGGGATACTACTCCCGGGCGTTCTTATTTCTAATAAATAATAATCCTATAAAAGTCAGCAATCCGTTCACGATCAATATCTCAAAACCAAACTTGTAGCCATAAAATAATTCTACTGAATATTTATTTAGTATAAATGATATCAGCGGAGCGAGAAAACATACCAGAGGCACCCATTTATCCTTCACATCCATTTTTGTCATCAATCCAAAAGCAAACAGTCCCAGGATCGGGCCATACGTAAATCCTGCAGCTGTAAAAAGCTCTTTGATCACCGCATCATTATTCAGGTACTTGAACAGCACAATTACCAGGAATAAAATAAATGAAAAACCCAGGTGTACTTTTAACCTGATCCTCTTCTGACGCTGCTCTTCCGTGTCGTCAGTAATCTCCTTAAATCCTAAAAAGTCAACACAGAAAGATGTAGTTAAGGCTGTTAATGCCGAATCAGCACTGGAATAAGCTGCCGCAATAATTCCCAGCAAAAAAGCTATTCCTGCCAATACATTGAAATGCCTTAATGCCAGCAAAGGAAAAACATCATCGGAACGTTCCGGCAGAGGGATTTCCCTTATATCAGTATATATGTAAAGAAGGGCACCCATTGCCAGAAAGAAGAGGTTAACAAAAACCAATGTTATTGAGAACCATAACATATTTTTCTGAGCTTCACCAACAGTACGTATAGTAAGATTCTTCTGCATCATATCCTGATCCAGACCTGTCATTACAATAGCAATAAAAGCTCCCGAAATAAACTGCTTGAAAAAATTATTTGCCGGCCTCCATTCCCAGACAAACATATTACTGTACTTGCTTTCAACAATAACATTTGTGGCCTCTCCTACAGACCAATTCAGGTCTGTAATAATGAGATGAATAACAACACCAACTGCTATAAGCATAAACAGGGTCTGTAGCGTATCTGTAAAAACAATAGTTTTTATTCCGCCTCTGAAAGTATACAGCCATATTAACGCAATGGTAACAATTACGGTAACAGCAAAAGGCACTCCCCAGGCATTAAAAAGAGCAAGCTGTAAAACCCCTGCCACTAAAAACAGCCTGAAAGATGCCCCAACAATTCTACTCAAGAGAAAATAAAAAGCCCCGGATTTATACGACCAAAAGCCAAATCGCTGCTCCAGATATGTGTAGATGGAAACCAGCTGCAGCCTGTAATAAAGAGGAAGAAGAACTGTGGCTATAACAAAATAACCTACCAGATACCCTAGTACAACCTGCATATAGGTAAATTGTGTCGACTCCACCCAACCCGGTATGGAAATAAAAGTAACACCCGAAAGAGATGCTCCTATCATTCCAAAGGCCACCAGAAACCACGGGGACTGCCTGTTTGCAGTAAAGAAGGTCCGGCTGTCTCCTTTTCTGGTGGTGAAATAAGAAATAAGGATAAGTAACAAAAAATATCCGGCAATAACACTTACAACTAAAGTTGGGCTCATAATGATCTGCTATTATTTCCCAAAAATGGTAAATTTTTTTACCTTTGAATAAGAATTTAGGGTCAATAATATGTCGCAGGAAGAAGTACTTGTAGAAGTTTTGGAGGATGTTAAGACCACTGAGCTCAATGATCTGGTGGTATTTAACGATGATGTTAATACATTCGATCATGTTATAAACACGCTGGTTAAGGTTTGTAAGCATACGCCTGAGCAGGCCGAACAATGCGCTTTTATCATACATTATAAGGGAAAATGCGCAGTAAAAACCGGTAGCTTGATTGAATTGAAACCTATGAAAGAGGCGATTTGTGAGGCAGGTATAGACGCACGAATCCTATAAAAGGAGAGCATGGAATTTCCCTCTAAACTAATTGCTCAGGCAGTCGAAGAAATGTCACGGCTCCCTGGTGTAGGAAAAAAAACGGCCCTGCGATTTGTACTTTATCTTCTAAAGGAAAACCCGGAGATCACCCGGTCACTTACCGGCAGCCTCATAGATATGAGGGAAAAGATCCAGTATTGCAGGATATGTTATAATATTTCAGATGAAGAAATCTGCAATATCTGTAGCAATCCACGGCGCGACAGGTCACTAATATGCCTTGTCGAAGATCTAAGGGATGTTCTGGCAATAGAAAATACTTCGCAATATAATGGGCTTTACCACGTGCTCGGCGGCCTTATCTCCCCCATGGATGGTGTAGGCCCTGACGACCTGAATGTAGAGCCGCTTATTGACAGGGTGAAAAATGCCAAAGAGGAGGTTAAAGAAGTAATCCTTGCCTTAAGCCCGAATATGGA
Organism: Candidatus Cyclobacteriaceae bacterium M2_1C_046; assembly: GCA_051418055.1. Taxonomy (GTDB): domain Bacteria; phylum Bacteroidota; class Bacteroidia; order Cytophagales; family Cyclobacteriaceae; genus JBPRGH01. The sequence goes on along the minus strand of JBPRGH010000040.1, from coordinate 37,444 downwards.
AGGTGATACCACCTCTTTCTACCTTACAAAAAAGCTTAAAGACTGTGATATTAAGATCAGTACTATTGCACGGGGAGTGCCTATTGGCGGAGAGTTGGAATATACTGATGAAATAACACTCGGAAGAAGCATTATAACACGGACAAATTATAAGGCATAGCAATTTTTATTTCCTAATTTAGCACCCAAATTTTTGCATCTTTATTATGGAGAAATATTTATCGGACCGCATAAGGAATTTATCAGAATCAGCAACTCTTGCCATGGCGGCAAAAGCCAGGGAATTTAAAGCCAGAGGAGTTGATGTAATTAGCTTAAGCCTTGGGGAGCCTGATTTTAAAACCCCTAAACATATACAGGAAGGCGCTAAACAGGCGATAGATTCTGAAAAATATTTTGCCTACCCCCCTGTTGCCGGCTACCAGGACCTGCGGGAAGCAATTGCTGATAAGTTTCAAAAAGAAAATAACATTTCCTATACCCCGGAGCAGATCGTAGTATCCAATGGTGCCAAGCAATCCATTGCCAACGCAATGTTTGCCATCCTTAATCCCAAGGACGAGGTTATAGTATTCTCACCTTACTGGGTTAGCTACAGCGCAATTATTCAGCTTGCTGAAGGTATTCCTGTATTTATTAAAGGTGACCTGGAAAATGATTTTAAGGTGACCGCCGCACAGCTGGAAAAGGCAATTACTCCTGAGACGAAAGCCATAATTTATTCATCCCCGTGTAATCCTACAGGGTCTGTATTTACTGAAGAGGAGCTGAGGGCAATTGCTAAAGTACTTGAAAAACACCCTCAGATCATCGTCATTGCTGATGAGATCTATGAACATATAAATTACTCAGACAAGCATTTCAGTATTGCTTCTATTCCGGGAATGGAAAAAAGAACAGTAACCGTAAATGGAGTGGCTAAAGGTTTTGCCATGACAGGCTGGAGGGTAGGATATATTGGCGCTCCGTTATGGCTGGCAAAAGCATGTGCCAAAATGCAGGGACAGATCACGTCAGCAAACAGCTCTATTGCACAACGGGCGACATATACTGCCCTGACAAGCGATCTGAAAACTACGGTCGAAATGTCCAAGCAGTATCACAAAAGAAGAGATATAGTTTACGACCTTCTAAGGGAGATACCTGGTTTTGAAGTAAATATGCCCCAGGGGGCTTTTTATTTCTTTCCTAAAGTGAATTATTATTTCGGCAAAACTTATAACGGCAGGGTAATAGCAGATGCTGACGAGCTTAGCATGTACCTCCTTGAAGAAGCACATGTCTCCGTGGTTTCCGGAGATGCTTTTGGCGATGCCGATTGTATCCGCCTTTCTTATGCTGCTTCCGAGCAGGACCTAAGAACTGCTATAACACGAATTAAAGAAGCTTTGGCTAAGCTTAAGTAATGAGTAAATATTCATCAGCAGAAGGTGTTTTTGAAAATTTCTCACGTCAGCGCATCCTGGTGATCGGTGACGTGATGGTAGATTCCTATATCTGGGGCGCCGTAGAAAGGATCAGCCCTGAAGCACCAGTACCGATCGTACGAACTACTAAAAAAGACTTTCGACTTGGTGGAGCGGGAAATGTTGCCTTAAACATTGCTGCCCTCAATGCCACACCTGTTCTTTGTACCCTTGTCGGTGACGATGATGATGGAAAAAAGATCCTTAACAGGATGAAGGAAAGGGATCTTCCATCAGAAGGTGTGGTAATCAGCAAATCCCGGCCTACAACAGTTAAGACAAGGATATTAAGCGGCCATCAGCATGTGGTACGTCTGGATGAAGAATCAGACAAGCAGGCAGATAGAACAGAAATAAAGGCTTTAAAGGAAAGAATAGATCAGCTCTTGCCGGAATGTAATGCCATCATATTTGAAGATTATGATAAAGGTGTTATTTCAAAAGAGCTGATCAATCATGTGGTGGTACAGGCGCTGGAGAAAAATATCCCTGTCGTTGTGGATCCTAAAAAAAGAAATTTCCTCCATTATCATAATGTGGATCTTTTTAAACCTAATTTAAAAGAACTGAGGGAAGGATTAAAAATAGATTCTTTATCTGATATTGAAGAAGTAAAGGGTGCTGTAAAAAGAATTAAATCAAAGCTCGGTGTAAAAGGGGTATTAACGACCCTTTCTGAGAAAGGCGCCTATATCGATTACCATAATGAAATTTTCCATGCACCGGCCCATGTAAGGGAGATCTCCGACGTCTCAGGTGCCGGGGATACAGTAGTCAGCGTGGCAGCTTTATGTGTGGCCATCGGATTGCCGGCTAAATTAATTGCTCAGCTCTCCAACCTTGCCGGGGGACTTGTCATTGAACACCTTGGCGTCGTGCCTATAGATAAAGAAGATTTTTTGAGAGAAGCAAAGCAGTTTTTTTAAGTTTTACTAAAAAGCCAAAGTCTAAAATATACTTCAGAAGCTTCAATACCTGCTTCTCATATGTTCAACAGATAATTTAATAAGCTCTTTAAGCACTTCCTGATCAATATCCTCCAGCTTCTTTACATAGAGACATGATTTTCCTGTCTTATATTTACCTAACTTTTCTAACAGGTTCTCATACTGTTCAAAACCCGCCATTATATATAAGGTAAGGGCATTTTTTCGTGGAGAAAATCCGGTTAGAAACCAGTCTCCTTCCCTCCCGCTTTCATATTTATAATGATAGGACCCGAAACCCACCATACTGTTCCCCCATAATTTCGGATCTTCCCCTGAAATATTGCGCATCATCTGCATAACTGCATACGCATCTTTCTTTTTCTGTAAATCATCCACTGATTCTATGAATTTCTCTATATCCTCATCATTCGGTTTGGTTTTCAAATCAGCCATTGATTAAATGTTAAGTTTCAAATGACAATCAACATATTTCAATTGGCAAATGCAAAATTTTAGATATTAGATCTTAATTCAGCAAAATCCTTAGCAAAATAAGTAAGGATTATATCGGCACCGGCTCTTTTAATGCTTGTTAGCTGCTCTACCATAACAGCTTCTTTATTCAACCATCCTTTTTCCGCAGCAGCGGCAACCATAGAATACTCTCCACTCACATTATAAGCAGCTATAGGAGCAACAAAATTCTGCTTAAGGTCACTTATAATATCAAGATATGCCAGAGCAGGTTTTACCATTAAAATATCAGCACCCTCCTCTATATCCAGCTGTGCTTCCAGCAATGCCTCCCGCCTATTTGCAGGATTCATTTGATAGGTCTTCTTATCACCAAATTTTGGAGCGGAATCCAGTGCGTCCCTAAAAGGACCATAATAAGCGCTTGCATATTTAGCAGTGTAAGACATAATGGATACATTTATAAAGCCACTACTATCCAGCACATCACGGATATACCCGACGCGGCCATCCATCATATCGGAGGGGCCGATTATATCTATTCCTGTTTCTGCCTGTGCCAGCGCCATTTTTCCCAGCACTTCAAGCGTCTCATCATTCAGGATCTTTCCATTTTCCACTATTCCATCATGGCCATCAGTGCTGTAGGGGTCCATTGCCACATCAGTCATTATTAATGCTTCGGGAAATTTTTCTTTTATTTCTTTAAGTGCAGTGAGATAGAAAAAATCAGACTGATAACTTTTTGTAGCGTATTTATCTTTATGATGCTCACCCACCACAGGAAAAATATCAAAAGATTTTATACCCAGGTTCAGGCATTCCTCAATTTCTTTCAAAATCCCATTCAGTCCCATCCGGTAAATACCCGGCATGGAATTTACTTCTGATTTGGCATTTTTATCTTCTAAAAGGAATAATGGAAAAAGAAGATCATTTGTCGTTACCTGTGTTTCCTGCACAAGATCGCGTATTGCGGCACTGGCACGGTTTCTTCTGGGTCTAATATTCATAATATCTGTTTCTGACTCTTAAACAAAGATAAGAACTAACCTAAAGAAACAAATAAATGATCTAAAGAGTAAAATTTCTCAGGCAGAACCTGGTAAAATATGATAAGGGATGATATCCGGTTTATAAGTAACCGGTCGCTTCCTTATAACTGTGTAAATTATATAGCCAATTATTAGTGGTATTATAGTTAAAACCAGTATTTCATGGCCTGTGAAGATATTAGTTATAGGGTAAGAAACTGCCAGTATAGCGAGAATTAGGAGACTGATCAGGATGCATTTTTTACACGACATTCCATAAAGAAACTTTGCTTTGCTTTTTGCCATCAGGTGGATGTGCAACACTCTAACGAACTGATTATAATGATTAAATTGATTTTCAAATTCATCTCCATCATTTGAATAACTTTTGAGATGAATTGTAGGACCGTCTATTGTTCGGAGTGTGCATTCAAATAATCTTACATTATTTTGAGATCTCGGATAATGCATCCTTAGTGTATTCACCTGAGCATAGCTAATCGTTTTTGACTCGCCATCAATGGTATAGGTGAAGCTGTAACTATCCAGTTTTAACCAAATATCATTGCTCCCTGTTTTGTATGAATACTCCATCTCCCCTCCTTATTTGTAACTTAATCTATAAATAGTAATATAAATAAAATTGCCTTATATAAAAAGTGTAACTATTTAAAAGTTCTACTAAATTAAATATTAGTGGAGTTAGATGCAATACCTACTTTTAGGTATTTTTTAGCTGACAGTAGATATTAATGAGGGTTTTTCCGGAGCGTATTCTAAGATATCTCCAGGCTGACACTTAAGTTCTTTACAAATAGCTTCTAAAGTTGAAAATCGAATAGCTTTTGCCTTGCCTGTTTTTAATATTGATAAATTAGCTAATGTAATCCCTACTTTTTCGGCCAGCTCTTTCGATTGCATTTTACGTTTTGCTAATACTACATCCAGATTTACTATTATTGGCATAATTATATAGTTAAATCAGTTTCTTCTTTTAAACGAGCACCTTCGTAAACAACACCTGCCATAATTAGAAATGTCATTCCAAAAATGATTGGCACAGGGTCAAAATGATAATTTATAAGTAGGTGACCTTGTACAGCAGTAAAATTTTTTATATAAAATTGATTTGACAAATAACTAATGAGATAGTTGAAAAAAGGTAAAATGAAAGCAGGTATACTTAGGATAATTAATCGCCTTGCATTTTTAATAATAAAAAATTCCTTTCTGGAAATACTTATTATAAATTTTCTGAATACCAACAGCCAAAGCAACAAAATCAGGAGAATAAAAACATTTGTTAAGACACCAACTATAATAACATTTTTCTGAGCTTGCTTTTCCTTAATTTTATATACTATTGGAGAGCTTTCATTTTGTAAATACGCTGTAATTCTTTCATTTTCTCCAATTAATGAAAACTGCTCCCCTTCTATATTATTAATAGCTATTCTTGGAGTGGGAGTTCTTAGAAGAATATAATCTTGAAAATTTGCTTTGTAAGTTCCATTTTCATCCTTTTCATATTCTAATACATGCTTTAAACTATACCCATTAAAGTTAATAGAAGAGGATTTCGACCAGTCTAAAACTCCTTCAGTAGATGGTGTCTTTATATTATCCTGCATTAACTTATAGCCATGTATTAAATTCATAAAAATGATAATAATCACTGCAGCTAAAGTGATATTAATTATCCATTTTGCTAAAACAGAAAGGGTGGTCAATTGCTTCATAATTCTAAATATTTATTCAAATATAATAATTATTTATCGTTTATCAATAAATAAAAAGAAAAAAAGAGGCTGCCTCAAATAATTGCGACAGCCTCTTCTTTTTTATTTAAGTATTTATTTATTGATTAAACTCCGCTATAGTTTTTTGAATAATATCACAGCACTCATTTAGCTGCTCTTCATTTATTACCAATGGAGGAGCAAAACGTATAATATTGCCATGTGTAGGTTTTGCCAAAAGGCCGTTATCCTTCAAGGCAACACAAAGGTCCCAGGCAGTAGAACTATCCGGTGAATCATTAATAACGATAGCATTTAATAAACCTCTGCCCCTTACCTGTGAAACAATATCGCTATTTGCAATAATATCTTCCATGCGTTTCCGGAATAACTGCCCCATTTTCTCAGCATTTTCCGCCAGTTTCTCATCCTCAATCACCTCGAGAGCAGCAATAGCCACTCTGGCTCCTAATGGATTTCCTCCAAAAGTACTTCCATGCTGTCCAGGTTTGAAAACCCCCATTATTTCATTGCTGCTAAATACAGCTGAAACCGGATATACTCCTCCGGAAATTGCCTTTCCAAGAATAAGGATATCAGGCTTTACATTATCATGCTCAACAGCAAGTAATTTACCCGTACGGGCTATACCCGTCTGCACCTCGTCAGCAATAAATAACGCATCATGCTTTTTACACAGCTCTGAGGCTTTTTTAAGATAACCTTCATCCGGAACAAATACACCTGCTTCTCCTTGTATCGGCTCTACCAGGAACCCGGCAACATTCTCTTCTTTTAATGCTTTTTCCAGAGCATCAAGGTCATTATGAGGGATCTTTATAAAACCTGGAGTATACGGCCCAAAATTCTTTCTTGCCCCTTCATCATCAGAGAAGGAAATGATTGTGGTGGTCCTCCCGTGGAAGTTATTTTCACAAACGATAATCTTCGCCTGATTTTCGGGCATGCCTTTAACTTCATAGGCATACTTACGGCAAAGCTTTATTGCTGTTTCTACTGCTTCGGCTCCGGTATTCATCGCCAGCACCTTGTCAAAACCAAAGTAGTTTGTTACATACTGCTCAAATATTCCCAGCACATCATTATGGAATGCACGTGAAGTCAGGGTAAGCGTTTCTGCCTGTGATTTCAATGCATCTATGATTCGCGGATGGCAATGCCCCTGATTAACGGCGCTATAAGCTGAAAGGAAATCATAGTACCTCTTTCCTTCAACATCCCATACATATACACCCTCGCCTTTGGAAAGTACTACAGGTAATGGGTGATAATTATGTGCTCCGTATTTATCTTCCAGCTCTATTGCTTCCTTACTTGAACTTATTGTTTCTATCATAATATTCAGAATTTTAATGCGTTACAAAATTAGACAAAAAGCCCCGGCCTAAAAAAGCCACTTCAACTATTATTATTACCATTCAAAATAGAATATCGCCTGGAGCAAAATTATCTCTTTGTTATTCAGACGAATTCATTAAATTTATTGTTTAAACTTTATGTATAAAATGAGAGTTCTACTTCTGTTTTTCGCTTTTGCAGTTACCTTAAATGTAAATGGTCAGTCAAAACCTGATGATTATCTTTCCAAAGATTTTCATAAGGAGCGACGTAGTATACTTCTTGAACAGATGCCGGCAAATTCTGTTGCGGTATTTTTCTCTAATCCTGTCCGCAACCGCGCAAATGATGTAGATTATATATATCATCAGGATCCAAATTTCTACTACCTCACCGGACATAAAGAGCCTCACTCCGTATTGCTTCTATTTAAAGACCCCCAGGAAATTAATGGAACAAATTATAATGAGATCATTTTTGTAAGGCAGCATAATGCATTAAAAGAGCTATATGATGGTGCCCGTCTTGGAAAAGAGGGAGCTAAAGAGGATTTAGGTTTTCAGGTGGCATTTGAAGGCCCTGACTTCAAAAACTACAATATAGACTTCTCTAAATTTGATAAGGTACTTTTTTATGACTTTAAAAATGATGTGCGTGATACTCGCGAAGAAGCAGACCTGTATGATCTGATCGAAGAGTTTAAAGTAAAGGTTAATTATCCGGATCAAAAAGACTTAACTGTCGCAATTGAGCCGCAAAAAAATAATCTCGATACAAGGGCCTTAAATTCCCTTCTAGCGAAAATGCGCGGTATTAAAACAGAAGAAGAGCTGGTGCTGGTAAAAAAAGCTGTGGATATTTCAGCGGTCGGTCAGGCAGAGGTGATGAAGGCTATGAGGCCTGGGATGTCGGAAAGGGAGATCCAGGGAATACATGAATTTGTATTTAAAAAATATCAGGCAGAGTATGAAGGTTATCCCAGTATTGTCGGAGCAGGACATAATGGCTGCGTATTACATTATATAGATAATTATAAGCCTTCAGTAACAGATGGCGAACTCATACTTATGGATTTAGGCGCTGAATATCACGGTTATACAGCTGATGTTACCCGTACAATCCCGGTAAATGGAAAATTCACCGAAGAGCAAAAGAAAATTTATGATCTCGTTTATGATGCACAGAATGCGGCATGGGAAATATGTAAAGAGGGAACAAAGTTCAGTGACCTTTACGAAGCTACTGCCAAAGTAGTAAATGAAGGGCTCGTAGAATTAGGCCTTTATAAAAGCACAAATCCGGAAGATATGATAAATCCTGAGACCGGAAGGAACCGATACTACCCTCACGGATGTTGTCATCATATTGGGCTTGATGTCCATGATCTCGGAGAGTATGATATCCTTCAGGAAAATATGGTTATTACCATTGAGCCAGGGGTTTATATACCGGAAGGCAGTCCGGCGGATCAGATTTGGTGGAATATTCCGGTGCGTATTGAGGATGATTTTTTGATCACCAAAGACGGGTGTGAATTACTTTCTGACAAAGCTCCTCGTAAAAGCGAGGAAATAGAGGCTTTGATGGCCCAGCCAAGCGCTTTAGACCAGTTTGTGCTGCCATCACTGGATCAAAATTAATTTTTGCGGTTGCATTTGTATATAATAATATTTTTATCGACATTTGCAGACCCATTTTTGACAAGGAACATTTAAAGAAAAAGAGAGCGATGTCAAGAGTTTGCGATATAACTGGAAAAAGACCTAGAGTAGGAAACAACGTTTCTCACGCTAATAATAAGACGAAGAGAAAATTTTATCCTAATCTTCATAAGAAGAAATTTTACATTGCGGAAGAGGACCGTTGGATCACTTTAAAAGTGTCTACAACAGCTCTTCGTACCATTAATAAAAATGGTATTACAGCAGTTTTAAAGAAAGCACGTAAAAACGGCAATACGTTAGTATAAGCTATAAAAAGGGAAGAAAATGGCAAAGAAAGGTAACAGAGTACAGGTTATTCTTGAATGCACGGAGCATAAAAACAGCGGACAACCTGGTACGTCTAGATACATTACGACAAAAAATCGTAAGAATACTCCGGAGCGTCTTGAGATGAAGAAGTACAATCCGACTTTAAGAAAATATACCGTACATAAAGAAATTAAATAAGCTATGGCTAAGAAGGTAGTTGCGACGCTTCAGAAAAAAGAAGCAAAGAATGTAGCGAAAGTGATCAAGATGGTGAAGTCTGACAAGACTGGTTCCTACTCCTTCAGAGAAGAAATACTTCCTGTAGAAAAGGTGAAGGATTTTATTAACGAAAAATAAAAAGTATTAACTTTTTTATATATTTATAAAGTCCCTTTTATGGGACTTTTTTGTTGTATATAGCAGTCAGTAAATCTGCATCGATGGCATTATTTGGAAAACTCTTCTCCTCAGAAGAGGAAAAAAAGGAATCTCTGGAAAAAGGGCTTGAAAAAACCAAGTCTTCATTCTTCAATAAGCTTGGCAAAGCCGTTGCCGGTAAAGCTACCGTTGACGAAGAGGTGCTGGATTCTCTTGAAGAGATCCTAATAAATTCTGATGTCGGTGTACAAACAACTATAAAGATCATCGATCGCATTGAAGATCGTGTGGCACGTGATAAATATCTCAGTGCAAAAGAGCTCGATCAGATCCTCAAAGAAGAAGTCGCCGCCCTCCTGGTTGAAAATAATACCGAATCCACTGAGGGTTTTAAAATTGAGAAAGGCAGGGAAACTCCTTATGTAATACTTGTAGTAGGCGTAAATGGCGTTGGTAAAACCACTACAATCGGTAAACTTGCAGCCAGATTTAAAGCCCAGGGATTAAATGTAGTTCTTGGAGCAGCAGATACTTTCCGTGCCGCTGCTGTCGATCAAATAAAACTGTGGGGGGAGCGTGTTGGTGTTCCTGTAGTCGCCAAGGGAATGAATACAGACCCTTCTGCTGTTGCCTTTGATACAGTTAAGCAGGCAGTTGATGATAAGGCAGATGTGGTGATTATAGATACTGCAGGGCGTTTGCATACCAAGGTAAACCTTATGAACGAGCTGACAAAGATCAAGCGCGTCATCCAGAAATTCATTGAATCGGCCCCTCATGAAGTGTTGCTGGTACTTGATGGCAGCACCGGACAGAATGCCATTATCCAGGCAAGAGAATTTACCAAAGCCACAGAAGTAACAGCCCTCGCAATAACAAAGCTTGATGGTACAGCCAAAGGCGGCGTGGTAATTGGTATCTCCGATGAATTTAAGATCCCCGTTAAATATATTGGCGTAGGCGAAAAAGTAGAAGACCTGCAGGAATTTGACCGGAAGGTTTTTGTCGAGTCGCTTTTTGATAAGAAGTAAAACTTTTATTAATCAGCAAGTTACGCTGGCGCTAAACTTAAACCAGGGGTCTAATCGGGATGCGCTAAATATCATCTGGTTAATTTTCTGATTTACTCGTACCCACTACCATGCCGCACGAGACCCTCGTGAATCTTCGCTGCGCTAGGATTTCCTATTTCTGATTTCTGATTTACTAATACCCCTCCTTTAGGATTCTTACAAAAAAGAAGCTATTTTTAATGCTTAAATTTAGTTTTTATGAAAATCACTCAAAGACGGTCATTCCTTAAAAAAGCGTTTTCCGGAATTTTAACGCTCAGTTTTTTCCCTGCCGCAGCCTCCACTATGGCCAAACCCAATAAGATGGAAAATTTCATGCACGTAGTGTTCTTTTGGCTAAAACAACCTGATAAAAAAAGCGCCAGAAAAGAATTTGAAAAACACCTGGAAACCCTTACTAAAAATATTGACGTGATAAAATCAGCACATGTTGGTACTCCGGCACCTACTGAAAGATCCGTCATTGATAATACCTATACTTACTCTCTTATTCTTGGCTTTAAAAATAAAGAAGACCAGGACGCGTATCAGGGACATCCGGTCCACCTGGACTTTGTGCAAAATGCCTCGCCGCTGTGGGAAAAGGTGGTGGTGTATGATTCTTTGGAAGTTTAGTTTTTCATCCTGGGTCTTTAGTTCTTTTATAGGTAACGTTTTCAGCAAGTTACAAACTTGCTATTATATGTGGTTTAAGTTATGCTGCCGCTAAACTTAAACCAGAGGTACGAATAATAATTCGGGGCACACGCCCAGATCATCTCAAATCTCAAATCTCATATCTAAATTACCTCCACTCAATCCGGTACATAATATAATAATTAAACTCCCAGTAATCCTTCTCAGCAGCCAGTCCATAACCGGGGACTTCATAAGGAATAAAAGCCATCTGCTCATAGGAATCAATGCCCATCTTCATACGCAGATTATAGCCAAGCCACAGCTTCCAGACCGGCACTTTTAATCCGGCTACAAATTCAAACCAATCTCCTTTCACCCCTTCATTCTGATACGTTACCTGACGTGTACCATAGGCGTAACTAGCCAAAGTAGTTGTTAACTGATCACTAAAGGTGCTGTTCCCATAGCGCAACCCAACAGACAAAACGCTCCCGAATTGATTCTTTTTAAAAAGATTAATGTCAGCACCTATCCTCCAGTACGATCCGTCAGTAGTATATACACCATTCTCTCCTGTACGTGTACGGCTATAATTCCCATACTCTCCAACCAGGAAATATCGATAGATATCTACATCGGCAACAAAAAGAACGGAGCTGTAACTATCATCAGCAATAGACAATCCAAGATTTAAGGCATCTATACCTATACGTACACCTGAAGGCATGAATTCTGCCTCAAGAGTATCGGTTTCCATCTTGTTCGCTTTCTGGGCAAAAGCTAAGCTTGCTGTAAAAAGAAGAAGCAGGCTAATAGTATATTTCAAAATTAGGCTCCCCATCCGGTAAAACAATTAGGTTAATAATCTTTAATGAATCAAATGTATGTTCTTTTACAGAAAGATCTAAAAAAAAGGTTTCTGCACCGCAATTAGGTGAAATTAATCGTGTAACAGTATTATATTGTAACACAATTGTATCGTGCCCCAATGGAGAATTAAAAATAATTTCTGTTTCGGTAGTAAGAGGATTTAAGGGAATAAAAGTACTTGGTGTTGCTTTAGATCGGTACAACACAGAATCAGCACCGGTAATTACTACTGAATCAAATTTTACCGATTGACTAGCTCCTGTACTATCATTTTTGAATAAAAAAAGGATTTCGTCAGATGCTTCCTGAATACAATCCGGCTCATCAAGGCAGGCGGTCAGAATAAAACAGAAAAATAGAAAAATATAAATGTTTTTCATAAACGGGCACAAATATAATAGTTTACGTGTTCAAGAGGGCAGTATAATTTTCGCTAATTTTGCAAATTAATTAAAGGAAGGTATTATCGTGAAGACGAAAGGGAATAAAAAGCCGAAAGTAAACATTGTTACACTTGGCTGCGCCAAAAATATTGTAGACTCAGAAGTAATGCTGACGCAGCTACGCGGCAATAAAATAGATGCACATCACGAGATCTCCGGTGAAAGCGAAGTGGTGATCATAAATACCTGCGGCTTTATTGATAATGCCAAGGAAGAATCTATTGAGACTATACTGCGATATGCCGAAGCCAAACAATCGGGACTGGTAGAAAAAGTTTATGTTACCGGCTGTCTCTCTCAGCGTTACCGGGATGACCTGCAGAAAGAGATACCTGAGGTTGATGCCTGGTTTGGTACTATGGAGCTTCCCCTGCTTCTTAAAAAATTTAAAGTAGATTATAAACATGAGCTTGTAGGTGAGCGGATCACTACCACCTCGCGCCACTATTCTTACCTGAAGATCAGTGAGGGCTGTGATCGTCCCTGCTCCTTCTGTGCCATCCCTTTGATGCGTGGAAAGCATGTATCGAAACCTATTGAGCAATTAGTTGCCGAAGCAAAAAGCCTTGCCAAAAATGGTACCCGTGAATTATTGCTGATAGCACAGGACAGCACTTACTATGGCCTGGATATTTATAAAAAAAGGAATCTTGCCGAGCTAATGAAAAATCTTTCGGATGTGGAAGGAATCGATTGGATACGCCTACACTACGCATTCCCTACAGGTTTCCCGCTCGATATACTTGATGTTATGCGTGAACGCCCGAATATTTGTAATTACCTGGACATTCCGCTTCAGCATGGATCAACAGAAATCCTCAAAAAGATGCGGCGTGGTACAACTCGTGAAAAGCAGGAAGAGCTAATACATACCATTCGTGAGAAGGTGCCAAATATAGCTATCCGTACTACCCTCATTGCAGGTCATCCGGGTGAAACGGATGCACATTTTGAAGAAATGGCCTCTTTTGTAGAGCGTATGCGTTTCGATCGTCTCGGAATTTTTACATATAGCCATGAGGAAAACACCCATGCACATACTTTTGAAGACGATGTTCCGGCAGAAGTGAAACAAGAACGCGCAGATGCCGTAATGGAAATACAGGAAAGCATCTCCTGGGATAAAAACCAGGAAAAAATCGGTAAGACCTTTAAAGTTCTTGTCGATCGGATGGAAAGTGGTAAATTTATTGGCCGTACGGAATATGATTCACCGGAAGTGGATAATGAGGTGATTATCTCAACGGACCAGTATCTGAGGATAGGAGATTTTGTGAATGTAAGGATAGATAATGCCACCTCGTTCGATCTGATGGGAACACCGGTAACAGAATCTGTACCCAGCGTTTAACAAAATTTTGAATGGACTGTCAAAAAATTGCCTTTGAAAAAACCAACAGGTTTTCATCCTTTTTTCTGGATTACATCAATAAAAGCGAAAAAGTAAAGCCATATTTTGATCTTTATCCTGACCCCAAGAATTTTCAAAAGCAGATAGACCATAAAAAAGACTTCCCCCATCGCGAGGTTCTTGTAAATACGCTAAAGTCACAATACAAAGATCTTGATGCAGATCCCCTGTTGACTCAAAATATTGATTTACTTGGATCACCCAAAACTTATACCGTCACAACAGGCCACCAGCTGAATATTTTTACTGGTCCGCTTTACTTCATTTATAAAATTGTGACCGTAATAAATGCCTGCCGGAAGTTAAAGGAGACTTATCCGAACTATCATTTTGTCCCCGTCTACTGGATGGCTACGGAGGATCATGACTTTGATGAGATCCAATACTTTCGATTAGGTGGCAAAAAATTTATCTGGGAAACAGATCAGAAAGGAGCTGTTGGAAGGTTTGACCCCTCATCTATTAAGGCGCTTTTAAAAGATATCCCCGGAGTTCCCGATTTCTTTAAAGAGGCTTATTCGCAAAAAACACTTGCAGAAGCAGTAAGATATTATGTCAACCATCTTTTTGGCTCTGAAGGTTTGGTAGTGATTGACGCTGATCACAAAGCTTTTAAAAAGCTTTTTACTGATGTAATTAAAGATGACCTCTCACAGCATTCAGCGAAGAAAAAAGCTACTGAGCAGATGGATGTATTATCTAAACAAGGGTATGAAACCAGCATCTTTCCCCGGGACATTAATTTCTTTTATCTGGATCAACAGCTTCGCGAACGGATTGAAAAAGCCGGAGAAATATATAAAGTAGTCGATACTGATATTTCTTTTTCTGAAAAGGAGATACTACAACTCATTGAGGAGCATCCGGAAAAATTCAGCCCAAATGTAATTTTGCGTCCGCTATACCAGGAGGCAATTCTTCCTAACCTTGCTTATGTAGGAGGCCCGGCAGAAGTTGTTTACTGGCTGCCTTTAAAGCCTGTTTTTGAACATTTTGATATTCCTTTCCCGATGGTAATGCCCCGCAACTTTGCCATGGTCATTCCTCATCATATTCAAAATAAGATTGATAAAACGGGGTTGATGACAGAGGAGCTGTTTGAAGGTCCGGAGACACTTTATAAAAAATCAGTAAAGAAATTTACAGTTAAAGAAATTGAGCTTAACGGGCAGATCACCAGATTTGAAGAGCTTTTCAATAGCATAAAACAACAGGCTTTAGCAATTGATCCTACCCTCGGGCCTCATGTGGAAGCACAAAAAGAGAAGACCAAAAAGCGGCTGGAAAATATGGAGAAGAAGTTTATCCGCGCTGAAAAACGAAATCAGTCGGATAAGCTGCGACAGGTAGAAGCTGTGCTGGAATTTCTATTCCCAAATCAAAGCCTGCAGGAGCGGACAGATAATTTTTTAAACTTTTACCTGGAAAATCCAGATTTTATTAAGGATCTGATAAATTGTTTCGATCCGTTTGATTACCGATTCCATATTTTAAACTATGGTAAATAAAAAAGTACTCAGAGAGGTTTACCTGGAAAAAAGGCTTACCCTAACGCAGGATGAATACCAGCGGCGGAATGAGATGCTACTGCAGAATATTTTAGATAACATTGATTTTTCCGGCCTGCGGTTCATTCATATTTTCATATCAATAGTGAAGCAAAAAGAGGTTGATACCGCTCCTATTATCAAAAAGGTAAAAAGCACTTATCCGGATGTGCATTTTGCTGTTTCCAAAACATTACCTGAGCGGCAGCTGGAGCATTTCCTTCTTACTGAAGAAACTACATTAAAAACCTCCTCCTGGGGCATCCCCGAGCCTCATGCAGGAGATAAAATTGTTCCGGAAGATGTTGACCTTATCTTTGTTCCGTTGATATCTTTTGATAAAAGTGGGCATCGAATAGGTTATGGCGGAGGTTATTATGATGTCTTTTTACAACAAGCTCCCAAAGCGAAAAAGATCGGGCTTTCACTCTCACCTTCTCTTGATTACATTGATTTTGTAGAAGAATTTGATATTCCACTTGATGGATGCATAACCCCTTTTGAGATTTTTGAATTTAAGCCTTAGGAATATTTATAGTAAATGTTGAACCTTTGCCTTCTTCAGATTCAACCTCTAAATTTCCTTTATGGAGTTCAACTATCTTTTTTGAAATAGATAACCCCAATCCAACAGATTTTTCTCCTCTAATACCTTTTCTTTTGAATTTGGTAAATTTCTCAAAAATATTCTCCTGTTGATCTTCAGGAATTCCTAAACCATTATCTGTTATCCTTACAGTAAACTCCTGATCAGATTCATCTAAATAAATCTCAACTCTACCTTTTTCATCTGTAAATTTTATAGCATTGGAAATAATATTTTGAAGTACCAGACGGAATTTTACAGGATCAACTTCAGCTTTGATCTCTTTTTCAGGGATATGCTTTACAAGCTCAATTTTCTTACTTTCTAAATCCAGGGAATAATCATCAAGAACAGATGCTATTAAGCTATTTATTAATGTATTGCTTTGGGTTAATCCAAATTTATTTGATTTTAGCTCCACCAATTCAATCATACTTTTTACCGTAGTATCGAGCTGTCTAGAAACTCTGGCTGCAAACTCACTATATGATTTGGCATCTTTAATATTTTCATCTCTAAGTGCATCATTCTGAATTTCCAGTATATTCATTATAGATCCAATAGGGCCCCTTAAATCGTGCGCCAGGATATGAATAATATCTTCCAGGTTTGCAGCTTCCGATTTTATTTCTTCTAATGATCTGTTTCTTTTGGTGATATCCAGAACATGACCTGCTACTTTTTTTGCTTTATCGCTATCTATTGGATATGTAGTTATATTAATCCATTTTACATCTTTTTCAGATTTTTGGATCTTTAGATCTTCATCCTGCCACAATTTTCCTCCATCTAATTCTTTAAAAATTTTATCAAAAATCTCTAAATACTCTTTATGAATAGTATCGCGCAACTGATCCATTTCCGTCCCTTCTTTTGTAAAACGAAATCTTCTGAAAGAATCAGTCAGATAAATAATTTTTTCAATTTCTAAATCATATATGAAAAAGTATTCCGGGACAGTTTCAGTAATTTTTTTGCTGTAATATTCTTTAGTTGATTGTTTCATTCAAAGGCTAGAGTACATGTTCAGGTTTCTTAAGGAGAATTGATAACTTTATTACCTGATTTTCTTTAAGATAATAAATAAACATGAACAATACATTGAAAATCGTCTATATCTATGATGCCCTTTGTGGCTGGTGCTATGGCTTCAGCCCTGTAATCAAGAAATTCCATACAACATACAAAGAACATTATCCCTTTGAAGTGATCAGTGGAGGAATGGTTCTTGGAGAACGTGAAGGCCCGATAGGAAATATCGCTGACTACATAAAGAAGGCCTATAAAGTAGTCGAAGACAGAACCGGTGTTGAATTTGGCCAGGATTTCCTTAATGAACTGGAAAAAGGTGAAATGCAGTTTTCATCTTATTTGCCGGCTCGTGCAATGGCAGCTTTTAAAATGACCCAAACGGAGAACCAGGTAGATTTTGCCCATGCCATTCAACATGCTATTTATTATGAAGGAAAGCCACCTGCTGAAAAAGACACTTATTTTGAAATAACTGAAAAAATGAATGTCAAACCGGAATTTAGAATACACCTCAATTTACCTGCATCTGAAGAGCTTACCATTCAGGATTTCCAGCTTACCCAACAATTAAAAGTGCAGGGATTCCCTTGTGTATTTATAGAAAAGGATGGGATTTATGTGATGATATCATATGGCTATGTCCCTTATCAGCAGTTGGATGATAATCTAAGAAGAGGAATTGAAATGTTAGAGAAAAAGGAGGCTTAATAAACCTCCTTCACTTCGATTTTTCTTCCATTTAATTCAGCGGTCTCACCGGCTTTTAATCCTAACAATGCACCTCCTACGGGTGATGATGGCGCCACCGCAAAATAATCTTTATCGTCTATTGTAATTTTTCCTACGCTAACGGCAAAATAATAATTCCCCTGGCTGGTAACGGCTAAACATCCTGATTCAATATTTTTACAAACTGTATTTGGCTTTGGCAGCTGGTCCATCTGGCTCTGCAATTTTCTAGCTTCCGCTAATTGATTGGCATAATTCTCCATCTCAATCTGCATCATCGCCCGACCTGTTTCATACTTATCGCCGGCAGAACTTTTGGTTTCTTCGTCAGCCGCCTCTTTTATAGCTGACATGGCTTCTTTTATTGTTGAGATTCTTTTTTGCACATATTCCTGACATTTCTGGAATAACTGCTTTTTTACAGCTAAATACTGCTCCATATATTAATATTGAAATATTCTGTGATATTAAAAATAATTAAAATCTTAATTATCATTTATAGCAATATTCTATAAAACAGAATTAACAAACTTTGTTTTTAATTTATTTAAGCAAAATAAAAATTGCGTGTTTTTTAAAATATATACTCGCATTTTAAAGTCAGGATTTATACCTTTGAGGGATGGAATTATCAGGAAAAGTAATAAATATATTGCCTTTGCAGACGGGCAAAAGTCAACGTGGCGAATGGCGAAAGCAGGATTTTATTTTAGAAACCCAGGATCAGTATCCTAAAACAGTATGTGTTTCTTTATGGGGTGATAAAATTGATGAAGCAAGCCTTTCAGAGGGCGATCAGATAAATGCTCATATAAATATTGAAAGCCGTGAGTATAATGGCCGCTGGTATACTGATGTAAAAGCATGGAGAATTGACAAACAAGGTGCTGCAGACCAAAGCGCGGGTCCTGCAGATTATGCTTCTCAGGAAACCACTGCCCCTCCTTCTGCCCCCCTTCCAGACGAAGAGGATGATCTGCCGTTTTAGTTTAAAGTTTGAAGTTTAAAGTTAATGCCAGGCAGGAACTTTGAACTTTGAATCAGAAACTTTGAACCAGGAACGAAGAACCAGAAACGTTAAACTCTTAATCCCCTTACCATCTCCTTTTTTCCCGGAGGTCCCGGCAGGGTCTGAACCTCGAATCCGGCAGCAGAAAGGTCACGTTTAAATTGACCTCGGGCGCAATAGGTTGTAAGGATACCTGGAGTATCTAACGCTTTATAACATTTTTTGATCAGATGCTCCTCCCACATTTCGGGCTGCTTGCTCGGTGCAAATGCATCGTAAAAAATAACCTGATATTTATCCCCAATCTGATATTCTTGCCAAATTGCATTTATTTTCTCTAAAGTAAAGAAAGAAGATAATTCTGTTTGAATATCCCATTCAATATAATGAAGGGAAGTAAATTTTTCCTGCTCTCCCAGTAATTCGCCATAGTTGATTTCTTCCACTACCTCTTTTTCCAACGGATACTGTTCAATTGAATGATAAACAATTTTTATTTTATGCTCCTCCGCCCATTGCCATGCCAGCAAAGAGTTTAATCCTGTACCAAAACCTACTTCAAATATTTTTATTTCCTTCGGAACATATTCTTCCACATAAAAATTGAGCCCCATTTTGATAAACACATGCTTAGATTCCGTCAGCGCCCCATGGCTGGAATGGTAAGTTTCCTTCAGTTCCGGATTATAAAGCGAATGGCTGCCGTCTTCTGTTTTGATGATTTTTAAGCTCATATGTGTGTTTAAGATCCCGTTGGTAGTTTAATTTGCTCATCATGCTCGCTTTATTGGCGAGAAAGGCTTGTTTTTTCGTCATTACAAGGAGCAAAAATAAATTTCCATATCTATTCCGGACGTTGTGGCGACGAAATAATCCTTTAGATTTTAACACGATTGCCGCAGTCGCCTAAATATTCTGCACTACGATTTTAATTTTGCAGCTCCTTCGCAATTACTCCTTAAAAACTCACTACCCAAGACTTTGGACTCTGGATTATTTCCTAATCCTTATAAATAAGTACAGTTGCCATCGCTGCAACACCTTCTTCCTTACCTACAAATCCAAGCCTCTCTGTAGTTGTCGCCTTTATTGAAAGATCGTCCTCATCGATCTGAAGCACTGCGGCCAGTGTTTTTTTCATCTCAGGGATGTAGGGGTTGATCTTCGGCCTTTGCAGGCAAATAACTGAATCTATATTCCCTATCTTCCAATTTTTCTCCTTTAGGAGGTTATTTACTTCTTTTAAAAGTATTTTACTATCAATGCCTTTAAATTTAGCATCCGTATCCGCAAAATGATATCCAATATCGCGCAGGTTTACTGCTCCTAATAAAGCATCACATATTGTATGTATTAAAACATCAGCATCGGAATGCCCTACCGCTCCTTTTGTATGTTCAACCTGTATTCCCCCAAGCCAAAAAGGGGCACCATTTTCCAGTTTGTGAACATCATAACCTATTCCTGTTCGTATTTTTCTCATTTTCCGTCAGCCCTATAGTACATTATTGAAGAATTTTCCGGCCTTAAGATATTCCTGGCGGCTTTCATTACATCCTCAGTAGTTACCTGCTGGATCTGGTTCGTTTCTTCATTTATCCAATTGGCATCACCGCTTAAAGCCCCAAAAGCGAGATTCATGGCACGGTTAAGCACCTCCACCTCACTAAAGGTATGGCTTGCTTCAGCCTGATTTTTTACTTTCTCGAGCTCTTCGTCTTTCACTCCTTTATCAAGGAAATCATTTAACAGCTCTTTAATGGCTTTCTCACCATCTTCAAGTGAATATTTGCTCTCCAGCTTTCCACTGATTACTAATAAACCTGTTTCTACTGACCCTGTAACATAGGAGGCCAGGCTGTGGAACATTTTTTTGTTTTTTACCAGCTCATCATAAAGGCGCGAAGAATTCCCTCTTCCTAAAATATCACTAATAAGATCAGAAGCATGATAATCTTTGTCGAATTTACCCGGCATGTGATAAGCCATGTATAAGGCATCGGAAGGAACATCACCTGATACCGTAAGACGTCTTTCTTCATTTTGTATTGGCTCTTTAGGCAGATTCCTTACTGGCCTTTGCCCGGCAGAAATAGGACCGAACCATTTGTTTGCCAGCTGCTCCACTTCTTCAAAATATACATTACCGGCAACAACAAGAATGGCATTATTCGGCCTGTAATAGTTAAAGAAAAATTCTTTTACATCCTCCATTGTGGCATTTTCAATATGGCTGATCTCTTTTCCTATTGTGGGCCACTGATAAGGATGATTCTGATAGACCAATGGCCGGAATTTCAGCCACACATCACCATACGGCTGGTCCAGGTATCGCTGTTTAAACTCTTCGATCACCACCTTCCGCTGTACCTCCAGCACATGTGGGTCAAATGACAGGCTCAACATACGGTCTGACTCCAGCCAAAATCCGGTTTCCAGGTTCTGAGCAGGAACAGTCAAATAGTAGTTGGTAATATCAAGAGATGTAAAAGCATTATTTTCTCCACCAACACGTTGTAAGGGCTCATCATAATTTGGAATATTCATGGAACCACCGAACATAAGGTGTTCAAAAAGATGTGCAAACCCGGTTTTTCCGGGATCCTCATCTTTTGAACCTACATCATACAAAAGATTCATAACGGCGGTCTGAACGGTAAGATCTTCATGGACGAAGACACGTAATCCGTTTTCAAGAGTAAATGAACGAAAATCTATCATAACTTAGAGCTCAAAAATAAAACAATCCCTGCATTTTGCTGGTCTGATCATTAGTTTAATTTTGCAGCATTACATATTGTTATATGATTCAGTACAACCGTAAGAAGTTATCCGACAAAAAACTCCGTGAGTTATACAGGGAAATCCTTATACCACGCATGATTGAAGAGAAGATGCTTATTCTTCTCAGACAAGGCAAAATCAGCAAATGGTTTAGTGGCATAGGTCAGGAAGCCGTTTCAGTAGGTTGCGTTCAGGCTCTAAAAAGTGATGAATATATCCTGCCCATGCATCGTAATTTAGGTGTTTTTACCGGACGGAATATTCCTCTAAACAGGCTCTTTGCCCAGTTTCAGGGGAAAATGTCCGGGTTTACCAAAGGTAGGGATAGGTCTTTTCACTTTGGTACAAACGAGCATCATATTGTAGGGATGATAAGCCACCTGGGCCCTCAGCTTGCTATTGCTGACGGTATTGCCTTATCATGTAAAATGGCTGGCGAAAATAAAGCAACCCTTGTATTTTCCGGTGACGGCGGCACCAGTGAAGGAGATTTTCATGAAGCTGTTAATGTGGCGGCGGTGTGGCAGCTGCCTGTGATCTTTGTCATTGAAAACAATGGCTATGGCTTAAGCACACCTAGTGAAGAGCAATTTAGGTTTAAAAGCTTTACAGATAAAGGGCCCGGTTATGGCATTGCAACTGAAAGTATAGAAGGAAATAACGTTCTGGAAGTATATGAAACTATAGATAAGTGGGCTAAAAAGATCAGAAAAAAACCTGAGCCTGTACTTATCGAGGCAAACACTTTCCGCATGAGGGGACATGAGGAGGCTTCAGGAACTAAATATGTCCCACAGGAGCTAATGGATCACTGGGCTAAGAAAGATCCGGTGGTGAATTACGAGAATTATCTGCTGGACGAGAAAATTATTGATAAAGCTTTTATCGATAAAACACGAACTGAAATTAAGCAGGAGATTGAAAAAGGATTGGAAACAGCTTATGCTGAACCTATGCCTGTGGCAGAAACCCCGAGAGAAAAAGAAGATCTTTTTGCACCCCATGATCAAAAGGTGATCAACCCTTCAGGAAATAAAACCAACCGTCGATTTGTAGATGCTATATCTGATGGTTTAAAGCAGAGCCTGGAAAAACATCCTGAACTGGTAATTATGGGGCAGGATATTGCTGATTATGGAGGGGTATTTAAAATAACAGAAGGATTTGTTGATAAATTCGGGAGAGAGAGAATTAGAAATACGCCGCTTTGCGAATCAGCAATTATTGGAGTAGGATTAGGGTTATCCATCAAAAAGCAAAAGGCTGTTGTCGAAATGCAATTTGCCGATTTTGTAACCTGCGGTTTTAATCAGATCGTAAATAACCTGGCAAAGATCCACTGGAGATGGGGTCAGAATGCTGACGTAGTGGTACGTATGCCTACAGGCGCCGGTGTTGGCGCAGGGCCATTTCACAGTCAGTCTAACGAAGGATGGTTCTTCCATACCCCCGGATTAAAAATTGTATATCCAAGCAATCCTTATGACGCAAAAGGATTACTCGCAGCAGCCATTGAAGATCCGAACCCTTACCTTTATTTTGAACATAAAGCGCTCTATCGCTCATTATCAGAAGATATTCCTGATGAATATTATACGATAGAAGTAGGTAAGGCAAAGCTTGTACAGGAAGGTAATGATTTAAGTATTGTAACTTATGGAATGGGTATTCATTGGGCAAAAGATATAGTGGGTGAAAAAAATATTTCTGCCGATATCCTGGATTTAAGGACATTACTACCCTGGGACAAAGAGGCTGTTGCAAAGACGGTGAAAAAAACTGGTAAAGTAATTATCCTTCATGAAGACACTATAACAGGAGGCATCGGAGGAGAAATTGCCGCATGGATATCTGAAAACTGCTTTATGGATCTCGATGCTCCAGTTATGCGGGAGGCAAGCCTTGATACTCCGGTCCCTTTCGCTGCTCCTTTAGAGAAGAATTACCTGCCAAAGGATCGTTTTAAGGAAAAAATTCAGTCGTTGCTGGAATTTTAATTATCTTTCAACGTTATAAAAGTGCCGAAAATATAGAATCTGATCCTTGACAGCTAAATTCTCAAATATACTTCCATTTTTAGGAGCAGTATTGATGTTTTTTATAATCAATTTAACTGCTCCCCAAAAGGCCTATGCCCAGGAAAAATCGGAGTATGAGAAGAAACAGGAGGAGAAGATCAGAAGGTACCGCAAAAGGATTAAAACACGGAAAGCCGACAAACCTTATCGCGGTAAGGCATCAGATTATTCCCCAAGCCGCCGTATAAGAAATACGCCATCTGTATATGCCCAGCCTGACCCTTATGCCTTCAGGTCAAAAAGATACCAGAGACGTAGGCTTTATTCTAATGATGCATTAAAATTATCATCTCCTACAGTTGAGCAATCTTATAGCGGTAATCTCTTACAAAGAACTTTTGGTACGGAACCCCGCAATAACCAACGTCCTTCAAGAAGAAACAGGATAAGAAACCAAAGTGCCTCAGGAAGGTATGTGATCAGCAGAAAAGCTAAACCTTATAAATTAAAGGACAGGAAGAAATGGGAGGATACCTATACCGGAGATAACTACGGCCGCAGGTCAGGCATAGAGCCAAGAAATACTCAGAAGATATCAACCTTTATTTCACCCGACCCATACTCTAAAAGAGGAAGACTTGGTGATAAACCTTATAGTGGTGCTATTACCGGTGGCGCCAGGTATAATACTGCAACAAAAAGAGGAGAGCAGGCATGGCAAGGTGATGTCGCTGGCAAAAAGCTCAGGAACAACAGATCCCGTAGTGGGAACTTCAATATTTATCCGCAAAGAAGTCCTTATGCAAACCGAAAAATGCGTTCGGAACGCCAAAGGATAAGTGGTGATCAGGAATCTTATGGCACCAATCCGAGAAATACCCAACGAGCATCTAAAAGAGGGAGAGTAAATGTTCGTAGCGCGTCAGGCAGATATACTGTAAACAGAAAAGCCAAGCCTTATAAATTAAAAGATGTAAAAAAATGGGAAGAAACTTATGCCGGTGGCTTTTACGGCCGCAGAGAAGGTATCGAGCCACGGAATACCCAGAAGGTATCAACCTTTATATCTCCAAACCCTTATGAAGGCAGAGGACGTATGGGAGATAAACCTTACCAAGGCAGAATAACAGGCGGTTTTTCGACAGCTACAAAAAAAGGAGAAAGAGCCTGGCAAGGTGACATTGCCGGAAGAAGAATAGATTACAGCAAACCCAGGAGCACACAACGCAGTGGCGGACGTGCAGGCAGGATTCCCACCGCCAGCGGAGGATTGCATAATAACAGAGGACGTGCAGTTGGTAGCAGGCCCCCTTCTGATATCGCTGTAAGAGAGCAAGAGTTCCAGGGGCATTTTAGAAGATTTGAGATGGAACCGGGTTTTGAATCTGGTAATATTAATTATCAGGGAAATATCAAAGGGCAGAGACAGTTAAAAGGTGGTGGAAGTATCAGTAGCAGGATGAACAGGAATAATAGCGGACGTGCCATTCTTTCTTTTACACCAGGTAATGATGCCCGCCGCAGTACACAATATAGTGGCGAAATCCATGCGGAAGAAGTTATGTTTAAATTCGGCAGCAGCCATTTACAATATGAAGGAGATATTCCAAAAGAGGATCTTACCATGGGATTTAGCGGTGCCCATTTAAATTATTCAGGCGATATAAAAGCCCGCAGGCCCTTAAAAGGTGGCGGATCATTGGCAAGAAATGACTGGAACAACCGTGGCCGAGCACTATCTCAGCGTTATTCCCCATCCTCATCTGGAAACTTTAGTGGTAATATAAGAGGCGGAAGACCTTTAACCGGTGGAGGCACAAAAAATCGGAATAACTGGAATAACAGTGAACAACCTTTACCTAAACAGTACGGGGATAATACCCGCACTCCCGGGATTTTTAGTGGCAATATTAAATCTGACAGATCATCAGGTGGTGGTGGTTCTGTTTCAAGAAAAGGATGGAATAATAATGGGCAGGCAATCCCCCGAAAAAATTCGGGCTCAAGTGTAGCGGGTAATTTCAGTGGAAATATGCGTGCCTCACGTCCGGAATCCGGAACCAGGGGAAGTGCCAGCCGTACTGCATCATGGAACAATGAAGAAAATCCAACCAACAGGAGGTCCATTACTCCAATGGCATATTATATGACGCGTCATACAGGTAGAGATAAACAGGAATCTAAATATAAAAGAAATGATGCCGCTGATGATAATGCTTTACGTGTAAGAGAGCCAGGCAAGGCTTACTTCCAGGCGGGTAATTTTCAGGGAAACATGAAGGAAGGGCGTAGAAAAATTGATGGCACAAGACATTCCAGCACTAAATTTTATAATTCAAAAAACGATAATAATGCGGTAGAAGAAAAGAAAAAGTTTATAAGCTTTAAACTTTTATGGAATAAGCTTTTTAATAAGTCTGAACCTTCAACCGAAAAAGAAAAAAAACCACGTTACGACAAAAACGAAAAAGGCCTTTGGTATGAATAATGTAGAGCAATGGAAAGATCTTCGTTCAACTGATAAGCTGAGCGAGATAAAAGAAAAATCACACGAAAAGCCGGTTGTGCTATTTAAACATAGTACCCGCTGCTCTATTAGCAGCATGATTTTAAGCCGCCTACAAGGTGACTGGGATCCTGAGGAAATGGCTGATGTGGATTTTTATTATCTTGATCTTATTGCTCATCGTGATGTATCCAATAAAATCGCAGAGGAATTTGACGTGGTACATCAATCACCACAAATTATAGTAATAAGGAATGGCGATGTAGTATACCACGACTCACATAATGGAATAAGCTATAAAGCTTTAAAGAATAACCTTAATTAAAAATTAAAAGTTACATCCTGGTCCAGGTCATCTGACAAACTTAAAGCCACCGGACATGTCAGTGCTCGTTGCGTAAGTATTTCCTTTTGCTCCTCTGTTGCTTGTAAATTCGGATGTGAGACCCTGATCTTTAAACGGCTTATTTTTCGCGGAGCAGCAGACATTTCCTTCACCACCTCTGTTTCCATTCCCCTCATATCTACACCCAGCTTTCGAGCTTCAATACCCATAACAGTAAGCATACATGTACTTAAAGCAGCACCCAGCATATCAGTAGGGGAAAAGGCCTCTCCTTTTCCATGGTTATCAATCGGTGCATCGGTGATTATTTTACTTCCTGAACGTGTATGAACTGCCTCTGTACGCAGGTCGCCAAGATATTTATTTTTAAGTGTTGTCATTTTAAACTAAGGTATAATTTTTTTCGTTTGTATTTTACAGCCTAAATTTAACGTTTAATTTAATTTTTATGAAAAAGCTGTTGATAACAGGGATTGTAATTTTTGCTTTTTTTATTGACGGAAAAAGTCAGCAGCAAGATCAGTATGACTATAGCAAAGAATTTATTTGGGGTATAAATAAAAATACAGCCGGCGGCTGGATTGGCGGGGTTGTATTAAAATATGGAAAAAAGCGTGACAATGGCATGCTTGAAACCTATGGCCTTGAACTGATGAATGTTAAGCATCCTAAAGAACATCGCTATAATAATAATGGCAGCTATTTTATATACGGGAAGATAAACTATTTATATGCTGTTAGGCTCCAGTATGGACGTGAAATGATTCTTTTTAAGAAAGCTGAGGAACAAGGGGTGGAAATAAGAGCAGTTGGTTCAGTAGGGCCAACCATTGGAGTTGTAAATCCTTACTATGTAAATATTGGTCAAAATGGAGGAGGTAATGTATTTATGACAAATAGTGTCCCCCATAATCCATCAGAGCAAAGCTTTGAAAGTATTTTCGGCCCGGGCAGATTATTTCAGGGCCTAAGTGAAGCATCAATAACACCCGGGTTAAATTTAAAAGCTGCCCTTAATTTTGAAGTTGGAGCTTTAAAATCACATGTAACAGGTCTGGAGCTTGGATTTCTTGTAGATGCTTATACAGAAAAAATTCAATTGATGGCCCAGGCAGAGAACCAGGCAATTTTTCCCACGGCTTTTATTACCCTATACTACGGATCACGTAAATAGTTAAGAAATATAAGAATAGGAACCGTATAACTTCCTAATTTTGTTGTTGTATTGGATTAGGAAAATATTTTATAAATGATAGAACTACCTGTTATTTCTCAAGAACCTTCAAAAAGAAGGAAACCAGACTGGTTAAGGGTAAAACTCCCTGTCGGAAAAGAGTATGCCAAGGTTAGAAAACTTGTTGATAAATATAAACTTCATACGATCTGCGAAAGTGGTAACTGTCCTAATATGGGTGAGTGCTGGGGTGAAGGTACTGCCACATTCATGATCCTGGGAAATGTATGTACAAGGAGCTGTACATTTTGTGCCGTTGCAACAGGACGCCCACCTGAATATGATACAGAAGAGCCGAAACGTGTAGCCGAAGCAATAATGCTGATGGGTGTAAAACATGCAGTCATAACTTCTGTAAACCGCGATGAACTAAAAGATCGAGGAGCAGAAATATGGTATCAAACTGTTGTTGAAACAAAAAAACTTTCTCCTGAAACAACAATAGAAACTTTAATTCCGGATGTCAAAGCGAATTGGGATGCGCTGTACCGGATGATAGAGGGCGGGCAGGAAGTTGTTTCTCATAATGTTGAGACTGTAGAAAGCTTATACCGGAAAGTAAGGCCTCAGGCTAAATATCATAGAAGCCTGGAGCAGATCAAAAAAATGAAAGAGGCAGGCATGAGAACTAAATCCGGCATTATGTTGGGTGTTGGTGAAAAACCTGAAGAGGTGCACCAGGCGATGGATGATCTTGTTGCCCATGGATTAGATATCCTGACCCTTGGACAATACCTGCAGCCTACAAAGCGTCATCTTGAAGTAGCTGAATTTATCCACCCGGATCAGTTTGCAGCATATAAGGAAGAGGGTCTAAAAAGAGGATTAAAATATGTAGAATCCGGACCTTTAGTACGTTCAAGCTATCATGCTGAGCGTCATGTGAATGTGCCAATTTAGCCAAAAATAAAAAGCACGAAGCTTGAAGTTTTACCTCCTGCTTCGTGCTTCCTACTTCCTTCCCTAGTCTTTTTTATTTAGAACCTTCAGTTTTTCCCTTATCAACCATTGGTCTTGTATCTCTATTTGCAAGCGCCCATGTGGTGTAAAATACCAGCTCTGCACGATCCTGCAATACATCAAAGTTTATCTTATCAACTGTATCGGTAGGTTTATGATAATCTTCATGTACACCATTAAAATAGAAGATGATGGGAACATTGTTTTTAGCAAAATTCCAATGATCTGAGCGATAATAGATCCTATCAGGATGATTTTCATCATTATAGGTATAATCCAGCTCATAATTAGTTGTAGCTTTATTTGTAGCCTCGCTAATCTCATGCAGCTCAGTAGATAAGCGGTCTGCCCCAACCAAATAAACATAATTAGGATTATCAATATGTTTTGGGTCTACCCGTCCTACCATATCAATATTTAAGTTTACGATAGTATTAGCTAATGGATAAATTGGGTTTTCAGCATAATAAGCAGAACCTAATAATCCCTCTTCCTCACCTGTAACCAGCATGAACAATAAGCTTCTTCTTGGGCGGTCACCGTTCTCAGCAGCCTTTACAAACGCCTCAGCAATTTCCATAACTGATGCAGTTCCGGAAGCATCATCATCTGCACCATTATATATTTCCTCTCCTTTTTTCCCAACGTGGTCATAATGAGCTGTCAATACTATCAATTCATCTTTAAGGTCCGTACCCGGTAAATAAGCAAGTACATTCTCTGATTTGATTTCATTAATACCGGTGTCAACCATATAAGATGCTTTTACCGGCTTGATCTTTTTCAGTTTCTTTAATTCCCCTTCCTCAGCTTTCTGATTGATTTCCTTTAGCTTATCTACTGATTGCCCAAAAACACTCGCTGCAAAATCAGGTGAGATAAAGAAAACTCCTTTATTATCAGAATTCCCTTCCGGCTTTTTCAGTGACATTCTGCCTTCTTCAATATGAGGACGATACTGATTCACCATTTTATCAAAATCTTCGGCAGTCTCCCCCATAACAACAAATACTATTTCAGCTCCTGCATCAGTAGCATTTTTTGCCGGTTTGCGCCAGTTCCTGTCTTTCGAAAAAACAACAACACCTTTATTTTCCGGATTGATTTCACTGAAAACTTCTTCAGAACCGGGTCCGCCATAGATCAGCTCAATACTTTGATCACCATTTGTATCATACTGCCCATAGTACATGATATCACCATAATTATCAAAAGTTTTATCTCCGGTTTTTATATATGCATTCTTAAGAGAGACTGTATAAAGAGGCACCTGCTGATAATAAGCATCACTGCTTTCTTTTACCGGACCTTCAAGGCCCCAGTCCATAAAGTGACTTTTAATAAAAGCCGCTGCCATTCTTTGTCCACGCTCCCCTGTTTTTCGACCCTCCAAAGCATCAGATGCCAAAATAGTGATATAATCTCTTAGGTCTTCCTCTGTAATTGTCTCAGCATAAGGCTTTGCTTTTTCCAATTGGCCGTATGAAACGAATGGAAAAAAGACAATTAAAAATATTGTGATTTTCTTCATTTTTTAAGTTTTAAAACATTTTCCACTAACATAAATAATTTTCTTTAAACAGGAACGAAATTTCATGCTTATACATTATGCCAATGACTGGAAAAGATACTCTTTTTATTTACTTTTGCAGCCGTATAAAAGCTCACCGTAAGCAGGTACAGAAATGAAACTTGATATAAATAATTTTGAAAAATTTGCTGATCGTCACAATGGCCCTGATGACCATCAGATCAGCGAAATGCTTAAGCAAATTGGCGTGGAATCAGTTGAACAACTTATTAGCCAAACGATCCCTGCCGATATCCGCTTGGAGAAAGAGTTGGATCTCCCTGTTGCTAAAACAGAATATGAATTTATTCAGCATTTAAGAAGAATAGCTTCGAAAAATAAGCTTTTTAAATCCTATATAGGATTAGGTTACTATAATACGGTAACCCCTCCGGTTATTCAGAGAAATATTTTGGAAAACCCGGGATGGTATACGGCTTATACACCTTACCAGGCAGAAATTGCTCAGGGAAGACTGGAAGCATTGATCAACTTTCAAACCATGGTCATTGACCTTACCGGAATGGAGATCGCTAATGCCTCGCTTCTTGATGAAGGTACTGCTGCTGCAGAAGCAATGGGCATGCTTCACGCTCTGCGTAAGGGTGCTAAAAAATCTGCTGAAAAGTTTTTTGTTCATGAAAATACATTCCCGCAGGTTATTGATGTACTAAATACAAGATCCGAGCCTTTAGGCATTGAACTACAAATTGGATCGCTGGATGATATTGACCTTACTGATCCGCAGCTATTTGGTTTATACCTTCAAAATCCTGATAAAACCGGTGAAGTACGGGATTATACAGATCTTATAGCTTCTGCTAAAGAAAATGAATTATTTGTAGCTGTTGCTGCAGACCTGCTTAGCCTGCTTTTAGTAAAATCACCAGGCGAAATGGGTGCAGATGTTGTAGTTGGCACAAGCCAAAGATTTGGAGTACCAATGGGTTATGGTGGACCACATGCAGCTTACTTTGCTACAAAAGAAGATTTCAAAAGATTGATCCCTGGCCGTATAATAGGCGCCTCTTTAGATGCTAACGGTAATAATGCCTATCGCATGGCCCTGCAAACACGTGAGCAGCATATCAGGAGGGAAAAGGCAACATCAAATATTTGTACAGCACAGGTATTATTAGCTGTAATGGCAGGTATGTATGCCGTTTACCACGGGCCGAAAGGACTAAAGAATATAGCAGGCCGCGTACATGGATTAACAAAGCTTTTAGCTAAAGGCCTTACATCATTGGGTTACGAGGTTTCCAACAAGAATTATTTTGATACACTTACTATAAATATTGATAATAATTCTGCCCTTCAGCAAAAGGCACTGGAGAAGGAAATAAACCTTTATTATACTGAAGGAACTGTAGGAATTTCACTTGATGAAACAACTACTCCAAATGATGTGGAAAAAATTCTTTCCCTTTTTGCAGAATCAGGTAATAAATCTCTTGATTTTAATATAGAAAAAGAAAAAGATAATCTGATCATTGAATGGGAGAAGGAGCTTATCCGTACCTCGGAATATTTAACACATCCCACTTTTAATCAGCACCACTCGGAGCATGAAATGCTGCGCTACATGAAGAGCCTTGAGAATAAGGACCTTTCACTCGTACATTCTATGATCTCTCTTGGCAGTTGTACAATGAAGTTGAATGCTACCACTGAAATGCTGCCTGTGACATGGTCTGAATTCTCTACTTTACATCCTTTTGTACCAAAGGACCAGGTAGAGGGGTACAATATTATGCTCTCTGACCTTGAGCAATGGCTTTCCATAATAACAGGTTTTGCCGCAGTTTCCCTGCAACCAAACAGTGGAGCACAAGGTGAATATGCAGGCCTTATGGTTATCCGTGCTTATCATGAAAGCCGCGGAGATGGACATAGAAATGTTACTTTAATACCTTCCTCTGCACATGGTACAAATCCTGCTTCAGCTGTTATGGCAGGAAAGCAGGTGGTTATAGTAAAATGTGATGAAAAAGGTAATATTGATATTGATGACCTGCGTGAAAAAGCAGAGAAGCATAGTGAAAACCTGTCATCGTTAATGGTAACTTATCCTTCTACCCACGGGGTTTTTGAAGAAGGTATTCGTGAAATATGTAACATTATCCATCAGCATGGCGGACAGGTTTATATGGATGGTGCAAATATGAATGCACAGGTAGGACTGACAAGCCCGGCTGCAATTGGCGCTGATGTTTGCCACCTTAACCTGCATAAAACTTTCTGTATTCCACATGGTGGTGGCGGACCGGGTATGGGACCTATAGGTGTGGCTGAACAGCTTAAGCCATTCCTTCCAGGTAATCCTGTAGTAAAAACAGGCGGGGAGCAGGCAATTACGGCTGTTTCATCTGCCCCTTACGGTAGTGCCAGCATATTAACCATTTCCTATGCTTATATCGCTATGATGGGAAAAAGAGGCCTTAAGAAAGCAACGGAAATGGCTATCCTTAATGCCAACTATATAAAGGCAAGGCTGGAGGGCAAATATAAAGTCCTGTACAGTGGTAAAAATGGCCGTTGTGCCCATGAGATGATCATCGATTGCCGTGAATTTAAAAAAGCAGGTGTAGAGGTAGAGGATATAGCAAAGCGTCTTATGGATTATGGATTCCATGCACCTACGGTTTCTTTCCCTGTACCCGGAACAATGATGATAGAGCCTACAGAAAGTGAGCCTAAAGAGGAGCTTGATAAATTTTGTGAGGCTATGATCCAGATAAGAAGAGAGATCGAAGAGGTAGAGAATGGCACTGCAGATGCACAGAATAACGTTCTGAAAAATGCTCCGCATACAGCGGCTATTTTATTAACCGATGAATGGAACAGGCCGTATTCCAGAGAGAAGGCAGCTTATCCGCTCGGTTATATACGTTATTCAAAATTCTGGCCTTCTGTGGCTCGTGTCGACAGCGCCTATGGTGACAGAAATTTAATGTGCAGCTGTATTCCTGTTTCAGATTTTGAAGAAAGGGAAGAGCAGGCGGTGTAAATGCTGCAATTGCATATAAAAAGGCTGACGAGAACAAATCGTCAGCCTTTTTTAATTTATTTTGGTTAGAAAACTAACTTCTTTTAAAATATTAACTATTAAAACCCCATTCCGAAAATAAATTTTGTAGCGGTTTTCTATAGACACATTGTCACTTTTATTCGAATACTGCCTGAGTTGCTACATCCAGTCTGTCGGCCACTGCGGAAAAAATGGCTGTATTTGAAGTTGAGCTAATGACTATCACACCATCAGTAAGAGTGGCATTATCAAGTTGTTCAGCGCTAACTACACTAAACCAATCCAAAGCATCAAATGTAATTTTACCTACTAAATCAGCTCCGGCAGGAATATCTACCGTGGTCGCGTTTGCCTCAAAAACTTCTCCACTGTTGAATTCAAAGCGTATTGGCAATGATTCTCCACTAGAACTTGTATACGTTCCTTCTAAAAGAACAGATGGTGTGCTGCCATCATCCTGTAGTTCAATCCCTAAATTAACACTTGAATAAGAGCCTGCAGGCACTTCAACGATAACTTCTGGTGAAACTTCACCTGTTGCATAATTAATATCTGCTATTTGCTCAATAGTGCGGCTTACAGAAGTTGCATCCGTATCCCCATCAAATATAACCTCTCTTATAGTAATTGTCCCAGAGGTAAACTGAAGATCATTAGCTGCTGACATTCTTGCCTGATTAGATACCTGTGAACTTGTAGTATTAACTGCCAGTGCTATTGTACCCGTGGTAGTCTCGTCATCATTACATCCTGTAGTGATAACCAAAGCTGCAAAAACAGCTAAGTAAGTAAAAATCTCTTTCATTTTAGTGCATATTATATTTCTACTTATTGAAACAGGCTCATAATTAAAACTCCTACCACAGAATGAATTTTTTGTAGCTGCACAATGAAAAGGGTTACCCTTACATTTACTCATAATAGATCGTATGCAGCACAGTCTCTCCTACCGCCTCTAATATATCCCTGCTTATAAGGTCCATGTTATCCTTATGGGTATGATGGTAATCGCCAAAATAACCAAATTTGGGGTCATAATGCACAATATTTATCATAGGGATACCGGCATGTTTATTTACAAAGAGGTGATCATCGGTAATTCCCGGTTTTTTCTTATCAATAAATATATGTCCGTAGCCTAATCTATCTGCACGATCCCATACTTTGCGAACTACTGAAGGTGCATACTCCATAGAAACACCTTCCTGATAAAATGTAGAACCTCTTGCCCCTACCATATCTAATAAAATCCCATAAAAAGCTGAATAATTTGGGTCATGCTTTCTTTGAGACCAGTATTGTGATCCTAAAGCCCACCAAGATTCATAAAAACCATCCTGCGGATCCTTTATATCCATACCTTCAATATCACCATAATCCTCACCATCAAAAAGAATGATGTCAATACCAACATCAGGTTTAATTTCTGCAGTACCTAATATCCGGGCGATTTCCAGCAATACACCTACTCCGCTACCACCGTCATTGGCGCCTTCTATTGGATCCTCCTTATAATCAGGATCTTTGTCTGCAAACGGACGGGTATCCCAATGGGCGCCTAATAGTATCCTTTTTTTCTTCTCGGGATAAAAAGAGGCAATAATATTCTGCAGCTGTACCTGATTTCCATCAAAGGTATAGGCGGTAAATTCCTGTGCTACTACTTCTGCACCATATTCATTTAGCTTCTCCTTCAGATAAGCAGCAGTCAGTGCATGACCTTCCGTATTTGGTACTCTAGGGCCATAATCAACCTGCCTTTTTATAAAGTTATAGGCTGAATCAGGATTGAAATCAGGAACGTCGACTATTTTCTCTTCTTTTTCCTCCTCCATCTTTCGTGCTTTCTCTCTTTTATCCGCTTCACAACCAGAAAGGCCTAATAAAAAACCGGCAGTTAGAATTATTAATATCAAAAGGATGTAGTGTTGCTTTTTTTTCATGTATACGTTGTATTCGAACTAAAAATAACTTAAATTTGTATCGAATTTAGTAAGCTCTTAATTGGAGAGGGGACGCAAGTCCCCTCTTTTTTGTTACTAATCAATGGACGAAATTAAGGAAAAAATTGAGGAACTGGTAAATCTACATTTAAAAGACAACGATCTTTTTCTTGTTGATATTGGTGTTGCCGGCGGTAAATCAGTAAGAAAAATTACCGTTTTAGTCGACAGTGACCAGGGTGTGAGTATCGATGAGTGCGCCAAATTAAGCCGACGCTTATCACAAGATCTTGAAGAACAAGAACTTATTGAAGGTGCATATACAATCGACATTTCATCACCAGGCCTTGATCAGCCCTTAAGGCTTAAACGTCAATATTTAAAAAATATTGGTCGAAAAGTGAAAGTGATTACTAATGAGGGAGCTGAAATTAAGGGGACGCTTAAAGCAGTGGATGACGAAGCTATAGTAGTTGAGAAGATTCCAACCAAAAAGCGCCCTCAAAAAGAAGAAGATAAAATAAATTTCGAACAGATAAAGCATACTACTGTATTGATCTCCTTTAAATAAGTTATTGAGGTATGGATGCGAGCACATTAATAGAATCATTTGCGGATTTTGCCAGGCAAAAAAATATTGACCGGCCTACGATGATCCGTATACTGGAAGACGTTTTCCGGACGATGATTCGGAAAAAATATGAAACTGATGATAATTTCGATATTATCGTTAATGCCGACAAGGGTGACCTTGAGATCTGGCGTTTCAGAGAAATTGTTGACGATGATAGTGAGGATATTTGGGAGCATGATAAGATCAGCTTATCGGATGCCCGTAAAATAGAGCCTGACTTTGAAATTGGTGAAGAGGTAGCTGAAGAGATAAAGCTTGAGCATTTTGGCCGTAGAGCCGTAATGACTGCTCGCCAGACGCTAATTCAGAAAATTAAAGATCTTGAAAAGGATATTCTTTTCCAGAAATATAAAGAACTGGTTAGTGAAATCATATCAGGTGAAGTTTACCAGGTACTGGGAAGAGAAGTTTTATTGATAGATGCTGAGGGAAATGAGATCTCAATACCAAAGAATGAGCAAATCCCTAAAGACCGTTTCCGTAAAGGAGATCAGGTAAGAGCTATTGTTGACCGGGTAGAGATGATCAATGGTAATCCTAAGATCATTCTTTCAAGAACGTCTCCTAAATTTTTAGAAAGGCTTTTTGAAAATGAAGTGCCGGAGGTTTATGATGGCCTTATTACAATTAAAAAGGTAGTACGTGAGCCGGGAGAGAGAGCAAAAGTAGCTGTTGAATCCTTTGATGATCGTATTGACCCTGTTGGAGCTTGTGTTGGTATGAAAGGATCAAGGATCCATGCTATTGTACGTGAGCTGCAAAATGAAAATATAGATGTTATTAATTATACGGAAAACCTGGAACTGTATATCAGCCGCTCATTAAGCCCTGCAAAAATCAGCAGCATTAAAGTGGCGGGTGACGAGAAAAGAGTTTCCGTATTCCTTAAGCCGGAGCAGGTTTCACTTGCTATTGGTAAAGGAGGATTAAACATAAAACTTGCAAGTAGATTGGTCGGCTATGAGATCGATGTCTTCAGAGAACTATCTGATGGTGAAGAGGAAGATGTCGCTCTAGATGAATTTTCTGACGAAATCGAAAGCTGGGTAATTGATGAATTTAAAAAGATTGGTCTTGATACGGCAAAGAGTGTACTCCTGCTAAGTAAAGAAGATCTTATTAGAAGAACGGACCTTGAGGATGAAACTATCGACAACGTTCTTAACGTTCTAAAGCAAGAGTTTGAATAATTCAAGCGACAAATTTTAATTAAAATAGAAAATTCGGGATATTTGAGCATGTCAGAAGAAAAAATGATGAGGCTGAGCCAGGTGGCGCGTAAACTGAATGTAGGTAGAACTACAATCGTGGACTTTTTATCTAAAAAAGGCTTCGAGGTGGATAGTAGCCCTAATTCTAAAGTTACGCCCGAGCAGTATAATATGCTGGCGAAGGAATTTGCATCCTCTGCTTCTGAAAAACGTGAAGCTTCCGGGCTTACTATTGGCCATAAAAGATCAGAAAATGTTGTTATCGAAAGTGAACCCACTGAAGTAACAGGAGATGAAGAAGAAAACATTCTAATAAAAAGCACTTCTGTAGATAAAACTTCTGACAAGTCTAAGGAGGCTCCAAAGCCTGAAAAGATAGAACACGAAAAGCCAAAGTTACAGGGTATTAAAGTAGTAGGTAAAATTGATCTTGAAAAAGGTCCAAAGAAAGAAGAGCCTGCTAAAGAAGAGCCTAAAAAGGAAGAGCCTAAGAAAGAAGAGCAACCTAAAGCTAAGGAAGAACCTAAAAAAGAGGAA
>JBPRGH010000039.1:0-1384 GCA_051418055.1 Candidatus Cyclobacteriaceae bacterium M2_1C_046 | reverse complement strand
TATATTTGTGGATTAAAAGGTATGGAAGCCGGTATTTATCGAACACTTGCAAGGAGAGGTTTTGTAGATTATTTAGACATACGTGAGCCTGCCATCAATAAAGATCCGGATGAGTGGGATGAGAACGATCTCAAAAGATATGTGAAGCCTTCAGCCCGTACTTTTGTTGAGGTTTATTAGAATCCCATCAGCATTTTTTTGCTAAAGGTCTGTGAAACTCACCGGTAAGAAATTATCAGTTATCTTCGAGTTCGCCCCTTTTTGCATACACTTTGGTAAACTCTGCTCCGAACAAAAAGATTTGGATATTATAGTATGTCCATATCAAAAATATCACAAAAGAACCGGCTGCTCGGTAAGCCAGCTGCACGGAAGAGTTGCTTAAGTATAAGCCGACTAAATACTTTCCGATAAGAAACAATACGGTGGTAAATAAGGCGCCGACCCATATATCCTTTCTCGGAATTCTTTTATCCGGAAGTATTCGAAATAGCAAGTAAAAGAAAAGCAGTGTCATTATAAAAGATGACACAGGTAGTCCAAAGAGCAAAAATGATTCCAGGTAATCGGGAATGAGTACGTTGAATAAGCCGGTTATTAATGGGCTAACTGCTTCTAATAAAAGTATAGAAATAAAGAGAGCCGTTATGATTATGATGACTAGAAAGGAAACCGAACGGTCTATAAGATATTTATAAACTACATTATTATTGCTTTCAGAAACGTTCCAGATAGCATTCAATGAAGATTTTAGTTGGGTGATAGCAGTTGTTGCACCGAATATGAGCATCACTGTGGCTAAAGCATAGGCAAAAACATTGGTTGGTGAACTGCTATAGGACTCAACCAATGTTTGTATAGACTGTGACATTTGCGGACCGGTATAGTCCGTAATCAAAGCAAAAAGTTTTTGCCTGACCAGATCTTCACTCAACAGATATTGAGAAATGGATAAAATAATTATAAAGAGAGGAGCTATAGAAAAAATAGTATAAAAGGCAATAGCTGACCCATGAAGCGGTATCTCGTCTTGTATTGCATTACTTATGGTTTTGGCAATTATCTGCTTAGATTTTCTAAATGTTGACTTAATATTTATTGGCATAGGCCTTTTAAAATTTTATACCCTATCTGAATTTGATATCTATTACTGCTTAATTTCCATTTTTGTGACCCCGGCCGAAACCACAAACTTCATTATGTCAGTAGAATTTAAATTAAGCGGCGTAACATGAGACTGCGGCACCAGATATAAGTTGCCGGAAAAGTTATAGGAATGCGGACAGTACACGGCAACCATGTTATCCAGCCCAATACTTTGTAGATCTTTTTGGGTAACAAAGCCTATTCTTTGAAGATCCTCGCTGCCAATCTGAACCAAAAC
>JBPRGH010000038.1:0-2180 GCA_051418055.1 Candidatus Cyclobacteriaceae bacterium M2_1C_046 | reverse complement strand
GTCTTTTCAAGTGCCGAGAAATTGTTCGTTCATATCTGGAAGATTCTGGCAGCAGTTTATCCTGTTAAAGTTCGCTTTTCAATTGGGGTGGGCCAAATTACCACCTCCATTAACAAGGAACAGGCACTTGGCATGGATGGTCCGGCCTTCCATTTAGCCAGGGAAGGAGTTGAAACTCTTAAAGAAAACGGCTACCTGTTTAAAATATCTGTTCAGAAAGTGCACAGTTCTTTTTTAAGCGTTATTAATAATAGCCTGTATCTTTTCTCAGATCAGGTACGTTCCTGGAATAAAAACAGGCTATCCATTTTATACATGCTAGAGAACGGGTTGAACTACAAGCAGATTACCAATAAGCTCGGTATTTCAGAACCGGCTTTTTATAAAAATAAAGAAGCAGCTTCTTTAGAAGTGGTTATAGCTCTTTGTAATGATATATCTGAAATCATAAATGAGTGGGTGTTTCATGAATTACACAATATTTCTTACGCTGCTGAATCTGATACTGATTTCCAGGCTTAGGCTGTTATTCAAAGATCAGGGTGCTGAGCGAAAAGACGCTATTATTATCGGCTTGTTTCCCTGCCTGCTCCTTCCATTTACGCAAATAAATTTCAGCTGGTTTGTGCTTCTGATTTGGCTCCTTGCCTACCCATGGCTTTTCTATATCACGGAAAGAAACCTTGAAAAGCAAAACAGGAATAGAATTTTAATGCTGCTGCTTTATATAGTAGCAATTGGATTGCTGAGCAGCCCCTTATTCAACCTGCAATTTAACAGTGTTCTTGTAGATTTAGAAGGATTTGTGGCTGATGTACTGTTTCTATCTCCGGGGGCTGATATCATGGGCTTGCCCGTGCAATTGGCAGTACTGGGATTTCTATTGGTTATCAACGAAACCAATATTCTTCTAAGATATTTTCTTAATATTTTTCGTCTTAAACCTATTGCCGAGAAGGGGACAGAAACAGACGAAAAGGAATATAATACCGGACGCCTTATTGGGATATTGGAACGGATCTTTGTCTTTATATTCGTATTACTTGGTCAGTTCACCGCAATCGGATTCATTTTAGCGGCGAAGGGAGTTGCTCGATTCCAGGATTTTAAAAGCCGGACATTTGCTGAGTACGTACTTATTGGAACCCTGTTGTCAACCCTATTGGCCATGGGGGTTGGATACTTCGTGAAAGCACTATTAATGCTATAAAGGCAGATTCAGTGAAATCAGGAATAGAGTATGAATAATAATACAGCAATGACGGTTAACGTCAGAAAAGCTTCTGTTTTTAAATTTTCTTCTCTAATAAACTCTGCCAGATACTCGTAACTGTAATTAAGCTTATTTGTTAATTGCCGGATCATAATAGATGATATTGCTTCTTTGTTCATAGAAAAGAGAATATTTATTCGGCTTTGTTACATATTTCTACTAAGCTATTCTTTTCTATCGGGGTCTATATTGTACTTTATAGTCCCAGACACGAGAAGTCATGTAAAATACAATACTACGTTAGTATTTAATACAGCTCATAAATTAAGAGAGTGGTAATGAAATTCTTAACAGTTCGGATGTTAATGAGTCATCCGAATTTATATATCCTATTCTCGACATCGAGAGCTATATAAATCGTCACTCAGTCGACTCCCAAAGTTGGCCCCTGAATGCAAGCAGTGCCAGCAGACTTGCCAGAACTACACTGATAATTGCCCAAAAAAGTATA
Organism: Candidatus Cyclobacteriaceae bacterium M2_1C_046; assembly: GCA_051418055.1. GTDB lineage: Bacteria > Bacteroidota > Bacteroidia > Cytophagales > Cyclobacteriaceae > JBPRGH01. The sequence continues at coordinate 456 of JBPRGH010000038.1, read as the reverse complement.
CTGCTTATGGAAACATTATTATCTATCAGCCAGCCCATCATAAAAGGACTGAGAGCAGTACTGAAAACCATCAGGGAGGAAAACATGCTTCGTATCGTTCCGACGGATTCAGAACCATACATTTCTGTCCAAAGTGCAGTTTTAATATTACCGCTGATACCCAAGGTCATTCCAAGCAGGAACATATAAAGAAAAGCTGACCAGTTACCAGGATGTAAAAGAGCGACAAAAAAACCGAGTCCTATAGGAATTAGGTGATAGGGAAACAGGCTTCTTGCACTGAATATATCGATCAGCGGACCAACCATTACTGAGCTTAATATTCTGGAAATAGCATGGGCAATAAAAGCTGATGCAATTAAAGTAGCTGACCAGCCGAGTTGTTCGGCAATGCTTACCTGGTATAGAAATAGTCCGGTAACCCAAAAAGCAGGCAGCAGTACAGAAGGAAGCAAT
>JBPRGH010000037.1:0-1048 GCA_051418055.1 Candidatus Cyclobacteriaceae bacterium M2_1C_046 | reverse complement strand
GAACTTCCGGCTTTATAATACCTGCTTTTTCTCTGGCAATTTCATTAACCGAATCTCCAAGTATATCCGTATGATCCAGCGATATATTCGTAATTACCGAAACTTCCGGCTTTATTATATTCGTAGCATCCAGCCTCCCGCCTAAACCAACTTCAATAATAGCTAAATCCACCTGCTGACTGGCAAAATACCAAAAAGCAATAGCGGTACTAATCTCGAAATAACTGAGTCCATTTTTTTTTAACTGGGATTCGAAAGCATTGAAAAACTCTACCAGTTTAGCATCAGAAATTTCTATTCCGTTTATTTTAAAGCGCTCAGAAAAATTCAGCAAATGCGGGGATGTATACATTCCCACCCGGTACCCCGCTCGCTGATAAATAGAGGCGAGTATCTGGCAAGTACTTCCTTTACCGTTAGTGCCTGCTACATGAATAGTTGGATATTTAGATTCCGGATTGCCTAATTCATTACAAAACTTTTTAAAATGATCCAGATCAAAATTAGCGGCACTCTTCCCGGAGGTCTGAAATTTAGGTATGGATTCTAAATAAGAATTGACGGACTCAATCGAGTTAAAGGGCATAAACTAAAGCATACTCCATTTCATTCTTAAGTTAAAGGTGTTTACTTTTAAACCGCAAGATAATGATCTTTCTAATGTTTATATGATATATAAATCTTTTTTACGGCAGCTTCTTTTTAATCTCGATGCGGAGAAAGCTCATGATGCAACCTATCGTTTTGCTGAAATGGCATCCCAAAGTACCTTTTTGAAATTTCTCGCAAATGCCATTTATGGTTATCAGTCTCCTAAACTTACACAGCAAGTTTGGGGATTGAACTTCAGAAATCCGGTCGGCCTGGCAGCAGGTTTTGATAAGAATGGGAAAATACCTGCAATCATGGAAGCCATAGGCATGAGCTACGTTGAAGTTGGCAGTATAACCGCCAATTCAAGCACCGGGAATCCCAAACCACGTTGCTTTCGCCTGCCGGAAGATGAAGCACTTATCAACCGTATGGGGCTTAATAATGACGGAGCTAA
>JBPRGH010000036.1:0-1576 GCA_051418055.1 Candidatus Cyclobacteriaceae bacterium M2_1C_046 | reverse complement strand
TTTTTGTTGATTCAGATTAGGCATGTCATGTATATACCTGTTGTTATTGTCGCGGTATTGCTAAACTATGCTATTATTTATTCCTTCAAGCATCGTTTTTTAGAAATCGTTGAAAAGCGATTTAAACTAATTGTGTTCAGTACAATATTTGTCCTATTTGGTACTTTCCAGGCAATTGCCATCATATCGAGACAGTCGCCTAAGGTATTGAGCAACTACCTGCCGAGTTTGTCCAGCATTAACGGTTTTCTGGAATTTCTGCCCGGCGGACTTCTACTCACCTCCGCTACTAAAGACTATAACCTTGCGACGGCATCTGCCATATACGGGTTCTGTGCTCTTCTTGTATTTCTCATCTTTAGAGATCACTTCTTTAAAACAAAAGAAGGTTTACAAGCACCTGATAATCAGAAAATCAAAAAGAAAAAAAACAGGTTATGGGCTTTTTTAAAGAAGTGGCTCGGCATAAATGCCGGGAAGTTTTACTATTATGTAGTCTCTCATCCCTACAACCGGTTACAGGCGCTCACCATCTTATTAATTCCGGCAATTTATGTACCGCTCTTACTGTATATAGAAAACGACTACCTCAGTAGCATTCTGATCCCAACTATGCTTGCCGCCATTCCGGTGGCACTGCTTGCTATGGGGATGGCTAATATGTACGGGTACGAACACCGGGAGTTTTTGCTCCACAAACAATTTCCCCTTTCGTTTGAGAAACAGTTAAAAGAACGCTTTTTAGGTATTATTACGGTACCCTTGTTTATTTTCTACCTTATAACAATTGCAGAGATCATTTACCTGCCGCAGTTAGGAGCTGTATTTGATATCTATATTGCCAATACCTTTTTCTTTCTTTGCTTTATGATAGTCTTTCTCTGGTCATCATTCTATTACTTTCAAAAAGCCAGCTATACCTCCTTTAGTTTTAAGCATCCTATTGTTTCTCAAAAAGTCACTTTTATGATGACCTTCCTGATCTTCGGATTGGGATATACCATCTTTGTACCCTTGGGTGATTTCCATATTTACCGGCTTTGGGTGATGGTTGCTTTGATAGGTGCTATTGTCATTTACCTGTGGCAGAATATGGAAGTGCTGGTAAATGCTTTTAACAACAAAATATTAATGCAAATTTGGAAAGAGAACTAGTCGGACATGGTAATGATTTGTGCTCCGCCTTTAGTTATATTATTATCAAAATAACTCAGCATCATTTTAATAAATATAGTATCAACCGGTTCATCAGCATTAACTGCTTATCACACATTCAGGAACTATCCAGGGACTTCCCAATAATTAAGCTTTTGTCTAACTATGAATAGCAATCAAGCGCTTATATGATGAATAGTGCCATACAAATAAAGCATCTAAGCAAAGTATATGAGTCTAAAGAAGTGCTTTCAGATCTTGAATTGGACGTTCCAACCGGTAATATTTTTGGTTTGATCGGGCCTAACGGAGCCGGCAAAAGCACGCTTATCGGTATCCTGACAGGTCTTCTCGATTATAATGACGGAACTATCCTCATCAACGGGCTGGAATTAAACGAGAGCAATGAACTTGAAATTAA
>JBPRGH010000035.1:0-75772 GCA_051418055.1 Candidatus Cyclobacteriaceae bacterium M2_1C_046 | reverse complement strand
TGTACCATACTTCAAGACTCAAAAGTTGCAGAACCACACTCGCAAACAGGCACAAGGCACTATACGGATATCGGCTACATGCACGAAAGGAGATAGTAGCTAACGCTCTGTCATCCTTACTTCATGTGTTTCCCGGCGGGACATTTTAGTTCTCGCAATGACGTATAAAGATGGAATGCCAATTTAACCCCATCATGTACAACTTCTTGTAAAGGATTGCATGAAAGGCTGGTGATGGAAGGATGAAATGATCCTGGCTAACCTAAAACGATTGGCAGACATAGCCTTCTATAGGTTTAATTCTAAAAATGAGAAATGACTTAGGTCGTCCTGCACTGAAAATAGTGGGGCCTTGCCGACTTGTAGTTTTAAGTTCGGTGTTCGTGAATACGGGATTATCTAGATAATTGAATTAATGCAATTATTATTCCAAGTATTGTCGAGTATTTAAAGAAATTCATAAAAATAATGATAAGACTTCTTTCTTTAGGGAAGGTAATTATTCGTTGTACAATTATAATATTTAATTGACCATTGTAAAGGATACAATGTCTTGCAAAAAAACACCGTGGTGTTTTCCAAAAAGACCAGCGTGTTCCACTACAAACACCATGGTGTTTTTCAAAAACACCAGCGTGTTTAGGAGCAAACACCACGGTGTTTTGGCGAAAACACCAGCGTGTTTTTTAATGAAAGGTCATGTGCGAAAGCTCGCCTTGGCCGGGATGTAATCAGGATCGTGATCAGAAATAATTGCTTTTTATAACCTGCCGAGGGTTTTTATTCAAAATGGAGAGTTAAGTGTGGTGCTTAGCTTTTTCCTGGACTGAGAACAGAGAGAGACGCTTGCTGGCGCTTGTATTGATGGGTTCCGGGTGCGCAAACCCGGGTTATCTAGATATTAAAATTAATGCAATTATCATTCCAATTTATTAAGAATAGTTACAGGAAAAATAAAAAATAATAGCTGCTGTAGTTTTTTAGAGGTTGTTTTTGTGGGGCTGGTTCAAATGGTGCATTTAGCCAGGGGGTCCCGGCACAGGGCCAGGAACTGGTGGTTAATTATTATTTGGGTAATTCCACTAAGGAAGAATAAAAAGATGTTGGGCTAAAACAGCAGGGCAGATTTAAATGAATAATTGTCCTATATAATAAAAGTAGCTACAAAGGATGAAAGAAGCTAACCCACTGCCCGTCCAATGATTCTATAGCTATTGTTATGCACAGGCGGCTTTTTACGTTTCACCTGAATTCTTAAGTATTACTGTTATTAGTTCGTTCGAGATTCTGAAGTTAGTATTTTGAATCTTTTCCAGGTACGGTTTAATTGAATTTATTTTACCTAATTGTTTGGCCTTTACAATAATTCCCAGAGTTCCAGTAATTGTGAGTCCCACTTGTTCTGCATATTTTCTCCCCTTTAAATCATCAATTATTAGAATGCAGTTTTTAATCTCAAGGGCCAAAGCAATTGCACTGGCTTCCCCTTTGTCTATTGATGCTTCAAGTATTTATTGATAGATTTTGTTCGAAGGTGAGGCTATTTTAATCCAATCAGGAAGTTTTTTCTCAAATTCTTCGGCAATTTCCGGTGTAATAGTTATCCGTTGATAAAGCTGTTTTAATAATTCAAGTTCTCCAATATTGTCTAATAATATTAGGCAACTTGTATCAGCTATTATAACGTCCTGCATTCTTTACATCATCCTCAAGTTCATCACTAGAATAATTAAATACGGAAACACCATAATTGCCCAATACTTCCATAAAAGCTCGTTTTGATAATCCTACGAGTTCAGCTGCTTGACCTAATGAAAGTTTGCCTCTCTCGTAAAATTTGGTCGCCAGGACCATTAGAACTTCCTTATCATCTATATCAACCGTATCTGGTATATTTATTTTCAAAGTTCTCATATTCTAAAACTACGTAAAATTATGCAGAAATGTTCATTAAAAGCCGTGTCATCAACTTCTATCGTTTATCTGCAAACAATAAATTATGAGTGCTGTGGGTTTTTTGGGTTGTTTTTGTGGGGCTGGTTCAAATGATATATTAGCCAGAGGGTCCCGGCACAGGGCCGGGAACTGGTGGTTAATTATTTTTTTCGATAATTCCACTAAGGAAGAATAAAAAGATGTTTGTCATAATTTTTAATAATAAAATAAAAATAACCAGTCCCGGTCCCGATAGCTATCGGGATCCGGGGCCCCATTCAAAGAACCACTTCAAAACTGATTGAACCCACCACATCAACCATTGAAAAGGTGATGATCTCCTTAATGTCATAAGGCTGATAACTACTGACACAATAATTTGTCGAAATAAACCACAGATAGAGATAAAATTAAACTTCCTTACTTTCTGTCTTGACACAGAAAGTAACAAAGAAGTCAAGGCTTTGATGATTTGGCTAAATTTCAGCTTTATTCTAGAACGCAAAAATAAACTCTCCCGATAGTCATCGGGATCAGACAGATTTTTGCACAAAGATTAGGTTTAAGCTGAAATTATTAACGCCAAATCCTCAAGGCCAGTCCTAAAAGTTGACTTATGGTTGAATTATTATTTTTGAGATTTATATCGAGATTACTGCAAAATTTTTAGAAGGCAGAAAGACGTGCTATTGAATAAGTTAATATTCTTCGAGTCAGGCATGCTTGCCTTTTAATTTCCTGAGGATAAGGTTATCTATTATAAGGCTGATAACTACTGCTACAACTATTACCAAAGGAAGCAGGATTGTATCCTGAAGCTCATTTAAGAAAATTGCCATCAGGATAAAAATAACATTTATTGCTCCCAATATAACGGCTGTTCCCGAATGCCTCATCCCGATACGCATTAAAGCATGATGCAGGTGGCTTTTATCCGGAGAAAAAGGAGATTTCTTTTTAGAGGCCCTTAAAATAAAGATCCTTAAAGTATCAAAAAGAGGGATGATAACAACACAAACAGCTGTGGCAATGGAAGCATCAAACTTATACGCGCTGGTATCAGGGAGCGCATAGTTATAGTTGATAAAATAAATCGCCATTACAGCAAAAAAGAACCCAAGAAATAAGGCTCCGGTATCCCCCATAAATATTTTGGAGGGCTCCCAATTGTATGTTAAAAAGGCAATAACTGCGCCTAACATGCTGAAATTAAGGACAGCAAGGGCAGTTTGGTCGATTAATATAAACCAGATCCCAAAGAAAGTAAGCGCTATTGCAGCAATAGTACCTGCCAGACCATCAAGGCCATCAATAAGATTAAAGGAGTTGGTAATAACTACAATGGTAAAGGCAGTTAATATATAAGACAGCCATTCCGGAAAAGCATAAATACCAAATAGGCCATAGAGGCCAATTAATTTGGTGCCTGTAAGAGCTATTATAATAGAAGCTGCAATTAGCTGTCCTATAAGCTTATTAATAGGTTTAAGTGTAATAATATCATCTCTTAGGCCCAGGATAAAAATAATTAAAAGAGCGGCAATGGTATAAATATGTGTCACAATCCCTTCCAGCGGGCTCCAGATAAGAAATGCAATGATAAATCCAAAAAATAAGGCTACACCACCCATAGAAGGTGTGAATTCCTTATGGATTTTCCTCCTCCCGGGTTTATCTAAATACTTTTTACGCTTTTTAGTGAACTTGATGATCACCGGTATGATCAAAAAAGCGATTATAAAAGAGGTTAAGATTGACAATACTATTGCGGCCATCGATCACATTACACAATTCAGTTGCAAATGTAGGGATTGTTGTGGGGAAAATAAAAGTTTTTATGGGAATGATGTTGTCTATGCGATATTTTAATTTCTAAATTTAACTTCACTAGTATCTGGTAAAGATATATCATTTGCATTTTGAAAATGAAGGTTTGAAGCTTAAATAATTTTTAGAAAATTATTTAAGCTTCTCTTTTTAGTTCTTATTTAGGGATTTATTTTTACTTAGTACATTGAATAGTTTTGCTTATTTAAACATTTTTGAAAAGCCTTAATTTCTATACGATTTTTTTTAATTAACTATGTGTAACAGTCAAATTAAAGAATCACGCTCTATATTTTCGAGGGTAATTAGAGTATCATTTAAAAATTTTTAGTAAAGAAAAGAGCTGAAAAAATATCGTCTCTACCAAAAAATATCTTTTTTTACTTTACAGGTTTTTTTGAAGCTAGTAATATTGATAATCGCATTCAAATTTTTGATAATAAGAGATGGTTAAATAAATAAATAAAATATGACTATAGACCATTCATTAACCTATAAAGAATTGAAATTTAAAAATATTCCTCATTTCCTGAGACTAAAAAAAATTTTGAAAATCATAAACAATGAAAATCATAACTTTGAAAAAAACAGGTATTTAGATATAGGGTGTAGTAATGGATATATTACGAATATAATAACGAAAAAGTTTGATTTTAACTATGCTAAAGGACTAGATTATAATAATGAGAATTTAGAAATGGCAAAAGAATTATATCGAAATATAGATTTTGATATTATCAATTTAAATTTTAAAGTATTTAAAGAGGATGAAAAATTTAACTTAGTAACTTGTTTCGAAACATTGGAACATGTTGGTGATTTAAATCAGGCTCTAGAAAATGTTCTATTTTATAAAACAAACCTAAAAAGCACTATTATTATAAGTGTTCCTATTGAAATAGGCTTTTGGGGAATAAATAAATTTTTAATTAAAAAGTTTGTTTATCGCTACAATCTCAAAGAATTGCCAGGTAATGTATCTAAATATTCTTATTTTTTGGATCTGTTAAGATCTAAGAGAATATCTAGATACAGAGACAAAAGAAATGGATGGAAAACACATTTTGGTTTTGATTATAGAGATATTGATGAGTATTTGAAATTTAAAAATATTTCCTATAACTCAATTAATAGTTTCACTACTAGGTTCTATATTATTAATTAAAAAGTCATTAAAGGTTATAAAATACAATAAAAAGTGTATGATAGTGATTAATGTTCCGCTCATAAACATTTAGATTGCATAATTCTTTTTATGGGATTTCTTATTTGCAATAATTGCTATTAAGCCAGTTTATTATTTTGAAAAATTAGTTATTTCAGATAATGTTTCTTTAATCCTCTAAAAGACCACTGAAACATATAGTAAATTGATTTAATAAAACCTAACTTTTCAATCTTAAAATAAGTGAACCATTGATATTTAACTACTTTTAATTTGTTACTTGATATACTATTGCCACCTGTCCTATAATGGGCTAAAGGTTCCCTTAATCCAAGTGCATAATCATAAGTTCTTAAAATTTTTAACCATAATGCAAAATCTTGTCTTTTTTTAATCACAGGCATATATATTTTTCCAGTTACATTTATATTAACAACTGCTGTTAAGCAACCAATTGAACAAGATTTTAATAAATCTTTATAGGTTAATTTCTCAGGAACTCCTTGAAAAGCTATGATTTCGCCATCAGAATTTATATAATTATATGATGAATAAAATAAAGCGCAGGTGGGATTAAGATTTATAAATTCTATTTGTTTAAGAAGTTTATGAGGCAGCCAGAGATCATCACTATCCAAAAAAGCCAGGTATTTACCAGTTGAATTTTTGATTGAATTATTTCTTGCTATAGCAGGGCCAGAATTTTTAGGAAGTTTAAATAACTTTATCCTACTATCGTTTTCAACAAATTTCTTTATAATTGATGTTGTATTATCAGTGGAAAAATCATCTGTAATTAATAACTCCCAATCTGTATAAGACTGATTAATGACAGATTTTATAGTTTCAGTAATATATTTTTCTGAATTATACGTTGCTGTTATTATTGAAACTGTAGGCATTATATATTTTTTTCTTTCTTAACCTTATTCATACGCTTAGTATAATATAGATTAATTATCAAACAGTAAAAGAATATGAAGAAAATAAGCCCCTTTTGTCTTGAGAGTATATTTTCTGTAGAAAAATTTATTGAAATTAAAATTACAAACAGCAAATATAGGATTAAAATTTTCTTATTTTTAATTATAATAAGAGGATAAAGTAAGATAGCAAGGAAATATAACATACCAAATATTCCAAAAGTTAGTAAAATCTGGAGCCATTGATTATGAGTATTGTAATTTTCAGCTAAACCTTTTTTAAAATTTAATTCTTGAAATTTTTGAAGTAGTTTTTCTTTACGTTCATCTATTCCATGACCAAATAGTGGTTTTTCTTTAATTGCCTTAATTGCTGCATCCCATGTAATAAGCCTTAAGTTCGCAGAATGTTCTTGGGAAAGATTATACCCATTAATTAACGTATTATAGGTAAGTATTATTCTTTTTCTAGTGTAACTTAAGCTTAATAAAAGAATAATGGAAAAAATTAGGATTGAAATATATATTACAGCTTTCGTTTTTGAAAAATTAATTATTAAATCATTAATAGCAAAAAATATTCCACATATTGCTAGGGATAACAAACCTGAACGTGCACTTAATAAGAAAATAAAACCTATGAATAAAAATAAAACTGCAAACACAAGTACATTAATTTTTTTATTTATCCAGTGCCTTGAGAATTGAAGAGTAGTAATTATTATAAAGACCAAATACATAGAAAAATAAGATGGGTGTATGTAGTAAGGCCTCATTAATTCACCCATATGCATAAAGAAGACCCTATGACCTTCATCATTTATGTAAAAAAAAGAATCGTGGATCAGAACCCTGTATATATTGTAGGATAATGATAAAAGAATAATAAACACTGCCGGAAGTGTAAAGAAAACAATAATTTTAAAGAAATCCTTTTTATTTAATTGAATGACTGAAAAGATAAGAGGGAATAAAAAAAAAGATGATTTTAAAATCAATTGTTTGTTAATATCACTGTTAGTAAAGTCCAACGAATGAATAGCACTAGCTAAATAAAACAAAAAAAAGCCAATAGGTAATAAATATAGTGGTTTAACTATAATAGAAGAAATAATTTTTTTAAGGTAAAAGATGGATACCCATAGAAATAAAATTATCAGTATAATGCTGTTATAATTCGGTTTAAGATAAATAGAAAAAGAAAATAGAATCAAGAGGAGGATGAAAATCCTATCCTTGTATTTTATTAGATGATATATCATGTAATCTTGTAATATTTATTAAATATATAATAAAAGGCCTCCTTTTGACACTTATATACAAATCGAGAATATTTATTTGATGTTGTTTGATGTTCATTATGAACTACTCTAAGTCCGGGATCTTTAATGATTTTTAAATCCATATTCGCACATTGATATGCAATTGATAGTTCTTCGCCATATAGAAAAAAATTGGTATCTATATATCCTCCTTGAAGAAAGAAATATTTAGTAAGTATAATAAACGAACCGTGAGGTGCAAATATTGTGGTTTTGCTTTTCTCATATGTTCTATTGAGATAGTTGCTTTTTATATTTTTTTTAATATTTGCCAATAAATGGCGCAATTTCATTAGATAATAATTTGAAAGAAAAAACGAGTTGTATAGGATATACTTGTTAGTTATTTTGCTTTTAAATAAAGGATTTTGATCAATGTTTTTATCCTTTAAAAGAATTGTTGGAGCAATACAACCTATTGAGGGATCTATAGGATATTTTTTTAATTTTTTAAAAATATCTTTGTCTTCAAATTCAATATCGTTATTACTTACTATCACGAAATCATATTTATATATTTCATTACCAAGATATTTTATGAGATAGTTTATGCCTCCAAAATATCCTAGATTATCACTAGTTTTTAACAAATGGATATTTTTAGAAGAAAATTTTTGTAAACTTTCAAAATTCTTAAAGTCTGATGAATTATCTAACAAATATGTTGTTACACCACTAAATTTATTAACCTCATTTAAAAACTTTTCAGTTATAGGATAATTTTTATAATTCACAGCGCAGATTAGAATGTTATTTGTCACCATTTACTACAAATTTTGTTGAGGAAAATTTAATAATTAAAAAACCAATAAAAACACCTATTATAATTGTGTTGTAATTAAAAATAGAAACAGCATGCTGGCATAAGAAAAAGGAATAAATTACGAGAAGTACAAAAAAATAAAACCAATTACCAAATTTAAAAAATTGATGATATGCGATTGATGATATTAACCCTAAGCAAAACATAATGGGAATAGATAAAATATGAAAATCAAGGATTAGACCTTTGTAAAGAGTAAAAACATTTGTTCTGATATTAAGCCCTATTATAACGGGTTGCTTATAAATCCCCTGATCCCTTTGGATAATATCTAGTTGATCAAATATTCCTGCAAGAGTAAAAGCTCCAAAATGGAATTCATCAAAACTGTATGAATCTAACCATACGGAAAATGCAGGGAGATAAGCAAAAAACCAATTATTCAAATGAGTTAAAAGTTGAGGTATTCTATTTAAATCTGAGACACCTCCTCTTGCCATTTGTACAACTAAAAAAAATGCAAAAATTAGACTTATGGAGATTAGACCAATTCTAATCATTTTAAATGTAAAAAGCGTAAGATATCCTCTATTTAAATAAGCTTTATAAATTATTAAAGCTGATAAGAAAAAAATAAATGCAATTAAGAAACCAGCTCGGGCACCTACTACATAAGCTTTAAAAAGACCAATAAAAACAGGAAGTAAGCTTAAAAATTTGTTTTGTTTAGATGCTAGCAGAATACCGCCAATTATTAATGTGGAATAATCAATAATGCCTAAGTAGAATGCAATTCCTGTAACTACTTGTGTACCCGAATATCTTGCTACTGAATTAATATTAGGTAATAAAGGGATATGGCTAAAAGACAAAGGAATTCCGCCATACTGGGCAATTTCTTTCATTGTCAAATAAAGACCTACGAGAGAAAAAATAATTCCAATAATTTGTAACTTTTTTAATTTTGTAAAAGATAATTTAATCGAAGGTTGAGGATATGTTAAACTAGTTCCATTTAAAACGACAATAGCACCAACTTGAAAAATAAGCATTAGGAAAGCAATAGCTTCAATGCCCATATTGTATATAAAGACTACAGGATCAAGTAGTGCGAAAAATATAGGTACAACAATAATAATTATTGTAAAGAAAGGTATGAAAAAAGCAGGATGGAAATTAGCAGAAACACCAAATTTTCTTTTTAAATAGTAGGTGGTGAATATTAATAATATTAGTGATATCATTTTACATAAATCTTTTTGTAAATGAAAAGCACAAGATATTATATAATACAGATATTATAAATAAACTTGCTGCAACAGCTAATAACTTATATTCTTCAATAAATATTGTCACAAGTATAAAATGTATTAAAAAGCATAAAAGTAATAAAAGCAACATACTTAATGACTTAGACCCAAGCTCTAGTGGCTTTTGAGAAATTAAGGCTAATTGCAAAAAAAATTGTGCAGCAGCAATAAAATAAATGAATAATGTCGAATTAAGATGTTGATCTAACAAATGGAAGATCAGCATATTCTCTAATAAATATACTATAGAAAGAAGTAGTAATAAACCTAAGCACGCAAGTGAAATAATCTTTTTCATACTTTTAAGCACCTCATTGCGCTCACTTGTCCAGTACTTGACAAATATTGGATGTAAGGCAAGGGTTACAGGGAAAATAGAAAAAGAAAAGAATTTTGTAAAAAGATCCGATATTGATGTATAAATTCCTAATTCAAATTCTCCAAGTCGGTTCAAAATAATATAACGATCGAAAAAATTTATCCCTTGCATTAGTGCCAGCCAAAAACCAATTGGAATTCCAAAATACAGCATTCTTAATAGTATTTTTTTTGATTTTGAGTTTAAACGAATTGGAAAATAAACGTTCAATCTCGGTTTCAAAAAAAATAAGGATGCAAAGTTAGATAGAAAAAAAGCAAGTACAATTACCTGATAATCTTTAATTGCAAAAATAAAGTATATACTTATAGGAAGAGCGAAATAAAGTATGCTTTTTAAAATTTCCAGTTTTATTACCTTCTTCTTTTCAAAATTGGATTGATGTACGGTTCGAATAAATAAATAAAAGAATAATCCAACGGAAATAATAAATGAGTTTATCAAATCAAACTTTACTAAAACTAAGCCAGAAAATAAATAAATAATTATTAATAAAATCTGTGATAAGATAAAGCCAAGAATAACTGCTTGTTTAAAAGGAAAATAATTTTTTAAACGAAAATTAAAATTAAGATAAGCTTGATTAAGCCATGCTATGGCCAAACTTGACAACATAGTGCCAGCGGATAAGGCAAAGGAAAACTTACCATATTCTTTTATGCCAAAGTACTTTATTAAAAAGATAACGGTGAAATAGCCTAAAAAAGCAGGGATAATTCGACTAATAAGATAGATAGCTGAATCCTTACTTATTTCTTTAAAAATCTTCACAAACACTAGCGATTAGTTGATAATAGTCATTTGCTGCATGATTCCAACTAAATTCTTCTTTAGATTTATGTAAATTATGATTAAGTACTTCCTTTTCTTTTACACTTAGTTCAAAAAATTTATTAATTTCATCTTCATAGGACGAAGATCGGTTGACAGTCATTCCTATACCATATTTTTTAATATAGTAACCAATCTCACCATGATCAGGTACAATTGCTGGAAGAATAAACTCTCTTGCTAATGATAATGGTCCGCTTTGCGATCCAGTATCAATGTTATAGGTCAATAATAAGATATCTGCCGCACTATAATATGTTGCTATTTTTTCTTCCGACAGATATTCAATATCCAGTAAAAAGTTCTTCAATTTATATTTTTTAACCCAGTTTTCTATGTCATATTTTGTGACGGAGGCTTCAGAGCCCGCAATAATCAGGAGCGGATTATTTTTTGCTTTAGCTACAGATTCTATAGTCTGATCTAGATTTTTATCTATTCTTAGCATACCAAAGTAAAGAATTACATTAGTCTCCTCATCAATATTTAATGCTCTTCTAGCAGCTGATTTGTCAATTTTTTTTACTGATAACTCAGAAGGATATTGAATAACCTTTATTTGGTTTAGTGGTAATCTTAAATAAAGTGAGGATAATTTTTTTATATATTCACCATTAACAATTAAATAAGAAATTCTTTTTTTGATATATAACTTAAATAAATTGCTTATAAATTTTTTATGAATTTTATAGATGACATCTCTTGCTTTAAATTTAGCAGAGTGGAACCAGATGAAGATCTTTATATTTTTACCAGATATTTTATTAATAAGGTAGGGTAATGAAGTTAGTTCATAGTCCATTAAAAATAGAATATCCCCTGAATTAAATTTATATAATTTGATAAGCTTACGATAAAAAAGTAAGGTTAACCATATTTTATTTAACGCACGAGCATAGAGTTTAAAGGGTCCATATTTATTGAAATTTTGAGCTTCATTATTACTGAAGTCAATATCAATAAAAGTAGTCGGAATATTATTTGGATTTTTAAATTCTTTTGCAAAAGTAGTAATTAGGTGAATGTTAATTCTATCATTTAAATACTTGTAAAAGTTATTAATATATTCAAAGGAATGGCCTTTGTTTGAATACATAGTAGAAATTAGTATGATCTTTGACTGTGAAATAACTTTCTGCATTTAAGGAAACAATATTGAATTATTAAATAATTCTTATAATGTCATTTTTTACTTCTATATTTTTACTTGAGTCCCATTTTTTTATTTCTTGAATTAAATTCTCAATAGTAGGATAATCACCAGTTCCAAAACATCTGGCATCATCGATGAGAATAACATGATTTTGTAAATTATGCTCAAAAATATGTTGTAATTCTTTACTAATTGGTGTTTCAAGGTCACCTTTAGAGGTAATACCACCTGAATAATGACCATCTAGCCAAAAAAGGCTGGGTTTATCAATTTTTTTAAGTACAGTTTGGATAACTTCTCCACTATCCCCTAAATGTAAGTTTATATTTTTATGAGCTTTAAATTTCTGTCGTGCCTTATTATGTAAATACTCATTTAATTCAATACTATGTATCTCTTTGAAAAGATTATGTACTTTTCTAATCATATCACCTTTATAGGTTCCGGTTTCTACGAAAATATCGAGGTTGTACTTTTTAGCATATTGAACAATTGTATGCTTTTTTAAAGAATGTGGAGCAGGAAGAGACTTTTTACCTTTATTTAATTTCCAACGAATTAAATAGAGCGCGTCTTTCAGGCTCCTTAAAATTGTTTTAAAATTTTCTTTCATACCATTTTTGTTTAAAATCGTTGTAGGTTGAATATATGCCTGAATTTAAATTTATTTTATTAGTCCACCCCAATGCCTTTAATTTTTCAACGTCCATTAATTTTCGTGGAGTTCCATCCGGTTTTGCTTTATCCCACTTAATTTTCCCTTCAAAACCAACTATGCTCTTTACTAATGCTGCAAGTTCAGCTATAGAGATATCCTCTCCTGTTCCTATATTCACAAAACCAGCCTCATTAAAATTCTTCATTAAAAATAAACATGCATCTGCCAAATCATCAGCATGAAGAAATTCTCTTTTAGGTGTTCCTGAGCCCCATACTTCTACATATTCTAATTTATTTTCTTTAGCCTCATGGAATTTTCTTAATAATGCAGGCAATACATGTGAATTATTCAAATCATAATTATCATTTGGACCATAAAGATTAGTGGGCATTACTGAAATAAAATTACAACCATACTGTCTTCTGTAGGCGTCACACATTTTTATTCCAGATATTTTTGCAATGGCGTATGGCTCATTAGTAGGTTCTAAAGGACCAGTTAAAAGATACTCTTCTTTGAGCGGTTGAGGAGCATGTTTCGGATAAATACAAGATGATCCTAAAAACATAAGTTTTTTGACTCCTGATAAATAACTTTGATGAATTACATTATTTTGTATCATCAGGTTATCATATAAAAATTCAGCCCGATAAATATTATTAGCCATTATACCACCGACTTTGGCGGCAGCTAGAAAAATATAATCTGGCTTTTCCTTGGTAAAAAATCCTTCAACCTGTTTTTGATCCCTTAGATCTAATTCTGAGGATGTTTTGGAAATAATATTTGAATAACCTTCCGCCTCTAATTTTCTGACAATTGCTGAACCCACCATTCCTCTATGGCCGGCAATATATATTTTTGAATCTTTATCCATTGCTATTCGTGGTAGTTGAGAATCTTATGACCACCTTCTTTCAAATAACGATCACGCTTATATAGTTCCAAATCTGATTTCACCATATCTTTAATAAGGGCATTAAGATCATGTTTCGGTATCCATCCCAACTTTTCATTTGCCTTTGTAGGATCACCAATCAAAAGATCAACTTCAGTGGGGCGATAATATCTTTTGTCTATTTTTATTGCTTCCTGGCCAACGCTAACTTTAAATGATTTATTTGAAATTTTATTTATAACACCAATTTCATTTAACCCTTGACCTTCAAAAGTTAATTCAACGCCTAGTTCTTTCATTACTTTAATAACAAAATCGCGAACAGAACAAGTGACTCCTGTGGCTATAACAAAATCTTCAGGTGTATCCTGCTGAAGCATTAGCCACATTGCTTCTACATAATCTTTGGCGTGACCCCAATCTCGTTTGGCATCAAGATTACCTAAAAACATGGTATCCTGAAGACCAAGTACAATACGACAGGCTGCACGAGTTATCTTACGGGTTACAAAAGTTTCCCCACGAAGGGGAGATTCATGATTAAATAAAATGCCATTACAAGCGTACATATTGTAAGCTTCCCTATAATTTACAGTAATCCAGTATCCATACATTTTGGCAACAGCATATGGTGACCTGGGATAAAAAGGTGTTTTTTCTGATTGAGGTACTTCCTGTACTAGACCATACAATTCTGATGTAGAGGCTTGATAGATACGAGTTTTTTCAGTTAATCCGAGAATTCTAACTGCTTCTAATATTCTCAATGTGCCTAGTCCATCTACATTAGCGGTATATTCAGGTGTGTCAAAACTAACTCGAACATGGGACATTGCACCCAAATTATATATTTCATCAGGTTGAACCTCCTGAATAATCCGAATAAGATTAGTTGAGTCAGTTAAATCTCCGTAATGGAGTTTTAATTTCACATTTTGCTCATGAGGATCTTGATACAAATGATCAATACGATCAGTATTAAATAAAGAAGTTCTTCTTTTAATGCCATGAACTTCATAACCTTTATTAAGGAGAAGTTCAGCTAAATAAGCACCATCTTGGCCGGTTATCCCAGTAATTAAAGCTTTTTTCATTAAAAATATTTTAAACGAACTGCAAAGTTAATTCATTATAGAACAAAATGCGATTTTCAAAGTAAATCTTATTTATTTTGAACCAACTCTGGAAGAGAGTAGCGCCAGTACTTTATGGATAAATGAAAATTTTCTTTAATCTTCTGCTTGCTCAATAAAGAATACATGGGCCGTTTTGCAGGGGTAGGGTATTCGGAACTTGAAATAGGATTTATTTTAGCAGATAAGGCATATTTTGCCTTTATTGCCAAAGCAAAATCATACCAGCTAGCTACACCCTCATTAGAAAAATGATATAAACCAGGAGAGGCTACCTTACCCTCTTCTATTTCTTTTATAACTCCTAAAATCACTTCTGCCAAATCACCAGCAAAAGTAGGAGTCCCGACCTGGTCAGCGACAATATTAAGCTCTTCTCTCTCTTTAGAGAGGCGGATTATTGTTTTTACAAAATTATTTCCATGGGACGAGTACACCCAGGATGTACGGAAGGTATATGCATTATTAAGATGAGCCTGGACGGCTAACTCGCCTTCGTATTTACTTTGACCATAAACGGAAGCAGGATTAGGCTTATCTTCTTCAGTATATGGTTTGTAATTAGTACCATCAAAAACATAATCAGTTGAAACGTGAATCATTCGTGTTTTATGATCTTTACACGCTAATGCTAAATGTTCCACGGCATCACGATTTATTTTATAAGCCAGTTCTGGCTCTGATTCTGCTTTATCAACTGCTGTATAAGCTGCACAATTTATTAAATAATTCGGTTGATGATGATCAAAAAAATTATTTACCGCCTCTTTGCTGGTAATATCCAACTCCTCAATATCAGTAAAGATAAATTCCGCATCATTTAAAAGCTGCTTGCGATCAAATATCTCGCTCCCCAATTGACCTTTACTACCTGTTACTAAAATTTTTTTCATTCAAACTTATTGATCATATTTTCAACATTCGGATTTTTAGCATCTTTATCCGAAAGGACAATTTGGCTAGAGGGGATCTTCCAATCAATATTTAGGCTAGAGTCATTAAAATGTAAGCCACCTTCATGTTCAGGATTATAAAATTCATCACACTTATAGAGAATTTCTGCTGATTCACTCAAAACCAAAAATCCATGAGCAAAACCTTTAGGAACAAGCAGTTGCTTCTTATTTTCTTCTGATAATTCAATAGCAAAATGCTTTAAATAGGTTTGGCTGGATTTTCGAATATCTACTGCGACATCTAAAATACAACCATGGAGTACACGGATTAATTTTGTTTGAGCGTATGGAGGATTTTGATAATGAAGCCCTCTTAAAACACCATATCTAGATTTAGATTGATTATCCTGAATGAAATGATAATTTAATCCAAAGTCTGAAAGTATTTTTTTGTTATAGCTTTCCATAAAATACCCTCTATCATCACCATGTACTTTAGGTTCAAGTACAACTAGATCTTCAATACCCGTTTCACTTAATTTCATCTTTCTCCCTAATTACCTTTAAAAGATATTGACCATAATTATTTTTAGATAGTGGCTTTGCTAAATCATTAAGTTCTGTTTCTGTAATATATCCTTTTCTAAAGGCGATTTCTTCCAGACAGGCTATTTTTAGCCCCTGGCGCTCCTCAATTGATTCAATAAAATTAGAGGCTTGTAGTAAAGACTGATGTGTACCTGTATCTAGCCAAGCCATTCCTCGACCTAAAAGCTCAACATTTAATCTTTCCTCTTTTAAATACATATTGTTGATATCAGTGATTTCAAGCTCTCCTCTTGCTGATGGTTTTACTTTTTTCGCCTTATCTACCACTGAATTGTCATAAAAATATAAACCTGTAACTGCATAACGAGACTTTGGTTTTGCTGGTTTTTCTTCAATAGAAAGGGCCTTACCATCTTTATTAAATTCTACCACTCCATATCTTTCGGGGTCATTAACATAATATCCAAAAACAACTGCACCGTTTTCTACTTCAGAAGCTCTATTAAGAGTTTTTGAAAAATTGTATCCGTAAAAAATATTGTCTCCTAATATTAAACACACTGAACTATTTCCAATAAATTCTTCGCCAATTAAAAATGCCTGGGCTAATCCTTCAGGTTTAGGCTGTTCTGCATACGAAAGCTTAATCCCAATAGAGGAACCGTCCCCTAAAAGATTTTTAAAAGAAGGAAGATCTTCCGGTGTGGATATAATTAATATTTCCCGAATATTGGCCAGCATCAGAACGGACAACGGGTAATATATCATTGGTTTATCGTAAATAGGCAAAATTTGCTTTGAAACACTTCTTGTTAAAGGATATAAACGTGTCCCTGATCCTCCTGCTAATATTATTCCTTTCATATCTATCTCTCTATATACTGTTTATCATAATAATCCTGATATGCCCCAGAGGTAACATTGTTTAACCACTCTTCATTTTGGAGGTACCAATCTACTGTTTTTTCAATCCCCTCTTCAAATTGCAGAGAGGGTTTCCAGCCCAATTCATTCATAATTTTGTTGGCATCAATAGCATATCGGTGATCGTGTCCGGCACGATCTTTTACATAGGTAATTAACTCCGCTGATTCACCTTCTTTTCTGCCAAGCTTCTTATCCATTACCTTGCATAAAACATGAATAAGGTCTATGTTTTTCCATTCATTAAACCCGCCGATGTTATATATCTCGCCGATTTTCCCGTTATGAAATACCATATCAATAGCCCTGGCATGATCAATTACATAAAGCCAATCCCTTACATTTTCACCTTTACCATAGACAGGAAGGGGCTTCTTATTCTTTATATTATGAATAAATAAAGGAATAAGTTTTTCAGGGAACTGGTTTGGTCCATAGTTATTTGAACAATTAGTCATCACAATGGGTAAGTCGTAGGTATTATGGTAAGCGCGTACAAAATGGTCTGAACCGGCTTTAGAGGCAGAATATGGAGATTGAGGATCATAAGAAGTCTCTTCTGTAAAAAAACCACTTTCATCAAGAGATCCATAAACTTCGTCTGTGGAAATATGATAGAAAAGCTTATCAGTATAATCATCTTTCCAGATCTCTTTAGCAGCATTTAAAAGATTGACAGTTCCGGTAATATTAGTATGCAAAAATGACAGAGGATCCAGAATTGATCGATCAACATGTGACTCTGCTGCTAAATGAATAACAGCATCAAATTTTTCCTGAAGGAAAAGATCATTTATAAATTCTGCATCTACAATATCACCTTTAATGAAATTGTAATTCTCCTCATTCTCTATATCCTTAAGGTTCTCCAGGTTACCGGCATAAGTTAATTTATCCAGATTATAGATTTGATAATCCGAATAAGAGTTGACAAAAAGCCGAACCACATGTGAACCAATAAATCCGGCGCCACCGGTAATCAATATTTTTTTCATTACACTTAAAGTAAATTATTACAGACGGTTATCTACCTGATCCTTTGCGAAAAACCCTTTAATATCATAAACGACAGTTTTATCATCTTTGATATTTTTAAGAGAAAATTGTTTAAATTTATCATGACCAACCGCTAAGATAATAGCATTATACTTTGTATTGCCATTAGGCTGTTCTTTTAGAGAAATCCCATACTCCTCGTGCACCTCTTCAGCATCAGCCTCAGAATCATACACATCTACCTGAGCGCCAAAACTTTCCAGCTCCCGAATAACATCAATGACCCTGCTATTGCGGATATCAGGACAATTTTCTTTAAAAGTCACCCCCAGAATAAGTATTCTGCTGTTGTTAATTGGGTTATCCTTTTTACTCATTAATTTGATGATCCGATTGGCCACATATACCCCCATATTGTCATTAATTCGGCGACCAGCAAGAATCACCTGAGGGTGATGACCTAACTTTTCTGCCTTATAGGTAAGGTAATAGGGATCAACTCCAATGCAATGGCCACCAACAAGACCTGGACGGAAAGGAAGGAAATTCCATTTTGTTCCTGCAGCTTCCAAAACCTCAAGAGTATCAATATCCATCTTCTCAAAAATTACCGCCAGCTCATTGACAAATGCGATATTCAGATCCCGCTGTGCATTCTCAATAACTTTTGCTGCTTCGGCCACTTTTATTGAAGAGGCTTTATGCGTGCCGGCTTCAATAATTGATGCATATAATTCATCCACTTCATCAGCGATCTCAGAAGTACTTCCGCTGGTTACTTTTTTTATTGTAGGCAGGCGGTGTTTCTTGTCTCCGGGATTTATTCTTTCCGGTGAATAACCACAGAAGAAATCCTGATTATATTTTAACCCACTCTTTTCTTCTAGTATTGGTACACATACTTCTTCTGTACATCCGGGAAATACAGTGGATTCGTAAATTACTACATCTCCTTTTTTTAAAATTTTGCCTACAGATTCACTTGCTTTTCTTAAAGGAGTAAGATCCGGGGTTTTAAATTCATCAATGGGAGTGGGAACAGTAACAATAAAGAACTGGCACTCTTTAAGATCATCTAAATTACTGGTAAATGACAGATTCTTTGCGGCTTTAAGATCTTCAGGTTCAACTTCGTTTGTGCGATCTTTGCCATTATTAAGCTCATTTATTCTTTTCTGATTGATATCGAAACCAATTGTAGTTCGTTTTTTACCGAATTCTACAGCCAGGGGAAGACCTACATAACCAAGGCCAATTATTGCTATTTTTTTCATCTTTAATTTAAATTAAAGCACTCTTAACAAAAATAATTTCTTTTTGTTAGCGTATTCTTTTTTACATTTGCACCCGTAAAGCTAAAAAAAAAAAATGGAGCAGAAACAAAGAGAACAAGATTCTGATGAGATAGATGTAAAACAATTATTTAGGTCTTTAGGTAATTTTTTTGAAAATGTTGGGAGAGGGATTTTAAAAGGAATAATAAACATACGAAGAGCTACTGTTTCAAATAAAAAAGAATTTATTATCTCGATTATTATTTTTATTATACTTGCTGTTGTTTATAAAGTGTTATTTCCACCTATTTATGGATCCTCATTATTGCTCAGATCAAGTTATATTAATGCTCGTTACCTTGAAAATGAGATTGAAAAGTTAAATGCATTGGCAGAAGATGAGGATTTATCACGATTGGCTTCTATGTTGGAAATAGAAACTGAAACTGCAGAAGAAATAATTGAATTTGAACTAGTTCCTTATCTTACAGAAGAAGAATTAATTGAGATAAAACTTACTGAGCAGACTTTACAAGAAATTGAAGATATTGATGATGTCTTAATTCAGCGAATAATGGGATATTTAGAGGTTGAAAATAGAAGATTATTCCAAATTTATGTAAAAGTTAAGGATCCTGAAGCTGTGATTAAACTTGAGCAGGGATTTATTAAATTTATAAAAAATGATGATTTTGTAAAGCGTAGGATTGAAATAGATAAACAAACACTTCAAGCCAGAAAAGCAAAGCTTATTCAGGAAAGCAGAACCCTGGATAGTTTAAAAAATGTTCTTTTTGAAAATTTTCAAAGTATGGCTCGTCAACGTGATCAGGGTTCAAATAATGTGATATTAAGTGACCGGTATCTTACTAATCCATTGGAGGTATTTGAAAGAGATCTGGCCCTAAATGATCAAATACTTGAAATTGAGCAAAGGCTTTTTCTTGAGCCTAATTTCGAAACAGTTGATGGCTTTACAGCTTTTTATGAACCTATAAATTGGGGATGGGGTAAAACTATGACAATGGCAATATTTGCAGGAATTGGATTTGCCTATATCATTATCATTTTAAAAGCCATAAATTCATATCTTGATAAAGTAGAGCGGGAAGAAGTTGCTTAAACTGATAAAACACGAGATAAACCTGGAGTTCAAGCGTAAATATGCGCTTAATAGTATCCTGCTTTATCTTGTGAGCACTGTCTTTATCTGCTATATCAGCTTCCGCTTAAAAACCGGCACCATGCAGCCCATTACATGGAATGCCTTATTCTGGCTGGTAATGCTGTTTAATGCCATTAATGCTACTTCGAAAGCTTTTATCCTGGAGCGGGAATCACGGCTAATGTATTATTATTTTATCGTCCGGGCGGAAAAGCTGATCCTGGGAAAGATCATATATAATACAATCCTTACTTTCCTGCTTGCCTCAGTAGCTATTTTATTATTTATAGTCACTCTGGGAAATCCGATCCAGGACCTTGTGATTTTCTTTACCGTCACTTTTTTGGCATCAGCCGCTTTTGCCAGCGCTTTAACGTTAAACTCCATGATTGCCGCTAAAGCCGGTAATAATTTCACCTTAATGGCTGTCCTAAGTTTCCCCATTGTAATCCCGGCACTTTTAATGGCCATAAAAGGTTCAAAAGTAGCTATAGACGGATTGGGATGGGATGCATGCACCGATGAGCTGATGACGCTAACAGGCATAAACATCATCACCTGGGCCGTTGCTGTGGTATTATTCCCGTATCTTTGGAGGAATTGAAATATGAGATGTGAGATGTGAGATGTGAGATTTGAGATTTGAGATTTGAGATTTGAGAAAGATGAAATTAGAAGTCGGAGGTCTGAAGTCAGAGGTCAGAAATCTGAAATCGTAAACTTTAAACTCTAAACATTGAACTTTAAACTCCTACGCATAAAGCTTCGGAGATTTAGAAACTTAGACCAAAGCAAAAAACCAAAAACAAAGAACAAAGAACCAAAAACATGAAATGGTGGAAAATATTAACAATGCTCTTGCTCATCTATGTGATGATAGGAGGATTGCTATTTGATGTGCCAAGGCTGGTTATCTTAAATGAAACTATTCGAAACCTGCACTTTCATGTGCCGATGTGGTTTGGTATGATCATACTACTGCTGGTTTCTATGATCCATGCAGTTCTATATCTGAGTAAAGGAGGGGAAAAGAATGATGTCAGCAGCTCAAGCTTTGCTGTTGTGGGTATTATATTTGGAGTGCTGGGATTAGTTACAGGAATGATCTGGGCGAAATTTACCTGGGGTGACTGGTGGAGTGGGGATCCTAAGCAAAATGCAACGGCAATTGCGATGCTGATTTACCTGGCATACTTTGTTCTCAGGGGCTCACTGGAAGATCCTGATCAGAAGGCAAGGATTAGCGCGGTGTATAATATTTTTGCTTTTGCATCTTTAATACCACTTCTTTTTATACTACCTCGCTTAACTGATTCGTTACATCCCGGAAGTGGCGGGAATCCGGGTTTTAATACCTATGATCTTGATGCACGACTTAGGATGGTCTTTTACCCTGCAGTTATCGGTTGGACCTTATTAGGTGTATGGATTGCTACTATCAGGGTCAGGTACAAGAATTTATTTAATAAAAGCATAGAACTATAAATGAGAGCAGTAATAGTTTTTGTAATCACTCTTTTATCCAGCCTTTCGGCCTTTGCGCAGGCAACGGATATTGAAATGGCAGATACATTTCGTGCAGAAGGAAAAATTTATGTGGTTGTAGCTGTAGTGCTTATTATTTTGATAGGATTATTCGCCTATCTCATTCATTTGGACAGAAAACTGGCTAAGCTGGAGAGAAGTGACAAATATCATGGTGAATAAGGCAAATTATCATGGTTAATAAATTTTTTTGAGCGTACCTTTGTTGTGGATTTGGAGAGATAAATCTTATGAAGAAGATACATATTATAGGATTGGCAGTTATAGCAATTGGAGTGGCTATAATAGTTTCTACGGCGGGCGATGCGAGCTCTTATGTAAATTTTACAGAAGCTCAGTTAATGGCTACCGGTGGAGATGATAATAAAATTCATGTTGTCGGTGAATTAACTAAAGATCTGCAGGGAAATGTGGTAGGGGTGATGCCTTCTGCTGATAAAACCTCATTTTACTTCACATTAATAGATGAGAATGGTTTTGAGCAAAAGGTTTACCATAACGCTCCGGAACCGCAGGATTTCCGCAGGTCCGAAAAGGTTGTTATAATCGGCAGCTATAGAAACGATATGTTTGTTGCGGATAAAATATTATTAAAATGTCCGTCTAAGTACGAAGAAAATTCAGTTCAGGCTGAAATGTAAGAGGCCAAAAACTCATGATACATACCTTTATTGGCGACCTTGGCCATCTGTTTGTAATAATTAGCTTTATATCTTCCATCACTATCGTTTTTGCTTATTTAAAAAGCCAGAAAGATACAAGCTGGAATTCTTTTGCTAATAATACTGTAATAGCTCATTTTTTAGCGATAACGGGAGTTGTAGCTTGTCTGTATATAATTATAAGCCAGCACTACTACGAGTATCATTACGCCTATAGTCACTCTTCCAATACTCTTCCCTGGTATTATATGATCTCCGCTTTCTGGGAAGGACAGGAAGGAAGTTTTCTTTTGTGGATGTGGTGGAATGCTGTAATTGGATTATTTCTGATTAAATTGAAAATGCCATGGAAAGCTCCTGTACTTGTTGTATTTGGAGTTGTTCAGCTATTTTTAACATCAATGATATTAGGGGTTGTTATTCCCGGCCTTGAAGCAAAGATCGGAAGCTCTCCTTTTATTCTATTACGTGATGCTATGGAAGCGCCTATTTTTCAGGTGAATCCTGATTTTGTACCTGATGACGGCTCCGGTCTTAATCCTCTTTTGCAGAATTACTGGATGGTTATTCACC
Source organism: Candidatus Cyclobacteriaceae bacterium M2_1C_046 (assembly GCA_051418055.1). Taxonomy (GTDB): domain Bacteria; phylum Bacteroidota; class Bacteroidia; order Cytophagales; family Cyclobacteriaceae; genus JBPRGH01. Next base: position 52,888 of record JBPRGH010000035.1, on the reverse strand, counting down.
CTCCTGTTCTATTCCTTGGTTTTGCGCTCACCATGGTGCCTTTTGCTTTTGCGATAGCAGGCCTTTGGCTAAAAAAATATACCGAATGGATAGAGCCTGTTAAGCCGTGGACAGTATTAGCAGCTGCAGTTTTGGGATTAGGTATCCTAATGGGTGGCTACTGGGCTTATGAAACGCTAAACTTCGGTGGTTACTGGAACTGGGATCCTGTAGAAAATGCAGTTTATGTGCCTTGGCTTATTCTTATTGCGGCCATTCATACTATGCTGGTGGCAAAGAAAAATCCTGCAATACTTAAACTAAGCCTTGTTTTAAGCGGAGTAGTATTTATTCTAATTCTCTATTCTACATTCCTCACGCGAAGTGGAGTGTTAGGTGATAGCTCGGTGCACTCTTTTACTGATCTTGGCCTATCAGGACAGCTGTTAATTTATCTCCTGACCTTTACTGTTGGATTCATTATCATTTTAGCTATACGTTGGAAAGATATGCCGACGAGCAAGGAGGATATGGCTACCTCAAAGCCTGAATTCTGGCTTTTTATTGGAGCCTTGGTTTTATGCCTTATGGGATTCCAGGTTTTGATCCCTACGTCCATACCGGTTTATAATAATATTATTAATGCTCTTGGAATGACAAGCCAGGTGGCCCCGCCGGCTGATCAGGTAGAGTATTACTCTAAGTTCCAGCTTTGGTTTGCGGTTGCTGTAGCCATTCTTTCCGCTATTGCCGTAGTGATCTACTGGAGAAAAAATGAAAAGGAAAGCCTGCTAAATTATCTTGCAATTCCTTTAGTAATTACATTAATATTAAGCCTGATCTTAATAGAAGGTGCCGACTTACAAAAGTTCTCGTTTATAATTTTACTTGTTGCAGCCGTTTTTACCCTTGTGGTAAATGTTCAGCTGCTTTTCAAAATATCTAAAAAGAAGATTGCTATTACAGGTGGCTCTGTTGCCCATATAGGAATGGCTTTAATGCTAATAGGGATCTTGTTTTCTGCAGGATTTGACAGGGTAGTTTCATTGAATACATCGGGTTTATTAATTTCAGCCGAGCAGGACACCGAGTTTAATAATGAAAACCTGCTGTTATTCATAAATGAGCCACGCCGGATGGGTCCATTTACCTTAAGCTATTTAGGTGAACGCTGGGAAACGCGTGATAAGGGTGTAATGATCGACAAGTATAAAACAACTCTTACAGGTGATCCGAATAAAGTTATTGCCACTGAAGATATTGCTGTTGATGAGAAGCTGGTTTATTCCGCCGGGGATACTATAGGTGTTTATGGTGAAAATACCTACTATGAGGTAGAGTATAAGGATGATGAGGGTAAAACCTTCTATCTCTTCCCACGTGCCCAGATCAATGAAGCTATGGGAGGATTATTAGCTTCGCCGGATATTAAAAGAAATATTTCAAAGGATCTTTATACTCATGTTTCTTCAGTAAGAAATCCTGAGGAACCTGTAAAATGGTCTGAAATACGTGAAGATACAATAGAGATTAAAACCAATTTCTTTGTAAATGATTATGTTGCCGAGGTACATAATCTAAGGCAACTAAATGCCATTCCTGGGCTTGCCATGGAAAATGCTGATGTTGCTGTCGAGGCAGTAATAACACTTCAGGGTGAGTATGGTACTTATGAGGCTAATCCAATCTTTATCATTCGCGATAATAAGATTGGCCGCATTCCAGCTGAAATCCCGGAGCTTGGGGTAAGGATTTATCTGGTGAATATTTTACCTGAGCAGAATAGTGTAATAGTAGGATATAACACACGTCAGAAGGACTGGATTGTTCTTAAAGCAGTGGAAAAACCATGGATCAATATCCTTTGGTTAGGTACCGGAGTTTTAATGGTTGGGTTTGGAATGTCTACTTACAGGAAATTTAGAGATGCTTAATTTTAGGCATCTTTAAGCAAGTTACAAATTTGCTCATATTGCAAGGTTTAAGTTGCGCTTTGCTAAACTTAAACCAGTAGAACAGTTTCCAGTCATCCTGAATTTATTTCAGGATCTAATACCACTGCCGGAAGATAACTGATAAGAGCTGCATAGCACCACACATCAAAGCTGGTACTGGTAAAACCTCCAATTGTGATTTATTATTAACAACTTAAGGAATCGAAGGAATTATAAAGACAAACTTTTAAAGATGCTTAGTTTTTAAGCATCTTTAAAAGTAATGTTAACCTATCTTTAAGGTTTCTTCTATCTACAATAAAATCCAGGAATCCATGCTCCTGAACAAATTCCGAACTCTGAAATCCTTTTGGCAGGTCTTTTCCAATTGTTTCCCGGATAACCCTTGGCCCGGCAAATCCAATTAATGAATCAGGTTCGGCAATATTAAAATCTCCAAGCATAGCATAAGAGGCTGTCACACCACCAGTAGTTGGATCTGTTACCAAGGATATGTAAGGGATCTTTGCCTCATCAAGAAGGGCCAGGCGAGCGGATGTTTTAGCCATCTGCATCAGTGATAACCCTGCTTCCATCATTCTTGCCCCACCTGATTTTGAGATCATCAGGAAAGGGATCTTTTTATCAAGGCTATGATCGATTGCCCTGGCAATTTTTTCACCGACAGCGGAACCCATCGAGCCGCCAATAAAATCAAAATCCATACAGGCAATGGTTATATCCATACCATTTATTTTACCATAGGCACTTCTTACTGCATCTTTTAATCCTGATTTCTTCTGACTTTGTTTGATACGATCAGGATATGGTTTAGTATCCTTGAAATTCAAAGGATCAGCTGATTCCATGTCAGGATCAAGCTCTGTAAATTTATTGTTATCAAACAGAAGCTCAAAATACTCCTTAGAACCAATACGTGCATGGTAGCCATCTTCAGGGCTTACATACGCATTGCTTTTTAATTCACGAGTGTGAATGATTTTACCGGAGGGGGTTTTGAACCATAATCCTTCCGGAGCATCCTTTTTCTGTTCTGTTGGTGTTTGTATTCCTTTATCCTTACGCTTAAACCAAGCCATATTGAATTCCTTTTTAATGCAAAAACCGGTAATAGCATAAATACTATTACCGGTACAAAGTTATAATTAATTAAGCTAAATCTATTTCTTTAGCCAGATAAACATCCTGAATAGCATTTAACAGGTCTACCCCTTCATTCATTGGACGCTGAAATGCTTTACGTCCGGAGATCAATCCCATACCACCGGCACGCTTATTAATTACAGCTGTCCTTACAGCTTCTGCCAGGTCAGATTTACCTGAAGAGGCTCCCCCTGAATTGATCAGGCCCGCTCTTCCCATATAGCAATTGATCACCTGGTAACGGCAAAGGTCAATCGGATTGTCAGATGATAGCTCAGTATAAATACGCTCATCTAATTTACCATAGCTGGAGTCGCCGCTGTTTAAAGCTTTATACCCACCGTTGTTCTCAGGTAATTTCTGCTTAATAATATCTGCCTGCAGCGTAACGCCAAGATGATTTGCCTGTGCAGTAAGATCAGCAGCAACATGATAATCCTTGTCTCTCTTAAAAGCATCATTTCTGATATAGCACCATAAGATCGTTGCCATACCCAATTCATGAGCGCGCTCAAAAGCAGCTGCTATTTCAATGATTTGCCTTGAAGATTCCTCGCTTCCAAAATAAATAGTAGCACCTACTGCAACTGCACCTAAATTCCATGCTTCATCAACCGAGCCATACATGATCTGGTCGTATTGATTTGGGTAAGTAAGCAGCTCGTTGTGGTTGATCTTAACAATAAAAGGTATCCTATGAGCATATTTTCTCGATACCATAGCCAGATTACCGAATGTTGTGGCTACAGCATTACAGCCGCCTTCAATGGCTAGTTTTACTATGTTTTCAGGATCAAAATAGTCTGGGTTTTTAGCAAACGATGCTCCGGCACTATGTTCGATACCCTGATCTACCGGAAGGATTGAAACATAACCCGTCTTGGCAAGACGACCTGATCCGAAAAGCTGGCCGAGGCTGCGTAGCACCTGTGGATTTCTATTTGAATTAACAAATATTTTATCCACGAAGTCTGGAGAAGGAGTGTGAAGCTTGTCTTTGCTAACCTTTGCCTTGTGGTTTAGCAGGCTATCAGCCTCATTACCTAATAATTCTTCTATTTTATTTATTGACATAGTTTAGAATGGTTTGATTAAAACGGACTGTAAATTTACTAAATAATGCCTAATGTGGAGAATTGTTAAATAAAAAAGCCAATCCTGATCATAATCGGGATTGGCTTTATAGTATTTTATATTAAAATTAAATCTGTTCTTTAATCCTAGCAGACTTACCGTGCTTACCACGTACATAGTAAATACGTTTTCTTCTTACCTTACCTTTTCTAAGTACTTCGATTTTATCAATACTTGGTGAAAGTAAAGGGAAAATACGCTCAACACCAACTCCATTAGAGATTTTTCTAACAGTGAAAGTCTCACCGTTTGAATTCGGGTGCCTTCTCTGGATTACAGTACCCTGGAATTGCTGTACACGTTCTTTGTTACCTTCAGTAATCTTAACGTGAACGTTTATCGTATCACCAGCTTTGAATGCAGGAAATCCATTCCTCTTCTCTGCTGCTTCTTCCTCTATTAATTTTATTAACTCGCTCATGATCTTAGAAAAATTCTTACTTCCGAAAAACGGATTGCAAATATAGAAATAATTTTATAAAATATGAATGCTGTGGTGAAAAATAATTCTAGTCTTTTGGACTACCTTCATCAAGCAGGTCAGGACGACGTTGTTTAGTACGCTCGATTGCCTTATCATGCCTCCAGTCTGTAATTTTTTGCTCATGCCCGCTTAATAAAACCTCCGGCACTTCCCATCCCTTATATTCAGCGGGCCGGGTATAGACGGGAGGAGCAAGCAAATTATCCTGAAAAGAGTCTGTCAGAGCCGAAGTTTCATCGGAAAGCACTCCTGGAATTAACCGAATAACAGCATCTGTAACAACAGCAGCAGCAAGCTCCCCTCCCGATAACACGTAATCACCAATACTGATCTCTCTTGTAATAAGATGCTGCCTTACACGTTCATCAACACCTTTATAATGTCCGCATAAAATAATAATGTTTTTCTTAAGGCTTAGCTCATTAGCGACGGGCTGATTAAAAAGCTCACCGTCAGGGCTCATGTATATGATCTCGTCATATTCCCTTTGTGCCTTCAGGTCAGAAATGCAAAGATCTATCGGTTCGATCATCATTACCATTCCTGCACCGCCACCATAAGCATAGTCATCTATTTTCTGGTGTTTATCTGTGCTGTATTTCCGCAGGTCATGTATATGAATTTCAGCCAGGCCTTTTTGTTGCGCGCGTTTTAATATAGAGTCAGCAAAAGGACCTTCTAATAATTTTGGTAGTATGGTGATAATATCTATGCGCATTACTCGAGGTAAATGTCTAAAAGTCCTTCCGGTAAGGAAACATAAAGCATTTTTTCAGTATGTTCTACTTTAATAATGATATCATCATCAATAGGTATTAGGATCTCTTTTCCATTATGATCAACAAATAGCAGGTCCTGGGCAGTGGTTTCAAAGACATCTTTCACTACACCAATATCACCTGCATCCTGTTCGTTTACTTTGTAGCCGATGATCTCGTGATAATAAAACTGATTTCCTTCAAGAGGTGGTAAAGCTTCAAGTGGTAAAAACAGACGGGAGCCTTTAAGCTCTTCGGCTTCTTCGACAGAATCTATATCTTCGAATTTAACATACGCTTTATCACCAAGAAGGCTAAATTCTTCAATAAAAAAAGGAATCAGCTTTTGATCGATCTCGACAAAAACTGATTCCAGATTTATATAATTCTCAGGTTCATCAGCATCAATGTAGATACTAACTCCCCCCTTCAGACCATGTTTCTTGATCACGTAGCCTAATTCAAAGCACGCATCAATATTCATGGGTTATAATTAACTTTCAGAAGTTCCTTCTTTTTTCTCTTCAGCGGAAGCTTCCGGTTGTGTGCCTTCGCCTTCTGCAGTAGGCTCTTCACCACCTTCAGCAGTTGCTTCTTCACCACCTTCAGCAGTTGCTTCTTCAGCAGGCTCTTCTTCAGCCTGAAGTTTCTTTTTCAATTCTTCAGCACGAGCTTCTCTAACTTTAGATTCAGCCTCTTTACGAGCTGCTTTCATCTGTTCAGCTTCAGAAGCTAATTTATCTTGCTTAGACTGGATTTTAAGACCTTTCTGCTCAACCCACTCGTTGAATTTCTTATCTGCTTCTTCCTGAGTAAGGGCTCCTTTATTAACCCCAATCTGAAGATGCTTCTTAAGAAGAAGGCCACGGTAGCTCAACATTGCCTTTACGGTATCTGTCGGCTGTGCTCCATTCATCACCCAGTAAAATGCTCTGTCTTCATTAAGATCGATAGTTGCCGGGTTAGTGTTCGGATTGTAACGTCCGATCCTCTCTATATACTTACCGTCACGCGGTGCTCTGACATCTGCTACGACCACGTCGTAAATTGCCAATTTCTTTCTACCCCTACGGGCTAATCTGATTTTTACTGCCATTTTCTTTTTTTTGTACTTATTATCCTGTGGATCACGTCCACGATAAAAGGGCTGCAAATATAACATATATATTAGAATTAAGGAAACGAGTATTAAAATTATTGTAAGTTTCTGATGATTCTGCTAATCGATGAGTAGCATTTCTCCTGCCACCAAATGATCCGGTGGTGGAAATAATTAAATAAATTCCTTAAAATCGGTCATTTCGAACATAGCTTACCAGATTCTAAAGCTTATTCCTACCAGGAATTTGAAGAGAGAAATCTTACTCCATATATAACGGGTACTGCTAGTCGATGAGTAAGATTTCTCCTATGGTCGAAATGAATTGTGTTAAAAGTCAAATCATTTCGAACGAAGCTTATCAGACTTAACGCTTATAGCCAACAGGTATGCGAAGAGAGAAAGCTCACTCTCTTTTAACGGGAACTGCTAATCGAAGAGTAAGATTTCTCCTAAAGTCGAAATGACTCGGAGTTGGGATTAGATTTAAAGAATAAAGCTTTCTTTGACTAATCATTTAAAAAAAAACCTGCTAATATTTTCTTCTTCCGGTTTATAAAAATACTAACTCACTTTCTACACGAAAATAATTACGAACACCTGAACCATTATAACGTTATCAGAATAGCGAAAACAGAGGAAATTAATTAATAATTGGGTAAGCGATTATACGATTTTCAAACATTGATTACTTTCCATATCTTTGAACTTCATTTAGTTAGTCGGTTGACATGGATAAATATTCATATATTTCAAATGCAGACGTTAATTACATTGACGAGCTGTATCAATCATACAAACAGGACCCAGAATCAGTAGATCATTCCTGGAGAAAATTTTTTGAAGGGTTTGAATTTTCACTCATGCAATACGGTGAAAATGGAGCCGCTGTTGCTGAAGAAGTTGAATCATCAAAGGAAACACGGGTTCGTAACCTCATTCATGCTTATCGTTCAAGAGGGCACCTGAAGTCAAAAACCAATCCTGTTAGAGAAAGAAGAGATCATAATGTAAAATTATCACTTGAGGATTTTGGCCTTGACGAGCAGGATCTTGATACGGAATTTGATGTTGGGTCGGAAATCGGAATAGGCCGGGCCTCCTTACGGAAAATAAAAGAAACACTTGATAGTATATATTTAGGTCCAATCGGATTTGAATATATGCATATACGCGATTCACAGATCCTGGACTGGTTTAAAAAGAAATGTGAATCTGAAGCGGTAAATATTGATCCTGCTATTGAAGAGAAGAAAAGGATCTTATCGAAATTAAATGAAGCGGTTGTTTTTGAAAACTTCCTGCATACCAAATATCTCGGTCAAAAAAGATTTTCTCTTGAAGGGGGTGAGAATACAATCCCTGCCCTTGATAAGATCATCACTCATGCAGCCAGTGTGGATGTTAAAGAAGTTGTCATTGGAATGGCACATCGTGGACGGCTTAATGTGCTGGCAAATATCATGGGCAAAACTTATGCAGAGATCTTTAATGAGTTTGAAGGTAATGTGGACCCGGACCTGACAATGGGAGATGGTGATGTAAAATATCACCTAGGATATTCAAGCCATATTACTACACCGGGAGGTAATAAAGTATATGTTAAGCTTACCCCTAATCCTTCACACCTTGAGGCGGTTGATCCGGTGGTACTAGGTTATGCGCGGGCACAGATTGACGATGAATATAAAGGCAATTTAAAAGCAGCTCTTCCTATTTTAATTCATGGTGATGCAGCCATTGCCGGTCAGGGTGTTGTTTACGAAATTGTACAGATGTCGCAGCTGGATGGCTATACTACCGGAGGGACAATTCATTTTGTAATAAATAACCAGGTAGGTTTTACCACCGATTATGATGATGCACGTTCAAGTATTTATTGTACGGATCTGGCTAAAATAGTTGATGCCCCTGTTTTACATGTTAATGGGGATGATGCTGAAGCGGTAACCTGGTGCGCAAAATTAGCTATTGAATACCGTCAGGAATTCGGAAAAGATATTTTTATCGATCTTTTATGCTACCGTCGTCATGGACATAATGAGAGTGATGAGCCAAAATTCACTCAGCCAAAGCTTTATAATATCATTGCCAAGCATCCAAACCCAAGAGAAATTTACGTAAAAGAACTTCTTGAAAAGGGTGACGTGGATGAGGAGATGGCAAATAACATGGATAAGGAGTTCCGCAGTTTACTTCAGGATAGGCTTAATGATGTAAAACAGAATCCTTTGCCTTATAAACCACAGAAGCTGGAGGAAGAATGGGAACAGCTTAGGCGCGCAAAACCTGAGGATTTCAATGAATCTCCAAAAACAGGTGTATCAGAGGGGAAAATAGAAAAAATTGGAAAGGCTTTAACAACATTACCTAAAGGTTTTAAACCTCTCAAGCAGATAGAAAAACTGCTAAAATCCAGGAAGGATAATTTCTTTAAAAGTAAGGAATTAAATTGGGCGGATGCAGAATTACTGGCATATGGTTCATTGCTGATAGAAAATACGATTGTCCGCATGTCTGGTCAGGATGTTAAAAGAGGTACATTCAGCCACCGCCATGCATATATATTTGATGCGCAGACCAACCTGCCATATTGTGTTCTGGATCATATTGAGAAGGACCAGCAGAAGTTTAAGATATTCAACTCCCTGCTTTCGGAATTTGGGGTATTAGGTTTTGAATATGGTTATGCAATGGCTACTCCTAGTGCTCTTGTACTATGGGAGGCACAATTTGGTGATTTTGCAAACGGTGCACAGGTGATGATCGATCAGTTTATTACCAGCGCTGAAAGTAAATGGCAGCGGATGAACGGTCTTGTTATGCTATTGCCTCATAGTTATGAGGGGCAGGGTCCGGAGCATTCAAATGCACGTCCGGAGCGATTCCTGCAACTGGCTGCGGAAGAAAATCTAATAGCCGTAAATATAACCACCCCTGCTAACTTCTTTCATATGCTGAGAAGACAGGTAACCTGGGAATTCAGAAAGCCATGTGTTGTCTTTTCTCCAAAATCATTATTAAGGCATCCAAAAGTAGTATCTCCTGTAGAGGATTTTACAAATGGCAGATTCCAGGAAATCCTTGATGATGATTATGTAAACAAATCTAAAGTAAAACGAATCCTGTTTTGCTCTGGTAAGATATTTTATGACCTCAGAGAGTATCAGGAGAATAATAAGATAAAGGATATAGCAGTAGTACGAATTGAGCAGCTTCATCCTTTTCCTAAGCTGAAGTTTGAGGAGATACGGAAAAAATATAAAGATGCTGAGATTTATTGGGTTCAGGAAGAACCTAATAACATGGGCTACTGGACTTTCATTTTAAGGACATTGCCTAATGAAAACTTTAAGCTGATATCACGTAAAGCAAGTGCATCACCTGCTACAGGATATTACAAGGTGCATAATAAAGAGCAGGAACGAATTATTCAAGAAGCATTTAAAAATTAAAATAAGATATAAATGAGTGTTGCCGTAAAAGTACCCACCGTCGGTGAATCTATAACAGAAGTTACCGTTGCTAACTGGTTGAAAAGTGATGGGGATTTTGTTGAGCAGGATGAAATAATAGCCGAACTCGAATCTGATAAAGCTACTTTTGAATTACCTGCTGAAGCAAGTGGTAAATTAAAAATTAAAGCACAGGAGGGTGATACCCTTGAAATAGGCGCTGTGATCTGTGAAATAGACACAGACGCTAAAGGAGCCTCTGCCGCAGATAAAAAAGAAGCACCTAAAGCTGAGAAGAAAGAAACTCCATCAGGGGGTGGAGGTCCTTCTAAAACAGGTGAGGTTAAGGAGATGACTGTTCCTGCAGTGGGAGAATCCATCACAGAAGTAACGATCTCCTCATGGTTGAAAAATGAAGGTGATTATGTAGAGCTTGATGAGGTAATCGCTGAAGTCGATTCTGACAAAGCTACATTTGAATTACCGGCTGAAGCTTCAGGAATCCTACATATAGAAGCGAAAGAGGGTGATACGCTTGAGATTGGATCCCTCATTTGTAAAATTGAAGTTACGGAAGGAGCACCAGCCACAGCTCCTGCAAAAGAAAAAAACCAACCTGCAGATACAGAAAAAGCAGAAGGGGAAGAAACTTACGCTTCTGGGCATGCATCACCTGCTGCAGCTAAAATCTTAAAGGAAAAAGGCATAGATCCTAAAAATGTAAAAGGAACGGGTGTTGATGGCCGTATAACAAAAGAGGATGCTGAAAAAGCAACTCCTAAAGCTGCAGCAGAAAAGCAGGCACCACAAAAAGAAGCCGCAGCGACTACAGCAGCTCCTAAACCACAGGGCGAGCGGAATGAGCGCAGGGAGAAGATGACCAACCTTCGTAAAACTATCTCAAGGCGCCTTGTTTCTGTAAAAAATGAAACGGCTATGCTCACCACCTTCAATGAGGTGAATATGAAGCCGGTGATGGACCTTCGAAAGAAATATAAAGACCAGTTCAAAGATAAATATGGTGTTGGTTTAGGCTTTATGTCCTTCTTTACCAAAGCCTGCTGTATGGCATTGGAAGAATGGCCGGCAGTGAATGCAATGATTGATGGTGATGAACTTGTTTACCACGACTACTGCGATGTGTCTATTGCCGTTTCCACAAAAAGAGGGTTGGTTGTTCCTGTTATCAGAAATGCTGAGAAAAGAGATTTCCAAAATATTGAGAAGGAGATCATTAACCTTGCTACAAAGGCACGTGATGGTAAATTGACTATTGATGAAATGACCGGCGGAACATTTACAATCACTAATGGTGGTGTTTTTGGTTCGATGTTATCTACACCTATAATAAACGCTCCTCAGTCTGCTATTCTGGGGATGCATAATATTGTGGAGCGTCCCGTAGTAGAGAACGGAGAAATAGTAGTTAGACCAATCATGTATGTGGCGCTCAGCTATGACCATAGAATTGTAGATGGACGGGAATCAGTTAGCTTCCTTGTAAGAGTGAAAGAATTACTGGAAGATCCTGGAAGGCTTTTACTAGGAGTGTAATGCAAAAACATTTGTTTTCACTTTTACTTTTAATACTGGCAGTAGTTCTAATGATATATACTGCCATTGACTATTTTATGATGGATGCAACCTTTAACTATTGGTTGTTTTTCATTGCTGTTGTTGTATTTTTCTTGGGGCTTGCCGCAAGAAGTAAATCATCAAAAAATAATAAAAAATGAGCTATCAATATGATGTTACAGTAATTGGATCAGGCCCTGGGGGATATGTTGCAGCTATTCGTTGTGCCCAATTGGGTTTTAAAACTGCCATTATTGAAAAATATGCCACACTAGGTGGTACCTGTCTTAATGTGGGCTGTATCCCTTCAAAAGCTTTATTAGACAGTACCGAACATTATCATAATGCCGTAACACATTTTCAGGAGCATGGTATTAAGGTCCAAAATCCCAAAGTGGATTTCAAGCAGATGATCAAACGTAAGGGTGAGGTTGTAAAGCAGACCTGCGATGGCATAGATTACCTGATGAAGAAAAATAAAATTACTGTTCATCATGGTATTGCTTCATTTAAGGATAAGCATACTATTAAAATAAAAGGTGAAAAAAGTGAAGAGATAACCACTAAAAATGTCATTATCGCTACAGGTTCTAAACCTTCTGAACTTCCTTTTGCCAAAATCGATAAGAAGAGGATCATATCAAGTACTGAAGCTTTGGTATTAAGCGAAATTCCAAAGCACCTGATCGTTGTCGGTGGCGGGATAATAGGAATGGAGCTTGGGTCCGTTTATGCCCGTATTGGTGCAAAAGTTACAGTAGTAGAGTATTTTGACCGTATTATTCCTACAATGGATAGCACCATGAGCAAAGAGCTGACTAAATCCACGAAAAAACTTGGAATAGATTTTAAGCTGGGCCATAAAGTTACTGCCATAGAAAATAAAGGTAAAGAGGTAATATTAAAGGCCGAAGATAAAAAGGGTGAAACTGTAGAAATAAAAGGGGACTATTGCCTTGTATCTATTGGTCGCAGACCTTATACAGAAGGTTTGGGTCTTGAAAATGTGGGGATCTCACTGGACGACAGAGGCCGAATCCCTGTTAATGAGAAGCTGCAAACCACTGCGGATAATATATATGCAATTGGTGATGTGATCCGCGGTGCGATGCTTGCCCATAAGGCTGAAGAGGAAGGGACTTTTGTAGCAGAAACATTAAAAGGTCAAAAACCACATATCCATTACAACCTGATCCCGGGAGTTGTATATACATGGCCGGAGGTGGCGAGTGTAGGTTATTCAGAAGAGCAACTTAAAGAAGAAGGTATAGAATATAAGGTAGGTTCATTTCCATATAAAGCTTTAGGCCGTGCCCGGGCAAGTATGGATACTGATGGGCTTGTTAAAGTTCTTGCTGATAAAAAAACAGATGAGATCCTGGGGATGCATATAATAGGAGCCAGGGCTGCAGATATGATTGCTGCAGGAGTTACTGCAATGGAATACAGAGCAGCAGCTGAGGATGTATCGCGAATGTCACACGCTCATCCTACTTACATGGAGGCAGTGAAGGAAGCTTGTCTGGCCGCTACTGAAAACAGAGCAATACATATCTAATTATGTCCGTAACTTTAATATTAGTAATAATAACATCGGCAGCTACATTATATGCCTGGAATAAGCAGGAGGTACTATATAAGTGGATATTTAACCCTTATTCCATAAATAATAATAATGAATACTACCGTTTTGTGACTAGTGGATTTATTCATAATAACTGGATCCACCTGCTCCTGAATATGTTTATGCTCTACATATTCGGAATGTATGTGGAGAATTTCTTTACAGAATTGTATGGAACAATGGGTATTGTTGCATATGTGGGGATGTATTTAATAGCAATAATAATTTCAGATATACCTACTTATTTGCGTCATAAAGATCAGCCACATTATAATTCTTTAGGGGCATCAGGAGGTGTATCGGCAATAATGTTCAGTTTTATAATGTTCCTTCCTGTTGAGCCACTTTGCCTTTACGGTCTGCTGTGCCTTCCGGGTGTTATCTGGGGTATATTATATTTGATTTACTCGTATTATATGTCTAAGAAGGGCGGTGATAATATAAATCATGATGCTCATTTCTATGGAGCTTTAGTTGGGGTTATATTCACCATCATTATGTACCCGCCAGTAGTAGGAACATTTTTTAGTGATGTAAGAAATATGACACTTTTCTAGCCGTCAAGTGGTTGTTTAGCTTTTACTTATTTTAAATAATGCGTAGATTACGCATATTTTTTAGTATTGGCGTAACATCTACAATAGTGATTGATCAATCTCAGCTTGTTATTAGTTCTGAACAACTTAAAGTTCACCATGATAAAGTAAATAAAGAAGCAGATAAAATTGTCCATTATTTTATATGGGGATATTTCTTCTTTGGACTTTTCTTATCAGTCTTTTATGATTCTTATATACTAGCTGTTGTTATGGGCGGTATATCAATGGGAGTCTATTACTTCTTCCGTTCATTGTTCCCGGGAAGGCTGCTTACACGGCTGGTTATAAGTTTTTTGCTCTGGAATTTTGCGGTTCAGTTTATACTTCAGATGAAGGGGATGTATGAGATGCATTTCTTTTATTTTATTTCCATTACCGTACTGCTGTTTTATGAGGATTGGCGTGTAATGTTGCCAGCCATATTATATGCTGTGGCTACTTTTCTAACTATTTTTTACATCAGGTTATCAGAAAGTGATGTAACATATCTTGAAAATGTAGAGAACCTGACCACAGTTAACGCTGTATTGCATATTACCATACTATTGATATATGGGGGCTTAGCCATGCTCTGGTCTGTTAAACAGCGTCGTCAGACTCAAGAATCTGGGATTCGGCAGATCAAGATGGAAGACCAGCTTGGTCTAATGGACATCAATATTGAGTTCGCCAACAGTATCTCACAAGGCAATTTAAAAGCAGAATATAAGGCTAAGGAAGCAGATCGTTTAGGGGAATCATTAATGAATATGCGCTCCAGCCTGGTTGAAGCTGCCGATAGAGAAGAACGTGAAAAATTTGTGAATGTAGGCCTGGCTACCATTGGAGATATTTTAAGAAGCCACTCTGATAATTTATCACAGCTATGTGACCAGTTGATTGAAAAACTGGTGGATTATATGAAAGTCAATCAGGGAGGGATCTTTATTATTGAAAAAGATGAAACCACCGACGCGCCGTTTTTAGAACTTAAAGCATGCAGGGCTTATGAAAGAAAAAAACACCTGGAAAAAAGAATCGAGATGGGACAGGGGCTAATTGGTCAGGCAGCTGTAGAGCGTGAAAGGATACATTTAAAAGAAGTCCCTGAAGATTATATCAACATTACTTCCGGCCTTGGACTGGCGACACCACGAAGCCTGTTGATCGTGCCATTAAAATCTAATGGCGAACTTGTAGGAGCAATTGAATTGGCTTCATTTAATGATTTTTCTGAAACTGATATTGAATTCCTGGAAAAGGTTGGTGAAAGTACGGCTTCAACGATAATTTCGGTGAAAACCAATGAGCAAACAAAAGATCTGCTCGAGCAATCAAACCAGATGACGGAAGAGATGCAGGCACAGGAAGAGGAAATGCGCCAGAATATGGAGGAGATGCAGGCAACACAGGAGGAAATGGCCCGTACTCAAAGGGAACTGGCGGAAAAGGAATCGAATCTTAATGCTCTTTTAAATAATACCAAGGATACAATTTTTGCCCTTGATCGCGAATATAAAATTACAGTGGTAAATAAAGTGCTGAAGGAAAAATATGCGAATCTGGGTATTGATCTTTCAGTTGGTACTAATATTCTTGATTTATTATCTGGTGATCAGCGTGAATTCTGGAAGGCTAAATATGATTCTGCCCTGGGTGGCGAAAATAAACTTGCTACCGACAAGCAGGGAGATAAGTATATCGAGACACATACATTCCCGATCAGAGACGAAAATGGGAATATTATCGGAGCCGCTGTTATGTCCCGTGATGTAACACAACGTGAAGAGGCCCAGGAAGAATTAAAAAGAAGATCTAAAGAAATACGTGAAAAGGAAGCACGCCTCAATGCCCTGATCAATAATACAGATGATTCTATTATTACTATCGACCGTAATTATAGGGTAACTATAATGAATGATGTGTTGCGAAACAGATATCGAGGTACGCAATACGAGAAAATAGATGTGGGTGCCGACGCACTTGAAATGTTGGGCTCGGAACGTGATACCTGGAAGAAATACTATGATCAGGCTTTAGCAGGTGAAAGCCTGAATTTCATAATTAAAAGTACAGTGAAAGGTGAGAATATGTGGAGGGAGTACTTCATTAATCCTATAAAATCTCATGAAGGCAATATTACAGGGGCATCAGTTTTCAGCAGAGATGTGACTGAAAAGTTAAAGGCCCAGCAGGAGATGCGTCAAAAAGGGCAGGTACTTTATGCATTGATTGATAACACTACTGATACTTATTTTGCCTGTGACACAGATTATAAAGTAATAGTAGCAAACAAAACGCTCCGTGACAGGTTTGCCAAAACAGATGTGGATTTAAAAGAGGGTTTTAATATTCTTTCTGTCTTGGGAGATGCAAAAGAGGAATGGAAAAGCCGATATGATCGTGCCTTTAAAGGAGAAAGCTTCATGATCCCTCAAGAGCGTAAAGTAGGAGATACTACCCTGTTTATAGAAGGTTTCCATGGGCCTATCAAAGATGAAGATGATAAAATTATAGGCGCTTATGTAATAAGCCGTGATATTACGGAAAGAAAAAAGGCTTTTGATAAAATAAACGAACTGTCAGCTGAAGTTCAGGAACTGAAAAATAAGAAAATTAAAAAATAAAGAATATGGTTCGGGTTCAAAGGATTCTTGGAGTAGTGTTTATACTTTTATTAGGATTAGGATTCTACTTTAAATTAGAGCATAACGAACATGCGAATACATTAATAGCTATTGGTGGTATTGGCGCTGCAATTGTGATAATACCTTTGATAATCCGAAGGATGTACAAGAAGTAGAGGTTAAGCTTTTGGGGTAACTGGAACTTGCCTTCGCCGGATATTTGCCAGATATACTCCTGATATAATGGCTAAAAGGCCCAGGTAATCAGCTGCCCTCATAACCTCCCCGTCAATTAGTCCCCAGATCACTGCAACAATAGGGATCAAATAAGTAACAGAACTTGCAAATACCGGCTGTGTAAGCTTTACCAGCTGATTAAACATGATCAATGCTACTGCAGTACCCATTACACCAAGTACTACAATAGCAGTTGCAGACCAGATATATTCAGTGTTAGCTGAAGCAAATTCACTGAAAAATGGTGTAAAAAGCCACAGATATAGTAAAGCCAGCGGACCTACCATAACAATAGATATACTCGTGATAGTAACGCTTGAGAGATCATGTATTTTATATTTTATCAGGTTTAGGTTTATTCCATAAAAAATGGTTGCTAACACAACAAACAGTGCATAAAAATTAAGATCAGACCAGTTTCCTTTACTTCCTGATATTACCAGTAATGCCGTTCCTGCAAAGCCTAGAATTAATCCAATCAGAGTAGCTTTATTAAACCGCTGATTAAAAAATAAATAACCAATAGAAATAGTGAATAATGGAGTAAGGGCATTTAATATGCCGGCAGTGGCACTTTCTATTCTGGTTTGTGCTGCTGCAAATAAAAAAGCAGGTAACAGGCTTCCAACGAAACCTACGCATAAAAGTAACGGAAGATGCTTTTTATTAATTCTCTTAATGCGTAAAAGAGCAAAAGGTAATAGAAAAACAGATGCAGATAATATCCTTAAGGCACCAACTTCATCTGGAGCAAGAGCCAGAAGACTTTTTTTAATAAGAATAAATGAGCTACCCCATATAAGTGCAAGCACAGTTAATAATAGCCATGCTTTTAGCTCATCTTTATTTACATCCATTGCCGAGAAACTTAGAAAGCCGCGAATGTAAAGAAATAAATTGATTCTTAATTATCAATATCCAGCTTCTTATTTATCTGGTGAAGGTGTTGCTGTAGAACGGTATCCAATTTATAAAGGTCCTGCATAAGCCGAAGGTAAATAATTCCCAACGAACGTTGAGTTATTTCATCTTCAGGGTCAAGCTTAAGGGCTGTCTGATAAAAAGATATTGCCATTATAGATTCATCAAAAGTTAAATTCTGCGCCTGCTTTTGCAGATTCTCCACCACATCTTTAGTATCATAAAGCTCAATTTGCTGGTATAATAAAGAGGCTTTCAATGGCTCACCTTCAATGATCAGTTCATAAGGAGTTGTTTCTTCGTAAGGGATTCTTCTACCATAGATAGATTTTCCTTCTGATAATTTTTCAATTGTAACTTCCCTGTTTTTATTAAAGGATATTTTTATCTGCTTCTGATCTGAAAAATAAGTGGCTGTATCAATTTTTTCTATAATAAAGGGAACCCCATAAATAGGGTCAATAAATAAATCGCCCTCTTTCATATTAACAATTATAGCCTCGCCATTTTTAAAAATGTACTTTCCAACATACTCCTTATGATCTTCAGGAGCCTCTTTAGTTGTATCTATTGTAATAGAGGTGGTTTGCGCATGGCAAATGCTTATATTAATGGCTATAATTATTAACAAGTACTTCATCTCAAACTACTACTGTATTCTTTCACTGTATCTATGAAACATTTTACAGCGTCAACAGTTGTGTCGGGATATACTCCGTGCCCTAAATTGGCAATATGGCGGTAAGGGCCGAATTGGTCAAGCATGTTTTTAGTCACCTTCTCAATAACTTCTCTCGAGCCATATAATACAGCAGGATCAAGATTGCCCTGAAGTGTTTTATCACCAATAAGTTTACGGCTTTCCTTTATATTCATATGCCAGTCAAGGCCTATAGTTTCGCAGGCCAGCTTGGCCATTTCTTCTCTTGCAAAATATGCTCCCTTGGCAAATACCGTTACCGGGGCCTCATTTATTGCATCGCATATTTTCCGGATAAATTTTAAACTGAATTCTTCATAATCAGCCTGACCTAAGACTCCGGCCCAGGAATCAAAGATCTGAACCACATCAGCTCCGGCAGCTATCTGGCCTTTTAAATAGTTTATAGTACTCTGTGTGATCTTTTCCAGCAGCTCGTTGGCCATGGCAGGATTTTGATACAACAAAGCGCGTGGTTTACTGAACGTTTTGCTTCCTGACCCTTCAACCATATAACAGAAAATAGTCCATGGGGCTCCGGCAAAACCTATCAAGGGCACTCTGCCTGATAGTTCTCTTTTGGTGATCTTAATAGCCTCAATTGTATAATTTAAATCCTCGGGCTGAGCGATTTTGAGATTTTTTACGTCTTGCTCATTATTAATGGTTGCAGGAAAAGAAGGACCCTTCTTTTCGACCATTTCATAAGTCAATCCCATAGCTTCAGGGATTACGAGAATATCTGAAAATATAATGGCAGCATCTACACCCAAAATATCCACGGGCTGAATAGTAACTTCAGCAGCTAACTCTGGGGTTTCAACAAGCTCTTTAAATCCGGAAAGGCTGTTTCTTACCGCTCTGTATTCCGGTAAAATCCTCCCCGCCTGACGCATAAGCCATATTGGAGTTCTTTCAGTTTTCTCTCCTTTAATGGTTCTAAGTAATAAGTCGTTCTTCAATTCCATAATTACTGCAAAGATACTGTTTCACATCTTTAATAGTTAATTGACTGGCAGAGTTTTTGTTATTTGCTAAAAATCAACAAAATAGAAAACCATGAAAAAATTATTTATTGTTATTCCCTTCTTCTTATGTTTCCAGGCATTTTCACAAAAAACAGGACCTAAAGATGATACTGTGCAAAAAGCTAAACTTTTACAAGCAGATGCTTTAATAAGTAAAGATGATGTTTTGCTTTATTATGGAAACGTATCAATACAATTTTCTTCATTAGAAGCTTCGGGTGCGGATAGTGTATTCTATAACAGAAAAGCAAAAAGCATTGAAATCTATGGTGCTAAAAGATTTACTTTCGACGGGTATGTTATTTTAAAAAATTTAAAGCTACAAAACAAGATCACATATAAACCTGAAGATGATTATATTTCATTGTATTAATCCTTGGGAGAGTTATTAATAATATTCTGGCTTATAAGCCTGTATATCTCTGCAAGCTCCGGATCAGCCTCTAACATCTTCATATGTTGGTCCAGTGTTTTTAGATCATGACGTTTTGCAGGACCCGTTTGTGCGGGTTTAGGGCCAAGAGCAAGGGCTTTATTGATAGTTTCTGAAATCAGTGGGTAGAGCAGTTCAATATTCAGATTGTGGGTATTTAATATATCTTCAGATATGCTCATCATGTGATTAGAAAAATTACAGGCAAAAACGGCGGAAAGGTGAACATGCTTCCTTTTTTCAGAAGAAACCAATTCAACATTTTTTGAAAGCTTTTTTGCCATACTTAAAAGCTGCTGCTCAATAATTTTGTCAGAACCTTCAACGAGTATGGGAATATCTTTAAAATTTACTTTTTTGCTTTTAGAGAAAGTCTGTAAGGGATAAAATACGCCACTTTTATGAAAGCGATTGGATAAACAATCAATAGATTTAGCGCCAGAAGTATGAAGTAGGATTTTATCCTCTGGCACCACAAGAAGGTCCGCTATCTCCTCAATAGCATCATCGGGTATACAGAGAAAAATGATGTCAGCTTTTAGGCCGCTAAGGTCATAGGAGTCATAATAATGTGCCTGGTAAAGCCTTTTTAATAAAGCTGATGCTGATTTTTCCGACCTGGAAATAACCTCACTTACGGCATAACCAATATTATCCAATGCGGGTGCAAGGTGCCAGGAAACATTCCCGGCACCTATAAATGCCACTGATCTTTGCATGCCTTAAATATAGGCAACTCTATATTAGCTGGATGGAAGTTTTATGGTAAAAATTGTTTTCACCATCGGAATACTCTCCACATGTATGCTTCCGCCAAGTTTTGTAATGGCCATTTCAGCTAAGTGTAGACCTATTCCCGCTGAACTCTGACCATGAACGTTTAAATCATTTTTATAGAAAAGGTCAAAAACTTTATTGATCTCTCCCGGCTCTATACCATATCCATTATCAACAACAGAAATAATATGACCATCCTCTGACTGATGGAAATTAACAGAAACATAGGATTGTTCATAGCTATTTCTCCTGCTGAATTTAAATGCATTATGCAGCACATTTCTCAGGGCAATTTTAAGGAGGTTTGCATCTGACTTAATTAAACTTCCCTCAGGAATTTCAGAAGTATATTTTACATCTAATTTCAACGTATCATCAACCTTGTCTACGACATCTTCTGTAAGCAGCTTAATGTTGATCACCGTATCTTCTAGCTGATAGTTTTTAATGTGGTTGATATGCTGGATTCTACTTAAAATGTCGATCAGCCGCTCAGAGGTAAGTTCCAGCTTAGTAAGGTATTGAACGGCTGTAGGATCTTTCACATCCATTAAAGCTATATTACATATCCCTTTAAGAGTTGCGAGAGGCCCGCGAATGTCATGCGAAGTTTTGTAAATAAAATTATTTAAGTCCTCATTAGATTGATTTAATTCGGCAGTACGTTCCTTTACAGCATATTCCAGACGATCCTTCTGTCTTTCCACCTCCATATATGCTTTTGAAATGAGGCGTGTGGCTCTTTTTCTGTTTTTATTAGAGTTGTAGAAAACAAGCCCTACAGCAGCGAACATGAAAACCAGAACACCTAATAATGTACTAAGCTTATTATGATAAGCCAGCCTTAAATCCATGGAAGCAAGGTATTCCTGGTATTTCTTATCATTATAGCTGTATTGTAGATCCTGAATATTCTGGATCACCTGCTCATTGATCAGGGAATCCTGCAGGGTCATATAATTCTTGTGAAAGGTAAGTGCAGTTTTAAAGTTTCCTGTATTTTCTTCCAGCATGGAAGCGATCATATAGTTATTTTTAAGCCATAGCATTGACTTCATATCCATCGCCAGGTCAAGGCTCTTGTTCAGGTATTCCCTTGCTTCTACAACATTTCCCTGATTATTGGCAATTAGTGACAGGTAATGATTATTAACGATGCTGCCGGTTTTATTCAGCTGGCCTTCTGAATGTTGTTCAGAAATTTCAAAGTTTTTGATGGCCATGGATTCAAGGCCCATAGAATAAAAAGCGATGCCAAGCCCTTGGTAGGTTTGAACTAAAACTTCAGAAGGACATTCTTTGCAATTATTAATTACATAATCATACGCTTTTAACGCATCATCAAATTTACCTTTTTCAATCTCAGAGAGGCCAATATTATTGGAAGCCCTAAAAGCCTGCTCATAATCTTCATACTTTATATGAGAGTCAAATGATTCCTTGAAATAATTAAGTGCATTGTCATACTGCTTAAGTTTATAATAAACCAGCCCCAGATTGTTTTTTGAGATTGCCATACTTGCTTCATCAGCGTATTTTTTACGCATG
The DNA here is from genome assembly GCA_051418055.1 of Candidatus Cyclobacteriaceae bacterium M2_1C_046. GTDB lineage: Bacteria > Bacteroidota > Bacteroidia > Cytophagales > Cyclobacteriaceae > JBPRGH01. The sequence goes on along the minus strand of JBPRGH010000035.1, from coordinate 30,833 downwards.
TCAAGGCTTTTCAAATGATATTCAAGGGACTTATCATAATCACCTTTATCATAATATGCCAGGCCAAGGTTATTGGATAAATAAATCTGCTGTGTCACAAAATCTTTAGCTTTGGAAATCTCAAAAGCTTGCAGATAGTGAAAGATAGCCTGTGAATTTTTACCCTGTTCGTTGAAAATATATCCCGCAGCATTATTTCCTTTCACCAGCAAGAGTGAATCACCTCCATAATTTTCAACTGTAAGCAGGGCAAAATGTAGCGCTGAATCCGGATGGGACACACGATGCTTTTTAAATAATTCGTAGTACTTTATACCATCCTGGGCGTGCACAAAAGTTCCAACTAAGAGACACGCGGTGATTAAAAGGCTTTTTATAAGGTACGCAGGTACTTTATAAGCCCTTTTCTCTGTGTAATAAAGTGACATTTTTCCCAATTTAAAGTTTCAATTATATGAATTTAATAAAAAATTGATAAACCACAACCCAAAAACCCAATTATCATGAAAAAGCTATTATTTATTGCCGCCGTTTTAATGTCTTCTTTTGCATTTACAGCTTGTGAAGAAGAGATCATTGCACCTGCTTCAACAACTGAATCAGGAGGAGATGGAACAAAACAGACTGACTCAGGACAGTGGGATTAATTTAGGCAGAATTAAAATAAATAAAATATTTCAGGGAACCTTCGCGTTCCCTTTTGTATTTATAGGAATAATTATTACCTTTGCAGTCCTTTTGGATTATATAAAAGAATTTTGTGATGTACGCAATAGTTGACATATCCGGAAAGCAGTTCAAAGTAACACAAGACCAATTCGTATACGCTCCTAAAATGGACGGCGAAGAAGGCGCTTCCGTAGAATTTGACAAGGTATTATTGCTGGATGACGATGGAAAAGTATCTGTCGGGGCCCCTTTAGTAAAAGGAGCTAAGATATCCGGTAAAATCCTTGGTCACGTAAAAGGTGACAAAGTGATCGTTTTTAAGAAAAAGCGCAGAAAAGGCTATAAAAAGAAAAACGGTCATCGTCAGGAATTTACTAAAGTTTTAATTGAAGGTATTACTAAATAATTAGCTATGGCACATAAAAAAGGAGCCGGTAGTTCAAGAAACGGTAGAGAATCAGAAAGTAAACGTCTCGGTGTAAAAATATTCGGTGGGCAGCATGCTATAGCTGGTAACATTATTGTTCGTCAGCGTGGTACTCAGCACCATCCGGGTGATAATGTTGGTCTTGGAAAAGATCATACAATCTTTGCACTTATAGAGGGTACTGTAGAATTCAAAAAAGGTAGAAAGGGACGTAGCTATGTTTCTGTTCAACCTAATGGAAATGCCTAAGAAGTAACCGGTAAAAGAGAAAAAAATAAAAGCTGCTCATTGAGCAGCTTTTTTTATGATGTAAGTTTTTTTGTCAATTATACACCCACAGCCTCTACTTTTTTAACCTGAGGCACCATTCTTTGCATTAAATTTTCAATTCCGGCCTTTAAAGTAACTGTACTTGAAGGGCATCCACTGCAGGCTCCCTGCAGGTTTAATCTTAAGGTTCCTTCTTCAAAAGACTGAAAGGTAATTGCACCCCCATCCTGTTCTACTGCCGGACGTATATATTCATCCAGGACCATCTTAATTTGCTGAACTTCCGGAGAGTCATTTTCACTGACTTCATTTTGAGAAGCTGTAAGCTCTGTAAGTACAGGTTTATTTTGTTCCAGATATGATTTAATATGATCTCTGATCTTAAGCTTGATCTCGTCCCACTCATAATCTTCCTTTTTTGTAACCGTTACAAAATTGTTCATATAGAATACACGGTCTACAAAATCGTAATTGAAAAGCTCCTGAGCTAAAGGCGCATTTTCGGCAGATGCTTTATCCGGAAAATCAAAGCTCTCACCTTCCGGCACAAGCATAAAATTAGCCACAAACTTTAGGCTGTTCGGATTAGGATTTGATTCTATATATAAATGAGTTAATTGGCTGGTATTTTGCATTTTATTTTAATTCTATTCAACTTATTCAACTGCCTTTTATTCTCAAAAGTTTCAGTATTTGCTTAATTCCCCCTCAGACTTTGCAATTAAAGTAGATACGGTAGCATCACCCGTAACATTTACTACTGTCCGGCACATATCAAGTATCCTGTCAACAGGAAAGATAATGGCAATCCAGGCAGGATTTAACCCCACGGATTGAAGTACAATAATAAGCATTACAAGCCCTGCACTTGGCACCGCAGCCGAACCAATTGAGGCTAATGTCGCGGTGAGAACGATTGTAAGTTGCTGGCCCAGCGTAAGATCAACCATATGCATCTGGGCAAGGAACATTACAGCTATAGCCTGATACAGGCTGGTCCCATCCATATTAACGGTGGCACCTATCGGAAGAACAAAGCTTGTTACATTTCTTGAAACACCCATATTATCCTCCACACATTCCATGGTAACAGGTAAAGTAGCCGCACTTGAGCTTGTAGAGAAAGCTAAAAATTGTGCAGGGCTGATATTTTTAAAGAAATTCTTATAGCTTAATTTTCGTATAACCGTAGTTATTAAGCCAGGATAGAAAACAAAAACCATAAAGGCTAGCCCTACAAAAACAGTTAATGAATAAGAACCAAGCCCTTTGAATATTTCAAATACTTCCTGTGGTGTATCAGCCATTTTAGCAATAACACCTGCAAGTAATGCAAATACAAAATAAGGTGCAGCAATCATTATCAGCTCCACCATTTTCAGGAAGACTTCATTAATACCATCAATAAAGGTTATTACTGGCTGAGCTTTTTCAGCGGGTAATAAGGCTAATGTGACACCAAAGAATATCGCAAAGAAAATAACCTGGAGCATTAAAGTATTATCACTTAAGGAAAGCATCAGGTTTTCTGGTACAATATCAACTAAAAACTGGAGGGGGCTTACTTCTTTAGCTTCCTCAGCTACTTTCATTTTATCCTCAATGCCGGCTGCAGCCTGTGCCTGGTCAATATCCATATTGGTGATTTCCTGCACCACATCAGCATAAGCAGGATCGGTTAAAAAACGGCGCTCATCTTTAGGTTCAACACCCGTTGTTTCCTTAACCCACAGCTCATATGTTATCCTGTTTTTTATACGCTGATTTTCATCAATAAAATCTCCGGGACGTACAAGATTTACCAGTACTAAGCCTATCCCTACTGCAGTAACAGTTGTGATCAGGTAAAGGAGTAAAGTTTTTGCTCCCATCCTTCCAAGCTTTGAAATATCTGTTAATCCAGATATTCCACTTATGATGGAGAATAATACTAAAGGGACAGCAATAAATTTAAGCAGACGAATAAATATGGTCCCGAATGGATCTATCCAGTTAATAGTAAATTGATTCCAGCCAAGTGCGCTTGAAATAAAAGCCCAAATAATACCGAGAACTAATCCTATAACAATTTTAATGTGGAGAGGTAGCTTTCTTTTCATTTATTGTGATGGCAAAAAATATCCAGTTTATTAATAAAAATTATCGCCGCAATTTAGCCGATTGATGTATTAAATAAAAATCTGCAAGTACTAAAGCTGCCATTGCCTCAACAATAGGCACTGCGCGCGGCACTACACATGGATCATGACGGCCTTTGCCGGAAACAGTAACTGCTTCTCCTTTGCTGTTGATAGAATCCTGATCCTGCATAATGGTTGCTACAGGTTTAAATGCCACATTAAAATAGATATCTTCCCCGTTGCTTATCCCGCCCTGGATACCTCCGGAAAAATTGGTTTTAGTACGTACATTACCTTCTTCATCTTTATAGAAGTGGTCATTATGTTCCGAACCTTTCATTTTCACACAACCAAATCCGCTTCCAAATTCAAATCCTTTGACAGCATTAATACTCAGCATGGCAGATCCAAGAGAGGCATGCAGTTTCTGATAAACCGGTTCGCCTATACCTGCCGGTAAATTTGTTATTACACATGTTACTTTCCCTCCAATCGTATCCCGGGATTTTCGTGTTTCATCTATTAGCTCGATCATCTTATCAGCAGTTTTTATGTCGGGGCAGCGTACAGGTGTTTCTTCCGTGAGTGAAAGATCAAGTTCGTTATGATCAGGAGCTTCAATATCCCCTACCGCTGAAACATATGCATGAACTGTAACTCCAAGTTCATTAAGGATGAGTTTTGCTATGGCGCCGGCAGCTACGCGTGTGGCAGTTTCTCTTGCCGAGCTTCTCCCTCCGCCACGATAGTCTCGATAACCGAATTTTGTGTCATAGGTGTAATCTGCATGAGAAGGCCTGTATGTTTCGGCAATATGGCTATAATCTTTGCTTTTAGCATCTTTATTCCTGATCATAAGACATATAGGCATACCGGTACTTTTGCCTTCAAATACTCCTGACAGAATTTCAAATTCATCTGTCTCTTTCCTTTGGGTAGTTAATTTTGATTGGCCGGGCCTTCTTCTGTTCAGCTCTGACAGAATATATTCCTCATCGATAAATATGCCCGCCGGACAACCATCCAGAACTACACCGATTGCAGGGCCATGCGATTCCCCGAATGTTGTTATGCGTAATAGATTACCAAATGAATTTCTCAAAATCAGGGTTTTTTAAAAATTATAAAAAAGGATGCACCAATTAGCAGGAGAATGAAAATATTAATACCCATATTTAACCAGGGTGATTGACCTACACGCTCCAGTTCATTATTTTCTACCTCAATAATATCATAAAAGCTGCCGAGATCATTAGCCTGTATGGCTTCATTTTTTTTGCTTTCTCCAGTTACATTAACTGTAATATTACTTCGAAGTGTATCATATTCCTCCTTTTTAGGATTGAAGAAAATCCAGCGGAATTTTTCACCTAGATCGTAGGTGCCAGGTTCTTTCGGAATGGCATAGTAATTAAAGGATTTTGTTCCTGTAACCTTTCCATTCTGGCGATAAATTTTTTGATTTACATTAGGATCATAAAAGTCGAAGTTATTGCCAAAATTAATGTTGGGATTATCAATGGCAGCTATATTTCCTTCACCTAATATAGAAAACCTGTATGTAAAGCTATTACCCGTCTCAAGCTGTTCGGAAGAGATTTCCTCATCAAGTCGATAATTACCTACCTGTATAATATCTTTGAGAGGATGTGGAGGCAGATCTTTTACTTTTACTGTTTTAGGTTTTGAAGAAAAGGATTTAAAATCCTCCTGTCTGTTCCGTCCGAAAAATGAAGGGTTTTTTGCCACTTTGTATTTTATCATTCTCAGGTCTACTGAAGGAAAAGTCACGTCCTCATTATTTAGAGGGAAAAATGTAGCCTGATAAATTTTATATTGCGTATAGCGTTTGCCATTTAATATGATTGTTTCCCCATTTACATTTTCAATATTAAAATTTTCTTCCCAGGAGTTGGCTGGCCTAAGTTTTTTAAGAATTTCTGCTAATTGCTGCCCAAGCTGATGGAACTGGAGTGGCGCACGGTTATCTTCAGCTACAAAAAAGCTAAGGGTGGTATTAAAACCCTCTCCAACAAAAACTTCATTTTTAGAGGTGGTTAACGCAAGGAAAGCATCATCCTCAACTTCAACAAATTCTGATTCTTCTTCACCAAAAAAATCATCGAATGGGCTTCTGTTAAAGTTAGATGGATTGCGGCGATTTTTTGCCGGAGGTCCAACTTTTATCGTTTTTCCCGGTGCGGATACCTGCTCGCCATTAACAGTCATTGTGAATGAAGGGAGCTTAAAAATTCCCTGACCTACCGGCATATAAGTCATAGTAACGCTTTGGGAAGAGGTTATCTGTCCATTTACAATGTTAGTGCTCGAAGATGATGAGGTGCCTCTTTTGCGGAAACCCTGAATTTCAGGAAAATCACTATAGCTTTTAAGTCGCTCATTCTTTACAGTGATAGTTATAGTAAATGCCTGATTTTCAGCAATCTCGTCAGGACCAAGCTCTATTGTTGCCTGGCTAAAAGCATGGGCGCTAATCAGTAAAAAAATATTAATTAATCCTGTCGATAATAACAATCTCATTTTCAGTAAAATACTCCCCTCGTTTTAAATTAACATTTTATATTACCTAATAACAAATTTAACGTAACCTATGGAAATGAGGTAACTTATTTGTATATTAAAGGTTCATCAAAGTGATCAACAGTAGGTCACTTTTTTATTCAAAACATAAAAACCTAATGTTAATATGTTAGAATACACAAAAACCATTCTAAAAAAGGTAAGTTTTGATGCACGGCTCTTCGAGAAAGAGTTGAGAAAAGCAATTAAGCTTTTAGTAAAGGATGAGGTTAGGGAATTGAAACGTTGGTGCTATGCTATGTTTCATGAAAAATATTCTTTTATTCTTAAAAAGGTATTTTCAGTATAAACTAACCTATTACATAATTATACGGAGCTCGTCTTATGGCGGGCTTTTTCTATATATGCCATATTGCGTTTTAATCCCTCATACTTCGTGCGTTTTACCGCTGATTTTTTAAAAATTGTATTAAATACATCTTTAGTCATCTCCAGCCATTCATTTTTCTCCATAGCCAGCAGATCAGGATGAGGAGTGAAGGCCGGCTCTTTATGTGCAGATGAAAATCTGTTCCACGGACACACATCCTGACAAATATCGCAGCCAAAGATCCAATCATTAAATTTATCTTCATAACCACCTGGAATCTCTTCCTTAAGCTCAATAGTCATATAGGAGATGCATTTTGAGGCATCGAGCCATTGAGGTGCGGTTATCGCATTTGTAGGGCAGGCATCAATGCAGGCGGAACATGTCCCGCAGTAGTCTTTTACAGGCCCATCCTCTGCAAGCTCGATCTCAAGTATTAATTCAGCTATGAAAAAAAAGCTGCCCATTTCTTTATTGAGTAGCAATGTGTTTTTTCCGATCCATCCCAAACCTGATTTTTTTGCCCATACACGTTCCATAACAGGTGCAGAATCTACAAATACTCTTCCCCCTACTTCACCTATTTCCTCCTGGATCCTGGAATAAAAACCCTTAAGCTTATCTTTTATAATGAAATGGTAATCTTTCCCGTAAGCATATTTAGCGATCTTAAAGTTGTTTTGGGATGCGTTATCTTTTTCAGGATAATAGTTATAGATCAGACTAACCACACTTTTTGCTCCGGGAACAAGTTTTGTCGGATCAAGCCTTTTATCAAAATGGTTTTCCATATACTGCATTTGCCCGTGCTGATTGGTTTTTAGCCATTTTTCCAGCCGTGGCGCCTCTTCGGCTAAAAATTCAGCTTTGGCAATACCACAATACTGGAAGCCCAGATCTTTGGCAATAGTTTTAATGATCGCAGTATTTCTATTTTTCAAATCCATTGGCTGATCCAACAATTGCATTTAAATGTTGTTGCTGGTATAAATAACGCATTAATGAATTTTTTAATTTCACTGTTTGTAAATGCGGCTGTACTGGTGCTAGTTGCTAAGCTAATGCCAAAAGTTCACATTACCGGTTGGGGTGCCGCTTTCTTAGCTGCTTTTTTAATAGGAATATTTTCACCAACAATAGGCTGGCTGCTACGTGCGATCTTAAATGTTGCCACATTAGGTTTTTTTGCAGTATTTGGAATAGGTTTTATTATAAGATTAGTAGTTGTGGCTTTAATAATAAAGCTGGTAGACTGGCTAATGACCGGCCTAAAAGTAGAAGGTTATGGTACTGCACTAATTATAGCTGTGGTTATGGCCTTAACCGGATCATTAGTGCAGTACCTTATTTATTAAGCTTCCTGCTGTTCCTCCTGTGAACCAAGCAAAAATGCTTTAATATAATCTTCCAGGTCTCCATCGAGAACATTTTGCACATCAGTACGCTCCACACCTGTTCGTGCATCTTTAATTAATTTATAAGGATGCAGTACATAATTACGGATCTGCGAACCGAAATCTATCTTCATTTTGGAATTCTCAACCTTGTCCCGCTCTGCATTACGCTTTTCCACTTCCATTTGATAAAGCCGTGACTTAAGCATTTTCATTGCAAGCTCGCGGTTGGCAAGCTGTGATCTTTCTACCTGACATACTATAACAATTCCTGTAGGCTTATGCGTAAGCTGCACTTTCGTTTCAACTTTATTGACATTTTGGCCTCCCGCACCACCAGAGCGTGAAGTATGTAACTCTACATCTGCAGGATTGATATCGATCTCTATCTCGTCATCAATAATAGGGTAGACATAAACCGAGGCAAAGGAAGTATGCCTCCTGCCGCCGGAATCAAAAGGAGAAATACGCACCAGTCGGTGAACGCCTATTTCTGATTTTAATTTTCCATATGCAAACGGACCATCAATTTCAAGGGTAGCAGATTTTATGCCTGCAGTATCACCAGCCTGATAGCTTACCTGTTTTACACTATATCCCTGTGATTCGCCATACATAATATACATCCTGTTGAGGATATCTGCCCAGTCCTGGCTTTCGGTGCCTCCTGCTCCGGGATTGATTTCGAGCATTGCGCCAAATTGATCCTCTTCTCCGCTGAGCATTTTTTGGAATTCCAGGTCTTCTACCATTTTAAGCGCCTGCTGGTATTCCTTATTCATATCCTCCTCAGAAACCTCCCCTTCATCATAAAATTCAAAGAGGGTTTCCAGGTCGTTATATTTCTCTTCTATTTTTTTATAGCTGTCGGTCCAGATCTTTTTAGCTTTAATATTTTTCAGGATCTTCTCAGCTTCTTTTGGATTGTTCCAAAAATCAGGTTGTGCTGTGATAAGCTCTTCTTCTTCTACTTCTTTTACTTTGCGATCGTAGTCAAAGATACCTCCTCAAGGCATTAACACGAGCCTTTATATCTTTCAATTGTTCGGTTGTCATTATCTTAGGGTTTTAAAAAATATATCTTACAAAACTATTAAAAAAACATGGAACGGCTGTTCCTGTTATTCTTAATAAATAAATAAAAATGAATAGTCTTCTAAGAACAACGTTTTTTATATCTTTTTTACTCCTTTCACTTCCAGGTTTTTCTCAGGTAAGTGAGGCGATAAGGACGGACCGTCCGAGTCAGTCTTTTAGCCAGTATACAGTTGGAATGCGAATCCTTCAACTGGAGGGTGGTATAGGTTATGGTGAATTAGGTACGGATCTGACAGAAACGAGTAGTTTATATGAGAATCTTGTGATCCGGTATGGAATAAAAGAAAATATTGAATTAAATGCATCAGTAACCTACACATCCTCTACTTATACTCCATTTATTGGTAATGAGGTTGATATTAATGGGTTAAGCCAGTTTGATTTTGGTTTCAGGATACATCTTTTTGAAAGGCCTTCCGGATTTGCCGGTAGCTGGCAAACACGCGCACGTTTTCATTTTATTCAAAATGAAGAATTTGAAATAGGTGATAACGATCTGGGTTATGTATCTGCTGTAAGTATGGGATATCCTGTGGGCAATTCTCTTTTTGTCGCTAATGTAGGAACGTCTGATACAAGTCCTTTTTTATATACTTTTAATTATTCAAGGAGTATTGGAGATTCATTTTCTGCTTTTGTAGAAGTATACGGAATATATGAAAATGAATTTAATAACTTTTTTGATGGAGGGGTAGCTTATTTCATAAATAAAGACCTACAGTTGGATATTTCGGCAGGTGTAGACCTTGAGAATACCATAGACGGCTATTTTGTCGAGGGTGGAATTTCTTCGAGAATATTTGGGTTAAAATAACTTTTTGTCTCAGGAATTTTCCCTGATGCTTTCCTCCATATATTTTTCAAGCTTGCGGTAATCTGAAAAAGAGTTAGCTATTTCTATTTCATTTGCGGCATCGTCTTCTTTATAAATTACTTCCACAAAAAAATTGTCAAGAAGATAAACATATTTCTGGCGATCATTCCTTTTAAAGGTTCCGATAATAACACCTCGTGCATCAAGAATATTCTTCTTCTTTTGTTGACTTGCACGATTAAAAATAAGTCTGTATATCATTACCATGATTAAATATTTTTCAATTTAATATATATATCTGACAGATACATAATGGTAAGTTCCTAAATATGTGCTTTGTATCTGACCTTAGCTAAAAACAGTATATGAATACTTTCCTTTAGTAGATAAAACTTACTCGTAATAATCAGTGAATGTAAACACATAATCTATCAAGATGCCCTAATTACTCTAATTATGCATTACATTTAAGTTAAATCCTTACATTGTTATAAAAGTTCATTTGCCAAATTAGCCAGCTCTGATCTTTCGCCTTTCTCAAGAGTGATATGAGCATAGAGCGGATGATTTTTAACACGGTCTATTAAATAGGAGAGCCCATTACTCTGTGAATCCAGATATGGAGTATCAATTTGGTAGATGTCTCCCGTGAAAATTATCTTTGTATTTTCACCTGCTCTGGTAATAATTGTTTTTACCTCATGTGGTGTCAGATTTTGGGCTTCATCCACTATAAAGCAAATATTTGAAAGGCTCCTGCCACGTATATAAGCGAGAGGGGTAATTACCAGCTTTTCCTGATTAAGCATTTCGGTGATCTTCGAGAACTCCTTATCAGATTCACGGTACTGGTTTTGAATAAACTTCAGGTTATCCCATAAAGGCTCCATATATGGATTTAGCTTTGACTTAATATCACCGGGAAGATAACCTATATCTTTATTGCTAAGAGGGACAATCGGCCGTGCGAGATAAATTTGCTTGAATTCTCTCTTTTGTTCCAGGGCTGCAGCAAGGGCAATAAGGGTTTTTCCTGTTCCGGCAACCCCCTGCATGGATACCAGCTTAATATCATCATTTAAAATAGCATGTATGGCAAATGTTTGTTCTGCATTCTTTGGCTTAATGCCATAAACGCCTCTTTTTTCCACATGCTCCACCATTTGTGTCTGCCCGTTATAATACGCAAGCACTGATTTTTTCCCACTTTTTAAAATGTAGTAATTATTGGTTTGTGGTTTTCTGCTACCAAGAATTTCTGCTGCCGGAATGCTTCCTTTTTCATAAAGCTGATTAATGGCTTCAGGATTTATCCTTTGATACTCCAGCTTGCCTTTATGGAGAGTGCTGACATTTTTTACCTTTCCGGTATTATAATCCTCCGCTTTTAATCCCAGTGATTTTGCCTTTAACCTGAGATTGATATCTTTTGAAACCAGAATTACTGATCTTTCTTTTGCTTCTTTCTGTAGCTGAAGTGCGGCATTTAGAATACGATGGTCGGCTTTTGCAGATTCAAAAATTTCATTTGCATTCAGATGGCTCTTTTCATCCATGACAACCTTAAAGTTTCCTTTAGTTTTGCCATTCAGTGGATTCCAGTTTTGAAGTAGTTTACCTTCGGCGAGCTTATCGAGTAACCTTATAAACTCCCTGGCTTCAAAATTCTTTGTGTCATTTCCTTTTTTAAACTGATCCAACTCTTCAAGAACAGTGATAGGTATCCCAACATCATGTTCTTCAAAATTCATAATAGAGTTGTGTTCGTAGATTATCACAGAAGTGTCGAGCACAAAAATTTTCTTATCCGATCCGTTCGTCATATTTCAGAGGTTAGCACTTTTAACTAAGGTAATTTTTTTAATTAAAAATGGAAATAAAATCAGAAGGAAGAATGTAAAAAATATTTATCTCCTTTTTCAAGTGGCTCAACATCAAGTATGTTAGCTAAAACAAGGTGTACAAGGGTACGTGATGCCTGTTTTTTTGAAATTCCGGCTACCCTTTGAAATTCTGATAATGTAATATGCTGATGCTCTTGCAGATACTCCATAAGCACCTGCTCTTTATCGCCATACTGGACCGGCATATCCCGCATGTATTTTTGCCTTCGGATAATTTCCTGAACCTCACGAGATGCTTTTACACTTCGGTCCTCCACCCGTACGTAGCAGACGGGGAATCCATCTTGTATTACTTTATGAGGCTTTCTGTTGCTTTTTGGCACTTCATAGGCAACAATGGATTTTTTTTGGTTTAAGGGGACAACGTAGGTAGTAAATTTTATAAAAGGTTTACATAATTTTTTAATAGACTGGTCTAATACGCCTTTTTCTTCTTCGGGAAATTTAAGACCAGAGAGGTTACCATCATCATCAACACCTAAAAGAAGCCAGCCGCCGTCGCTATTTGCAAAAGCAACCACTTCCTTCACGATTTTGTCCGGGAAGGCTGCTTTTTTCTTAAATTCGACCTGCTGAGATTCACCCAGGCCAGCTAACTTTTTTACTTCTCTCAGGTCCATAACTACTAATTAAACCGCGAACCGAGAATGTCATCATCATCTTCTCCTTCGTCAGGCATCGAAGAAAACATACTACTAAGTAGATCTTTAAACTGATAACCTTTTTCAAGCTTATGCTTGCTGAGCATGCTGTATTCTGCAAGTCCATGAAGTGCAAACTCCATGAAAAAAAGCATTTCCTGTTCATCGGAAGGTTTAATGAATTTCTTAACCATTTCTTTTAATCCCGGGATCTTCAGCAACTCCTGCCGGTAATCTTTCTCCTTCATATCATTAAACAGATCTGCAGAATTTCCGTCACCAAACCATTGCGTGATCTTTTTATATGGATTTTCCTCTTTCTGTTTTCGAAATTTATCAGGATCGGGGAAATAGCTTATAAATTGTGTACGGATAGCTTTGCCGATCAGGTTCTGTGCCACAATTCCCGCACCTTCCTGTTCGCCTTCATACACCAATTCTATTTTTCCGGTAATGGCAGGGATCACACCTATAAAATCTGCCATTCTCACATAAGCTGAACTTTCTTTTTCCCTTATAGCTCTGCGTTCAGCCGCACTAATCAAATTTTCAAATGCAGAAATTGTTAGACGGGCAGAAACCCCACTTTTTATATCAACATATTCACTGTTCCTGGCTTCTACAGCTATCTGCTCAATTATATCCTTTGCTATTGCAGGTATCTTTACAAGTTTTTTCTGGTCTTCTTTTATATTAGCTTCCTGCTCGGTGATCTGCCTGCTGATCTCTATACTTTTTGGATAATGCGTAATGATCTGGCTTGCAATACGGTCCTTTAACGGAGTGACAATACTGCCACGGTTAGTGTAATCTTCCGGGTTGGCTGTAAAAACAAACATCAGGTCTAAAGGAAGCCTTAGGCGAAATCCACGGATCTGCACATCACCTTCCTGTAGAATATTGAATAGCGCCACCTGTATACGTGCCTGAAGGTCAGGAAGCTCATTAATTACAAAAATTCCCCTGTGGGCGCGAGGGATCAGCCCAAAATGGATCACACGCTCATCGGAATAAGGTAATCGTAATGTCGCGGCTTTTATGGGGTCCACATCACCGATCAGGTCGGCAATGGAAACATCCGGGGTTGCCAGTTTTTCTGTATAACGATCGTTGCGATGCAGCCATTCAACAGGGGTATCATCTCCCTTTTCCTTAATAAGGTCCCGTGCATAACGTGATAGAGGATTTAAAGGATCATCATTCATTTCACTGCCGGAAACAATCGGCACATATTCATCAAGAAGATTGGTCATCAGTCGTGCAATCCTCGTTTTTGCCTGGCCCCTTAATCCTAAGAAATTTATGTCATGTCGGGAAAGAATTGCTCTTTCAATATCAGGGATCACGGTTTCTTCATAACCATATATCCCGTCAAATACTGATTTTCCTTCCTGCATCTGATGTATCAGGTTTTCACGAAGCTCTTCTTTAACGGAACGTACTTTATAACCGGAAGCTTTAAGCTCTCCCAATGTTTTTATATTTTTTATATTCATTTGAGTTAATATCTTTTTCTGCGGTTACGACGATAATCTTCAAAAACTAAATTACCTAAATCTCCAAGCGAACTATAATAGGCATTGCCGTTATTAATTTTGGTAAACTCCTGGACAAATGATCTTAAATAAGGATCACTTGCGATCATAAATGTGGTAATTGGTATTTTTAATTTTCGTGATTGAGCTGCCAGTGTATATGTTTTCTGTAAGATTTTAGGATCGAGGCCAAAGCTGTTTTTATAGTATTTAATCCCCTGCTTAATACAAGTGGGTTTACCATCTGTGATCATAAATATCTGTTTGTTTGCATTTTTCCGCCTTCTTAAAAGGTCCATTGCCAGCTCAAGGCCAGCCACTGTATTTGTATGATAGGGGCCAACTTCCAGGTAGGGGAGGTCTTTAAGTTCAATTTGCCAGGCATCATTGCCGAATACTATGACATCCAGGGTGTCTTTAGGGTATTTTCTTTTTATAAGTTCGGCTAGTGCCATACCTACTTTTTTTGCCGGAGTGATACGGTCTTCACCATATAAGATCATAGAATGCGAAATATCTATCATCATCACGGTTGATGTTTGGGTTTTATATTCCTTCTCCCTAACCTCCAGATCACCTTCTGTCATTGTAAAATTTTCCAGGCCATGGTTGATCTGGGCATTTCGAAGAGAATCAGTTACAGCTATTTGGTCAAGAGTATCTCCAAATTCATAAGAACGTATATCTGCGGAGGGTTCATCACCGATGCCACTATATTTTGTCTGGTGGCTTCCTCTTCCTCCTTTTTTAAGTTTCCCAAAGATCTCTTCCAGGGCATCCTGCCTTACGCGCTGTTCACTTTTAGCAGTAATTTTAAACGAGCCAGTAACCTCATCTTCTGTTAAATACCCTTCACGTTTCAGGTCTTCAATAAAATCGCCAATGCCATATTCTTCACCTGTAAGATTATACTGCTGATCCAAATCGCTCAGCCATTTTAATGCCTCTGCCACATCACCTGAAGTAACTAAGATCAGTTGCATGAAGATCTTTAACAGGGAATCAAAATCTTCCTGTTTCTGCTCTTTTAGGGGTATGAATTTTGTGAATCTGTAGCCAATCATTGCAATATCAAATAGTTAGAGCGTATAACGAATAGTAACGAAAAAAGTGCAGGGTAAGATATTTAAAATTTAATTTTTATACTTAAAGAATAGCCAATACATATGTAAGGAATATCATTTTTTTAATGAAACTAATATTTTTAAACCTCGGTTCACATATTTTATTGCGACTATTATTAATAATCTATAAATCATGAAAAAGTTATTGGTGCTGATCCTGATATCAGCTTTTGTTTTCTCCGGATGTGCATATTATACGTGTCCAACATATGCATATGCAGAAGCTCCGGAACAAGATAAAGGACAACAAAATTTTGTTAAGGAAGGGCCTGTTGCAAGGCCATAAGTTTTAAAATGAAACAATTATGGCAAAAGATAGCAATTTTTTTTAAGTGGGTGTTTAATTACCGGCTTCATCGGTATACGAGCAGATCGTATATATCGAGAAATTTTTAGGCCGGCGCTTAAAAATAAACCCCGGAAATTTTCCGGGGTTTTGTTTTTACCTTGGCATTGTCCTGAAAATATAATCCCATAATGGCGACGAAACGCCAAACGCTCTTTCCGGATCTTTATAATGATGTATACCATGGTTAATCCATAAAGCTCTAAAAGCGTTTTTAGGTGGTTGATATGCATGTACAATATAGTGGACAAAAAGATAGCCGGCATAACCAACCAAAAATCCAGGCAGAAAGGCAAATACAAAATCACCTATCAACCATTTTAATATAAAAAGTAAAAGGGTTGCAATAGTAATACTCATAACAGGTGGCATAGCCAAACGATCTTTGTCTTTAGGATAGTCGTGATGTATACCATGAAGAGAATATTGGATCTTTTTTCTTAATTCCGTATAAGTCTCCATATGGAAAAGGTAGCGGTGTGCCAGGTATTCAACAAGTGTGAATAGCAGCAAACCGGTAAAAAATAATAAAATAGTGGTGCCTACAGCTAATGTTGTACTGGTAACACTCCAATATAATAATCCTGCACTATAGAAAACAAAAATAGTAATAGGTATAGATATATGAGTCCTCGTCAACCGTTCGAGAATAGGGTTATCAAAAACCTGTTTTGTGCCTTCGTTCTTAGGTTTATTCACTGCTCCCATAACTATGATAAAAAATTTTGCACAAAAATACTTTGCCTGATTAAATTTTTAAAAGATATATTAAATATTATACATGCTGAGGCGCCTTTTTGTTTTCAAGAACATCGCGATAAACTTTCTCATACATTGGTAAAATATTACTAATTTCAAATTCCATGGCGCGTTTCAATGCGTTTGCTTTAAAAGTTTGTAAATTTTTTGGATCAAGGACCTTTAAAGCATTTTCAGTCATTTCTTCAATATTGCCGGGATTGCTTAAATAACCAGTAACTCCGTGAATATTTAATTCTGGTATACCACCCACATTAGAGGATATTACAGGAACTTCACAGGCCATTGCTTCCAGTGCGGCCAGACCAAAGCTTTCTGATTCAGATGGCATAATAAACAGATCTGCAACCGACAACACTTCCTCAACAGCATCAAGTTTCCCTAGAAAACGAATATGATCGCAGGTGCCTAATTCACGACAAAGCTTTTCTATATTGTTTCGCTCAGGTCCGTCACCTACAAGCAGGAGCTTGCTTGGGGTTTTTTGGTTGATCTTATGAAAAATCCTAACTACATCATCAACACGCTTTACTCTTCGAAAGTTAGATGTATGTACTATCAGGTGCTCATCTTCCGGGCAGATGGCTCTTTTAAAATGCTCTTTCTTTTGTTTTTTAAACCTATCCAGATCAATGAAGTTTGGAATAACATGGATGTCCTTTTTTATTCCAAAATGATGATAGGTATCTTTTTTAAGGTCCTCAGATACTGCTGTTACCGCATCCGACTGATTAATGCTAAAAGTTACAACTGGTTCATAGGAAGGATCCTTTCCTACCAAAGTAATATCAGTTCCATGAAGGGTGGTTATTATTGGTATATGAATATTTTGTGTTTTCAATATCTGCTTCGCCATATATGCAGCGGATGCATGAGGAATGGCATAATGCACATGTAGTAAGTCAAGTTTTTCATGTTTTACCACATCTACCATTTTACTGGATAAAGCCAGCTCATATGGAGGATATTCAAATAAAGGATAAGGCCGCAGATCAACCTCATGGTAAAAAAGGTTTTCATTAAAAAAATCCAATCTGTAAGGCTGGCGATAAGTAATAAAGTGGATTTTATGCCCATTCTTAGCAAGGCCTTTTCCTAATTCGGTAGCTACAACACCACTACCACCATAAGTTGGATAACAAACTATTCCTATATTCATTTTATCATTGGATGTCTTCATATCGAAGAGCCTGAAAGATTGATTTATAAATTATGTCCTGAATCCTAGTACGAACATTTTCGGTAATGAGTTTTGTATTTGTTGCGTCAGGATATATTCTATTGGAAAGAAAGATATAGACCAGGTCAAACTCAGGATCTACCCAGGCTGCCGTACCCGTAAAACCAGTATGTCCAAAAGTTTTTCCTGAAGCAAACTCAGAAGTTGGCCCTCCCCATTCATCGGTTACAGGTTTATCCCAGCCTAATCCCCTTCGGTTATTTGAATACTGTTGGCGGGTAAATAATTCAATGGTTTCAGGCTGAAAATACTGTTGCCCGCCATAGTTACCCTTTTGCAGCATAAGTTGCATTAACTTTCCAAGATCAAGGGCATTACTAAAGAGGCCTGCATGACCTGCCACCCCACCTAAAAGAGCAGCTCCCTGATCGTGAACGGTTCCAGATACTAACGTAAAACGAAAATAATCATCCATTTCAGTGGGAGCAATACATGTCAGCGGAAAGTTGCACAGCGGTTGATAATCTAATGTAGTCATACCCATAGGATCGTAAAGATTCTGATTAAGGAAATCCTGCATGGGTTGATTTACGATATTTTGCACTAAGCGGTGAATGATATAATACCCCATATCACTGTATTTGTAATCATAAGGTTCACGTGGGGATTTTTCCCTGACTTTTGATTCTATCACCCACTGCCATACACTGTCCGCTGTTATACGAGCGGAATATAATCCGGGTGAAACTTCATTTAGAAAATCATCTCCAATGCGATAACTATAAAATTCGGGTGAATGTTGCTGCTCCAGCATAGTGGCTTTCCAGAAAGGAAGATATGGCCATAAACCCGCCTGGTGTGTGAGGATATCACGAAGGACCATATTTTCTTTATTGGTCCCCTCAAGCTCGGGAAGGTAAACACTTATTTTTTTATCTAAATCTATTAGCCCTCTTTCGTACAAGAACATAAGTGCCTGAACTGATGCCGCAACTTTTGTAACTGAAGCCAAATCGTAAATAGTAAGATCATCTACAGGCATAAGGCTGTCATAGGTATGATAACCATACGCTTTTTCCCAAACTACCTTTCCCTTACGTGCTATCAAAATTTGTCCACCAGGGGTAGCTTTTCCCTGTATTGCCTCTTTCATTATGGAATCAATACGAATAAGATAATCTCCATCTATTCCGGCATCTTCAGGAAAAGTAAAGGCCAGCCTGTTTAATGATTTTGTGGAGATGCCTGTGCCGCTTATAAATGGGCCTGTCGTAACAGGTAATTTTCCGGAGAAGCTTTCTGCGCCAAAAAGTAGCTGTGGTATTAATTCCTGTGTAATCGGTAAATCATTGCCTGACCAAACGATATTATTAAATTCCTCGAATCCTGCCAATTGATAAGGTGATCCCGAAATAAGAAGCGTAACGTGTGTGGCATCATCAAGATCTTTTAGCAGGATTTTCTGTTCCGGGGTTAAATTCCCGGAAATAGCCGTTACGACCATATCATAGCCCTTTAATTTATCGGCAAAATCATTATTTAAAATTGAATAATAATCAAAATGGGTATATTTTTTCAGGTACTTTAATAAAGGCCCACCGGAATTATTTCTAAGGTCCAGCAAAGCAAAGTTCCTGTCTTCCAGCATCTGATATGGAATATCGAGGGTATTATTTCTAACCAGCGTAATGCTGTTAAGAAAAACTTCCCTCTGGAGTTTATGTGCGGTAATATTATTTAGCTCCTGATAAATATTCACAGTATCTACCGGTTTTGATTTTTGAAGCCCTGCCTGATATTTCATCGTTAATATTCTCTTTACGGAAGCATCTAACTGCTCCAACTTGAGCTCTTCCTTATTCAGTGCACGCTTTATTCTTCTTATGGTAGCAGGGATATTATCGGGAAAGAGCAAAATATCATGACCTGCTTTAAGGCTATGCTCCTCTGCAATACCTTTTTTAAAATTGTTGGTTACAGATTCCTGATTCAGTGGCCCTGTAAATACAATACCTTCAAATCTCCAGTCATCACGAACATTTTTATTAATAAAATTTTTATTCATTGACAAAGGAAGTCCGTCATTTACAATATTCGGAGCAAAAATAAAGGATGACATAACACCTCCAATGCCTCCTGCTGAGGTCAGGCTTTTAAAAGGATATAGATCTTCCTCTTTCAATTCAGCAAGGGTCTTTTTAGTTACCGCTAAATTTTCCTGATTATCAGGGTCTATGCTTCCCATACCGGGAAAATCTTTAAGCACTATAATTATCCCGCCATCCTCTAAGCCTTTAAGGTAATATTTTGCTTTATAAACCACCTGGTTAAGGTTATCCGAAAATGCATTCTGAAATAAAGGATTGCTAATATTTACTGAAGGCCCAAGTATAAAATGGATACCCAGTCGTTGAAGCTGTCGTGCCACTTCTTTTCCTGTGGCATATAATAATGAATCGCTCGATAACGCACCTAAAGTCAAAGTAGAAGGGAATATTAAGGTGCTATCCAGATGTTGCCCCAGGCCAAAATCTGCCTCCATTCCTGTAAGCAAGGGTATGGAGGAGTTTTCCTGAAGCGTATTCGTTAATTTAGCCTGGGTTATAGGATTTCCTTCCATAAAAACAACCCCTCCTATATGATGATCTTTTAACAGGTTGATCAGATCTTTATAATGCTCTTCATTCCCACCTGCATAAGCAGGGATCATAATAAGTTGTCCTATTTTTTGTTCTGTATCGAGTGTTGAGAATACACTATCCACCCACTCGTCCTGTTCAGGTAAAATGATTTGAGCTTTGCCTTGAAAAATGCTAATTAAGCAGGCCAAGATGATTATGAAACTACAAACTTTTTTATTTAGCTTCTCGTTGATCATATTATCGGACTAACGAACTTTATGGTAAATATTAATAAAAAACATTAACTCATTTATTATTACAACTATTTTGCCATGTTAGAAATTCATTGTAAATTAATTTTGGGTAAATGGTTAATGGCATTAAAAAATTAAGATTTTTTTAAAATGAATATAAATCCCTTTTATAGATCCCCTAAATATCAGAAATTTCATTTAGAACCGAGGTATTATGATCCGGTAAAAGAAGAAATGCAGGAACGGGAAGAACAGATACGCCGAAGAATGGCGATGGGTAATGCCTCTTTAAATGACAATCCTGATGCTAGTGAAGATGAAAACTTCCACTCATCTATTCAGGGATCTTTTACCAGAAGAAGGAGTGCACCCGGATCTTCGGCCTCGATCATGCAGCTGATCATCATGCTTTTGTTGGCTGGTTTGATCTTTGGATATATATTCATTGGGGAGATGGCTTTATACGTGGTAGTTCTAATATCTTGCGTATTATTGTACCTTAAAATGAAGCGCAAGTTGTAACTTATCTTACATGCCAGATATTATTCGTCTGCTATCAGATGCAATAGCTAATCAAATTGCTGCAGGAGAGGTTGTTCAGCGACCGGCTTCAGTAGTAAAGGAACTACTGGAGAATGCTGTCGATGCTCATGCTACCGAAATCACATTAGTTGTAAAAGATGCCGGAAAGGCATTAATACAGGTAATAGATAACGGAACGGGTATGTCTGAAACTGATGCCCGGATGAGCCTTGAGCGTCACGCTACATCAAAAATTGCTTCTGCTGAAGACCTATTTAAAATTAAAACCATGGGTTTCAGGGGAGAGGCGCTCGCTTCAATAGCAGCGGTTTCTCAGATGGAAATAAAGACCCGTCAGGAAAATAATGAGATTGGTACTTACATATGTATTGAAGGTTCTGAAGTAAAAAAGCAGGAGCCGGTGAATACTACTAAAGGTACTATTATAACTGTAAAAAATCTTTTTTATAATATTCCGGCCCGCCGCAATTTCCTCAAGTCAAATGGGGTGGAAATGCGACATATAACGGAAGAATTTCAACGGGTGGCACTGGCATATCCTGGTATAGCTTTGTCATTATACAACCATGATGAAGAGATATATAGCCTGGAGGCAGGAAAGCTAAGCCAGAGGATAGTAGGGATCTTCGGGAGGAGCTATAAAGAACAATTGGCTGCATGTCAGGAGGAGACGGAACTGATGAATATCCACGGTTATATTGGGAAGCCGGATTTTGCAAAAAAAACCAGGGGTGAACAGTTCTTTTTTGTTAATAAAAGATATATCAAAAGCAACTATTTAAATCATGCAGTTACTTCTGCTTTTGAAGGGCTTATGCCGGATGATTTTTTTCCTTTTTATGTGCTGTATATTGATATAGATCCCAAACATATTGATGTAAATGTTCATCCCACAAAGACTGAAATAAAATTTGATGATGAGAGGACTATTTATGCCATCATCAGGTCAGCAATAAAACAAGCGTTGAGTACGCATAATTTTGCCCCTTCGATTGATTTTACAGTGGATGTAAATCTGACCGATAAGATAAAGCGTGAGCGGGAAACATATCTTGAAAAAAGTTATGGGCAGTTTAAAACATCTTCCCTGCAAAAGCAAAACCAGGTGAACTGGGAGAAGCTTCATGGCCATTGGGATGTAAACCGGGAGGAAGAATTGCCTGAAAATGATCAGCGTGAGCCGCAAACATTGACCTTCTCAAGCAGCATGCATAAGGAGGAGGAAAATAATTCTTTTGAAGGTGTTTCAAATGAGCGGGAGCAGGTGCTTTTTCAGCTGCATCAGAAGTATATTATGACCCAGACAAAATCAGGGTTAATGATAATTGATAAGCAGGCGGCTTTTGAACGGATCTTATTTGAAAAATACCTGCGACAGCTCGAACAGGGCCAGGGTACTTCGCAACGGTCGTTATTTCCTGAACAAATAACATTAAACCCTGCAGACTTTTCCCTCGTAATGGAGATGAAGGAGGAAATATGTGCATTAGGTTTTATATTTGAACCATTCGGTAATAATGTTGTAGTAGTAGATGGTTTTCCGGCAGATCTTTCCGAAAGTAATGGCAAGGAGATATTTGAAGGCCTTGTAGAGCAGTATAAGATAAATAAAAACAAGCTCTCTGTAGGTAAGAAAGAAAATCTGGCTCGTGCAATGGCAAGAAGAGCTTCATTGCGCCTGGGAAAAAGGATGACGCCAGAGGAGATGAAAGTGCTGATCGAGCGGCTTTTTGGATGTGAAAATCCAAATTATGATCCTGCAGGTAAGCCCGTTTATTACGTTTTGGATTTAGAAACAATAGATAAATTTTTTAGCACATGATGCAGCGACTGACCCCGGTAGTAAAAAACCTGTTAATTATTAATATAGTAATTTTTATCCTTCAACTGGTACTAGGAGATTATTTTACTTTGTATATTTCTTTATGGACTTTTGAGTCAGAATATTTTAAGCCATATCAGTTCTTCACCTATATGTTTGCTCATAGCACTGAAGGTTTTTTTCATATTTTATTTAACATGTTAGGACTCGTTTTTCTTGGTCCGTTATTAGAGCAATTCTGGGGGAGCCAACGTTTTTTAATCTTTTATATTGTTTGTGGAGTTGGGGCTGGTCTTTTATATAATGGAATAAAATATGTAAGCAGTCAAAGTTTAAAGGCTGATGTGCAAGAATATGTTCAGTCACCTAATCCAAGTGATTTTAATAGATTTGTTTTAGATCATGTTGATGAAAGGGATTATGTAAAATACGAAAAGCTCATAAATGCATATGATGAAAATCCGAATAATGAAAATTATGTAGGAATTAGCATTCAGGAGGTAAAGAATATTTATCAGAGATCAGCTGTTGGTTTAATGGTTGGTGCATCTGGAGCAGTTTATGGAATATTGATGGCTTTTGGTTTATTGTTTCCTAATACTGAGTTAATGTTATTATTTCCTCCCATACCTGTTAAAGCAAAATATTTAGTGCTTGTTTTGGGTGGAATTGCCTTATACTCAGGGTTTAACAGATCAGCTGGTGATAATGTCGCTCACTTCGCACATTTGGGAGGTATGATATTTGCGTACATAATGATAAAGTTTTGGCAGGGTCGCCGAGACAAATTCTATTAATTTTTTGTTAAGAGCATATGCGCAGAAATAATATGTATAGTGGAGGAGGCGGCATACTTGAAGAATTCAAAAGCGCTTTCTACCGTCCGAATAATGCAGTCATACAATTAATATTTATTAATTTAGCCATTTTCCTTGTCTTACTTGTTGCTGAGGTCGTATTAAAGCTTTCTCAGGCTGAAGGTATATATGCCACAATTGTAAGTTACCTGATGATGCCCTCAGACATTGGGAAATTCCTGACCCAACCGTGGACACTTATCACCTATTTCTTTACCCATACCGGATTCCTTCATATCCTGTTCAATATGTTGTTCCTCTATTGGTTTGGAAAGCTGATACAGGAATTTTTAGGAAGTGATAAGGTAATAAGCCTTTATGTACTAGGTGGTATATTTGGCGGACTTACCTTTCTTTTAATCTATAACCTGTTGCCATTCTTTAGTGATCGTGTGGCAAGCAGCATGATGCTTGGAGCATCTGCGGGAGTTTATGCTATTGTAGTCGGTGCAGCCACTTTTATGCCTAATTACACATTTTATCTCTTACTGCTGGGCCCTATAAGAATAAAATATATTGCCATTTTTTATGTTATCATGTCTTTTGCCAATACCACAGGTAATAATGCGGGTGGTGAGCTTGCCCATCTTGGGGGAGCATTAATAGGCTTTATATATATCAAACAGCTACAACAGGGCAATGACTGGGGTGCCTGGATCACCAGTACGATAGATAGTATTAAGTCTATGTTTAGTAAAAAGGAAAAGATCAGAGTAACATACAAGAAGAAAGAAAGCTCTAAATGGTCGACATACACATCTTCGAATTTCTCAAAATCCGCTACCTCTGCAGGTACCCGAAGCAAAAGCTCTAAAGTAAGCCAGGATGAAATCGATCATATTCTTGATAAAATTTCTGACAGTGGCTATGAAAGCTTAAGTAAAGAAGAAAAAGAGAAGTTATTTAATGCTTCGAAGAGTTGAAGTTTAAACAAAGAGCAAAGAGCCAAGAGCAAAGAGCAAGGAGTATGTGAAACTTTAAACTTTAAACTTTGAACTTTGAACTTTAAACTTCTTATCCATTCTTGTTGGCTAGCTGGCCGCAGGCGGCGTCTATGTCTTTTCCGCGGCTGTGGCGTACATTAACAATAATGTTATTAGCTTCCAGGAGCTTAATATAAAGATTCAGGCTTTCCTGTGAAGCTTGTTGATATTCTCCTTCATCAATAGGGTTATATTCAATAAGGTTTACTTTTGAAGGCACTTTTTTGCAGTATTCTACTAATGCTTTCACGTCTTCCGGCTTATCATTTATTCCTCTCCAGACAACATATTCAAAGGTGATCCTCTTTTTTGTTTTTGAATACCAGTATTGTAATGCTTCTAAAAGATCCTCCAGATTGCTTTTTTCGTTGATCGGCATAAGTGCTGATCTTTTTTCATTTATAGCGGAGTGTAAGGATACGGCAAGATTAAATTTCACATCTTCATCAGCCATACGGGTGATCATTTTAGGGATACCCACAGTTGAGAGTGTAATTCTTCGAGGCGACATATTTAATCCTTCAGGGCTCGTGATCATGTCAATAGCCTGCAGTACATTATTATAATTAAGAAGAGGTTCACCCATTCCCATAAAAACAATATTGGTAAGCGGGCGGTCAAAAAACTCACTTCCCTGCTGCATAATAGTAACTACCTGATCATAGATCTCATCCGGATTGAGGTTACGCATACGTTTAAGGCGGGCGGTAGCACAGAAATTACAGTCAAGGCTGCATCCTACCTGTGAAGAAACACAGGCTGTAATACGTGTTTCTGTGGGGATCAATACAGATTCTACAGTCAGTCCATCAAATAATTTTACTGCATTTTTAATTGTGCCATCGGAGCTGCGCTGCATTTGATCGACAGCGATATGGTTTATTGTAAAATCCTGTTCAATGCGATCCCTCAAAGATTTGGAAAGGTTGGTCATGCCTTCAAAACTCCTGGCGCCTTTTTTCCATAACCATTCATATACCTGTTTAGCACGAAAAGACTTCTCCCCTATGGAAGAGAAATAATCCTCCAGTTGCTCCAAAGTGAGTTTTCGAATGTCTTTTTTCTTTACTGCAGCTTCCATCAATTATTTATAAGATCTAATTTTTTTACCTGCTCAAGGAATTGTGTCGGTATCTCTGTAATTTTTCTGTTTTTATAGCTGAAAAAAACAATCCCGGTTTTACCCCGTGCTACCTCTTTTCCGTTTTCCTTTTTAAGGAGGTAGTACATATCCATTCCGTAACGACTTATATCCTCAATGGCAACAAGTATGTGTATTTTATCGCCGAAAAATGTTTCGGATTTATATACTACAGCGGCATCCGCTACAATTATTCCTGCATCAGGTGTAATATTCACTTCATCCTTAATCCCAAGTGAGCGTAAAAAGTTCATCCTTGCCTCATGCATAAAAGTGAGTATGGTGTCGTTGCCGGTATGAGCTCCATAATTGAGGTCAGATATACGGACTTTAAGATTGTGTTTGTATATAAATTTTTCAGGCAGATCTATTTTAATACGAGCCATTAGTTGAGTAATATATTCTACATGTTGTGGGTAGCATTACCTGTTACAGCCAAATCACCCTCGTTTTAACAAATATAGAAGTAAAATAAGTCTGGGTACAGTAATTGGCTTATAATATAAGGCCTGTCAAGTAGCAGGCGTTAATTAATTGAAAACTAAATCTTTAGGATTATGAAAAATATAAAACTTTTGACCGGTTTAGTCATGGGATTAATATTTATATATTCCCAGACTTTGGCGCAAGATCCAACCGCTAAACTTGACAAAAAGCCTTTATATGTATATGGTGATAGTGTCAGGTTTGAGGCTACCATAAATGTGCCCCCTCACAGAGTAATGAGGAAAGACGGATATTACAGGATCATGCCTGAACTTGGAGATACAAAATTTCCTGAAATTCATATACCATCCTCGGAGTTGCAAAATGCCCGAAAGGAGGGTATTAAGGTTACTATATCAAGCAGCGCACCTTTCAATGAGGATATGATAGGAAATGACCTGGAAATTGAACATGAATACGTGTATAGGGACGGAGAAAAAAATAAAGAATTTGATGATATGGATGATTTGGCAGAATGCTGCCTCACCACAGGAATGTTATTTTCCCTGAATGGGCAGTATGAGTTGATGAATTTTGAATATACTCCACCAAAATCAACTCCTCTAAAAGTAGTTGCGCAGATCAATTTTCCTATAAATATTTCTGAGTTCTCTGTAAATGAGCAGCAGGAAAAAATTAAGGTAATCGGTGATTATTTAAAAGCGCATCCGGATGCTACAATAACTATTCGTGGGTTTGCCTCACCGGAAGGACCTGTAGAGCGTAATAAAGAATTGGCACGAGAAAGAGCTCAGGCTGCTAAAGAGTGGCTGACAAAAGCGTTAAATGAAAAGGGGTATAAAAATAGTTATAATGAAAACGCTATAAAAGTTGAGACAACCTCAGAAGACTGGAGAGGACTGGTCCAGCTGATCAGGAATTCCAACTTATCAACGGATAAGCAAACTGAGATAATGAATGCTATTTCTACTAATGAATCATTAAAGAAAATGGAAGAGAAGCTTTATGAAATTGTTGGAGATAAGCAGAAAGTTGAAGAATTCATGCGTCCTTTAAGAAGAACAACAATTGTTGCTTCCTCAAGAAATGCTTTTAGAGAAGGATACACCCGAAGTCAAATAGACCAGATCAATACCAGAGTGCAGAAAGGAGAAATACCGGCTTCTGCATTAAAAGATATTTATAACCAGGAAGAGTATCTTCAGGCTTATGTACAAAATGATGCAAGAGAGGGTAAGATAACCCTGCTCACCAGCTATGTAAATCTTTATCCCGGAGATATGCGTATTTATAGTGATCTTGGGGCACATATAGCCACTAATCTTCATTCCTTTGATGTAGTTGGAGGTGATGATGCCTTAGTCGGTGTCGGCTTTAACCGAGATGTAGTGGATATTGACGAAGAGCTTGATATAGATGAAGGGAAATTTAAGTACAAGTACAAGTATAAACAAGAGGATGTTGAGGATCCTGAGAAGTTTAAAATTAAAATCAAAGGTGATGTTGAAAGATTAAAAGAAGCCAAAAAATATTTTGATAAAGCTGTAGAAGTTGAATCTAATAATTTTGTTGCCTTGAATAATCTTGGGGCATGGTATTTAACAAATGGTGATTATACAAACGCTGAGCAACTTCTCGAAAAATCATACAAGCTTAATCCAAATCAGGATGGGGTAAACTATAATTTAGGTGTTCTGCATGCAGTAAGAGGTGAATATGAAAAAGCACATCGACATTTTGAAAAGGCTGAAGGGGTTCCGGGAATAGGATACAACCGTGGACTAGCCAGGTATATGGTGGGAGATTATATGGGTGCACAGCAGGATTTTATGCAGTTTAGCAAGGATTTCCCGCAATATGCACTTGGACATTATTTAACAGCAGTTGCTGCAGCTAAAACAGGTGAAAAAGAGCTGATGCTTGAAAAATTAAAGATGGCGATCAAAAGAATCGATAGGTTGGCAGATATTGCAGAGGAAGATCTTGCATTCCGGGCCTATTGGGATAATGATGCATTCGAAGATGCCTCCGACGATGATGTAGCTGAAAATTAGTTAATTAAATTATATAATGTAATAAGCCCGGGTTTATTCAAAAGCCGGGCTTTTATTTTTTTAAACAAACTGCTGCTGCACGACAAATTGTCTTAAAATCCAGCAAAAATACAAAATAGTAAGTCAAAATGTCATTATTTTGAGATTGGTGCTTCTTTTGATCTAAAGTGCATAGTTAAAAAGAAAAGAAAAAATAAGTTTTATGAACTTCGATAAGTATACAATTAAATCACAAGAGGTGTTACAGAAAGCCGCTGAGATAGCGTCCGGTAACCAGCAGCAGGCTGTTGAGCCGGGCCACCTGATGAAAGCTATCCTCGCCAGCGATGAGAACGTATTCAGCTTTTTAGTGAAAAAATTAAATCTAAACAGGCAGCATCTGGAGGCAAAGCTTGAGGAGATCGTTGGAGGCTATCCTAAAGTTTCCGGACAGCAGCCATATTTATCAAATGATACTTCAACTGTTCTTCGAGAAGCAGAAAAAGCATTAAAGGAATTTAAAGATGAATTCATTGCTGTAGAGCATATTATCATAGGAATTCTTGAAGGCAAAGATAAAGTAGCTGTTTTGTTAAAAGATGTTGGTATAAATAAGAAAGATCTTATTGCTGCTATTAAAGAATTGCGTGGAGGTAGTAAAGTGACAGATCAGAATGCAGAATCTAAATACAGATCGCTTGAACGTTACTCTATTAACCTTATTGAACTAGCAAAACAAGGTAAAATAGATCCGGTTATCGGTCGTGACGAGGAGATCAGAAGGGTATTGCAGATCCTTTCCCGTCGTACGAAAAACAACCCTATCTTATTGGGTGAACCGGGTGTTGGTAAAACAGCCATTGTAGAGGGTATGGCGCAACGGATTGTTGACGGTGACGTACCTGAAAACCTAAAAGATAAGATCCTTATCAGTTTGGATATGGGATTATTAGTTGCAGGCGCTAAATATAAGGGTGAATTTGAAGAGCGTCTGAAAGCTGTGATCAAGGAAGTAACTGACAGTGAAGGACAGATCGTCTTATTCATTGATGAGATCCATACGCTTATAGGCGCTGGTGGCGGTGAAGGAGCGATGGATGCGGCCAATTTATTAAAGCCTGCACTTGCAAGGGGTGAACTGCATGCAATTGGTGCGACGACATTAAAGGAATACCAGAAATATATTGAGAAAGATAAAGCGCTGGAGCGCAGGTTTCAGTCTGTAATGGTGAATGAGCCATCACCACAGGATGCTATTAGTATATTACGTGGTATAAAAGATAAGTATGAGCTTCATCATGGCGTGAGGATAAAAGATGATGCTGTTATATCGGCGGTAGAATTGTCGCACCGATATATCAGCGACAGGTTTCTTCCTGATAAAGCGATTGACCTGATGGATGAAGCGGCAGCAAAGCTACGCCTGGAAATGGACAGCGTTCCTGAAGAGCTTGATGAGCTGAATCGTAAGATCATGCAGCTGGAGATTGAACGCGAGGCAATACGCCGTGAAAAAGACAAAGATAAAGAGCGCGAGCTAAGTAAGGAGATCGCTGATCTTGATGAAAAAAGACAGGCATTGAAAGGCCGATGGGAAAATGAAAAAGCAGTTGTCCAGGGAATCCGTCAGCAGAAGGAAAATATTGATAAACTGAAATTTGAAGCTGAGCAGGCTGAAAAATCGGGTGACTTTGGCAGAGTAGCGGAGATCCGTTATGGAAAACTTGTTGAAGCGGAGAATAACCTCCAGTCCCTTCAGCAGCAAATGAAAGAGCTGCAGGGTGAGGCCAGCCTGATGAAAGAGGAAGTGTCTAATGAAGATATCGCAGAAGTTGTGGCACGCTGGACAGGTATCCCTGTTTCAAAAATGCTGCAAAGTGAGCGAGAGAAACTGCTTCATCTTGAGGAAGAGCTAAGCAAACGAGTGGCAGGTCAGCAGGAAGCAATTACTGCCCTTTCTGATGCAGTAAGAAGAAGCCGTGCCGGTTTACAGGACCCAAAACGTCCTATAGGTTCGTTTATCTTCCTGGGTACTACGGGTGTGGGTAAAACAGAATTATCGAAAGCACTGGCTGAATATCTCTTCAATGATGATAATGCCATGGTGCGAATAGATATGTCAGAGTATCAGGAAAGGCATGCAGTAAGCAGATTGATAGGAGCGCCTCCCGGATATGTCGGATATGATGAAGGTGGTCAGTTGACAGAAGCCGTAAGAAGAAGGCCTTATAGTGTGATATTGTTGGATGAGATTGAGAAAGCACATCCGGATGTATATAACATTCTTCTTCAGGTGCTTGATGATGGCAGATTAACAGATAATAAAGGGCGTGTGGCTAATTTTAAGAATACTATTATCATAATGACAACCAACATAGGTTCGCACCTGATCCAGGAGAGCTTTGAAAATATGACAGAAGCAAACGAGGAGGAAGTAATTGAGAACACAAAGCTTAAAGTTTTTGAATTGCTTAAGAAATCTGTCAGGCCGGAATTTCTGAACAGGATAGACGAGACTATTATGTTCCGTCCGTTGAGCAGGGAAGATATAAGGAAGATAGTGAAGATCCAGTTTAATATCGTAAGCGAGCGAATGGCTGAAAATGGTATAAAGCTTGAGATTAGCGATAAAGCTCTGGATTATCTGGCGAAAGTAGGTTTTGATCCGCAATTTGGAGCGCGACCACTGAAACGTGTGATCCAGCGGGAGATCCTGAATGAGCTTTCCAAGCAAATATTAGCCGGTAAGGTGAGCAAAGATGACTTAATAGCTATCGACCTTAATGAAAAAGGAAATATTGAGTTCCTGAATTTAAGTGAAGTAGAGATTGAGTAGTCAGCATAGAGCATAGAGCATAGAGCGGGGAGTAGGGAGCTTAGGGCAAAGAGCAAAGAGCAAAGGGCAAAGGGCAAAGAGCTAGAGCAAAGAGCATGGAGCAT
>JBPRGH010000034.1:0-2086 GCA_051418055.1 Candidatus Cyclobacteriaceae bacterium M2_1C_046 | reverse complement strand
CAGATTGGAACCGGTTAAAATGTTTAGGTTTGATGACCGGTAAATACTCCTTTTAAAGGTAAGTTCATTAATAAAGTTTGAACTTTGTTGATCAACTTTTCCATTTACATTAGCACCAAACCAAAAAGGTAGGGTTTTACTTGTACTTCCATAAAGTGAAGAGCTGTAATAAATGCCGTATTCATTATCTTGTGCACTCGTTAGATCAGGAAATAATAAATAGAAACTCAGTAAGATTAAGCTGCTTATTAAAGTGTTTAGTTTCTTCAAAACCTGGAGTTTGGGTTAGTGTTTGCTCACTGTCAGATGTATTTAGAAATTTGAACCAAATATAACATGGAATGAAAAGATTCACCAAATATAAGTTTAACCTATTAGCTACTCTGGTTGTCAGTATTGTATTGGTGGCTAATCATGAAGATGAGTTTTGGCCGTTTAGCATCTTTCCGATGTTTTTATCAAGCCGGAAATGAAGTGCTGTCACTGGATTCCATCGGGGTTGATGCCATAGACTATACTAATTTTACTTCCAAAACAGACGACTGGACTCTTATTGATCGGATTTCACTGGCAAATATTAATCAATTAGATAGATCACAAAATAGGGTAAAAATATTAGCCAACTATTTGTAACCAAAATTAATCAGCCCGGTTTCTGCTGAATACCACGCTCGATTTTTTAACCTGATCAATATTTTTGGTGAGTTGATTCCAGGTTCTCTCTGCGAACTCAAAGAATGGTTGCTTTTGATGGTACCAGCCAAAGTGCAGGCAGTAAGGGGTTGTTTTTAAATAATCTCCCTTCCCTGGCCATATAGAAAATAAATTCTTAAGTAGTTTTCTTATCCACTTTACTTTCAGGCCACGTAGATTATATACCAATTTATCACAGTAGTAAGTGCAAACAACATATTCAAAGTCAGGATCGTGAGAGGTGTAATCAGCAATATAATCCAGTTGTGGACTATTATGTCCTTGCAGCCAAGGATAGACCGGGACATCAAGTTTAGACATTGCCATAGCCATACTCCATTCACAGGATTCTTCACTTCTCCCTTTCTCAAGGGTTCTGCTTCTAAAATGCGTTTCATTTTTTCGATCCAGCATTTTAGAAGCCAGCTCAGAAACTCTCTTGGTAAGATTGTAATCCTGGGCATAAATCATTCCAGTTTGGACCCGGCTTAAGTAGGTTAGACCAAAATGATTTAAGGTACGCCGGCGACGCCGCAGGAAGATATCAGCAAGAATGCCGATATTTTTGGGACCACCGAAAAAATTATCTGAAATTTGTGTTCCGGTAATAGTAAAGGAATATGGCTTCAGGGATTGCCACAATGAATCAGGATCCTTACACCAAATAATATCACTGTCTAAAAACAGATTTCTTTCGAAGAAAAGGTATTCGTGAATATTATGCTTAAATCCAACAATGGAAGCTCTTTCCGGTGGCATGATATGGATTACATCAAATATCCCTGACAACCCATTTTCGTCTAGAATACGCTTCTGTTTTTCTTCGCATACTAATGCCACCGGTCGTTCTTCATCATACCTGCGAAGAGAGACAACAGAAGCTATGGCATGCTTTAAATATTTAGGATGCCCATAGGTTGCATACACATATCCTTCCTGTGCAAGCTTTTTATGTTGGATTGATCTGAGCATATTTTATTTTTGCTTAATATAAGGTGATTTTATCACTCTTATTTAAATTATCTGCTCGCACGTTTTCTGAGTGTTTCAAGAAGTGACTGGTACCCTTTTTTTCTGATAATATTTTGGAACTGACGCCTGTAGGAACCGGCCGTTGATACATCATCAATAACCATATCGGTCACTACCCACTGGCTATTGTCTGTTTCATATTTCATGTCATATATTACCGGTGTTCTTATATCATCAAGGGTTACCATAGTCTTGACGACAGCAGTATCACTATTTACTTCAATATTCTCATAGCGTACATCTGCCCGATATATGTCCAGTTTGTTTAGTGACTGATCGCGGATTATGGTAGCAAAAAGGTCAACAAATTCTTCGCGTTGATCGGTTTTCAGGGTATCATAAGTATCCTGAAGAGCATATT
>JBPRGH010000033.1:0-1153 GCA_051418055.1 Candidatus Cyclobacteriaceae bacterium M2_1C_046 | reverse complement strand
ATATCCAAATTCAGGTCGAACCAGAATCGCTGGAAGTCACGGCCGATCCGCATCTGATAGAACAAACGCTTATTAACCTAATTAAAAATGCGTTTCGGGCATTAGAAAACACAGATGATGCTGTAATCTCTTTGAAAGGATTTATCGATTCGGATGGCAAGGTGGTTATTCAGGTACAGGATAATGGTCCCGGTATTTCGGAAGACAACATCCGAAAAATATTTATTCCTTTTTACAGTACCAGTCAGCCTACCGCCCGCGGCGGCTCTGGGATCGGCCTTAGCCTATCGCGTCAAATCATGCGCATGCATAATGGGACGTTGACGGTACAATCTGAAAAAGATAAGGGAACAACATTTTCACTACGATTTTAACCTGGCGACCGGACCGAGAGCTGTACCACAAAGTTACACGAAGAAGTACAAAGGTTCACTGAGACTACGTTCAGAGGGAGTTCCCCTCCCGACGAATTGGCAAGTCCACCTCCGTTCAGAGGGAGTTCTGCTCCCGCCGATTAGGTAAAATCAATTATAACTTCTCAATTTTCAAGATGCCCTCACCATACCCTGAGTAAAATCCGGCACTTGAATAAAACCAATACTCAGGCTTTGCTACAAGACTCTTTCTGACTGGATTTTGATGAATATAATTAAGCTTCTGGTTATAAAACTTCTCTGTTTCTATTCCTATAGGATGGAATCCAGTTTGCCAAACTTTATAATTTAGGCATTTATCATCCAATCTGGCAGCCTGCTTAAATACCTGTAATGGAATCGAGCCTCTATTTCTTTTTAAGAGCTTAACTATTTCATGTGAGGTAAATGCTTTAAAATCTCTCATAATGTCAGATACATTCCCATCGGCGCTTGATAATAAATGGATATGATTTAACATAATTACATAACCATGGATTTTGAGACCCTTATTTTCTACACAGAAAGTCAGACTGTTAGTTAAAATTTTTAAAAACTCCTCTTCAACAAAGATAGGTAACCACTCAACTATGGTAGATGTTGTAAAATAAACCTCTATCTCCTGATGTAT
This sequence comes from Candidatus Cyclobacteriaceae bacterium M2_1C_046, assembly GCA_051418055.1. GTDB lineage: Bacteria > Bacteroidota > Bacteroidia > Cytophagales > Cyclobacteriaceae > JBPRGH01. The sequence continues at coordinate 109 of JBPRGH010000033.1, read as the reverse complement.
TTTCCAGCTGCTCACAATAGGTCTTACCTGTGTTTTATTTGAATTGTATAACTGCTTCTATCTGTAAGACCTGTGAACTCATTAAAACTTGCATTAAATATTAATAAAT
>JBPRGH010000032.1:0-1117 GCA_051418055.1 Candidatus Cyclobacteriaceae bacterium M2_1C_046 | reverse complement strand
GTTATGCAATTTTTTACGCCTTCAATGCCCATGACACTCGGCAGGCTCATGCAGATATCATTGATGCCATATTCGCCGTTTATATAAACACTTACCGGAATTACACTCTTTTCATCTTTGAGTATAGCCTCGACAATACGTGCAATTACAACCCCGATTGCCGAATTTGTGTATCCTTTACGTTCTATAATCTCATAGGCGGCATTTTTGGCTTTTTCAAATAATTCATTCAATGCTAGCTTGTCATATGCTTTGCCCATGATTGTATTATTCTTAATGGGCTTGCCGCCAATAAATGCCTGGCTCCAGATGGGTACTTCCGAATCTCCGTGTTCTCCCAATATATATGCATGAACTGACTTCGGATCTACCTCATAATACTGGCCCAGCAGCGCACGAAATCTGGCAGTATCGAGCAATGTTCCTGTACCTATTATTCGGGAAGGGTTGCGGGAGCTGAGTTTTTGAGATATATAAGTAAGAATATCAACAGGATTTGTTGCTATTATCAGAATTGCATTAGGCGCATGTTTGTCAAGTTCGGAAATTATTTTTTTGAAAACAGCAGCATTTCTATTTAGGAGTTCAAGCCTGGACTCAGCTTTAGAGCCTTGGCTTACTCCCGCTGATATGACAACTACCTGAGAATCTTTTAAATCTTCGTAGTTCCCCGACCTTACTTTCATGTTTCCCACAAGAAGCTGACCGTGCATTAGGTCCATTGCCTCGCCTTCGGCACGCTCTTTGTCAAGATCAACTAATATAATTTCGCTTGCAATTTGTTGGTTAAAAAGTGCATAAGCAGAAGCCACTCCAACATTACCGGCACCTACTATTGCTACAGATCTTTTCTGAATCATTATATATTTTATGATTTGATATTATCAATCATTTCCTTAAGTAAATCCTGTTTTTTTTCTATTAGTATATCAGGAGAATCAATTTCTATTTCTCTTGAGAATTGTAAAAGCCATTCATTAATAAAATCCAAATTATCAAAATAAAATTCTATCCTAAATAAATTAGGTTTAATTGTTGATTTCTTTAATATCTTAGCCGGCAAATTGGCTTCAAAACGCCTTAAAGCTGATTCATATACATCTACCACTATTTTGTG
>JBPRGH010000031.1:0-1795 GCA_051418055.1 Candidatus Cyclobacteriaceae bacterium M2_1C_046 | reverse complement strand
ATTATGCCCATGGTGGGAAAACAGTTCGATCGCAAATTTGAATCGATAGTTATTAGGGTTTTGGATGACCGAAAGGTAATTACTGACCTTAATGTGCTTGGTTTGCAGGAAAAAGCTAAGGCTGACTTTGTTAAAGCGATTGAGAAGCCTTCAGGAATTGTGATTATAACCGGTCCTACGGGTAGCGGTAAGTCAACGACTCTTGTTGCGGCTCTTTATTATGTGATCGATCCTTCTGTTAACGTATTGACAGTTGAGGAGCCGGTAGAATATCTGATTGAAGGAGCCAGACAGCTTAAATTAAGCCATCACATGACTTTTGACCAAGCTATGCGCGGTATCTTGCGTCATGACCCCGATATTGTATTGGTAGGTGAGATTCGTGATCTGAAAACCGCAGAAATTGCTATTAAGCTTGCAAATACCGGTCACCTTACCTTTTCCACTCTTCACACCAATGATGCCCCCAGTGCTGTATCACGGCTCTATAAAATGGGTGTGGAACCTTTCCTGATAGCTAATGCCGTAAATATCATTATGGCCCAGCGTTTGGTACGGAGTTTATGCAAGACTTGTAAGGAAGAGTATGAACCGCATCCTGAAGTAGCCAAAGGTATTGGTTTTACGGAAGAAGAGATCCGAGAAACGACTTTTTATAAAGCTGTGGGATGTGACAAGTGTACAAATGGCTATAAAGGACGTACAGCAATAATGGAGGCCCTTTACTTCGACAAAGAAATAAGAAAAATGATATTGGAGTCCGGCAGCGAAATTGATGAAGCTCGAATTAAGGAACATGCAATAAGCCAGGGCATGCTGAGTTTGCGGGCATCGGGCCGTGAGCGTATTAAAAATGGCACTACGACTATAGAAGAGATCGTTGCGATCACCATTGAAGATTAAAATGGCAGATAGATCTACTATGTCATACAGCAAGTTTTAAATTATACAAAGGCAATAGATAAGGGTAAATTCACAACTGGAGTGTAAATTGGTAATCAATTATGATTAATGAAAATCAGACGGAAAATGAAACAACGCCGGAATATATACGGCGTTTTTTAAAAGAGCCCCCGCTTTTACTCAAAAACTTCCATTATGAAGACATAATGGAGTTCTTAAACCTGGGTGTAGAGGAGCGATATTTACAGGACGACATTATTGTCAATGAATCTGAGTATGTTAATTCTGCATTTCTTATTTGTGAGGGGAAAGTGGCTATCTGGAAGGATAACATACAGTTAGCTATATTGTCTGATGGGAATTTTATAGGAGAAACCTTCTTATTCAGCAAAAATAACAGGATGGCAAAAGTGGTATCTGAAGGAGACAGTCTGTTATTACGATTTGAGAGATATGAAGCCCTCAACTTCTTCCGTAAAAAACCTGAAAAGCTTTTCAATATATTCACTCGAAATATTATAGAGATTCAGCAAAAGAAGATCAGCAACATGAATGTACAGCTTTTACAGCTTAAGAAGCGTTTGCTCAACGATAATGGATGGTAGGGCGGAATATGCTGTTATTTGTTGATGCTTAAATGATTTTTACAAATTGGCATTAAAACTTTTGAATAGTTCTCTTTTTTTCTATAATAGTTCATAATATTAAATCAAGATATTTACTGATTATTATGTAAATAATTCTTCATTTGCGTAACAATTGGCTCTTTGTTCTATCTATATACACTACAGGATAATTTAAAATCTTGCTTAAAATATAAATATCATTAATTAAACGGGGTATGCAGGCTGTACAAACCAATAGAATCGCTGAACTTGTAGAACCAATGGCC
>JBPRGH010000030.1:0-1209 GCA_051418055.1 Candidatus Cyclobacteriaceae bacterium M2_1C_046 | reverse complement strand
GGCTACACTTTTAAAAACGGCGAAAAAAAGGTGACGCTATACGATTTGGAAAAGTATATGGGGGCTGAACAAACCCGGAAAATTACCAATGAATTTCTTGAAGCGAATAATTAGCTTTATCTGAGGCTGTTAAACATGCCTCGAAATATTTTTAGTGATTTATTAGGGTACAGCAAGCCTGTTATTTTTGAACTTTTTTATATATAAAAATCTTGGGAACTACAGTTATTGAGACTTTGCCGTAATGAATATATCCTATCTATGTACCTACCATACTGAGTAACTTGTAAGCTCTTCTTGTTCTTGCCGGCTAAAATTTCTACCTGCCAAAAAAAGGTTGAAATGTTATGAATAAAAATCGCCTATTGTTTATTGAAACATCTTATGGGTGGCAAACAGTATTTACACCCTCGTGAAATCACCTACATATTCATAAATAAAATATAAGCAGCCATCAGTACCAGGAATACAGCGAAGCCATTCTTTAGTTTTTCCTGCGGTATATACATTCCCACCCTATTTCCGATAAGGCTGCCTGCCGCACCTATAACTGAAAATATCACTATCAATGACCAGTTTAATTCTAAATTAAATGTCTGCAGTACTTCCAGGTGCTTAAAGAATCCGCTAAAACTGTTAAGGCTAATTATGGCAAGACTTGTACCTACAGATAATGTTATTGGCAGACCGGCTAGCAAAACTAAAGCAGGAACAATTAAAAATCCTCCACCTACCCCAATGAAACCGGTCAGGCATCCTACGCCAAAACCCTGCAGGGCAAGCTGCCACTTTACCATATTATACTGTGAAACAGGTTTCGGACTTTGGGTTTTATTCAGAAACATCATAACGGCAGCAGTCAGCATAATTCCTGCAAAGACTATAAGCTGAAACCGGCCTGATACATAGGCTGCCATTACAGATCCGAAATAAGTGCCTAGAATGCCCGGAAATCCAAAGTAAAGGATACTCGGCCAATGCACTTGCTTTTTTAGAGCGTAAGGTATGAACCCGGATAAGCTGATTGCTCCTACGATACCCAAAGATTCTGCAATAGCAACTTTTTCAGGTTCATCTACTAAATAAACCAAGACAGGTACCGTTAGGATGGAACCGCCCGAACCCAGTATTCCTAAAGTAAGACCAACGGCAAGTGCCCCCAGCCACGCCCATATCATAACATCCTCTCTGATTTATAATTTTTTAGAT
>JBPRGH010000029.1:0-1608 GCA_051418055.1 Candidatus Cyclobacteriaceae bacterium M2_1C_046 | reverse complement strand
ATTTTTAATAACTTCTTTCCAAAAGGGGAACTGAAAAAGCTGTTAACTTTTTCACGATAATGATTGAAAGCAGCTCTGAATTTATTTTTCATGAAAACGAATCAAATAATAAACTCGGTTGATAATGCCGATATTAAAGCAAACCAAACTTTTTGGAATCTTTTATAAATAAATTAAATGACTCTCTTTCTTTTTCGGTAAGATCAAATTTAGGATGCTCAAAAATATTCCCGTTAATTTTTGCATGCCAGATATATTGCAGCCAACTGGCGGGTGTGTTTTTCAATCTTCGCAGGAAGTGTTTTTTCCCGGAAACATTAGTGCCGTGAAATACCCGGACAAAAAGATATGAGTAGGAGAGATCCAGACTTGTATACTTTTTCTGTTTTCTCCATTTATCGAGATAAACGGTATCTTCTTCGCGTTGTAAACTTGGATATCTTATGCTATCATTTTTTCGGTGCATTATGGAGCTCGGCGATCCATTGGTTAAAGCTCCGCGATAGGGGTGATCAATAAATTCTTCAGTATCTATATGAAAAAGATTACCGGTGAGACAGCAGGCATCGTATCCTTGTTTAAGGGTTTTAAGTTCTATTTCGATGCGCTCGGGATGAAACCAGTCATCATCATCCCAGCAAGTTAGGAAATCGCCGGAGGCATGTTCCAGAGATATATTTCTAAGATCTCCTAAAATATTTTCAGGAGAGGGTTCTATTCTTATATATTTGACCTCGTTTGAATCAAAATCATGTAATAAATCTTCAACACTTTCATGGCCGTTATCAACAATAACAACTTCTTTATTCTGGTGAGTTTGGTTTTTGTAGGAGTGCAATGATCGCTTCAACAATTCCTTCCGATCTGCTGTTACGATTAAACAGCTTACTTTATCTTTTTTTGTATCATCACCACGTTGAGAGGTGCTCATATATTAAGAAAAGTTACTTGGGTTGTTCTGCAATTGGAATTCATATAATAAACAATAAGAATGCTATAGCATTCTATGCACCTTGATTTAAGGACTGCAAATATAGCCAAATTTTAAGTCTTTATTAATGTTCAATATTGTTTTACAAACTCTAACGGGTGACACGATTTTCATAGTTACCGGGTTTCATTACAACGAATAAGTTCTTTTAGTAAACGTTATCCTTTTGAAATATGTAATAGAGATTAATTTAGAACTCATTTTTGCATAGGCTGCATTATTTAAACACCCCTAATAGAATCCAACATATGTATCACGCTTGCAATTATTTATTCAACACAAATATCATTTACATCCTACTGCTGCTATCTATATTTACTTTTGCAGACTTATCTAAGACATATGCGCAAGAACCACGTCACTTAGAAAATGGGAATGTGGTGCTTGAATCATTTGATGCAGATCCTGAAGGTGAACTGCCACGTGGTTGGTATGACCGTGACGGAACTAAAAAGTTGAAAGATCATAGTAAAAAATTTGTCAAAGGTTACAAGTATAAAGTACTTGAACAGAATGGAGATAAGTTTTTACGTTATGAAGGGACTCAAGCCAAGCATATTAATTTACCGTTGGTTAATGAGGAGAAAGAAAATATTTATGACATCAACATTTATGAT
>JBPRGH010000028.1:0-1166 GCA_051418055.1 Candidatus Cyclobacteriaceae bacterium M2_1C_046 | reverse complement strand
TATGACATCTATTTCTCTAAGGACTCCATTACCTGTTTCCTATAACTTATTAAACTGATAAATCATGGCATCAAACTGAAAAGCCTCCAGAATAATGACATTTCGATAAGGATCAGAGGCAGTATAATACGCAAAGTATTCGTAGTATTCAGATTGTGGCGTAGCTCTAATTATTAAAGAGTCTTGTGGCAAGAAGGCAGATGCTAAAATTAAAGATCTATCGAACTTCGTGGAAAGATAAGCCTCCTGGCTTACCACATAATCATTATAGCTCCTCTCGTTTTCAGCAATGTCCTCTACTATACTGTGGTAGCTGGCTAAGAGTGAATCGAGTGAAGTGTTATTAATTTTTCCAAAATATATGGAGCTCTTTAGAGCTTCGTAGCCGCCTGTATTAGACTTGAAATAAAAATCTGCGAAGGCGACTCCGCAAGACATAAAAAGAAACAGGTCCTCATCCTCAGTTTTATCCAAAATTCGCACTCGCGCCTTTTTACATAACACTGCTAATTGTGTTCTGTACTTTGTAATTGTGTCAAGTTTGCGAAGATCCTCTAAAGTGTGGACTTTTATTTTTCCCAAGTATTCTTTTAAGGTTCTATCATCCTTTCTATTCTGATTCCAGTTGTTGATCTGCAGGGCAATTAGAATTCCAATTACAACAAGAATAATTTCTCCAATGGCATAAATAAAATACTTGCTGAACTTACTTTCGGTAATTAATTTTTGGCGAATTCTTCTAAAGACCTTCATTATCAGAAATTTATAGTAACAATTAAAAATAGGCATTTCAGAAGACCAAAAGCTATTCTCAGGAAACAAAATCGGTAGGAATGATCCAGTACTTTTTTTTGATTAAAGGCCTGATCTTACGGAAACCTGTATATTTTATTAAATGTGTAAATGATAAGTCTATATGTCGATCCCGGTAAAACCACTGAATTTTCAGCAGTGGAAAAGCAAGAAAAAGGACGATTAACTACATCAATTATATCCTTCTTTATTTTCTTTCCTTATTGATTAGATCTAAAATTCCATCTAAATCCTGCATTAAAGGATAGTAATGTGCTTTTTCTGTTGCATAACTGGTGAGGATAAAAATCAGGACATTATTTTCAAATTCTGTTGACTTTAATAGTGCTAAGTTACTTACTTCATTTTCAGAT
>JBPRGH010000027.1:0-1061 GCA_051418055.1 Candidatus Cyclobacteriaceae bacterium M2_1C_046 | reverse complement strand
CGTTATTTTACCTATTTCGCTGCGCATGGTTGTCTGTGCCATATTAACCGATGCCATTTTATAATTGCCGATACCATAGCTTGCTTTGTAGGAGTCCATTACTTTTACATAGACCAATCCGTCAACTTCCACTTCAATATTGTCTTTTGTGATACAGGTCTGGCTGGGCACATCAATGACCTGTTCACGCATTTCCTGCTGGTAAGCGGCGCGGTCTACAAAAGGAATTAAAAAGTGAAAACCCGGCTTCAGTGTTTTATTGTATTTGCCGAGACGCTCTTTGATGACTTCCTCCCGCATCTCAACAATTTTAAAAACCTTGGTGACGATAAAAATACCAAGTGCTATAAGTATCAGTAGAAATGTCCACATGATGGATAATTTTATGTAGTTAAGTATTGATCCAATCCGGATATGCTTTCCCCGACCGGAAACCTGAATATGCTATTCTTCTATTTCATCTAAAGGCTCAACAACCCAAGTGACGTTATCTCGATATTTAATCTTTGCTTTTTGTCCTGCTTTTAATTCGCCCTCTATACTACGGGCCTGCCACGATATTCCCTGAAATTTAATCCTGCCGCTATTATCCTGACTATTAATCGGTTCTACAACCTCAACAATTTGGTCCATTGCCTCAAAATCTTCATCCGCTAATTTAAAGAAGCTCTCTCCCCCCCAATATTTCATGAGGAGGGGACGGAAGATCAGGATCAAGCCAATAGCGGTGCCCAACCAAGTAAGAATAGAAGTGCCGGGTTCCAGAAGGATACCGAAGTATCTTAATACACCAACCAAAACCCCGCTAAATCCCAAGAAAAAAGATACTCCGCCCGGTATTAGTGTTTCGAGGATCATGAGCGCAATACCCCCGATTAAAAAAATCCATGTTAACGATTCTCCATCCATGCGGACTGATAGTTTTGAGTGATTTTAATTCTGTAAGCTACAAAAATGAATGATATAAAATTATATCATTCCATTGTCATATAACCAAATAAAACAAGAATAGAGCATTATTCAGTGTGGATCACAATTGAAGGTCTTTGAAATAACAACCC
>JBPRGH010000026.1:0-3504 GCA_051418055.1 Candidatus Cyclobacteriaceae bacterium M2_1C_046 | reverse complement strand
GCTCCTTCAAAGCCCTGACGATCAAACTTAACAATGAAATCAAGGTCACTGTCTGCTGAAAAGTCATCGGTCGTAGCAGACCCAAATAGATATAGCTCCTTCACATTGTACTTTTTGCAAAGTTGCTTAAGCTGTTCAGTTTTAAGATCTACTTTGGTTGCCATAAATCGTTGATTACTTAGTAACTACAACAAACTTAATGAAAACTCTCGCATTATTCTATTGTCCAAAAAATGAATTGAAGCTCTGGCAGTATAACGACATTGCGCATAAGGTGCATACGCATTACTGTTGAATTAGCAACTAACGAAAGATGAGCTTTAAAACCAAGAGCGGCAACCAATAGGCGAGGTGCGTCCCCTTAATGCGCGGGTTATGCCGCTTTTCTACTGTTATATTCAATTTTATGAGTCTATCTCTAAGAACTTACTGGCATTATTGTACAGGATATCATCTTTCTGTTGCTCCGTCAGAAAATCAGCTGACATAATAGCTTCGATACCTTGGGCTAATCTTCCATCCGAGCCAAAAAGTATCCTATCAGAATAACCAGCCTGCACAAGGCGTTTAAGGTACCGGTAGTATTCTTCCCTTGGTATTGCCCATTGGAGGACGCCTGTTTCTACATAAACATTCGGATGATGATATAGAATACTGATCATTTCATCCAGCATTGGCCATCCAGCATGCATCACTGAAACCCTCAGATTTTTATGTTTCAACAACATCTCTTCCAGTTCCATAGGATTTCCTGCTGCTGCTCGATAGTTTGGAGATTTCTGTGGAACTGGACTTGAGGAATATGCCGCTGCAGGAGGACCTGGGCCTACGTGAATGGCAACAGGAATATCATATTCTTCTGCAAGATCCAAATAGGGTTCAAGCTTTTGGTCATTAGGGAATAATCCCAAATATTGTGTAACAATTTCACCAAGCATTTTGATATTACCTTTTTCAATCTCTCCTCGTAGCCAGCTTAAATCAGGAAAAGTTCTATCATTCTGAAAACACTCTCTTCCACCATTTGGTGCTTTTCCATTCTCGCAAGGTAAAAGCAGAGAAGGGACAAATCTATCTGAAGATTTATTTGTCCAAGCTTCTAAATAATCTGGCGTACCAGTTAATACTGAAAATTCTACATTTAAACTGTCCATAACATTTAGCAAATTCTGGGGCGACCTGATCTCACCGGGTCCTAAAGGGGCATGCTGATGCATGTCTATTACCCTGGGCATGTTCTTACCTTGACCCAAGGCATTAAACGTAAAACAAAAAGTCAGTACAATAATGAAAGGAGTATATTTCATAATAAAAATATCTTCATGAAAGCGGTATAACGACATTGCGCATAACCGGCGCACGGATTGTTGTTGAGTTAGCAACTAACGAAAGAAGAGACTTAAAACCAAGAGGGGCAAAGAATTGGCGAGGTGCGTCCGCGTTAATGCGCGGGTTATAGGGCGCGTTTACAAAATTGTTAAACAGCTTTACGATTCTGAAATAAAGCGTTATAAATTTTCGAAGGAATACAAAAATCAACGGTACTGACAAGTATAGCAACAACAAATAATACTCCTCCTAACAAATAGCCCCATAGATATAGTGATTGATAAAACAAATAAATTATAACACCTAAGCAAATAGAAGCAATTCCACAGGCAAATTTTGCTTGAGCACTTCTCGGTGGGAGTTTAGGTCTATTAAGCCAATGCCGCAAACTGTGATTGTAGAGATAATCAAATGGATGGTAAGGCAAAAAAACTGTTAAAGCAGCAATTAGCATGGCCACTGCTAAGATGGGAATATTTGTTAAAATAAGACCAGTAGTAAATAATAGTGTACACATTTGATAGGCAAATCGATTGCCGACTGCATGTTGACAAATTTCATCTTTGCTATATCCCAAAGCATAACCTTGCTCTTTAATTCGTGAAATTCGAGCTTCGGAAAGGTTGGAAACATCTCCTATATTTTTATTTGTTTCCATAGCATATCACATATAACTACAAAATCTCTTTTTATAATATAATCTATTTAGTAGTTATTCGGGCAACTAAATTATGGTGAATGGTTAAGCCCTATAACGGACTTGCGCATAAGGGGCGTGCAAAGTGTCGCCAAAATTGATTTAAAATGTACTACGGAAACTGATCAAATTGAAACCGGCAGCCAACGGCGAGGCACGTCCCACTTAATGCGCGGGTTATACCGAAACTTGTTCTACTTCTTTTTTTAAATACATCTTATCTTTGATGAGAATGAAAAGGATAAATGATAATCCCAAAATAATGATTGGTACTGAAGATGGGATGGCAGTGCCAACGATATTCATAGTGGTATGAAGTATTACCAATATGAATAAATGTCCTCCAGATTTATTATAAACCCATGTTAAAAGTATAGAAGCAGGAATAATAAACATACTTCTTCCAATCATTCCTTCAATTAATCCAGATGAGTAAAATCCGTTTAGATGAAGGGGAATATGCCAAGCATCCCAAAAGAATGCTATAATAAGGGAAGCTACAAGAGGACTATAACTTTTCTGGAGTTCCGGCAACATTACACCTCTCCACCCCGGTTCCTCCATACCGCCTCGAATTAAAGTCGTAACTGCGAAAGTGATAGCAAATAAGTAGGAAGCCTCAGAAAGAGAATATTCGGATAGCGGGGGAGGAGAGATATCTAATCCAAACAGTGCACTGATTCCCCAGCTGATAAGGAATAAAGATGCAAGAAAAAATAAGGCGAATAGAAGCCAGAACCATGGAATGCTTGAGGGGATCAACGAGTACATTGTAGAACGTACATGCTGATTACTAGATCGGGCAGATGAAATGACGAAGGCGCCAGTCAAAAACGCGATAAGGCCTAATAAAATTACAGGAACAGATATCAGGGGATCTTCTGACAAGGCATCATAATAAGGTATCTCTCCAGTCCATACTCTTAATGACATTACTCCCAATAATATTAGAAATACAATCCCAAGCAGTCGTAGTCTTTTGCTTGTTAGGTTAAACTTAGTGCCGCTTTGCAATTGAAGCGTTAAAACGCCACCCAGAGCCGGCCCATATCCCCCAATGAAAGTAATTGCCATCATAAGTGCAGGATTGTCATTAGAGAATGGAATAGCTGCTAACCAAAACAACCAACTCCATAAAAAAGTAATTAAAAGAAAGGTACTAACTGGGTAGGAATTCGATATGCTAAATAACAAACCCCTCTTGTTTGATATTTCATTCATTGTCATAAAAATTTAAAAAACTCTCTTTAATAATTTTTAAAAGCTCTCTTTTTCTAATATAGTAAACTCAATTAATTTTTTGGAATTTCGGTATAACGACATTGCGGATAACCTGCGCAGCGATTCCGGTTGTTAAAAAAGCAAGAACGTAACATAGCAATAGTTGACTAAATAGGAAATTGTGACTCGGGCTGGGCGCAACGAGCACCCGAGAACCACTCCGCGCGGGGCAGGGGAGAATCCGAAAGACCCTACTG
>JBPRGH010000025.1:0-1280 GCA_051418055.1 Candidatus Cyclobacteriaceae bacterium M2_1C_046 | reverse complement strand
TGCACCCTGTTTGATAAACGAAAAAATTTAAATAGGGAAGTAGTCGATCATATAAAAGATTACTTCGGCGAAAAGGTTTTTAAAACGATAATACGGGATAATGTAGCTTTAGCCGAAGCACCAAGCCATCACAAAACAATTTTTGAGTACGATTCAGAAAGTTACGGAGCTAAAGATTACCTGGCTCTTTCTAAAGAGATTCGCAACGGACACTAAGAAAGTATATGTCAAAAAAGAAAAGCTTGGGAAGTAGTCCAATAGGGTACAGCAGCTTGGGTATGGATTCTTTTGAATTCATACCATCTATTCAGAAATCTGAAGAATCATTTTCACATAATGATCAAAGCAATGGTACCGGAGACTGCTCTAAATCCTCGTCGGCTAATACCGGTTCACTTGTTGAAAAAAGGATAGTCAGTTACTATCTAGAAGAATATTTAGTAGAACGCTTAAAGCAGGTGGCTGACGAAAATAATATGTACTATTCCACCCTGGTTAATCATGCCGTATATTTATGGCTGGTTACCAAAGGCTATGAGTAAGTAGATATGGAAATTCTATTTGCTCAATCCATTCTGTACGGGTTACCAATTCATGCAGGCTATTACAGAGAATCTCTTCTAGCTGTTAAATATAGCTTGCATAAATTGTTCCTATAAATTCTCTTCTTTTCAAAAACCAGGTAGAACATCTTGAGAAAATTCCCCTGCCATTGCTGTATCCATATTTTGCTAACAGTATCAAAATAACACTGCCTAAATACGTGGATAATACTTTAATTATTTAAAACTAGTACTTTAATTAGTGGATAGATCAGGTAATTTCCAAAGTTAAAGCCTAAATATGGTTCATGGCATCCAAAATAATTTAGCAAGCAGCAATAAATACATCGTGCGTTTTGCAAGAGATGCTGATGAGGTACGGGCCGCTCAAAAACTGCGATTTAATGTCTTTAACCTGGAACTCGGTGAAGGTTTAGAATCAGCATATGAGCAGCAGTACGATACCGACAAATATGATGAGCAGTGCTACCATCTCTTGGTTCTTAAAAGGGATTCTGAGGAAGTTATAGGTACATATCGCATGCAAGATTATAAAATGGCACAAAACAGAAATGGCTTTTATACTGCCGATGAGTTTAACTTGCAATCAATTCCCGATAGAGTACTGCAACAAGGGGTTGAAGTTGGCAGAGCTTGTATCGCAAAGGAGCACAGAAACGGACGGGTTTTATTTCTGTTGTGGAGAGGACTGGCGGAATATTTAAATCAGAAAAAAGC
>JBPRGH010000024.1:0-5880 GCA_051418055.1 Candidatus Cyclobacteriaceae bacterium M2_1C_046 | reverse complement strand
CATAGCCAGTACTTTTTATATCATTTAAGACAATACTTATATTTTGAATTTGTTTAGTATGAAATAAATATTCTATGTTTTCTATAGCTTTTTTAGGTGTATACCCTTGTCTAACCAGAAAAATTGTGTGATCAACATACTTTATTATCTCCATAGCATCTGCTACAATATTAATTGGAGGTGTATCAATAATTATATAATCATATTTTAATTTTAAATTATTTATAAGTTCAGTCATTCTTTCCGTTATTAATAATTCATTTGGATTTGGCGGAACAGGCCCTGCACTTATCAGATCCAAAAAATCTATTTTAGTTTTTTGGATAACATCTTCTTCTATTAATTTATTATTAGATAAATAAGAGCTTAACCCTATATTATTTTGCAATCCTAAATCATCAAAAATCCTTGGCCTGCGCATATCAGCACCGATTAAAATTGACTTTTTGTTAGAGAAAGCAAGAATGGTTGCCAGATTTAATGATGCAAATGTTTTTCCTTCCCCACTAATTGAGCTGGTGATCATAAATATTTTATGCTCCTGGCCTTTAGAGAAATAATTTAAATTTGATCTTAGTGCTCTAAAAGATTCAGCAACAACACCTTTTGGCTTTTCCAAAACTACCAGATTACCATATTTGGAACTATGCCCTACACCTCCTAAAAATGAAATATTTGTCAGCGAGTCAACATCTTCTTTTGAAAGAATCCTGTTATTAGTAATTTCCTTAATAATAAACAAACCAACAGGTAAAATTAAACCTAAAGCAAACGCTATTAAATAATTTCTTGTGGGGTTGGGGGAAATGGGACCAGCTGCTCGTGCAGGATTTATAACATCTACATCAGAGGTTGTAGAAGCCCTTGTAATTCCTGTTTCTGCATGTTTTTGACTGAGGAAAATAAACATATTTTCGTTTAAATTATATGTCCTCCTTATATTTATTAATCTTCGTTCTAGTGCAGGTAAAACGGAGATTTGCTGCTCCAGCAAAACGAGTTGCTGATCTAAAGCATTCTCTTGAATTTCATTTGCTCTTGCTGCATTTCGAATGCTTTGAAGAATATCAACTTTTAAATTATCTAATTCTGCTTTTAATTTATTATAAAGTGGATTGTTTGCGCTTCCCTCCAAAGTGTAAGAATTCAATTGCATTTGAATATTCATAAATTTATCAAGTAAGCTACTTAATACTGGATCTTGAATTCCTACACTGGAAGGTAACACAATTAAATTATCAGTTTCTTCAATATTTTCTAAATAATCAATCAAATACTCAAAATAATTTTGCTGAATTCTAATTGAAGATAATTTTTCCTCTAAAGAAGCAAGCTTTTCAAATAGCCGGTTACCTTCATCACTTAAATCGGTTAAAAGATTTTTATTTTGAAAGGAAATAAGCTTATTTTCATATACACTAAGGCTGTCAGATATTTTATTTAACTGCTCTTCAATAAATTCAAGAGATCTAGTTGCAGCAATATTTTTCTTCATTAGATCCCGTTTCGCATAATTTTTTACCAATGTATTTAAAAAATCAACTTCTTTTTTAGGTGTGCTGCCTGATAAGGATAAATTTATGACTGAAGCACCTTCTTCTGCCCAATCTATTTTAAGTCTATTTAAATAGCTGCCAGCTAAAATAGCTGGAGATTGAATGATAAAAATGTAATCTGAATTTTCTAGATTTTCTAGATTAATATTCTGACTTAAATTAAATTTTACCTTTAATCCATCAAGTTTAAATGGTTTATTAAATTTATATTTATTGGAGGTTAATTCATTTGACAGTAAAAATGTTGAATCTGAAAGTATTTTCAACTGATATTGTCTAAACCCAACTTCCAATGAGTCGATATTTAAAATATCAATATTAATATTTTCATTATAGACCTCCGAAGATTTAATACTACCTTCACCCACTATTTTAGCTGATAGATCTAAATCTTTAATGGTTGATTCAATTAATGGATAACTTTTTAATAAATAAATTTCATTATAAAAATTTCTATATGATTGTACTAATGGATTGCTATACAAAATATCTGCGGCTCCAATATTTTCCTTATCCTCTCTAATTAAAATTGACATATCCACCGTATAAACTCTTGTAGTATATCTATTAATTAAAAAAGCTATAGACAAAGCAACTAATATTGATAGCACAATTAAATACCAATATTTAATTGTGCTATCAATTATACGTTTTACATCAATATCACTACTTGATGAACCTTCTTTAGATTGTATCCTTTGATTATCCATTAATTATTAGAATCTGAACTTAAAAGAAGATAAAGGTTTAGGCCTACTAAAATAACTGAGATTGAAGAGTTAAAAACAGCTAAATTCTGTGTGAAATATTTTCTAAATGGCCGCTGTTTTAGTGGAGGGACTACAATAACATCATTTGGATGAATATAAAATTTTGAATTGTTGAAAAAATCCTCTTCCAATAAGTTTACATAAAATATTACATTTTTTTCATTAATTTTTCTAATTATTTTCAGATTGCCCCTATCAGCTAAATCACTTAAACCGCCAGCCATTCCTATTGCCTCTGGAATTGTTATAGCATAGTTAAAAGTAGATTGAACCCCTTCATTATTAACTTCCCCTAATAAAGTGAAACGATAGTTAAGTAACTTTACTTCTACAACAGGCTCTTCTAAATATATAGCCGCAATATTTTTCAATTTTTCTTCTGCCTCCGATAAAGATAGACCCGAAAGTTCCACTTTGCCTACAACTGGAAAGGAAACCTTTCCATATTCATCAATTAAATAACCACCTAATAATGCAGCCTCACCTTGCATGACTCTGGAATCTGTCATTTGCTCCCTTTTAAAAATATTAAGTTCTTCTCCCGTTAAACTGTAGAATTTAATATTTAAAATATCATAAGGTCGTAATTTATATTCAAAATCAGGAAGATTATAAGTTCTATAGACAGAATCTTCTACATTTTGTTTATACAAATCATCTTTTTGAAAATATGCATATTGTTTATTCGTAACACAGGAAGTAAAGCTGAGCAGGATAAATCCGTTAAAAATTAATAATTTTTTAAATGTCATTTAACAAAATTAAGTCTTTTTTATAAATCTGTAAATATACATAATGATACAGCTTCGCCTCCTCAGTCCCATTTTGAAATCTGAAATCAGAAAGATGAAATCAGAAAAAATGTCTGAGTAGGTTTTTTAGTATGTAATAAACAGTTAGCAGTAGGTAAAGCATTACTCTACCTATTTATCTACCCTTTCCAAAGCACTAAGGCTTTATCCGGCTGTAAAGTAGCCTTTAAGCTATCAAATTCATCATTTGAAAGAATCAAAGGACGTATCCTACGATTTATTTTTTTTTCCACTTTGTGGATCATTCCATCCAAAGCAACTCTATCAATATCCCCTATAAGTACCAGGTCAATTATACCACCATCTATTCCGTTAGCATAATCACCGGTGACAAATGCCAGCTCCACATTTCCCAGTCGTTTTACAACATTTTCAGCTATATTATATAGCCCAAAATGCTTTAAAACCAGGTTATTAATTTCAGGAAATAAGGGATGTTTTTTGTTTGCCTGGTATTCAATTGTTCTACCATTTTCTTTGCTCGTCAGCAGACCTGCTTTGGTCATACTGTTAAGCTCAAGCCTTACGGAATTTGTAGATTCATTAAATTCATCAGCTAAACTACGCAAATAGGCTGTACTGTTGGAATTCGAAAAGAATTTCAGCAGCAGCTTAATACGCGTTTTGGATGTGATTAATGAATCGAGCAAAATTTTTTCTGTTACTTCAAAGGTAACGAATAGTGAGTAAATTTATTACTCATTAGCGAAATACAGATAACATAACTTCCGAAGCTTCACTATTGTTCAAGAAAAGTTAAAATAATTGCATAGAATATAGAGCATAGAGTAAAGAGAATAGAACTTCCCGTTGATTTGTGCAATGTGCGCTGGATCTCTTCTTTAGGAGTTGGAGGTACGAATGCAGGAGTGACAACATTTTGATAAATAGGCAGAGGCAAGTGATTGAAAGGATCAAAAGTATATTGGTATAAAATAGAGCTTCTTCATTGAGGTGTTTCAGTGATTATTAAGGTGTCTCTAATAAGTTCTTTAGGTAAATCTATCGAGGGGTCCCGGAATAAATAGTTTGCTTGTATAATTTCTTTTCTAAACTAAAAAAGATAATCCTCTCAGCTATCTTCTTACCCGCATAACCATCACCATTAGTAGCAAAGAGCATGGGGCAAAGAGCGAAATATACTTCGGCAGTAGGCAATTGGCATTAGGCAAAATAAGCCTGGGTAAAATTTCCTAATCCATAAAATATAAAATTTTCTCTACAATCTTCTTGCCTGCATATCCATCACCATAAGTAGCATAGAGCAAAGAGCATGGGGCACAGAGTCGATGATAAATTTCATTCCAAAAATGATAAAACTCTCTCGGCTATTTGCTTACCAGCATACCCATCTCCATACACATCCTCATGATACTGCCCTTTCTCCTTTTTCAGATATTCCTGGATCTTATCAAGTTTATTTCCGGCAAGTATGTTCCAGTTGCCTTCTAACGTCTCTACCCATTCTGTTTCGTAACGTAATGTGATACAGGGTTTCTTTAGCATATATGCTTCTTTCTGTATGCCGCCACTATCGGTTATAACAGCACTGGCATGATACATGGCATTTATAAAACTGAAATACCCAAGAGGTTTTGTTATCTCCAGGTTTTTATAATCTGTGATATCAATATTATTTTTCTCAAGCAGGATCCGTGTCCTGGGGTGCATAGGAAATATAACCGGATGATCCAGGTCATTTAATCTTTTTACAATCTCTAAAAGCCGCTCAATATTATCAGTATTATAATTTCTGTGAATGGTAGCAAGGTAATAAGGTGTATTAAATGGATTAGGGAGATCTTTTTCTTTGATATATTCCGTGGCGATACGTAGACTATCGGCCATTAGATCGCCTGTCTTTTCAATATTTTTTGCTATTCCTTCCTTTTTGAGGTTTTCTACCGCTTCATCTGTCGGGGCGAAAAGCAGGTTTGAAAGATGATCCGTTGCTATCCTGTTTAATTCTTCGGGCATTTCCCTGTTAAAACTGCGTAAGCCGGCTTCAATATGGATTAAAGGGATATTTAGTTTAGCAGCAGATAAAGCGCCGGCCACAGTAGTGTTTGTATCACCAAAAACTATTACCGCATCCGGCATTTCTTCAAGTAGTATAGGATCAAGCTGAACAAGCATTTTACCCGTCTGCACGCCATGGCTTCCGCTGCCACTTTCCAGGAAGTATCTAGGCTCAGGGATCTTCAGCTCCTCAAAAAATATGTCGCTCATTTCCTTATCATAATGCTGTCCGCTGTGAATGCTTATGTCTTCACATTTTCCCTGCAACTCCAGGCTTAAGGGGGCATATTTGATAAACTGAGGCCTTGCTCCTATTATGCTTATAATCTTTTTCATTAGTTCCTTCTTTCTGATGAACAGATTGCTTCGCTCGTAGAGAACTCCACTCATGCGACATCAGTTGATCACTCGCTCGCAATGACGGCAACAGGTGGTGGATTTTAACACGTCATTGCGAGGAGGCAAAGTAACTTACTTTTTTTGTAAATGTTTCGTGCCGACGAAGCAATCTTTAATTTTAATCAACAGATTGCTACGCTCGTAATGAATTTAATTTAATGCGGCATCAGTGGATCCACCCGCTACCCATGACAGTTTTTTAATTAATCGAAACTAACGATTTTTTAATAAGTTCCATATTATATTCCTCGGCTAACCGAACTAAATGTCTTTGTTTTTGCTGTTTAATCTTTTCTTCGTAATCCTTAATTCCTTTTTCAACAT
>JBPRGH010000023.1:0-2245 GCA_051418055.1 Candidatus Cyclobacteriaceae bacterium M2_1C_046 | reverse complement strand
AGAAACTCTGACTTATCATCGGCACGGTTTAGAAGTTTAAGTCTTCTGATGAAAATTTCATTGACCTTTTCCTGAACATAAGGATCTGTCTCGTGTTCCAGCCTGTCAATAATACTATTATAGAGTGGAAGCAGATCCTGCCGGTCATAATCTCTGCTCTCGAGCAATTCTGCCTTCTGCAGCATCGCTTTAGATGCCTGCTCGTAGTATTCAGGCTTATCAGCATTGGCAAACCTTCTGATAACTTCATTCAGAGCAGGCAGCAGCTTGTGATCCTGTCCAAGTTTTTTTACCAGTTTGACCCGTCTTATGACGGCGTTAGAAACAGCCTTCTTTAAAAACTCCTCTTCGGCATCATCAAAATAGGCGATGATCTCTTCGCTGGATTCCAGGGCGTCTTCAAAGCGCTCCAGTTTATATTGCAGCTCACCTCTTTTAACAAACGCTTTCTGAACACGTTTGTCAGACATATTAAGGTTTGATAGCGTGGACTCGTCTTTCGGGATGGCTTCCTTTTCAGGCTCCTCTTGTGATACTTCTTCATCTATCACAGACGGCTCCGGTCCTGATTCGTGTCGAGACTCAAGTTCGGGTTCGGATTCAGACTCAGATTGTTCATCTATGGTATCCCCATTAGTCTCCTTGATATCCTCGTCAGATGCGGATTTAGTATCACTTTCAGCTTCACTTGTAGAAGCTTCGGAAGAGGGTTTTTCGGAAGAACTGTCAGCGTTGTCTTCTTCTGATTCCGTTCTTTTATCTCCAAAAAGGATTTCTTCAATACTTCTGCTGCTAATCTCTTCTTGATCCGCGGCAGCCCTGTAATCGGGAGAAGAATTTCCATTATTACCGGCTTCGCTGACCGTATTCTCTGCTTTGCTGAATTCCTTTTCTGTCTCTTTTTCTTTGCCTGGTTCTTTACCTAGCATTTTATCCCGGGCTTTTTCCACATTTTGTAATCCTGCATAGGAAACCAGTTTGTGGAAGGTATTGGCAATATATTTAATGATCAGATCCGTCTTTTTGCCATCAAAATAATCCTTCAACTCTTCCTGAAGCTCGCCGGGCAGCAATTTATGGGCTTCATAATTCTGATGAAAAAGGTCCTCATATCCTTTGATTACTCCCTCGGCAATAGCTTCTTTTGTATGGTCGGGATCAACCATCTTGTAATACAGTTCGCCGGGCGTTTTGTCTTGGTTGATAATATCCAGTCCTCTTAGTACATGAAGTACCAGTAAGTCACTGGGATTGTCGTAGCCCATTTTTTCAAGAGTGGTATCAGAAATAGTTTCAGGCTGTTCAGATAGGGATATCAATGCCTCTATGATCGGATCAAAGGACTTGGTATTCACCAGGAAATTTTCGGATATACCCATAACTTGGTCATTTAAAGGCTAATAATACCATTCTCGGTAGTGATATCAATTAATTAGCAATTTCAAACAATTTGAGCAATTCTCAAATTAAAAACTGTTAATAAGGACACGCAAAAAGATGGGTAAAGAGGAATAAAAAAGGGGGATTTCCGGCTAAGAGCTAATAATTGTTACTAAAAGGCATCTTCTAAAGCTTTTGCAAGCAGATTTTTGTCAACCGGTTTTGAAAGAAAAGCGACGTAGTCTGTCTTTTTTGCCCTTTCAACGTTTTGGGGCTCAGTATTTCCGGTAACATAGATAACCTTAACATTTGATGACTTCCTGATTTTACTCATAGCTTCAATACCGTCAATATTATCTGAAAGCTTGATATCCATTAAAATGAGATCAACGGCATCCAGACGGAGGGCAGATTTAATAGCTTCCGTCCCTTTAGATACTTTTGCAAGGACGGTATGTCCCATTGAAGTCACCATCTGTTCCAGAATAATTTGCTGGAGGATATCATCCTCAACAATTAATACCTTTTTAGACTTTTCCTTATTCTCGATCATGTATTCCGGGGCTTCCTTAAGATTATTTAACTAATTTGATCTTTATTATCTATGGTGACTTACAAATAAGTGAAGGCCTTCAGCTTTATTTGTTCAGTAAATCAAATAAGATATGTTCAGATTCTATTAGCCGTATGTAAATGATAAAATTATTTGCTGTACCTATTATTGTAATCTAAAATCAAACCAATTATAAGCAATTGATCCTCTTTTTGAAAAACATTTATTCTCATTTTAAAACTAAGTCACTTATCTAATAGAGAAATTTTAGCCTGATTCGTTACAATCTTAAGATTTGATTTTTCTAATAAT
>JBPRGH010000022.1:0-13980 GCA_051418055.1 Candidatus Cyclobacteriaceae bacterium M2_1C_046 | reverse complement strand
GCACCAAGAACCAAGAACCAAGAACCAAGAACCAAGAACCAAGAACACAGAACCAAGAACCAAGAACAAAGAACCAACATGATCTGTAAAAATCTGATAATACTGAGCTTTATATTCATTTTCAGTTCATGCCTGGGTACCGGTGATGCTCCAAAATTTAATTCAGATAAAGAAGCTCCTTCTCATCAGCAGTGGGATCAGCTGGTAAAGAAGTATGTTACACCAGACGGTTGGGTAGATTATAAAGGATTTATTAAGGATTCTGCCAAACTCAATGATTACCTGCAAACCCTAAAGAATACACCACCGGATGATGAATGGAAAGAAGATGAGAAAATGGCTTACTGGCTAAATGTCTATAACGCTTTTGTAGTAAAGCTGATAATTGATAATTACCCTGTAGAGAGCATAAAAGACATAGGACCAAAACTTTCAATACCTACAGTTAGGGATGTTTTTACTGTGGAATATATTAATATAGGAAATAAAGAGTTAAGTCTCAATGATGTAGAGCATAATATCCTCAGGAATATGGATGAGCCCCGGATACATTTTGCCGTAAATTGTGCATCTATTTCCTGCCCTAAGTTACGTGATGAGGCTTATACCGCAGAAAAGCTTGATGAGCAGCTTGATGATCAGGCAGAGTTTTTTCTAAATGAATCAGGTGAAAATGAGCTTTCTCCGGACCAGATAAAAATTTCAAAGATCTTTAGCTGGTTTAAGGGGGATTTTACAAAAGAAGGAACCGTTATTAATTACCTGAATAAATTTTCAGATGTAGAAATTAATCCAGGTGCAGATATTGATTATAAAGATTATGATTGGTCTTTGAACAGTAATGAGAATAAGAAATCCTAAGCCTTTGTTATACTGCTGGTTCAGCCTGAACATCCTCTTTTTTCTTCCAGGGCCGGTTGAAAATCCCTTTTAATGCTGTTATTAGTAGCAGGATTAAGCCTGCTAAACCTACATTAAATACAATCAAAGCTAAAGCCTCAGATCCGTTGCAGGCAATTGTACATGCCAGGGCTCCAACACCAAACCCTAAAACTACAAATACTGCTACAGCTAATACAGTAAGCACTACTTTTTCCCATGTCTTCATTCCTTTCTTGGGCTCACCCTGCTTGGGATCTGTAAAAACATTTGTATAAACAGTTTCTGAATTACTCGCAGTGATCTGCGTTTCAGGTACAAATTTTAAATATGAATCGGCCGGTTTATATGCATTGGAGAAAGAAAGAACTAAAGCAGCACCTGAAGCAAAAAGTGCCAGGTCATGTATCTTTCTGGTCATATATGAACCCTGAAAAATTTTAATATCCGATTTTCGCATAGGATATAATAAAACTGAAGCCCCACCAATTATTAAAGCAGTATTCCTAAAATTTTCTGAAAAGAAAACTCCCTCTGAAGCCATTTGATTACCAATTGTAACGCAACAGTAAGCAGTGGCTAAATGGGCACCTGTTAATAAAATTCGGGTTGTCCAGGGATTTTGTACTCCCCAGTCGGAGATCATTTTTGATTGTTTTTGAAAAATACCAAGTCCTATCAAACTTAATATACCTGATATACCTAGTATAGCTGGTATGGCATCATATTCAAAAGAAGAATCGGCTTTAAATGTGAAAGATGGTGTTTTAGTTTCTTCCTCTGCCGCTATAACTGGGTTTACTTTAAATACTTTAGCTTCAGCTTCTTCTTTTTTTCTGTATTTTGGGTGAATTGGATCCTCAGCCGGTTTAAAAGTAATATCTGAAGTAGATAAAACTTCATTTAGGTTTATATCCGAAACAGGATGTTGTGGTTCACCTGCATCTATATGGAAATTAGTTTTCTTACTTGTGTTGGTTGTGGTTTCTTCCGAATTTTTAATTCTTCTTGGGATTTTTCTTTTTGGTTTTGTCTCTGTTCTTTTTTTGGCCAGTATTTTACATTGTTCTTCAGGGGAGGGTAATTTATTAAAAGTAGTTAAAGAAGCGTAATTAGCAACACAAGCTGAAGTGAATATTATTAACAGAGTATAAAGAAAATTCTTTTGAATGAATTTCATCTCATTAAAGCCAAAAGCTATACTTTTATGCCATATCTACTCAAATTAGGAAAAAGTATTGAATTTTCATATTTCTTAATATTTTCTTTTTCTCTATCTTAAGAGTATCATAAATGCATATAATTAAAAAATAAAAAGAAATGAGCTTGTCATCTTTAAAACCATTTGCATTATTGCTCCTGGTAATTTTCACCTCCACATTTACTTCAACGGTTTGTGCGCAGGGAACCCGTCTGCTGAGGCAACCGGATATCAGTGATAACCACATCGTATTTACCTTTGGAGGTGATATATGGATCACCGGCAAAAACAACAATAAAAAGGCATTAAGGATTACCAGTACTCCTGCTGTTGAAAAGGATCCGCATTTTTCACCGGATGGTAAATTGATCGCCTTCAGCTCAAACCGCTTTGGGTCTGATGCCATTTATATTGTTCCTGTTGAAGGAGGCACACCTGAAAGGCTTACCTGGCATCCCAGTCCGGCGAGAGTTCGCGGCTGGACCCCCGATGGCAAGAACATTCTCTATGCTACATCAAGAGAAACAGCCCCTAAACCTTTTGATCGACTATGGACTATTCCTATAGAGGGTGGACCTGCAACTTTATTATCCTCTCAATGGGGTACAGATGGCGCCTTTTCACCGGCTGGCGATCAAATTGTTATTGACCGGGTAAGCCGTTGGGATGGCGAATGGCGGGCCTACAGAGGTGGGCAAAATACACCCTTGATTATCCTTGACCCACAAACACATTCAGAAACTTTATTACCAAACGAAAGAACAACTGATATCCAGCCTTTATGGTTAGATGAGACAATTTACTTTTTATCCGATCGTGATTTTGTAATGAATATCTGGGCCTATACTCCTGAAAACGGTAACCTGGAGCAAATCACTAAATTTACCGGATCAGATATAAAATGGCTGGCAGGGAAGAATAATTTAATATTTGAACGTGATGGTTATCTTTTTTTACTTGATCCAGATACAAAAGAAGTTGATCAGCTGGAAATTGATCTTACCGGAGATTTTCCCTGGGCTGAAACAAAATGGGAGGATGTAAGTAAAAGTATTAATTATGCCTCACTCTCACCAACAGGTAAAAGAGCAATAATGGGCTCCCGGGGAGATATATTTACCGTACCTGTTGAACATGGTGATGTAAGGAATATTACTGAAAGCTCAGGAGTAGCTGACCGTGCACCTATATGGTCACCAAAAGGAGATGAGATCGCCTGGTTTTCAGATGCAAGCGGAGCAGAATATATGCTGATGATAGCATCTCAAAAAGGACTTACAGAACCAAGACAAATACCTATTGGTGTTTCAAAAATGGCGTGGGAACCAACATGGTCGCCCGATGGGAAATATATTGCATTTACAGATGATGATGTGAGGGTTAGGGTGCTTGAAATTGAATCAGGAAACATAAAAACTATAGATACAGGAGGTTTGAATATTGAAAGAGGATCCTTAGGGCTAACCTGGTCACCGGACTCAAAATGGCTGGCTTATGCTAAGTCAGGACCTAATAAACTTAGAGGAGTAAAGGTTTGGTCTCAGAAAGAAGATAAAGTATATGACGTTACAAATCCTTTTGCAGATTCCTTTTCCCCGATATGGGATCAGGATAAAAAACATCTTTATTTTTTGGCAAGTACAGATGTGGCTTTAGGGTCAGGTTGGACAAACACAAGTTCTATGAATGCCAGTCCTGAGTATGCAGCATATGTCATAAATCTGAATAAAGAAGATCCGTCTCCATTCAAGCTTCGAAGTGATGAAGAGACTCCCGAAAAAAATGAATCCGGTGAAAAGAAAGAGGATGAAAAGAAAAAGAAAAATAATAAAAATGCAGAAGAGGATAAATCAGATGAATTAGTAATTCATTTTGATAATATGGATCGGCGAACAATTCCTCTACCGGTTCCGGAGAGGGATTACCGCTACCTAATAAGTGGTCCAAAAGGTACCGTTTTTCTTGCTGAACATGTACCTAATACCAATGGATTAACACTTCAGAAATTTTCGCTTGAAGAAAGAGAGCCAAAAGAATTTGTAACCAAAGCATCAAATATCTCAGTTTCTACTGATGGCATGAAAATGCTGGCTAAAATTAATGGGGGCTGGAAAGTATTGGAAACATCTAAACCCGGAGGAGGTGATGTGAAAAACCTTACCATAAATCTTCAAATGAAGCTGGATAGAGAGAAAGAGTGGAGACAGATGTTTGAGGAGGCATGGCGATATGAGCGTGATTATTTTTATGATCCGAATATGCACGGAAGAGATTGGAATATTGTCTATGCCAGATATGCTCCACTTGTTCCTTATATTAAACACAGAGCTGACCTGACCTATGTTCTGGATCAGATGAATGGTGAGCTGTCAGTAGGGCATAGTTTTGTTTTTGGAGGCGATTATCCCGAAGTGGAAAATTCAAAAGTTGGATTATTAGGTGCTGATCTGACAGCTGAAAATGGCAGATGGAAGATAAGTGAAATATATACAACAGAGAGCTGGAATCCTGGGTTGACGAGTCCTTTGGATGAACCTGGCATAAATATAAAAGAAGGATATTATCTTGTTGGAATAAATGGTGAAGAACTAACGGCTCGTGATAATCCTTACAAATTTTTGGATGGGACACTTAATAAGCAGACGATACTGCATATCAACAGCTCCCCGCAATTTGAAGGATCATGGAGAGAGACTGTAAAACCTATTGGAAGTGAATATGCTCTTCGTCAAAGAGCATGGGTCGAAAACAACAGACGCCTTGTAGACAGTCTTTCAAACGGACAGCTGGCTTATGTATGGGTACCAAATACCAGCAGGCAGGGAATTGTTTCTTTCAACAGATATTTCTTTGCCCAGCAGGATAAAAAAGGAGCTGTAATTGATGAGCGATTCAATGGAGGAGGTTTATTGGATGATTACATGGTAGACCTGATGACGCGAAGTTTACGAGCGGCATACACCAATGAAGTTCCTGAAGGAAAACCGGGTGTGATGCCTGCAGGCATTTTAGGACCAAAAGTTTTATTGATAAATGAAATGGCTGGCTCAGGAGGGGATTTCTTTCCATGGGTATTCAGACAACAGAATGCCGGGCAGCTTATTGGTGCAAGAACATGGGGAGGGCTGGTGAAATCATCAGTACATTATGCATTGGTTGATGGAGGTGCTTTAACCGCCCCTGATAACGCAATTTTCGACCCAGCCAAAAATGAATGGATTGCTGAAAATGAAGGGGTAGCTCCTGATATAGCTGTTAGGCAAGATGCACAATCTCTTGCAAAGGGAAGAGATCCTCAATTGGAGCGTGCTGTTGCAGAGGTTATGAAACTTATAGATGATGAGCATGTGGAAATTAGTGCTCCAGAATTTCCTACACCTGCAGTAAAAGATAAATAAGATTAATAAATGAATTAAATCCCTGGTTTATAATAATAGGCCAGGGGTTTAATTTTTATTTTTCTGATTCAGATACTTCTGTTGAATTATCTTCTATATCAGATCTTTCGGCGGCTTCAAGCCAGGCAGGAAAAACCTCTCCTAAACCTTCAACTATAAACTGGCTTCCAATAGCTACAACCAATATGCCAAATACCCTTATAAGTACTGAAAAAACAGTATCATCTACTTTTCTTTCGGCAATATTTGATGTAAAAAAGAAGATTAAAATAATCAGAAGTGTAATAACCACAACTGCAGAGAGCATGGTATAATCTATCCACCCTTCAGCCTTGCTACCATAAATAATGACAGTAGTTATTGCTCCAGGGCCAGCTAGTAATGGAAAAGCCAGTGGCACTACCACTTTATTAAATCTTTTTTTAGCTTTCTGCTTAAGGTCGCCTTCTTCTTTGCGATTTTCAAGCTTAGTCATAGAACCATTGACCATTGCGATTCCGCTTATTAAGAGAAGAATTCCACCACCAAATTTAAACACAGAAAGGTCTACGCCAAAAAAGCTTAAGATATAATGGCCGGTAAATAAAAAGATCAGTAGGATCAATAATGCAGTAAAAACAACATAAACGGCTATTTGCTTTCTTGCTTTTCTTTCAGTATCCCCGGTCATCTCCTTCCATAGAGGTAATCGTGTGATAGGATTGATTAGTGCTAAAAGAGCTAATATAAAATTTAGGTATAATTGCCAGTTCATGGAATAAATTATTTTTTTAAATAAAGCTTCTCTTAAAAAATCAAAGCCAACCTCCTGGTGCCATGAATCGACCTCAATTATAGGTTGTCGCTGCCACAACTCACCAAGATTCTCACACCCTTCTAAAAACAACATCCCGGCGCCAAGGCTTATCAGACGAACGAATTCCTAATACCGAAAGGAGCTTCCTCCTCACTATTTCCAAGGGTAAACTATTTCAAAAGATGAAAATGATCTTTAATAATAATTGCTCTGGCAACTTTTTGTTTATATATCTTATTTTGAAATAGAAAAGAGCATGTTAACCATCTTTACTAATTAAAATATTTTAAATTTAGCTTGTGAAAAAGTATGATACTCTGTTGAATCAGATTCAAGAATTAGAAGATAAGCTCCAGTATTCGGATAAATTAAATTTAGCCGTATCTGAAAAACCTGTTAGTTGGCATATTGATCATTCACTTAGGGTAATTAATGGAGTATGCCATACGTTGAAAAATTCCAATCCTCAGGAATATAAGGGTTCTTTTAATTTAATTAAATTATATATTCTATTCACTGGACATATTCCCAGAGGAAAGGGAAGGGCCCCAAAAAGTGTTGTATCGCCGGGGGAGGTTTTAAAAGAGGATCTTATAAAGCAGGTTGAGTTGGCTAAAAATCAAATAAAAGAAATTAAGACTTTACCACCAAAAAGCTTTTTCATTCATCCCTATTTTGGTGCTTTAAAGCTTGATACTTCGATTAAATTTTTAGCTATCCATACTAATCATCATCTGAAAATTATAAGGGATATTTTAAAATGAAAAAATGCGCAAATTAATGATCCGGGGCATTTCTAATTTATATTATGATAATGATTTATGAAGAAAATTAATTCCGTTTAATCATTAGCATGTTCACCTCATCACCCCTTCGAGCAATTCTTTTTCAATAGGAAGGTTGTCTTCTGCATGTATAACAGAAATGTCACCTGTTGTCTCCATTATCACTGCTTTTACCTGTGAAAACTTATATACATTGGCTTCTCTCAGTTTTGCATATAGATCTTCTTTGCTTACCTGACATATTTCAAGATTGTTTTCCAGTATAAAACCATCCACCATTAGGAGGATAGGAGTATTATCAATAAGATTATGAAATTTTTTAGACCTGCTCCGGAAGTAGCCAAAAACGGCTTGTAGTATAAAAATAGTGCCAAGGCCTACAACGCCTTCTACTAGTAAAGGCTTAGTGCTTATAGAAGCAGATGCTACCATGGAGCCTATTGCTACTGTCATGGCAAAATCAAAGCTGGACATTTTAGAAAAACTTCGCAATCCATAGAGTCTAACTAAAACAATTATGGCAATGTAAGAAACTGATGCAGTGACTATAACAAGTGTAATATGATCAAAATTTAACTTTTCCATTTGTTTGACATTTTATATTGTCTTTAACTGCATCCCTATTAAATTTGTTGAACCAGTCATATTTGATAATATTTATCTGACAATCTAATACTTTAAATCTTGTACCAATGATCATTGATTTAAGAAGCGATACCGTAACAAAACCTACAAAACCTATGCTGGAGGCTATGATGAAAGCTGAAGTAGGTGATGATGTTTTCGGGGAAGATCCTACTATTACAAAACTTGAGGAGAAATGTGCGGCAATGTTTGGTATGGATCACGCGGTTTACTGTCCTTCCGGCACTATGACAAATCAAATTGGGATCAATATATTGACCAATCATTGCGATGAGGTGATCTGCTATGAGGGCTCGCATATATATAAATATGAAGGCGGAGGGGCTGCCGGAAATAGCGGACTGTCATTTAAGCTATTAAAAGGTGATCGTGGTAAATTATCTGTACAGGATATAGAAGAGAATATAAATGCCGATGATATACATTTTCCAGCTACTACTCTTGTTGAGCTGGAAAATACAGTAAATAAAGCAGGCGGCAGCTGCTATACGCTCGATGAAATAGCGAAAATCAGTGAGCTATGCAGAAATAAAGGTTTAAAGCTTCACCTCGATGGCGCAAGGGTATTTAATGCATTAGTTGCTACAGGTGATAATGCAGCAGAGTATGGGAAGCATTTCGACACGATATCCATCTGTTTATCGAAGGGGTTAGGAGCGCCTGTGGGCTCTGTTTTACTCGTAAAAAAAGAGCTTGAAAAAAAAGCACGAAGAATGCGTAAAGTTTTTGGTGGAGGCATGCGCCAGGGGGGATATCTGGCGGCTGCAGGGATCTATGCACTGGATAATCATCTGGGAAGATTAAGAGAGGATCATTTAAAGGCTGAAAAACTGGCGGAGGCTTTGCAAGGAAGAGCATTTGTAGAAGAGGTGCTGCCGGTAGAAACTAATATTGTCATCTTTAAATTAGCGGGTGGACAAACTTCAGTAAAATTCCTTGAGATACTAAAATCCCATGGAATACTTGCTGTTCCCTTTGGCAAGCATGAAATACGTTTTGTTACCCATCTCGATTTTGATGATGATATGCTGGAAAAAACGATTAGAATTCTAAGAGAGATTAATTACTAAACTCTGAACTTAATTGCCAAAGAGCATAGAATATTGAGTATGAGCATGGAGCATAGGGTACAGAGTAAAGAATTAAACTTTAAACCTTAAACTTTGAACTTTAAACTTTGAACTAAACTCCTACGTCAACATACCCCCGTCAACCTGGATCACCTGGCCCGTAACATAGGTAGAAAGATCGCTTCCCAGGAACACACAGGCATCCGCTACATCTTCCGGTTTTCCACCACGGCGCAATGGAATAGCATCTCTCCATCCCTGAACTGTTTTTTCATCCAGCTTATCCGTCATCTCTGTTTCAATAAATCCCGGGGCAATGGCATTACATCGTATATTTCTGGATCCATACTCAAGAGCGACAGATTTTGTAAATCCAATAATACCGGCTTTAGATGCAGAGTAATTTGCCTGGCCGGCATTTCCTTTAATACCGACAACGGATGACATATTTATAATCGAGCCGCTTTTCTGCTTCATGAATGTCCTTGTTGCAGCCTTAACCGTATTGAAGCAGCTTTTAAGGTTTATGTTGATCACCTGGTCCCAGCTTTCTTCTGTAATTCGCATTAGCAGGTTATCCTGTGTAATGCCAGCATTGTTTACTAATATATCCAACGAACCAAAATCATTGACTACATCATTTATCAATTGTTCTGCAGCAGCAAAATCTGAGGCATCAGATCTATAGCCTTTAACTTTGCCACCAAACTTTTCCAGTTCTTTCTCCAGCGCTTGCCCTTTTTCTACACTCGATAAAAAGGTGAATGCAACATTAGCACCATGCTCAGCAAATCTTTCAGCAATGGCTTTTCCTATTCCTTTTGAGGCTCCTGTTATTAAAGCTGTTTTTCCTTCAAGTAGTTTCATGAATTATCGGTTAAGTTGAATGAAAGATTCAAAATTATCAATTTTAATCATTTTACAGGGATATTGTTACTGTAATTAGCTTAATTTTTAAAATATTATATAAACACCTTTATACAAGCTCATCCCCTAATCATTTTTTTGTAAAGTCATTTGGGTTAAATTTGCAACCGGTTAAAAATGCATTTACTATGTCAAAAAAATATGATCTGATAGTTATTGGTAGCGGGCCCGGTGGATATGTTGCCGCCATTCGTGCTTCACAGCTTGGAATGAAAGTAGGAGTTGTAGAGCGTGAATCATTAGGAGGTATATGTCTGAACTGGGGTTGTATCCCTACCAAAGCCTTATTAAAGAGCGCAAATGTTTTTGAATATATCCAGCATGCCAGCGACTATGGTATTAATGTAAAGGATGCCAGCGTCGATTTTGATGGAATGATCAAAAGAAGCCGTGGAGTGGCAGATGGCATGAGCAAAGGGATTAATTTCCTGTTCAAAAAGAATAAGATCGATGCCATAATGGGTACCGGTAAGCTGAAAAAAGGTAAAAAGGTAGAGGTAAAGGATTCAGAGGGTAAAATTACTGAATACAGCGCTGATCATATAATGCTGGCAACGGGAGCCCGCTCTCGTGAATTACCCGCACTTCCGATAGATGGAAAGAAGATCATTGGTTATCGTCAGGCCATGGTTTTGGATAAACTTCCAAAGAAGATGGTAGTTGTAGGTTCAGGGGCCATTGGTGTTGAATTTGCCTATTTCTACAGTACACTGGGTGTTGAAGTAACTATTGTTGAATTCCTTCCGAGGATTGTTCCTGTGGAGGATGAGGATGTTTCAAAACAGCTTGAAAGAACATTCAAAAAAGCCGGAATGAAGATAATGACTTCCAGTGAAGTGACAAAGGTTGACACAAAAGGCAAGGGCTGTAAAGTAACTGTAAAAACAAAGAAAGGGGAGGAGCAGATAGATTGCGATATAGTGCTTTCTGCTGTAGGAATAACTACAAACCTTGAAAATCTTGGACTCGAGGAAACTGGTGTTAAGCAGGATAAAGGGAAGGTACTGGTAGATCCTTTCTACAAAACTAATATTGATGGTGTGTATGCTATTGGTGATATCGTGATGGGACCGGCGCTGGCTCACGTAGCATCAGCGGAAGGTATTATCTGTGTAGAGAAAATAGCAGGTCAAAATCCTGAGCCACTGGATTATAATAATGTGCCGGGGTGTACTTATTGTAGTCCGGAGATCGCCTCTGTAGGGTTTACTGAAGAAAAAGCGAAAGCAGCCGGCTATGAAATAAAAGTTGGCAAATTTCCTTTCAGTGCATCTGGTAAGGCAAGTGCTGCAGGTGCGAAAGATGGTTTTGTGAAAGTTATTTTCGATGCGAAATATGGCGAATGGCTTGGCGCTCATATGATAGGTGCTAATGTTACAGAGATGATTGCTGAAGTTGTAGCAGCAAGAAAACTGGAAACCACAGGTCATGAGATCATTAAAACTGTTCATCCTCACCCTACAATGTCTGAAGCTGTTATGGAAGCTGCTGCAGCTGCATATGGAGAGGTGATCCATATATAAAAGCATAAAAAGAGGTTAATAAAGAAAGCCCCGTAGGATATTATCTGCTACGGGGCTTTTGCTATATATAGACTTTTTTTATCCTTTTCAATAAACTAATGCCTTCCAAAATTGTATATCTCAATGTTATTTTTTTGACATTATAAATGATTTGTTGAGATGATTAAAAAGATTGCGTATTCTTTAATTTATTTTGTTTCTGTAATAAGCAGTTGTGTTATTGTAATGTACCTTATGGCGTAGGAATAAAGGTGCTTCAGGAGCAGAAAATTTATCAGTAATTTTTAATAACATTTTTTCGCCATTGATTATTTAGAGTTAGAAGGGTAACTATAAATGGACATGATTATGAGGGCGAATATTCTTTATCTTTTTCTAATTGTAGGTTTAATATCTTTTTCATCATGCGATGATGATGATGATGTGGTAGGTTTTACCGGAAATGAAGTAAGTTTTCCGCTATTTGAGGTTGATGGTTCAGATATTGAGGGGATGGCTTTATTTGCAGAACGTAATGATGGCTCTATTTTGGTAAGGCTGATAATGTCCAGGACAACAGCTGGAAATACACATCCGGCACATATTCATCAGGGTACGGCATCGATGGGAGGTGATATAGCTATTTCACTGACACCTGTAGATGGTTCAACAGGACAGAGTGAAACAATAATTACTCAGACTGATGCAGGCAATTCAATAGGTTTTGAAGAATTAACGAATTTTGACGGATATATTAATGTACATAAAAGCGAAACAGAATTAGATGTTTTACTGGCTCAGGGAGATATGGGACAAAATGCACTAACAGGAAA
Organism: Candidatus Cyclobacteriaceae bacterium M2_1C_046; assembly: GCA_051418055.1. Taxonomy (GTDB): domain Bacteria; phylum Bacteroidota; class Bacteroidia; order Cytophagales; family Cyclobacteriaceae; genus JBPRGH01. Next base: position 1,944 of record JBPRGH010000022.1, on the reverse strand, counting down.
TGCAGAATTTTATCAGCTTTTTGATCCCCAAAATCCAAATGATGCTTTAGCAAATGTGGCTTTTAAGGAAAGGGAAAATGGCGAAACCCTTGTTGAAATTCAATATTTCGGTTCTTTCGATACAGCACATCCAAATCATATTCATGATAATTCAGTAGCCATAGGTGGCCCTATTGCTATTACATTAAATGTAATTGAGGGTGAATGGACACGGACTAATGTAGCTCAGCTGGATGATGGCACCGCAATCAGCTATAGTGAGCTGATCGAATATAAAGGCCATATTAATGTACATAGAAGCGCTGACGATCTTTCAGTAATAGCTGCAGGTGATATAGGTGCTAATGAATTTACCGGGAATTCGACAGAATTTGCACTTAATGAAGTTAATAGTTCAGGTGTTGCCGGGGTAGCAACATTTTATGAAAGAAATGATGGTACCACACTGGTATTAATTAAAGTAGCAGGAGTAGCTGATGGTTCTTCACACCCGGCACATATACATCAAAATAGCGTCTCCACAGGTGGTCCGGTAGTTATTTCATTAAACTCTGTCGAATCCGGATCAGGTTTTACGGAAGTAGATAATTTTGATGACGGACTTGCTGTTAATTATTCAGATTTAATCATTTATCCGGGTCATATCAAAGTGCATAAATCGAATTCTGAATTAGATGTAATCCTTGCCCAGGGGAATATACAGTAATAAAAATAATTGGCAGCAGGTAAATTTTTGCCTACTGCCAATATCTTTTCGAGCATTGGGCAATTAAATACCTAAAAACTAACCACCAACCAGGAACCAGGAACCAGGAACAAAGAACCAACTTATAAACTTCTAATGGGAAGATAGTAACGAAAAATATAAAATTTCGTATATTGATTATCTAAACCCACGATAATGATATCCAATTTCCTGCGCCTTACCTTAAGGAATATTAAGAATAGCCTGGGGTACACCTTCATTAATGTTTTAGGTCTTTCCGTTGGGCTTTTCGCAGCCATTCTTATCTTTCTCTACGTACATGATGAATTATCTTTTGATCAGGTTCATCCTAAGAGTGAAAAGACATATCGCATTGGATTAACCGTAAAAGAAGAGAATGCAGGTTCAAATCACATGACGCAAGTCCCTGCCGGTTGGGTTCAGTACCTGGTAGATAAGTATGAGGGAGTGGAAGCGGGCACCGGATTAATGTGGTATGGAATGCCAACCTCTCTGCATTATAAAGCAATAGATAAAATAATTTTAACGGAGGAGCTTTATTGGGTAAATGCCAGTTTTCAGGAGGTTTTGCATTTTCCTGTAATTAAAGGAAACAAAGATAAAGCTCTGGAAAAGGCAAATAATATTGTTATTTCAAAATCGGCTGCAAAGCAATTATTTGGAGATGAGGATCCTATCGGGAAAGGGTTAAGCCTGAAACATTCATTCATCACTAATGGCAAAGAAATTGAATTAACTGTATCTGCAGTAATGGATGATTATCCTTCGGGTTCACATATACGGCCGAAGTACCTTGTAAACATGCTAACATTAAAACCTTTTATGGAAAATTATGATGTGAGCATGACAGCACTTGGGCCACCTGAATCGAGACCCTTTCAATCATATATTGTCGTAAAGGATCCTGCAGTATTGGAGGATGTACAGCAGGATCTTCAGGGTATTATAACAGAAGTAATTCAGCGTCTCAATGCTCCTGTTGAAGTCACCCCTTTTTTTACAGCCATGACAGATATGCATTTCGATACCGAGGTGCAATGGACGAATGAAGGAAATGCTGATATAAAATATATCTATGTCTTTATTTCTATTGCAGTTCTCATTTTAATCGTTGCCTGTATCAACTATATGAATCTGGCCACAGCTCGCTCTGCGGACAGGGCTAAAGAAGTAGGTATGCGTAAAGTATTAGGCGCAGTGAGAAAGCAACTTTTTTA
>JBPRGH010000021.1:0-25765 GCA_051418055.1 Candidatus Cyclobacteriaceae bacterium M2_1C_046 | reverse complement strand
CAATATTTGAGATCACCTCTAAATTTTCGTAAGTTTAGTTAAAGTATTAAGTAATATGAGATTTTCGCTGTACATCATTTTTACATTCATTACCGGGATTACTTTAGCACAAAATAATGTACCGGATATTTACATACAGTTGGATAAAGCATACACTGAAGAGGATTACCAAAAAATACTGAATCTGAAAAATGAAGCACTTGCACAATTAGAGCCAAGACAGGATTCGCTTTTAGAGGAAACCTACTTTTTAATAGGAGATGCTTACTATATGCTGGGCGATCTTGAGAATGCCGCCTCGTTTTTTGAAAAGGAGCTAATTCTTAAAGATAAACGGGGGATGGTGAATACCGTTGGTTATGGTGATATTCTTTATAATTTAATGTTGGTTTATGAAGAATTGGGACAGTATAAAAAAGCACAAAAACTTAGTTCGCAGCTTTTGGAACGCGATGAAAAAAAATTTGGTAAATCAAGCGAGCAGTATTTTTACTCTACAGTTCATCATATAGATATATTAATAAAGCTAAATCAATATGAGGAAGCAAAAAATGTAATTAGCCAAGCCATAAAATCTTTAGATCCTGAAAATGAATTTTATCCCCGGCTGTTAAGCAAAGAGGCAGATTTGCACAGTATTTTAGGTAACTATACACGAGCGGAAAAAAAATTTATTGAATCATTATCATTAGTAGAGGATCTTTATGGCCCTCAATCTCCTGTTTATGCCAGCATTTCCTCAAATCTTGCTTTAATGTATAACGCACAGGCCAGATATCCCCGGGCTGAAGAGCTTCTAACTCACTCACTGAAAGTATTAAAGGATCACCCTCAGGAGGTTTCCAATGAAAGTTATATAAGCACTTTAAATAATTTGGCACTGGTACATCTCTCCCTTAGTCAGCAGGAAAAAGCTCTAAATGAACTTGAAGAAGTTCTACAGCATGATAAGCAGCTTTATGGAGAAAATCATCCTTATATCGCCATGACATTAACAACAATGGGAACAGCATATAATGACCTGGGGGAGCATGATAAAGCTGAAGCCGCTGTAAAAAAAGCTCTGAAAATTTCAGAAGAGCAGGCGGGAAAAAACAGTTTCTCTTATGCTATAAATGCCAATAACCTGGGGAGTATTTACCGCTATTCAGGTCAACCTGAAAAAGCTGTCCCCCTTCATGAAGAATCTGTAAAAATCCTCGAAGAACTTTTAGGGAAAGAAGATCCCCATTACATAAAACATATTTATAATCTCGGTCTGGCATATTTTGCGGTTGGAAATAAAAAAGCAGAAAAACAGCTGAAAACCTCGTTAAACACAAGAAAAAAAGTTTTTGGCACCCAACACCCCTCCTATGCGGAGAGTGCTGAAAAACTTTCATATTGGTATTGGTTTAATAAAGATGCAAAAAATACGGAAAGCTATTTTGATGAAGTTTTTTCCAACTATTATAACCAGATCAATGCCTACTTCCCTGCACTAAGTGAGGAAGAAAAGGCTAATCTGTTTTTTAATAAATTTAAAAGAACATTTGATTCCTTTTACAATTATGGTGTGACCAACCATGAAAAAAATCCACTGCTGCTTGATAAGATGCTTAACCATCAGCTGAATACAAAGGCATTGATTATGTATGCTACCGGTAAGGTAAGGGAATCAATAATGAACAGTGGCGATTCATCTTTAATAAATCAATATGAGGAGTGGCTTGCCATAAAAGAACAATTGTCGCAGCTTTATTCAGGTCAAAATCCCGGAACTGAAACTAAAATTGATTCCCTGGTAAAAATTGCTGAATCAGTTGAAAAGGACCTGGGCCGGAAATCTGCTTCGTTTACACGTACTTACCTGAAGAAAAAAACAGACTGGAAAGATATTCAAAAGAGCTTAAAAGATGGTGAGGCTGTCATTGAAATTATACGCTTTAAAGATTTTGATCCTGCTGCAGGAGGAAAATTCAATGATCAGGTGCATTATGCTGCTTTAATGTTCACCAATAAAGATCAACATCCGACCCTGATAAAGATCCCTGATGGAAAACTTCTGGAAGAGCGTTACATCAATAATTACCGAAATGCCATAAAATTTAAAATTAAAGATGAACATTCATACAAAAAATTATGGAGCCCGATCGGGCAGCATCTTAATGGCATAAGTAAAATTTATTTTTCACCAGATGGTGTATATAATCAGGTGAGTATCTTCTCCCTCTACAATCCTCAAACCGGAAATTACCTGGTGGATGAAATAGACATCCGGGTACTAACCAACAGTAAGGATTTGCTTTCATCTGATATTCAGCAGGATAATGAAAATGAAGCATATCTCATTGGCTATCCTAATTATAACATTTATTTGGATAAAAATGACAGCAGCCAGACCAGAGGAGGGGCATTACGTGGTAATACTCGCGGAGGAACTACAAGAGAATTGACCAGAGGATTGACCAGAGGCATGCGGGCAGGCCTTTTGCGCTACATGAGAGGTGAGGAAGGAATAACAATGCTTCCCGGTACAAAAACTGAGGTGGAAAACATCAATCAGCTTTATGAAAATACTGATGTAAAGAAAAAAGTAGTTCTTGATGATCTGGCTACTGAACAATATGTAAAAGAGATAAATAATCCACGTACCCTTCATATCGCAACACATGGTTTTTTCCTTCCCGATGTGGAGACAGATATCAGAGGTGAAATGAATAAATATGTGGAAAATCCTTTGCTACGATCAGGATTAATCCTGGCTGGTGCCGGAGATTTCCTTCTTTTTGGGGAAGTTATTGATTCAACCGGGCAAGACGGGATTTTAACAGCGTATGAAGCTATGAATTTAAACCTGGAAGATACCGAGCTGGTAGTGTTATCTGCCTGTGAAACTGGTTTGGGAGAAATTAAGAACGGAGAAGGTGTGTATGGCCTGCAGAGAGCTTTCCTGATTGCCGGTGCTGAAAATGTAATTATGAGTATGTGGAGCGTAGATGATGATGCTACTCAAGAGCTGATGAGCACTTTTTATAAAGAGTGGCTGCAGACGAATAACAAACAACTGGCTTTCCGAAGAGCACAGCAAAAACTAAAAGAAAAATATCCGGATCCTTTTTATTGGGGTGCTTTTGTTATGGTAGGAATCTAGGGAAAATCTGAAATCGGAAATATGAAATCGGAAATCTGAAAATCTTTAAAATTTCTGTTTTCTGATTTCAGATTTCTGATTTTAAAGGCCTTACTTTGCACTTATGCAAAAGCTAAGCCTTGATGCCCTTGGGCGATTAGATGTTGAAGAGTATAAAAAAGCGGAAAAGCTACCCGTTTGTTTCATTCTGGATAATATCAGGAGCCTTCATAATGTAGGTTCAGCCTTTCGTACCGCCGATGCCTTTCGTGTTGAAAAAATATGGCTTTGCGGTATAACTGGTGTCCCTCCACATCGGGAAATACACAAATCAGCCCTTGGCGCTACTGAATCTGTAGATTGGGACCATCGGGATTCTATAGTGGAATTAATACAAGACCTTAAAAAAACAGGTTATAAAATAGTAGCTGTTGAACAAACCGATAAAAGCTCTTCTCTGGAAGGTTTCCAACCTGATAAAGAAAATAAAATAGCACTTATCTTTGGTAATGAAGTCTCCGGAATTTCTGATGATATCCTTCCACTTCTTGATGAGAGCATTGAAATACCACAGTTTGGCACTAAACATTCTTTCAATGTTTCGGTAAGTATAGGTATCGTTATTTGGGAGATTTATAAAAAGTTGAAAATAAAATTTTAATTAACAGATCTTAATTATAGCACAATGGATTACCGCATAGAAAAAGATACTATGGGCGAAGTAAAAGTCCCCGCTGATAAATATTGGGGCGCCCAAACTGAACGTTCACGCAATAATTTTAAAATAGGCCCTGAAGGAAGCATGCCCCTGGAGATCATCTATGGCTTTGCTTATCTTAAAAAGGCAGCCGCTCATGCTAATCATGAGCTTGGAGTTCTTTCTGAAGAAAAGAAAAATCTTATTAGCCAGGTATGTGACGAGATCCTGGAAGGAAAACATAATGATCAGTTCCCTCTGGTGATCTGGCAAACCGGTTCCGGAACACAATCCAATATGAATGTAAACGAAGTCGTATCTAACCGTTCACATGTTATTCAGGGCAACAAACTGGGAGAAGGGAAACCTCACGTTCATCCTAATGATGATGTGAATAAATCTCAGTCTTCTAATGATACCTTCCCAACAGGTATGCATATAGCCGCTTATAAGATGGTGGTGGAAAATACTATTCCGGGAGTAGAGCAACTGCGAAATACGCTACACAAAAAGTCGCAGGATTTTATGAATATTGTGAAGATCGGAAGAACCCACTTAATGGATGCCACACCATTAACATTAGGCCAGGAATTTAGCGGTTATGTGTCACAGCTGGACCATGGAATTAAAGCATTGAAAAATACTCTTGACCATCTTTCTGAAATTGCCCTGGGCGGAACAGCAGTAGGAACTGGTATTAACACTCCTAAAGGATATTCAGAACTGGTGGCAAAGAAAATCGCTGATTTTACCGGTTTACCTTTTAAAAGTGCGGAAAACAAATTTGAAGCGCTTGCTGCACATGATGCAATAGTGGAAAGCCATGGCGCACTTAAACAACTTGCTGTGAGTCTCAACAAGATAGCTAATGATATTCGTATGCTCGCAAGTGGACCTCGTGCAGGTATCGGTGAAATCAACCTCCCTGCAAATGAACCCGGCTCATCAATTATGCCTGGCAAGGTGAATCCAACTCAGTGCGAAGCACTTACAATGGTATGTGCGCAGGTAGTTGGTAATGACAGTACAGTTACCGCCGGCGGCATGCAGGGACAGTATGAGCTTAATGTTTTTAAACCTGTAATGGCTGCGGCGTTCCTTCAATCAGCTCGTTTAATTGCTGATGCCTGTATTTCTTTTGATGAAAATTGTGCTGTTGGTATTGAGCCTAACCATGAGAATATAAAGAACCATTTAAACAACAGCTTAATGCTGGTAACAGCTTTAAATCCTCATATTGGATATGAAAAGGCAGCAAAAATTGCTAAAGCAGCACATGAAAATGGTACTACTCTACGTGAAGAGGCTGTAAAATCAGGATTTCTATCCGAAGAAGAATTTGAAAAATGGGTAAAACCTGAGGATATGGTCGGTGATATACCCGGCAATAAATAATACTAACTTCTCGTTTGTATGTTTGCTTAATTAACATATTTTTCGGTACTTTCGTATATTGACAACCTTATAATTGCAATGAAAAAAATAATATTTATAATAGTCCTGTTGGCGTTTGTAGTAGTCTCTAATTCTTCTTTTGCTCAACTTACAAAAGATGAGAAGAAAGAATGGAAAAACAGAGCAAAGGAATACAAAAAAAATCCGGAGCTTTTAAAAGAGCTGGTGGAGGAGAAGCAGGCGGCTGAAGCCCAGGTAAACCAATTAAAAACCGAAGTAAATGACCTTCAGTCTCGCCTGGCTGACAAAGACGCAAAAATTAGTGAGCTCCAGGATGATCTTACAGGCATGCGTGCAGAGGTAGCTTCTTCAAAAGCAAAACTTGCTGACCTTCAAAAGGAACCGCAGGGACAAATTGGTGTTGGTGGCATGTCTACTGATGGTGTTGTATTTAAAGTTCAGATCGGAGCCTTTAGAAATAAGGACCTTTCTAAATATTTTGAGCAACATGAGAATTTTGGTGGAGAAATGTCTGAGAAGGGTGAACAAAGAATTACATTAGGGCGCTTCAGAGATTATTGGGAAGCAGATGTGTTTAAAAAATACCTGAGAGAGATGGGTGTAAAAGATGCCTGGATCGTTCCTTACAAAGACAATCAGCGTGTTCCTTTAAAAGATGTTCTTGAAGGAGTGATATCTTCAGATTCAAAAGGCACGGAATAAGTAATAATTAAATATTATCTTTAAAAAGCAGCATCATTTGCTGCTTTTTTTATTTTTGTAAGTCAACCTCAACCAACTCCCCCCTATGCAGAAAAGATGGATATATAAAAATCTCCCCGACCAGGAAAAAGTGCAGCATTTATGTACAGAAATAAACGTTAGCACGCCTACTGCATCCATTCTCTTGCAGAGAGGAATATGTAATTATACAGATGCTAAAAACTTTTTCCGCCCCACATTAGATCAACTCCATGATCCTTTCCTTATGAAAGATATGGATAAAGCGATTGATCTGCTCACTAAAGTGCTGCATGCAAAGGAAAAAATACTGGTTTATGGTGATTATGATGTCGATGGCACTACTTCTGTTGCATTGGTATACCGCTATCTCTCTAAAATAACTGATTCTATAGAATATTACGTACCAGACAGGTATACAGAAGGATATGGTGTTTCAGAACAAGGGATAGCTTATGCAGCAGCTAATCATTTCAACCTTATAATCACACTTGACTGCGGCATAAAGGCCGTAAATAATATTAAAAAAGCTGTTGATCTGGGAATTAAGGTTATTGTATGTGACCATCATTTACCCGGCGCAGAATTGCCTCCTGCTCATGCCATCCTTGACCCTAAGAGGAATGACTGCCCGTATCCATACAAAGAGCTCTCCGGTTGTGGCATTGGCTATAAGCTTATTCAGGCGTATCAGCTTAAAAATAAATCTGCTGCAGATCCGGCAGAGCTAATTGACTATGTAGCCGTAAGTATAGCCGCCGATATTGTACCTATTACAGGAGAAAATAGGACACTTGCCTATTATGGAATAAAAAAATTAGCTGATGATCCTTGCCCTGGATTAAAAGCCCTGCTGGATGTTTCCGGTTCAAAAAATATCCCCGATGTTACGGATATTGTTTTTGGCATTGCACCACGAATAAATGCCGCCGGCAGGATTAAGCATGCTAAATCTGCCGTTGAGCTTCTTGTTTCTCAGGATTTAGATAGTGTAAAAGAATTTGCTGCAAACATTAATGTAAAAAATGATGACAGGCGGAAAGTAGATGCCATCATTACAGAAGAAGCGTTGGCAATGATAGAGGCAGACACTAAGTTACAGCTGGCAAAATCTACTGTGTTATTTAAAAATGATTGGCATAAAGGGGTGATTGGTATTGTAGCCTCACGTTGCATTGAAAAATTTTACCGCCCTACTATTATCCTTACCGAGCATAATAATAAAGCAACCGGTTCGGCACGTTCTATTCCCGGCTTTGACCTTTATAAAGCAATAGAGGAATGCGGTGATCTTTTAGAGCAATTTGGCGGCCATACACATGCTGCCGGACTTACTCTTGATGTACAAAATATACCCATGTTCCAGGAGAGATTTGAGCGTATTGTAGCTGAAAATCTTCCCGATGATCTTTTAATCCCACCCGTAGAAATTGATATCCCTCTAAATTTCGATCAGGTAACTACGAATTTCTTTAATATTTTAATGCAGATGATGCCATTTGGCCCTGAGAATTTCTCTCCTGTTTTTTCAGCTACTAATATAAATGCTCAGGGAGTAAAAATACTTAATGAAAAGCATCTTAAATTTACTGCCCAGCAGTCAGGGCAAAGGAAAAAATTTGATTCCATTGCTTTTAATATGACCGATAAATTAGAATTTTTGCAAAATGGTACACCTTTTGACATGGCCTTCTCGTTGGAGTTGAATAGCTACCGTGGATTAAGATCTATCCAATTAGTCGTAAAGGATATCAAACAGAGTAAAATAGCATGAAGTTAAGAGCAGAGAATCTTGTAAAAAAATATAAAAAAAGAACAGTAGTTAATCATGTTTCTATTGAAGTAGAGCAAGGCGAAATTGTAGGTCTTTTAGGTCCGAACGGCGCAGGAAAAACCACCACTTTTTATATGATCGTGGGGCTGATAAAGCCCAATGAAGGTGATATCTTTCTTGAAGGAAAAAATATTACTGATCTGGCTATGTATAAGCGCGCTAAAAAAGGGATTGGTTACCTGGCCCAGGAAGCATCCGTTTTTAGAAAACTTACGGTGGAAGAGAATATTATGGCTGTTTTGGAGATGCGTGACATGAGCAAAGCAGAAAGAAAAGAAAAAACGGAATCACTCCTTGAAGAATTCAGCCTTACCCATGTGAGGAAAAATCTTGGAATGGTCCTTTCCGGAGGTGAAAGACGGAGAACAGAGATAGCGCGTGCCCTGGCCGTCGACCCTCATTTTGTCCTTTTAGATGAACCTTTTGCAGGTGTTGACCCTATCGCGGTAGAAGAGATACAACAAATCGTGGCCCGGCTAAAGAAAAAAAACATTGGTATATTGATCACTGATCATAATGTTAATGAAACTTTGTCGATAACAGACAGAGCTTATCTGATGTTTGAAGGTAAACTGCTAAAAGCCGGAACTGCAGAGGAGCTGGCAGCAGATCCTCAGGTGAGAAAAGTTTATCTGGGTCAACATTTTGAATTAAAAAGAAAATTTTAAGCATTTGGAAATAATCAACTCCATACTGACATGGGTAATGAAGAAGCGGATCCACCAGATTGAGCTTTTCATGAAATATCCATATGACGTTCAGAAAGAAAATTTAACCTCACTTCTGAATGAAGCAAAAAATACGGAGTTCGGCAAAAAATACGGTTTTAAAGATATAAAAGGATATAAAGCTTTTAAAGAACGTGTCCCTTTACATACTTATGAAGAAATTTTCCCATACATCAAAAGGCTGATGCAGGGGGAACAGAATATTTTATGGCCATCTGAAATAAAATGGTTTGCCAAATCTTCAGGGACAACGAGCGGTAGAAGCAAATTTATTCCTGTCTCCCCTGAGGCCCTGGAAGATTGCCATTTTAAAGGAGGCAAAGACCTTATTAGCCTTTATGTAAATAATTATCCTGACACCAAAATATTTTCCGGAAAAGGTCTTGGCATTGGCGGAAGCCATCAGATCAATGAATATGATCCCAATTCTTCTTCATATTATGGTGACGTTTCAGCAGTTATTATGAAGAACCTGCCGTTGTGGGCGCAATTTATCCGTACCCCGAGCTTAGAGATCGCTTTAATGGATAAATGGGAAGAGAAGATAGAAAAGATGGCACATGCTACAGCCAATGAAAATGTTACCAGCCTCAGCGGTGTCCCTACCTGGACGATACTGCTTCTGCAGCGTATCCTGGAATTAAAAAATAAATCTGATATACGGGAAGTATGGCCAAATATAGAAGCATTTTTCCATGGAGCAGTAGCTTTTGATCCTTATCAGCCGGTTTTTGATAAACTGATCTCTCCGCCTATGAATTATGTAGAGATATATAATGCCTCCGAGGGGTTCTTTGGCATACAGGACCAAACAGATAGTAAAGAAATGTTATTGATGCTGGATTATGGCATGTTTTATGAATTTATCCCACAGGAAGACATCGGCAAAGAAAACCCACGGACGCTACAGCTGGATGAAGTAGAAAAAGATAAAGTTTATGAAATCGTTATCACCACGAATTCCGGCCTTTGGCGCTATCAGATTGGCGATACAATAAAATTTACTTCAGTTAATCCTCACCGCATAAAGATTTCCGGACGTACCAAACATTTTATTAATGCATTTGGTGAAGAGGTAATGATTGAGAATGCAGAGCAGGCAATAACTTATGCCTGCGATAAAACTAATGCTATTATTGATAACTATACAGCTGCCCCCATATATCTGGAAAAAGGCAAAAGAGGGGGACATGAATGGATCGTTGAATTTGTAAATGAGCCTGACAGTATTGAAAAATTCACCCATCATCTTGACCAGAAACTGCGCGAAGTAAATTCAGATTACGATGCAAAGCGGCAGGATGACCTGGCACTTGTTGAACCTAAAGTTCATAGTGTGGATACAGGGACTTTCTATAAATGGATGAAAAAACGTGGGAAGCTTGGTGGACAAAATAAGGTGCCACGGCTTTCCAACAGCCGCGAGTTTGTTGAGGATATTCTTGAGATGCTGAATTAAACGATGTAATAATTACCTGTTAGTGCTCTTGCATCAGCATAAGCTATTACCGTATCGGTCATCCATAAATTTTCATAAGGGGAGGCAGACTGCTTACTGAGCCGAAAAAGAAATACCCATTCCTCACCCCTGGCATCAGTTATAAATACGAAATACTCCGCTTTCTTTTCATTTGCAAAATGCTTTTCAATAAAATATGACTGGCAGTTGATAAGTGTGCTATAGCGCTGACTGCTGAACATGTCACAGTAGCGGCCAAAAGGTCCATTTTCAGCTTTATGATAAGGAGAAGCAAAACGATAAGCTATTTCCATACCGGCATTTTCATATGGCTGATCATTATATTTTAACGCCTTTAATTGAGCATTTACAACATCCCTTGGTGTCAGCTCAGAGGATGGCTTTTCTGCCATATAATTTGTTTCCGGATAGCACCTTACTAAAAAAAGAATGAGCAACACTCTTAACCCTATTTTCAACGCTACTTCCATTTGTTCTCTTTATTAAATAACAATATCTTTTAGAAATGTTTTAGAGCTAAAAAGAAGTATGAGAACAATTCAAAAGGAAATCACACTCCCTGCTTATAACAGGGGGTTCCATCTTATTACCAATAGAATAATCGATGATTTAAGCGAAATAGGCTTATTTTCAGCGGGTTTGCTTCATATTTTTATCACACATACATCTGCTTCACTAACTATAAATGAGAATGCAGATCCGTCTGTCAGAAGGGATTTTGAAAAATTTTTTTCACGCACTGTCCCTGACGGTGCCGAATATTTTGAGCATACTATGGAGGGTCCCGATGATATGCCCGCCCATATTAAATCCGCCCTCTTAGGTCCTTCGCTGACTATACCAATTACCAAAGGCAAACTCAACTTAGGGACATGGCAGGGCATATACCTTTGTGAGCATAGGAATAGCGGCGGTGAAAGATCACTGGTTTTAACTATTACAGGTGACTAAAATGCACGCACTAACCTATAATAATCAGCCATTGTTCTTCTGAAAGCTTCACGTCGCTCCTGATCTTCCAGAACGGGAACAGTATCCTGCTGGTACAAGAGCATTAGCTTTTTCTTGTCTCGTATGGCTTCATAGAGCTGGCTGGCAAACTCCAGCATACCTTCTTTATTTGGATGATCAAAAGAAATTGTATCTAAACTGTTTGCCGCAGGATCAGTAGCATAGACTATAACCTCTTCCATCTCTTTAACCTTATGCCCTGGCTCAACCATAATATATGCTTCATCATTCAATATATTTATGATAATGGCTACATTAATTGATAAGCTATCGTCCTCCTCATAGAGATCTTCATGTCGATAGATCTCCCATCTTGTTTCTTTCTTTTCCTCTTTTTCATAATCTGAGGCTCGTACATTTTTAAAAAACAGTTCTGTATCATCACCGGTTTTAAACAGCAACTTTTCCCGATCCACCTTTTTATCACGGTCTATTGTGCAGGAAATGAATATTATAGCAATAATTAAAAAGCTACTCCACCTAATCATATAAATAAACCCTCTTTACTCTCTCGCTAACATTTGTTAATATTTCATATGGAATAGTCCCTATACGGGCTGCCAGTTCGTTTATAGTAGGTTCCTCGCCAAATATTATAACATCATCACCTTCCTTGACTTCCATTCCAGTAACATCTATCATAGTCATATCCATGCATACGTTTCCTATTACAGAAGCACGTGCTCCATTGACGAGCATTTCTCCCTTGCCATTACTGAAAAAGCGGGTAAAGCCATCGGCATAACCTATAGCTACGGTAGCAATTTTTTTATCCTCTTCGGCCTTTCCCATCCTGCCATATCCGATTGTCCTTCCTTTAGGAACATCCCTTACCTGGCTGACGATCGATTTTAGTGTGGAAATCGGTTGTAATTTATCCTGAAGCAAACCGGAAGCCTCAACGCCATAAAGCCCGATACCAAGCCTGATCATATCAAACTGGTGCTCCGGATAATTTATTGCACCGGCTGAATTCAACAAATGCCTTAAAGGTTTAATGTTTAATTCAGAAATAATCTTAGAAGATACCTGCTCAAAATTCTCTGCCTGGTTTTTAGTAAAATTCCGGTGTTCGAGATCATCCGCTGCTGCTAAATGACTGAAGATACTTTTAATATGCAGGTTTTTTATCTTCTTAAATCTTTGAATAAAATAGTCCAGGTCTTTCTCCTGAAACCCCAGACGATGCATTCCGGTATCTATTTTCAGGTGGATATTTAATTCATTTTCACCTAAAAAATTTACTATGTTATCCAGCTGATCAAAACCATAAATAACCGGCTCCAGGTTGAATTTTATCAGCTGTTCAAATCCCTCCGGTGAAGGGTTCATGATCATGATTGGAATTTCAATACCATTTTTTCTAAGATTTACTCCTTCATCAGTATAAGCAACGCCTAAATAATCTACATTGTGGTACTGCAATAAATTAGCAATTTCATGCATCCCTGAGCCATAGGCAAAGGCTTTAACCATTACCATTACCTTAGTTTCTTTCTTGAGACGTGAGCGATAAAAATTAAGATTATGGGTGATGGCACCTAAATTGATCTCCAGCCGTGTACCATGGATCTTTTCCAATAATCGGTTTACAATACGTTCGAAGGCATACATCCGGGCTCCCTTTACAAGGATCATCTCATCCTTAAATTGCTCGGGAGAAATATTTTTTAAGAATATATTGGTGTCAGGGAAAGTCTCTACCGGAATAGTGAAGAGTTCTTTCCATGAGGAGATAACAGGCCCGATGGCGTAGATGCGATCAATATTTTTCTGTTCAAGCAGCTTATTAACTTCTTCGTATAAAAGCTTTTCCTCCATGCCCGATTGAAAAATATCAGAAATAATTACCGACTTTTTATTCCGCTGTTTATGCTGGGATAAAAAATTTAAGGCTATCCCAAGCCCTGCTAGATCATTGTTATAGGAATCATCAATAATATAACAGTTGTTAACGCCTCTTTTTAACTCCAGCCGCATAGGGATGCGCCTTATTCCTTTTATCCTGTTATTAATTTCCTGCCATTCATACTTTAGAAGGCGCATTACGGCAATACAATGCATTAAATTTTCAAATGAAGCATCTTCTCTGACAGGTAAACAAAGGTCATGCTTCACGCCATCTTCAGCGAGCTTAATATAAATCTGCTCTTTTTCTACTTTCTTCTCCTCAATAACCAGATTTGATCCGTGGCTTTTTCCCCAGGTAAAAGTTTCAAAAGAGGGGTTACTTTTTGTAAGAGCTTCTTTAATATCAGTATGATCACTACAGTAAATCAATATCCTGCAATTCTTAAAAAGCTTAAGTTTTTCTTCAATCTTTGCCTCCCTTGTGGGAAAACTTTCCTGATGAGCAGGGCCAATATTTGTAAAAAGGCCTATGTCGGGCTGAATTATTCTTTCGAGCCGATCCATTTCGTCCGGCTGACTTATTCCAGCCTCAAATATTCCCAGTTCATGATTTTCATTTGCCTGCCAGACAGATAGGGGCACACCCAGTTGAGAATTATAACTGTGGGGAGTAGCAATAACCCTATGTTTTCCACTTAAAAGCTGGTGCAGCCATTCCTTGATTATTGTCTTTCCGTTACTCCCGGTTATTCCAATTACCTTAAGAGCAAGTTGCTCCCGGTGATATTTAACCAGCTCCTGTAATGCTTCAAGTGAGGATCTAACCTGAACAAAATTTGCATCTTTATACCTGGAGGTATTGACGGGTTTTTCTATTACAAAATTCCTGATCCCGGCGTCATACATCTGGCTTAAAAAAAAATGTCCGTCATGATGCGGACCCTGACGGGCAAAAAATAATGCCTGATCATGTGATATAACTTTTCTACTATCAGTAAAAATATAGTTAATAGCATGATCATGGGCTAGGTGCCGAAGGTTTCCATTAATTATTTCCGGTAATTGTGAAAATTTTATCATTAAACAGTTAAAAACATTTCAAATTGATTTAATCTATTTTCAAAGCCGATCCTTTCTAAAAATCTTACCGTTCCCTTATCCTCCTCATTCACATTTATTACAGTTAATTGCTTGGTATAGCTTTTTGCGTAGACCTGCTTCATTAAGCTTGATCCTATGCTTTTATGACGCATATCTTTACGAACAGCCATCTGGCTTAATCTTCCCAATGCAGGTTGAAAAATAGCATAACCTACAGTATCCCCTTCATATCTGGCTTCTATTATTTCTTCATTAGCCAGATTTTCAATTATCATCTCTTTCGAATCCAGAAAGCTGGGATTAAAATCCTGAAAGGGTTCATATATAGCCCAATCAGGCTGATAAACCTTTAAAATCTCCAGGTTTAATTTCTCAGTTTCCTTTTGAATTACCAGGTCGTCAATAAGCATGAAAGACAGGAGAGTACGCTTTTCGCGAAACCCAATTGATCTATATACGTTAAGTGCCTGTGCATTTTGTATAAGCACCTCTAAAACACATTGTTTTACTCCTTTGTCTTTTATTTTCGGGATCAGGTGATCATACATTTGGTACGTTACTTTCCGGCCCCTGAAATTAGGCCTTACACCGGTTCCTCCATTGTAAGCTGTCAGAACATTATTATAATAATTAACAGAGGTAAAAATAAACCCCGCTAAAGCATCGTAATCAAAAGCACCAAGGGAGAGCGAAAAATCTATTTTCAGCTTTTCAACAAATTTTCGCACAAACTCCTCTTTATTGAGCCTAAATGTTATCGGGTAATCAGAAAATGAATCAAGAAAGGCAAAATACATCTCATTAAGATCTTTGGGGGCTAATGACCGTATGTATAAATCACCTTTTTCCATTTTTAATGCAACCTTTTTCCATTTGGTACTTTCTTATCCGGAACAGCAAGCACTACATCTCCATATTCATCAGAGAAACCTGTAATCAATACTTCACTCATAAACTTCCCAATCTGGCGCGGCTGGAAATTTGTAACACAAATTACCTGCTTATTCACTAACTCTTCAGGAGAATAGTGGCTGGTAATTTGGGCGCTGGAAGTCTTTACTTCGCCATCATTCAATTCTACCCAAATTTTATATGCCGGTTTTCGTGCTTCAGGATAATTTTCAGCTTTTACTATCGTTCCTACTTGCAGATGTACCTTTTGAAAGTCATTAATTTCAATAAAATTATTTTCTTTCATTTTCATTAAGTAATATTATGTAAATATTTCAGAAGATTTAACGCAACCTTAGTTTGATAAAAAGCGTAAACTATTTTGCAATCAACTCAATATGGCTAATAAAATATTAATCACTTCCGTTTTTGCAATTTTAATTTCTTCCGTCAATGTTTTTGCCGGAACAAATTCTGTTGTTGATCCTGAGAAGGAACAGTCAAAAACTAAAAAGGCTTCTGTTATTATTAAAAATTCAGACGATACTTTTATTCAAAAAGGTGTTTATATCAAAGAACATCTGAAG
Source organism: Candidatus Cyclobacteriaceae bacterium M2_1C_046 (assembly GCA_051418055.1). GTDB lineage: Bacteria > Bacteroidota > Bacteroidia > Cytophagales > Cyclobacteriaceae > JBPRGH01. The sequence goes on along the minus strand of JBPRGH010000021.1, from coordinate 10,337 downwards.
GCTATTGAGGAAGATTCTGTTAAAAAGAAGGAAGTTAAAGAGGAAAAACCAAAAGAGACAACAAAAGAAGATGTTCAATCTTTTAACTTTCTCTACTATATTCTTCAGTCAAAGTTTTCCGATTTTGCTACTTATTAATAGGTTCAGGCTTTAATTAAAAACTTCTCCAGGTCTTTTAGTTTAATTCTTCCTTCGTAGAATGCTTTACCGAAGATCACCGCAAAAACTCCCATTTCATTAAGCTTTTGAATGTCATCGATATTGCGGACACCTCCGCTGGCAAGCACCTGGATATCCGGGAAACGATCTAATATATTTTGATATAATTCAAAGGCAGGCCCCTGCATGGTACCATCCCTGCTTATATCCGTAGTTTTTACATATTTAAGGCCCCGGGAATAAAAATATTCTATATGCTCATAAACATTTAATTCTGACATTTTCTGCCATCCCCGGAAAGAGATCCGCTCTTCAAAACAATCTGCTCCCAGCGTTATTTTTTCCCGTCCATAAGATATGATCCAGCTGGCAAAAAGATCTTTTCGTGTAACTGATACACTGGCAGCAGTTATATAACTTGCCCCATACTCGTACGCTTTGCTAATATCACCATCAGTATGTATGCCACCCGTAAAATCTATCTTCATATTAGTATGCCCCGCAATGGCTTCAAGAATATGATAATTCACCGGACGCCCACGCTGAGCACCATCAAGGTCTACAAGGTGTACTACCTCTATTCCATGATCTTCAAAGCTACGTGCAAGATCTACAGGATCATTGTCATAAACCGTCTCTTTTGAAAAATCTCCCTGCTCAAGGCGAATTACCTTGCCGTCCCCTATAGCTATTGATGGTATTATTTGGATCATTAGTTCTTACTTGTTTAAGTTTATTAAACATTAATAAATTAAAAATGTAAAGGTATAGGCTACAGAAGCTGCTTCCTCACATCCTTTAAAACTCTAATAAATTTAGCGGAACCGGAAATATAAAACAAAAACCCTTCAGATACAATATGAATTGTCAACATTACCGCAATTCGTTATACCTGAAGCAATTGACCGTGTGGTCATTTACCAGGCCACAGGCCTGCATATGAGCATATATTACAGTGCTCCCAACAAATTTAAACCCTCTTCTTTTCAAATCCCTGCTAAGAGCATCCGATTCAGGAGTTGTTGAAGGAACTTCTTCTAATTTCTTCCATCCGTTAATTTTCGGTTTACCATCAACAAACTGCCAGATATAATTGCTGAAGCTGCCGAACTCTTCCTGAACCTGTAGAAAATGCTGAGCATTATTTACAGCAGCGGATATTTTTAATCTGTTACGGATTATAGCTGGATTTTGACAGAGCCGTTCAACATCCTCTTCCGTAAACCGGGCAACTTTTACTACATCAAAATCAACAAATGAATCTCTATACCCCTGGCGCTTTTTCAGCACAGTAGACCAGCTTAACCCGGCCTGAGCTGCCTCCAGTATTAAAAACTCAAAATGCTTCTTATCATCATAAGTCGGCACACCCCACTCCTCATCATGATAGCGTTCATATTCAGGGAACTTCCCTAAACACCACTCACATTTTTGCATATGTTCCAGGTTATGAGTCATGCCACGGCTATTGGGCCAGTCCAAAAGCCGTGGCCTGACTTGATCAATTAGACTACAACCCCGTGGCACACTCAATTAAAACGGATACTCGTTTTTAGCAATTAAATGATCTGCCACTCTTCTACGTACTTCTTTAAGGTTTATAGGGTCTATTTTGGTAAACCTTTTTAAACCCATCAGCATCATTCGCTGCTCATCACCTTCAGCAAAGGCATAAATAGCTTCACGGCCTTCTTCGGCTCCTTTTCTCAAGGCACGATGCAGGTACATTATAGCCATATCTTTTTCTATTTTATGCGCTTCTTCACCATTTTTCTTGATCAGCTTTTCAACCCTTAACAAGGTGGATTCTGCCACATAACCTTCTATAAGCATATCTGCAAGATGCATCAGGATCTCCTGCTCCTCAGCTAAATTCTGCATAAGCTTCTGTACAGCAGCACCGGCTACCATTAACCCTGCTTTCTTCAGATTTCTGAGCGCTTTCTTTTCCTTTGCAAAAAGCTCCGTCTCTTCCTCGGCACCAAAATCTGGAATGGCCATAAGCTCTTTCTGCACTTCCATGGCGGGTGTCATTAGGTCGAGGCGACCTTTCATTGCACGTTTCAGCAGCATATCAATTGTAAGCATTCTGTTGATCTCATTTGTACCTTCAAAGATCCTGTTGATACGTGCATCGCGATAAGCTCTGTCCATTGGACCTTCCGCAGAATAGCCCATACCGCCATAGATCTGTACACCTTCATCCACAACAAAATCCAGCACTTCAGAGCCGTGTACTTTAAGGATGGCACACTCAATGGCAAATTCTTCTACTGATCTTAGCCGCGCCTCGGCAGGGTCCATACCGTCTTTTGTCAGTGATTCGTAGGCATCATCAATATTTTGACCTGCTCTGTATCCTGCCGATTCGCTGGCATAGGTAAAAGCTGCCATATCCGCCAGTTTGGCTTTTATAGCTCCAAAATTTGATATTGACTGACCAAATTGCTTTCTTTCATTTGAATAATTTACAGCTCTTGAAATAATCTGCTTGCTGGCACCAAAAGCTGCTGAAGCAAGTTTTATGCGGCCAATATTCAAAATATTAACGGCTATTTTAAATCCATTCTCTCTCTCGGAGAGCAGGTTTTCTGCCGGAACTTTACAGTCATTGAAGAAGATCTGACGTGTTGAAGAGCCTTTTATACCCATCTTCTTCTCTTCTTCATTCATTGTAATGCCACCAAATTCTTTCTCCACAATAAAAGCACTAAGGTTTTTATCATCATCAATTTTGGCAAAGACAATAAATACATCAGCAAATCCACCGTTGGTGATCCACATTTTCTGTCCATTGATAATATAATGCTTTTTATCATCCGTCAGCACTGCCTTGGTTTTCCCTGAATTAGCATCAGATCCGGAATCAGGCTCAGTTAAACAATAAGCTGCTTTCCATTCCCCAGTGGCAAGCTTTGGCAGGTACTTTTTCTTTTGCTGGTCATCTCCATAATAAAGAATAGGTAAGGTCCCTATCCCTGTATGAGCTGAGATAGCTACGGCAAATGAATGTCCGGCTCCTAAAATCTCCGCCACAAGCATACTGGTGTTAAAATCCATTCCAAATCCACCATACTCTTCAGGCACAGAAGTACCTAATAGGCCAAGCTCACCAGCTTTATCGAGCAGCTGAGGCATAAGCTCAGGACGCTTCATTGAATCAATCTCATCCAGCCTCGGGTAAATTTCTGTCTCCAGGAAATCTTTACATGTTTGCGCGATCATTCGCTGCTCTTCAGTCCATTCCTCAGGAATAAATACTTCCTCCGCGGATGTCTCGCGTACCAAAAATTCTCCTCCCTTTATCGCCTTTATCGGCTCTGCGGGTATTTGTTGTGCTTGTTCAGTGGCTGTTTTCATGTTTCTATAGATTTTAGATATTAGATATAAGATTTTAGATTTAAAAGCTTCTTATATCCAATCAACTCTTGAATTTAAATTTTTTCTGTAGTGTATAATTTATGCGAATAACTTCATCTAACAGGTTCAATGATGGAACTATGGATTCTTCATTTAATAACTCAAGCTCTCTAGCTAAAATTAATTGTGTTTGAAGCTCATAGGATGAGCCATTTGCAATGCTCAGGAATTGAGAAAAATATTTATCAGATTCTCTTCCTGCACCTTCCGCCACATTGGATGGAATTGAAATGGCAGATCGCTTTATTTGAGACGTTAAGCCATATTTTTCATCATCCGGCAAGGACAGTGATAGTTTATAAACTAACTTGGCAAGTTCAATTGACTTGCGCCAAATAATTAATTCTTTAATGTTATGCATAGTTGTATAATTTGGTTGCTGCTTTATTTTTTAATATGAATGTTAAAATCTTATATCTTATATCTTACATCTAATATCTAATTAAGAAATTCATATATCCCGGCGACGCCCTGGCCTCCTCCAACGCAGGCTGTGACCATTCCGTATTTGCTTCCCTGCCTTCTACGCATTTCGTTGAGGAGCGTTAGTGATAATCTAGCTCCGGTACTTCCTAATGGATGACCTAATGCTATGGCGCCTCCATTAACATTTATTTTGGAGGTATCCATATCAAGCTCGCGTATTACAGCAAGTGACTGGGCAGCAAAAGCTTCGTTCAGCTCTGTCAGATCAATATCATTCAGCTTTAGGCCTCCTCTTTCCAGTGCTTTTGGAATAGCATATAATGGACCTATACCCATTATCCGTGGCTCAACGCCGGCAACAGCATAGCTTACCATTCTTGCCACAGGCTTTAGATTAAGTTTATTCACCATCCGCTCGGACATTACCAGAACAAAAGCAGCGCCATCATTTGTGGGTGATGAATTTCCGGGTGTTACCGAACCGCCGGCAGCAAACACAGGCTTCAGCTTTGAAAGCACCTCCATATTTGTATCCGGACGTGGGCCTTCATCTGTATCTACAGTATATTCCCTTTTCTTTTTCTTATTATCCTCCACATATATCTCCTCGACCTTAATAGGTAAAATCTCATCTTTGAATTTTCCCTCCTCCTGTGCTTTGGTGGCTTTCATATGGGAGTCATAGGCAAATTGATCCTGATCTTCACGTGTTATCTTATACTGCTGCGCCACCTGCTCGGCGGTAAGCCCCATACTTGTATAGTAGTTTGGATTATCTTTTGCCAGCTTATAATTTAAAGCTGTTTTGAATCCCATCACCGGTACCATGCTCATGGATTCCGTACCACCGGCAACAATAATATCGGCCATACCTGCATTGATCTTTGCTGATGCAAGATGTATAGCTTCCAATCCTGATCCACAGTAACGGTTTATCACCATTCCCGGTGTGTCAACGCCTAGAGCCATAAGGGAGATCATTCGGCCCATCTGCATACCCTGCTCCGCTTCCTGCACGGCATTCCCCACGATCAGGTCGTCTACCATTTTATTTTCAAGTCCTTCGACAGAACTCACCAGGTGCTTAATAACATCCACTGCCAGGTCATCAGGCCTTGTAAACCTGAATCCTCCTTTTTTTGCTCTTGTGACAGCTGTTCTGTATCCTTTTACGATGTATGCGTTCATTTTTTTAGTCGTTAGTCCTTAGTATTTAGTCCTGAGTAGAGTTTGTGTTATCTCAAAGACCGTTTTAAGGCATAGTTCATTTTTTGTATTTCTAAAATTTGATTACCTAAAATCTCTAGATCGGCACTTTCCACTATACCGACACGATTAGCAATTATCAACTGTGTTTCTAATTCACAAGAAGATCCATAGGAAATACCTAAGAAATTATTAAAATCTTTTGATGTGTTTCTTCCTGAGCCTTCTGCAATATTTGAAGGTACTGAAACTGCACTTCTTCTTATTTGCGACTTTAAGCCATAAAGCTCCTCCTGAGGAAAATCTTTAGTAGTCTCATAAACCTTAACTGCCAGGTCTACTGCTTTTTGCCAAACTTTTAATTCTTTGTAGTTATTCATAATTATTTAGGTTGAACTCTAAATTTATCTATAATCCAAAGTCTGAGTATTACCTACTCAAGACTCAGGACTAAAGACTCAAGACTAGTTACGCAAAGGCTTCCCTCCCTGCAAAATCGCCTGAATTCTTTCCAGGGTCTTTTTCTCGCCTGTAAGGCTTAAGAAAGCTTCTCTTTCAAGGTCAAGCAGGTATTGCTCGCTTACTTCCTGTGCATAGGAGAGGTCTCCTCCACACATAACATAAGCGATCTTCTGGGCAATTTTCACATCATGATCAGAGATGTATTTTCCCATGCGCATGCCGTTCACTCCGGCCATAAATAATGCCATACCGGTACGCCCCTGCACCTTAACATTTGTTGCTTCAACAGGTCTCGTGTATCCGGCATCGGCAAGGTCAATAACTGCTTTTTTGGCATCGGCAATTTGTCTGTCCTTATTTATGCTTATACGGTCCTGAGGGCGTAGGATGTTCAGATCTTTGGCCTCAAAGGCTGATGTTGCTACTTTGGCGGTAGCAATATTCATAAAGGCATTCTGAAGGGCATTCAGCTCTACATCACCTTCCTCGAGTGAATCGCTGACCCGCTTTGTAAGCTCTTTAGTACCTCCTCCGCCAGGGATCAGTCCGACACCTACTTCTACAAGTCCAATATAAGTCTCTGCAGCAGCCTGTACCATATCGGCATGCATGGTCATCTCGCAACCGCCACCTAATGTCATTCCGTGAGGGGCAACAACAACTGGTATTGAGGAATAACGGCAGCGCATTATAGTATTCTGGAAATGACGGATCATGAAATCTATCTCATCATACTCCTGCTCAATGGCATACATAAATACCATCCCCAGGTTGGCTCCTGCAGAAAACTGATCTGCCTGATTCCCTATTACAAGGCCGCGGTAATTTTCTTCCGCCATGGAAATGGCTTTATTAACCCCTTCAACCACTTCTCCTCCCATTGTATTCATCTTGGTGTGGAACTCAACATTCAGCACATCATCACCAAGATCGAAAATTGTTGCTCCGGAATTCTGCCATACAATATTGTTTTTGCGCAGGTTGTCGAGGATGATAAGGTCTCCCTGACCAGGCACAGGTTTATAGCTTGATGTAGGAATGTCATAATACTTCCTAATGCCATTTTCTACTTTATAGAAAGCATCATGACCGGCTTTAAGCATATCATAAACCCACTGGTTAGGTTTATAACCTGCTTCCTCCATCTTTTCTACCGTCTTTTTTACATTGACAGCATCCCAGGTTTTAAAAGGGCCTAGTTTCCAGCCAAAGCCTGCTTCTACGGCATCATCTATCCTGTAAAGCTCATCGGCAATTTCAGGGATACGGTTACTGACATACTCAAACAAGCCATAGAAGGAATCGCGGTAGAATTCACCGGCCTTATCTTTTCCATTGAAAAGGACTTTAAACCTCTCCCTCAGGTTATCGATGGTTTTGGTTTGCTCAAGGGTGGCAAATTTTACCTTTTGCTTGGGCTTATATTCCATCGACTCCAGGTCTAGCGTCAGGATCTCTGTCTTTCCTTTTTCGTCTTTTGTCTTTTTATAGAACCCCTGGCCTGTTTTATCACCCAGCCAGTTTTTCTCTTCCATTTTCCGAACTACATCCGGAAGGTTAAATATCTCGCGCTGCTCATCATTTGGCAGTGCTTTGTAGAGGTTATCGGCTACCTTTATTAAGGTATCGAGGCCCACGACATCACTGGTACGGAAGGTGGCAGATTTAGGTCGCCCTATAACCGGCCCTGTAAGCTTGTCAACTTCATCAATGGAAAGGCCCATCTTCTGCATGGTATCAACCACTTTAAGGATGGCATAAATACCTACACGATTGGCGATAAAAGCAGGGGTATCCTTACAAAGTACAGTAGTTTTTCCAAGATACAGGTCACCGTAGTGCATCAGAAAATCAACAATCTCCTGATCTGTTTTTGGAGAAGGAATGATCTCCAGCAGCTTTAGATAACGTGGGGGATTGAAGAAGTGCGTTCCGCAGAAATGCTTTTGGAAATCGTCGCTGCGCCCTTCAAGCATAAGGTTGATCGGGATACCGGAGGTGTTGGTGGTAATTAATGTTCCGGGCTTACGATGTCTTTCGACCTGATCGAACACCTTCTTTTTTATATCCAGGTTCTCGACAACTACCTCTATTGTCCAATCGCAATCTGCAATTTTTTCCATATCATCATCGAAATTGCCGAGGGATATCCTTTCGGCGAATTCCTCATGATAAAGCGGTGAGGGCTTAGATTTTTTTGCACTTTCAAATGCTTTGTTAACTATCCAGTTACGGACGGCCGGAGTTTCCAGTGTTGCTCCTTTATCCTTCAGCTCGTCGGGCACTTCTCTCGGGACGATATCCAGCAGCAGCACTTCACAACCTATGTTAGCAAAATGAGCGGCGATCCGGGAGCCCATTACTCCTGATCCTAAAACAGCTACTTTTTTAATATTTCTTTTTTTCATCGGTGATGGGAATAAATTTTATGATTCTCAATAATGTTGTTGACTTCTTGTATAACTTCAAAAAACACTTTCAGTTTATCTTCCGGAATTTCTTTCCTAACTGCCTCATTAAAAGCCAGTACCGTGGCTCTTGAGATCTCCTTCTTCCGCTTTCCCTCTTCCGTTAGAAATATACGTACCGACCGCCGGTCTTTAAGGTCAGGCTCACGATATATAAGGCCTTTTTCCTCCATGCTTTTTAAAACCCGCGTAAGGCTCCGCGCCTCCAGCCCCATCAATGGAGCTATTTTGGTTGCCGGTGTCCCTTCCTTTGACGAGATATTGAGCAAGACAAAACCTACGGAGGTTGTCATGTCATACTTCGACGCCTGCTGGTTATACATGCGGTAAATGGCATGCCAGGCAGTTTTTATATGATGGTCTATGGTCTCTTCTCTCGTCATAAATATCAAATTTAATAAATTTTGTTATGCATGCATACTATATTTGAAAATTTTTTTCCCCAATTAAGTAGCTCTTCTTGGGTGTAGATAGATGTAATGCGCGAAGCAAGGCATTTTTAACCGGTCGGACCGCTGTTTATGACGTCTTAGAGCGGTCTGACCGGAGGGTTTGAGACTTTCCGGTCAGACCGCTTCAAGGCGGTCCGAACGGTGATTGGAATGATGAGATGGAGTGCGGCTAACGATTTTATTAGATAATGATAGTTTTTCTGACCGGACGGGGGATAGGTGTAATGCGAGAAGCTTAGGTATCTTTAACCGGTCGGACCGCTGTTTATCGCGGCGTATAGCGGTCTGACCGGGGGTTTGAGACTTTCCGGTCAGACCGCTCCAAAGCGGTCCGACCGGTGATTGGGGTGATGAGATGGAGTGCGGCTAATGATTTTAATAGGTAGTGATGGCTTTTCTGACCAGACGCGAGATAGGGGTAATGCGAGAAGCTGGGTATCTTTAACCGGTCGGACCGCTGTTTATCGCGGCGTATAGCGGTCTGACCGGGGGTTAGTGACATGCTTCCGGTCAGACCGCTCCAAGGCGGTCCGACCGGTAATTGGGTGAGGTGGAAAATTGATATTTAAAAAATATTTATAAGTTCTTCATTATTAATAACCATCAATGATTCTGTATAAAATTTTTCTGGTTCAGCAGGAATATCAATTAATGAGTATGCTAAATCATAAGAAGGTAATTTTCCTTTCCTTAAACCTAAATAATCAACAAATGAAGAAAACTCCCATTTCTCCATTGATTCGCATAAACCGGCTTTTATTGGATTTTGATGTATATAATGAAAACAGGTGAAGGCATATAAACTATTATTAAGGTGTTTATTCTTTGCCTTCTGCTGAAAAAGTGAACCTGTTCTTTTATACATCTTATTATGCGCCTGTGTAAATGAACTTTGCAAGGTCCCAATTTTTCTTGATAAGCGATTTGTAGCAGGGTCTAATTTATTTTCAGAGATGTCAATAGATGATTCATCTTTTGTGTAAATCAACAGGTGATAGTGATTAGGCATTAAACAATAGGCCAAAATATCACAAAAAGGTAAAAGTCCGATCCGTATCTTTTTTAGAAAATAAAGATAATTTTCTCTAGATATAAAAAGAGGCTGGCTATTATTACCTCTGTTATAGACGTGGTATAATTCTCCCGGTAAAAATTTCATTGCATTAGGTTGACTGAGTAATAAAGATAATATTTTTTCTTAAAATTCATGCTGGCCCAGAGGTCGGGGCATTTTTAACCGGTCGGACCGCTGTTTATCGCGGCGTATAGCGGTCGGACCGGGGGTTAGTGACAGGGCCGCTGTTTATCGACGTCTTAGAGTGGTCGGACCGGAGGGTTAGTTAGAGCGGTCGGACCGGGGGTTGGGTAGCGTGAAGGATTGAGGCTTTGTCTGAGCCCGCCGCTGGTAACCTGCGCTGGAAGGCGAGTGCCGAAAGCCTGACCCGGAAGAATGGAGGGGCACGCCCGATTATTTGATATTTTTTTCGGATATTCTTTTATACTCCTAAATCTATTCACCTAAAATAAAGTGAAATAAATCTGCTGTATTTTACATTACTTACCGAATTAAACATTAAATTCACATACGGGGATTTATCACTTGAAGGACATTTTTGTAATATGAACTTATTTACACTGCTAATCCTTACTTACTCTCATTATTTGTATTCTTCTAAATAGTTAAAGGAATCTTTTTAGTGTATTTATTTAGTGTATTTATTTAGTGTATTTATTTAGTGTATTT
>JBPRGH010000020.1:0-1672 GCA_051418055.1 Candidatus Cyclobacteriaceae bacterium M2_1C_046 | reverse complement strand
ATAATGGATTTGTAGAATATCTAAACCCCATGATAGGTTTTTAAATTATTCAAATCTTGCTCTTAACACTTATTAAAAGGAATTTTTAGGGTTTCGGAATTATTTAATTAACAATTGTTGAAAGTTTTCCACAGTTAAATTACTACCCATTTTAATATACTATTAAATTACAACATCCAACAACTTTAATTTTTAAATTAATATATCTTCATAGCTATAATTGTAATACCAATCTATAACTTTAAATTATTATAGAATAATATTGTATATCCTTCCAATTATTTTAAAACCTATTCTATAAAATTAGATATTTTATCAAAAAAATTCCCTTTAGTTTTTACTGAAAGGGAATTCATTTTAATGACTAAATGAATTTTGGTCACATAGAACCTAGTCTATACTGTGCTTTTATAAAGAATGACCTGTCACGGGTATTGAATCCATTGATTTCCACGTAATCAGTATCAAAGACATTTTCTATTTTTCCCATTACCGATAAGTTATTATTGACACGATATCTGATGCTGAAATCAGTCAGGTTATAACCATCTACTTTGCTGCGATCTTGTGCTCCGAATGGACCAAGATCCGCACTGTAAAAGATATCATCACGTGAATCCACAAATCGTGAAGTAACTTTGAAAGCCAAGGGCTCCACAGGACGATATTCAGCCTGCAATAACGCAGAAGCACTGGGACGTCGAGTGAGCCCCTCCAGTTCCTTTTCACTGGTTACAAATTCTCCGCTTTCAAATATCTGTACATGATTGCCATTGGTATAGGTTGCGTCGATATCATCCGGAGAAAAGTGGAGTGTTGATTCGGTCAGCGCTAGATTACCCCCGAATAAAAATTTTGAAGACGGACGTAGATTGACTCCTATCTCGATTCCGTTTATTTCCTGGTTTGAAATGTTTAAATAGGTATCTCCTACATTATCCATCGAGGTTAAATTCTCAACCGGCGTATTCCCATCCCATAAATACACGTATTCAATAACATTATCGACTTCGGTACGGTACAGTGAAATTTCAAAATCTGCCGTATTACCTAGCTCTTGTTTCCACCCGAGTTCATAGGATGTAGATTCTTCAGGTTCAAGAGTTCCATTGCCTATTGAAAAAGATTCACCGGCTCCCTGCTCAGGTGAGTTTAACTGGTAAAGGGATGGTGCATTAAACCCGGTGCTTATAGCTCCATAGATAAGTGCTGAATTGCTGATTTGAATCTTAGGATTTATCTCATAAGTCCAATGGGTACCGAATTCATTATGGTCTGCAAGACGGGAGCCAAGTACTAAGGAAAATTTCTCCAGTGAAGAACTTACAACCCCACCGTTTATATCAGCGTGTATAAAAGCACTATAAATCTCTTCTTTAAGATCCAATGAATCCAAGTCGGTTGTTTGTTCGAAAACGCCAAACTGGCTCCTGGAAAAAATATAATTCCGAAAGTTCATGGTTTGGATCGAAGCTTCTAATCCAGCAAGAAATTTGACATTATCGGTACCTACTGAAGCGGTTAAATCATTTTCCCAAAGCGAGCCCTCAGCAATGGTTTCTACAAACGTACCGTCGTAATTACCCTGCTGATCAACCACAGAAGAATCATTCACAAAATCTCGATTTATATCCGAGTAGGCGCCTTCAAAACGCAGCTCCAAATTTTCAGA
>JBPRGH010000019.1:0-86647 GCA_051418055.1 Candidatus Cyclobacteriaceae bacterium M2_1C_046 | reverse complement strand
ATCCAAGTCGTCTGTTTGGACAAACATATCAGCCAAGCCACTAATCATGGAAACTACTAGTAGAATTATAAAAATCTGCAAGCTTGAGGCTTTAGTAATTAAATTCATGGATGTAATCTAAATTTAACATTGGCCACAACGTATGTGTAAACGCTATTGCGTTTATATCGCTTATATTATTTCTGCCGTAAGTAATTGAAAAACAATTTGATATCCAATTGTAAATAGATACATTTTTTTCACCACTGCTTTCAAAACCATAAACTCTACTCAAAGCTTCGCCCGGTCAGTCCCACAGCACAAATTGGTTTTGATGGTAGGATGACTGCGGAAATAAAGTTCAAGATAAAAAAATATTTTTAAATTGAATTATAAAAATAATTTTTACCTTCTTAATACGTAGCCATTGAGAAAAATTATGCGTTGGTTTAAACTTGTATCAGCGGATATCTCATTAAAAGAGGTGTAATATACATGGCAGTAGTAGGCCTGTAGGAATGACCGGAAAGAATGAAATAAATTAAGCTGCCTGCCCGGATATAGTTCAATTTCATCTTATTGATACAGACGCTCTTATCCTGGCCCTGACCTTAGCAGAAGCTGCCGGGGCTTAACTTTACATGGCATGTGAGGTTTAAGAAAGATTGCTTTCTGAAAAAATTATTAACAACAATAGTGCCAATGTACTGATAATCACTATATTATTTAATAATTTTTCTGGATTTGAATATGCACGTGTGGAAAATAAATTATGGACACTAGCAAAATAAATTATGGACACTAGCAAAATAATTTTTGGACACTAGCAAAACAAATTATGGACACTAGCAAAATGAATTTTGCACATGTGGTTAGCAACCGAACGACGGATAATTTTTGTAGGGAAAAAGTGTAAAAGATAAAATGAGGTGCAATTATTTTATAATCAGGGGATCCTTTTCGGAGTTTTAGCTTTCTATGGTGACGATTGTGAGTTGGTTTAGATTTTTACCCGACAAAGCTGGATCTGATGCAAAAATCATTTAAAAACCAAAAACTTAAACCTCAATTTGTTAACAGCTAATAACGTGCCAGTATTATTCCATCTGTCCCGGGTTTACAACATGCAAGGAATTTGAAACTAATAAAGATCGCTGCCAGGTTTATCGATGGAATAATAAATATCGCAGGAATAACATTTACATCATGTAAGCTCATGGCAATAAGCTTAGCTATACTCCAGAATGTCTTACCAATTCCTAAATATAATTTTTTTAATACAACACTCTGAATTTAATGGTATGTTCAATGCTTCTTAGTGCTTTCACCACATCCGTATCATAAACCTTATTGATATCAGTTATTACATAACCGATCTGCTCATTCGTTTTCAGATACTGGCCTACAATATTTATATCATGCTCTGCAAGACAATTGTTGATCTTTGCCAGCACACCCGGCACATTTTTATGTATATGGATAAGCCTGTGTGCATTCTTAAGCTCCGGGAGCTGTAGGTTCGGGAAATTTACGCTGTTGCTTGTGCTTCCTGTATTTATATACTCCATAATGCGGGAAGGTACAAAGTCAGCAATATTTCGCTGAGCTTCCAATGTGCTTCCTCCAATATGAGGGGTGAGGATGACATTTGGCAATCCCCGTAAGGGAGACTCAAAAGTTTCGGAGTTGCTTTTAGGCTCTTCAGGGAATACATCAATTGCCGCACCTCTTACTATCTTCTTTTCAATTGCATCTTTTAATGCATCTATATCTACAACGTGTCCCCGGCTCATATTTAAAAATATCACGCCCGGGCGCATCAGATTAAATTCTTCCTCACTTATAAAATTTTTATTTTCTGGCCTTCCGTCAACATGTAATGAGATAACATCTGATAATTTCAATAAAGTGCTGAGGGAATTGCATTTCTCTGCATTTCCAAGAGACAATTTTTCTTCTATATCATAGTAATAGACATCCATGCCTAATGATTCGGCAAGAACGGATAACTGGGTGCCTATATTTCCATAGCCAATAATACCTAATTTCTTTCCCCTGATTTCAAAACTACTTTCTGCGGACTTATCCCATATTCCCTGATGCATATTTCCTATTTTGTCTGTCAGGTTCCGCATCAGGAGGATCATGTTGGCTATTGTAAGTTCTACAACCGAACGGGTATTGCTATATGGAGCATTAAAAACAGCTACTCCTTTTTCCGTGGCTGTTTTTAGGTCAATCTGGTTAGTACCTATGCAAAAGGCACCGATACACATTAGCCGTCGGGCTTTTTCGAGCACTTTTTGCGTTATCTGTGTCTTTGAACGGATACCAAGTACTGAAATATTTTCAATTTTGGCTATAAGCTCATCTTCATCTAATCCAGCGGGATATACCTCCACATTAAAACCTTCATCTTTCATTAATTCCACTGCATGGGTATGGACATTTTCAAGTAACAATACGGTAATCCTGTTTTTAGGATAAGAGATTGTAGTGTTCATTTTATTGAGGTAAAGAAATTCATCGAGGCTGGGAGTAACATGATCAGCTTTTTCTTTAATTATCTCACGCTCAACATTTTCTGTAAAGGCAAAGAATTTATTGGCAAGCCCAGCTTTCTTTATCTCATAGTCAGTATAGCCGTCTCCGATAACATATACATCGCCCTCAAGGTCCAGATGTTGAAGTTGTGCTACTTTTCCATTGTTCTGGCTTAGCAGGTTACGAGGGTCATAGCCAATAATATTCCCTTCATTATCAAAGCGGAAACTGTTAGCATAGACATTTTCAGCTTTAACACCATATTCTGTTACTATGGGTGTAATGAATTCTTTAAACCCATTACTTATGATATAAATATTATCCGAGTAGGTTTTAAAGAATTCCCTGTTACGGGCAAAGGATTTACTTACCTTATCCTTCAACCGCTCAATAAGCTCCTCAAGATCATTTTTATGTGCATTTAAAAGATCCACACGTTTATTTAAAGAGTCCCGGAAATCCATTTCACCACTCATACCTTTCTCGGTAATATTATGAATAGCCTTTTTTCTTTCCTCCCTTTCCGGATGGTCAGCGAGAGAGATCTCAGCCAAAACATCCATTGCCTCTACCTGTGTGAAGGTGCTGTCGAAATCTATTATGAAATTCTTTTTTGCCATTTTTAAAAAGTATATGTGCTAAACTAACTAATTGTAGTTGAATAAATTTTATCGCTCCAGGTTTTATAACAATTTTTCATTTTAATTGATATTAAAGAACAATATTCAGAGTATACTCATTGATCTTTAGCACTTTAATAGCTAAATTTCCTATAGAAGATATAATTATGCTAAAACATATCCTTATACCTGTTGATTTTTCTGATGAGGCATTAAATGCCGTTGAAGAAGCCGCTTATATTGCTAAAGAGCAGAAAGCCAAAGTGACTTTGTTACATGCTTATCTTATTCCCGGGTATTCCGGAGGCATGGCTTATGAGACTTTTATTCCTCCGGTAGATGAACATATTGAGCTTATTAATAAGCAGATCGATGATTTTTCAAAAGATATATCAGCATTGCGTGGATTACAGGTAGATAAAGTGGCTGTTCCCGGTTCTATACAGGATGTTATTGGGGCCTATACTGAGGATAATCATGTTGATCTGGTGGTAACAGCCACAAGGGGTGCATCAGGTTTTAAGGCTTTCTTATTGGGAACGCAGAGTGAGCGAATTGAGGATGAAGTGAAGTGCCCTGTTCTTGTGATTCCTGACGGTAAACATGTAAAACCCGGAATGAAGCTTGCCCTGGCACATGATTACAAATCAAATCTTACCACAGAGCAGGTAAATGTTTTAAAGAATTTTCAGGTACTATTTAATTTATCCGTTCATGTGGTACATGTGGAAGAGAAGGAGGAGAATCTTGCAATAGAAGATTCAATAAAGGAAAACCTTCATATTCTAAATCCTCAGTTTCACCATGTACTGAATGATGATGTGGAAAAAGGATTAAATGAGTTTGTAAAACAGCAGGATATAGGGCTTCTCTCTATTATCTACCATGACCATGGTTTTCTTAATCGTTTGTTTGGAAAAAGTACCTCCAGGCAACTAACTTATCATACCGAAATACCGCTTTTGGTGTTAAAGTGATATGTTATCGCTTATATCACTTATTGTAATTATTTCTTTATCGATGTTAGTAACAAAGATTGCTTCTATAATGCTGGTACACACCGGGTTATCCAGTCAATCTGCAGCCTTTCAGGCACGTTCAGCATTTACAGGAGTTGGTTTTACAACTCATGAAGCCGAAACTGTGGTTAACCATCCTGTGCGGAGAAAAATAATTATGACCCTGATGCTTATCGGAAATGCAGGGATCATTACAGCAATGGCTTCTTTGATGTTAACATTTGTTACACCCGGAGAAACTTATATGAGCTGGCCTGTAAAGCTGGGGATTTTAATTGCCAGTGTAATCCTGTTATGGCTGATTGCCAGAAGCCAGGCGGTAAACCGGTTCCTTAGCAGATTAATCAATAGAGCGCTGGATAAGTATACCGATCTTACCATTCGTGATTATAATACCTTGCTGCATATCAGTGGGGGTTATTCTATAACTGAATTGAAAATTGAGGAGGATGACTGGCTGAGAGGTAAAACATTAAAGAATGCTCAGTTGAGAGACGAGGGTTTAAATGTATTAAGTATCGAAAGGGCAGATGGTACTTTTTTAGGCGCTCCCATAGGGGATACAGAAATAGAGGATGGGGATATCTTATTTATCTATGGAAAAGAAGAGGTTTTAGCAATGATTGATGACCGGAAAAACGACTTTTTTGGTGACCTGGAGCATAGCCGTGCAGCAGAAAAACAAAAGGAAGAAGTAAAGGAAGAGCAGAAAATAGAGCAGGAAAGGAAGAAGAGATCAAATCCTGCACAATAAAACCTTTTTTTCCAAGTTCATTTCTTTTTTAGCAGGATTAAAGCATCCTTTTGGATTTGTGTGATTGGCAGGAGTAGGGGGGAATGGCAAATCAAATAAGCTCCGCGGAAAAATTATGTATCAAGGCCTATTGCATTTCATAGGTCTTATTTAGATTCCTATGCCACTGTCGAAATTCGCTTTAACATGAAGTCATTGGCGATATTTAACTTTTCTTGCATGCATAGGCAGCTAGCCCCCAGCTGCATGTTTATTTTTATATTAAATAATACCTCTGGACATATTACGGGATTGCTATGATTGTTACATCAATTAAACAATATCGATAATAGGATCTGATTAATGTATTATTTAACTTATAGATCTTCGGCTAATCTCATATCACCATTGTTTACCTCCTTTAGTCGTTCCATAAAACTCTCCTCATCTGTTCTTACAACCGTACTAAAAATATTTTGATCTACAAAATTTGTAGATGATAGCTTCTGATATCCATCACGTGTAGATTTTGTAATACTCACATGAATAAATTCATCTTTATTCCATTCAGGTTTTAAAGGATGCAACTCAGGATTGATAATTGAATCAAGAGATAATTTATATGTGCAATCATCCGTCCAGTCCACATTAAATAATAAGATGGTACCAAATTCAAGTATTTCCATCTGGCGATTTCCTTCACGCTTTATAAAAGATCCGGGATAAGTATCGCCTATATAGTAATAGCCATCCTTAAATGCTTTACATTCTTTTTTGGATTGGGCTGAAGTAGAAAAAACAACTCCCAATAATATTATAGTTATAGCTAAACGTTTCATCTGGCTCTAATTTTAGTTCTGTTTCTATGAATAATACAAAAAGCATGCAAAGCCATAGAAAGGGCACTAGAGCTATCTGAAAGCTGATTAAATAAAATTTTTTTGGGTACTTATGTGGATTTTTAGAAACAATTACTTGTATAATTTAAGGAACAGCATAATTATGGAACAATAGCCTCTTTATTAATGCATAAGATCCAATGCATTATATATTGTTGGATTTTCCCTGGAAAGCCATGTGGTCCTGCTAAAAAGATAACCATTTTTTATAGTTGATGATCGTTGCTTATAACCTTCTTTATCAACTTTTAAAATTTCCACAATTATTATATCGGTAGACCCTTTATATGAAAAGTTTGTAGAGGAAGGAATATACTCCTGTAGCTTTAGCTTATAGTGGCAGGTATTAATCCATTCCACCTCAAAAATATATTTGTTGCCTTTTTTATCAATTTCTACCTGCCTGTTGTCACTGCGTTGGATGATATAGTTATTGTTTTTAAAAGGACTGTTATTTATAATATATGTGCCGTTTTTTACATCGCTACAGGATAAACTTTGAGCTTTTGCAGTAGATATAAGCAGGATGAAGGAGAGGAGAAAGATAAACTTATTCATGATGATCCATTCATAAAAGAATAACATATATAGTAAATAATAAAAATACCATCAAGAAAAATTAATAAAAAAAAGCTGCCCAAGTACTGGACAGCTTTTCTTATTATAAAATTATAGATGTTTGATTACATCATTCCCGGCATTCCGCCACCTGGCATTCCACCTGGCATTCCGCCTCCGGCTTTCTCTTCTTCCGGCTCATCAGCAACAACAGCCTCTGTTGTTAATAATAAACTTGCGATTGAAGCTGCATTTTCCAATGCAAGACGGGCAACTTTTGTAGGGTCAAGAACACCTGCTTTCAACAGATTCTCATACCTGTTTTCACGAGCGTTGTAACCGTAATCGTCTTTTCCTTCTTTTACTTTCTGTACAACAACAGATCCTTCCTGGCCTGCATTTTCAACGATAGTCCTTAAAGGAGATTCAAGGGCTAAACGAATGATATTAACACCAGTAGCCTGATCATCATTGTGTACTTTTAATTTGTCAAGAGAAGCAATAGCACGGATGAAAGCCACACCACCACCAGGAATTACGCCTTCCTGAACAGCAGCTCTTGTAGCATGTAATGCATCATCCACTCTGTCTTTTTTCTCTTTCATTTCTACTTCCGTTGCAGCACCTATGTAAAGGATAGCAACACCACCGCTTAACTTAGCAAGACGCTCCTGTAGTTTTTCGCGATCGTAATCAGAAGTAGTGTTTTCAATTTGTTGCTTGATCTGGTTTACACGAGCTTTAATATCATCAGGGTTTCCATTACCATTTACGATAGTAGTGTTATCCTTATCAATATTAATTTTCTCAGCTGTACCAAGATAATCAATTGTAGCATTTTCCAGTTTATAGCCACGCTCTTCAGATATTACAGTACCACCTGTTAGGACTGCAATATCTTCCAGCATTGCTTTTCTTCTGTCGCCAAAGCCAGGAGCTTTAACAGCAGCTACTTTCAGAGCACCACGGATCTTGTTAACTACAAGTGTAGCAAGTGCTTCACCATCAACATCCTCAGAGATGATCAATAATGGCTTACCAGTCTGTGCAGTAGCTTCAAGAACAGGAAGTAACTCCTTCATGTTGCTGATCTTTTTGTCGTAGATCAGGATGTAAGGGTTATCCAGCTCAGCTTCCATTTTGTCAGTGTTGGTAACAAAGTAAGGAGATAGGTATCCTCTGTCAAACTGCATACCTTCTACAGTCTTAACTTCAGTTTCAGTACCTTTTGCTTCCTCAACAGTGATTACACCGTCTTTACCAACTTTATCCATTGCCATAGAGATCATCTTTCCGATCTCCTCATCGTTATTGGCAGAGATAGTTCCTACCTGAGCGATTTCATTAGAATCAGAAATTGATTTTGACTGGCTTTGAAGGTTTTCAATAACAGCTTGTACTGCCTTGTCGATACCTCTCTTAAGGTCCATTGGATTTGCTCCGGCAGCAACATTTTTTATACCATGAGCAAATATTGACTGAGCAAGTACAGTAGCTGTAGTAGTACCATCACCTGCGTCATCAGCAGTTTTAGATGCTACTTCTTTTACCAGCTGGGCACCCATATTTTCGATAGCATCCTTCAGTTCTATTTCTTTAGCTACTGAAACACCATCTTTGGTTACTGTAGGTGCACCAAATTTTTTGTCAATAATAACATTACGTCCTTTAGGTCCAAGGGTGACTTTCACGGCATTAGCCAATTTGTCAACACCTCTTTTTAAACCGTCACGGGCTATATTTTCGAATTTAATATCTTTAGCCATAGTTGTTTCGTTTTTTTAGGTTTGTGGTTAATTAAACAATTGCAAGAATGTCAGATTCTCTCATGATAAGATAATCTTTTCCTTCAATAGTGATCTCTGTTCCGGCATATTTACCATACAACACTTCATCACCTTCTTTTACAGTAATGGGCTCATCTTTCTTGCCGGCTCCGACTGCGACTACTTTGCCACGTTGTGGCTTTTCTTTTGCAGAATCAGGAATAATGATTCCAGAAGCAGTTTTCTCTTCTGCTGCAGCAGCTTCTACCAGAACTCTGTCTGCAAGAGGTTTGATGTTTAATTTTGACATACTACTCTTATAATTTAAATTGTTTTACAGATTCTTAATCTGATGCACATTGTACACTTTCTGTGCCAAGAGATAATTGACAGTGAATTCAGACAATTTTTCAGGAAAAACAGGTGCTTTGGCTGTTAATAAAGAAATAGCGACTGTCAGAATGACTGTCATATTGTCAATTTTGAATTTAGAAACTGAAAATGTATATTAAATGATTGTTTAAATTGTCATGCCTATGAAAAAATTAGATCCCAATTGGTTGATCAATGGTTTGGTAGATTATGAATACAAAAAATACTTACTTTTGGCTTACTTAAAGGAGGTAAGAAGTTCTTTTAGCCGCACTGAGCTTTATCCATTTTTAGCAGACCTTGTTTTTCACTATCGTAATTTATTAACGATACAAAAAGATCAGACATTGCTAAAGGAGTCATTTCCAAAAGAGTTAACGTCAGCTGATTTTATGAAGCTTAAGCTGAATTATAGAAAAATAGTGGAGGATGATGAGATAATGAAAGAGATAGAGCAGATCCTTTCATTTGCCATTCCTACTATTAAAAATGCACTCGAGGAAGGAAAGGATATTTATGAATTTGTGGAATCTCAATGTGAAATTTCTCCCGTAGGGGTTACCCCCTTATATGCTGATGAAGGTTACATGCTGATCAATCAATCCCCGGGAAATGAAACAGTTGTTTACAGGTATCAGGTAACTGTTTTTGAAAATGTTGATGAAAAATTCAGGGGGTTGAATACGACAATGATTGAAAAGAGCCAGAGGTCAAGGTTTTATACTTTTGAAAGCTTAAAGATTGATCTGGTGAAAAGGTTTAAAGAGCTTCCAAATCCGGCTACTTATGCTATTATTTCTAACCTAAAGCTTCCTCTTGAGCCCACATTTCTTCCTATAGCAAAAAGATTGCTGATAAAATATATCTCTGTCAAATAAAAAACCGGAACCTTTCCAATAAATTAATCCTGGTAGGGTTCCGGCATAAATCATGAAACTGAGCGGTATTAATGCTCAACAACTTCTCTTAAATTTTCCTGGATCTCTTTCGGAAGGTTACCTATTACATGCTCCAGCTGTCCTCCGCTCAGATATTTCCTGTGCAGGGTGCTGAAAACAATTTTTACAAGCTCATCAGTATGTTTGTTCCAGTCGAATTCTGTTTCGCCATGCAGGCGCTGTTCCTCTTTTACAACAGCGGTAAATTCCTCCATTGTTCTATATTTTTCCGGCTTCTCGGTATATTTCCAATGTTCAGTATAGACACCTTTTAATACTAAAGGTAATTGTGAAAGCAGATCAAATGACTCTGCAATTGTAATGCGGTCACGTAAAGAATGTAGTGAGGCACGAAGCAGGATCATTGTCTTATCTAGCTCTTCGGGATGCCCAAGCTCATTAGCAAGCTCATGAAGAAATTCATTTCCTTCCTGTGCAAATTTGTCAAACTTATCCATATATAACTCCTTTTTTAAGTTAACAATCAATTTCTTTACTTTTCTAACAGATAGAGGCAACTGATGTTAAGGATAATTGAAATGAAAAAGCCTCCTTCTGCTGCAGAAGGAGGCTTTTTTAGGGTAAATATTTAATTATCTGTGGATTACCATGAATTTTTTTCGTGCCCGGACTCCTGATCCCGGATCTTCAATTTGCACAAAATACATTCCGTCAGGCAAACGGCTGGTTTTAATTTCCATCTCCTGCTGGTCAGCGCCCCAATTTCCGATCATTACCAGTTTTCCTGATTGATCAAATACCTGTACCTGCTGGTCTTTTTCCCAGCCATAAGGGTATGAGAGCGTTATATGGTCTGAAGCAGGGACAGGATAAATGGTGAGATCTTTTAGCTTAATTTCATCATTATCAGTACCGGTAACTATCAAACCAGATACATCAATGTTACTAACAAGAGAAGACTGATAAATGTCTTTTGAAGTATTCCCCTGTACAAAAACAACTATAGCGAGGTCATTTAGACTATATACTTTAGTGCTTCCTGGTTCCCAAATTTCCTCAACTGTTAATGTTTCGGAGCTTTCAGGGGACTGGAATTTTGAGCCGCGGGCATCTGGTAATAATTTTTTAAGTACGTAAGTGGAGGAATCTATACCTGCAGGAAGAGTAGTTAAATTGAGATCATCTGCGAATGAAATTCCTTTTTCAACAACAGCAACATGAACTACTAAATCCTCTGAAATATCAACATCAGGTGTAACCACTGCATTTATCTTGATAGCTGAATTCTGAACAATTGCCTGAACAGTATCAATCGTTACTTTGGAAGGTTTTAGTGTTCTTCTCGTAAACTGGTTATTTACCCAGGAGGCAAATGGTGTATAGGTGCCTTTCTGTTCATTAATTTCATTATTAAAAGTTGAAAGGTTCCCATCCATTATTGTTGTTGTGATAGAATTTACATTATAGTACAGAACTCTTGATCCTACATCCCCCGAGTTGTCTTTATTAATAAGATCTTCACCAGGGAATGCCGTATGATAGGTTAATTTTACTATTTCTACACCTTCTTCATCATCCTGCTTATACTTTACAAATTCTTCCTGATCCAGTTCAGAGCTTGTATTATTTAAAGCTTCAATATTTGTAAAATGCTCAAGAAGAATCGTACGGGTCCTTTCACCAATAAAGAAGTTATCGATAGCGGCGCCATCATTAGCTACTAAATTAGCATCTGTTGCAAATGCAAACCTAAAGATAACCTTATCTCTTTGTGTAGGTGGTATAATACTAAGATCAAGTGCGGCAACTACCCATCCGGATGAGTCGCTTGACCATCCTACGGATGCACCTTCCTGATTACCAGGATTTGCATCAATCCGCTGCGAATTATACCAGTTGTCTCCCTGATCAACTTCACCTAAGGTAGTCCATCCTTTACTTTTACCTTCAGTGGTATATTGAACAACTAATCCATTATCTTCAAATGCATCGGTTGCATTAAACAGTCTGAAGGACATCATTGGCCTTTCCAGATCGGTGAAATCAAATGCCGGGCTATATAAATAAGCATCAACGTTGCCCTGAATAGGAGAAGCCTCAAGTCCTGTCATCCAGACATTATCAGAAGCAGTAGCTGAAATATTATATCCGTTAGGTATTCCTCTTTTCCATAAAGCTTCCCTTACATTTAAATCAGCTAACGAAGCCACCGGCAGCCATCCCTGATCATCACTCTCAAAATCAAATTGAACAGCGGTTGTCACTTTTTCTTTAGGTAGTATAAACAGGCTACTATCAGTGGTCGTGCTAAAACAACCTGCTTCTGAGAGTATTGTAACATCTACATTTTTAAAGCCAGAAGAAGTAAAGATAAAAGGATAAGGCTGATCCAGGTCCGTCGTTACTGTTTCTGTCATACCATCAAAATTCCAGGTAAGGGACTCTATAGTATCAAGAGGCTGGCTAAAGAAGTTTGGCGTAAATTCCGTAGCATCTCCGGCTACAATAAATTCACGATCAAAATTAACCGTTGGTATCGGATGAACGATAACCTGTTTTTCAATAAAATTTTCACAACCTTCAGCTGATATAACATCTAGCCTAACATCAACATCTCCTATTTCTGAATAAATATGGGATGGATTTTGAAGGTCAGATGTATCGTTTGCTGCGGTAGCATTTAGATCTCTAAAATTCCACAACCATTCTACCGGCTGTTCTCCCACAATATTAGTTGGGGTTAAATCAGTAAATAATACCACCTGGTCATCGCATGCTGCATAATCTTTAAGATCCGCCGTGCTCCATTTAAAATCGGGTTGTGGTAACCTGTTAACAAGTATATTTAAAGTGTCGGAATCACTGCAGCCTTTATTATCTGTAAATAAATAAGTGACAGGATAAGTAGTACCCGGGATAACACCTTCACCCTTTGGTGAGAAGATTTGATTAGGGGCGGTTCCGGTAACACCGGCAATAGCAGAAAACATTCCATTCTGTACACCAGGAATATCCTGATTTCCATTTAATTCAATTGGATCTCCATCAGCACAAATAACATCTGTGGTTGTTGTTATTTCCACATGTGGAAGCGGGTTTACAATAACTACTTGTTCTACCGAATCCCTACATGTTTTGTTAAATGAATTATGTAAAAGAGAAACGACATAATATAATGTATCCTCTACCAGCTGATTTGTGCCACCCGAAGCTAAAACAGGATCATATATTAGCTGGTCTTTTACAAGGCCTAAAGTATCACCTTTAAAAACTGCGTTAGTTCCGGGAGCAGGGGAGACTGCCACTGCCACAGATCCTTCTTCAAAACAATATTCGTTATCGCCGGCAATATCAAAAGCCACAGCGGGTTTGGATAGTACATCAAGTGTGACGGCTGTAGTTTCGCTCGGACAATTATTAATAGTTTGGGTCACACTATAGCCAGCAGAGAGCTGGCTGGTTGTTGAGAGTGCAGGAAGGAAAGTGCTGTCACGGCCAACTTCCGTATTTGATGTGTTCCGCCAGCTAAAGGCTGCATCGGCAACGACATTGCTTATTTGAAAAGCCTGCATATTATCATCCTGGCATAGCACTACATTTTCCACAACAGGTTTGTAAGGTTGCTGGGAAACGGAGGTTTCAAAGTTAACAGTGTCAATACATCCGTTTATATCCGTATACTCATAGCTGATTATAAGGTCACGCGGAATAAAATCATCCTGGTTGAAAATTACTTTTTCAGGATAGAAAATGAAGTTGCTTACCGTACTGTCAAAAGCTACCAGGGAATCCGGACCTCCAGAATAAACAAAGAATTTGTAAGTCTCTAATGGATTTGTCTGTTCATTTCTCTCGAGCTCAACTATAGCACTATTGGAGCAGTAATCTATAATTGGTGTAATAATAGCTGGCGTAGTGATCTTATTGATCTGAATATCCTGCGATCCAAGTGTATCAATATTATTGGTCATCGGATCAATTATCCTATAAGAAATAGTAATAACAGAAGATTGCTGGTCTTTCAGCTGGAATGCTGTAGTGGGGCTAAAAACAGCAGACTGAGTGGAGAGGTCATTGCTGATTATTCCTGTTCCTATAAAGTCATAAAATTCAAAACCAGGTGTTATATCCACAAAATTACTGATCGTGATTGTATCATTTTCTTCATATTCACAGAAAGAGGAGGATAAAGGAGCACCACTATTCAGTAAAACTATGGATTCGTTACCATCAAATACTATAAAATCATCAGTGACAGTAGCGCTACAGGTTGTAACCGGATTAGTATAGGTATAGGAAACAGGGTGCGTTCCAATACCTGCATTTTCAGGTGAAAAGTAATAGGCTTTTTCCTCTACAGTATTTTTATAAACTACCCCTGGGCCGCTAAAGAAATGGTTAGTTAAGCTTATGCTGGCTCCGCTACCTGTTAATTTCAAAGGCTCAAGAGAGTTAGCAAAATTGCGTGTCGTCGGAGTTACAAAAGTAGGGACAGGTTCCTGATTGACGATGATATTAAATCTAACTGTGTCACTGCTACATCCTTCAATATTTGTTTCTACTATTTTTAAGTAGGCAGTGGAATCTTCCACATTCTTCCACCTGGTTAATATTTCGTTTGCTCCTGACCCGGTGGTGGTAACTACAGTACCGCCTCCACCACTAATTATGTCTCCTGAAAAAGCAGGCACAACCCAGGTATAGGAGCTACCAGCAGGTGGTGTTTCATTGTATAAATTATATTCTAAAAAGCTATCCTCGGCACAAACATTTGTTGGATTCTCACCGTCAATGTCATTAAGGGTAAAATTAGGAACAGGAAGATCTTTTACGACAATCTTTACTGTGTCTGAGACCACATCACCGCAAGTTCCACCCAGAGGTTCAAGAATAAGATAAATAAAATCCTTCTCTTTGTCTGCGGAGCTAAATGTATAGGTATTACTTATAGCTCCATTATTATCTATAACAGTTGTATCCTTATTCTGCACATTTGTAAAATATCCGGTTGCGGCTGTAAAAGTGGGATCATAAGCTTTCCATATTCCGTTATTTGGATCTCCTGCAATAGAGGCATTAATAGTAAGCACAGGATCTTCATTAGTTAATTTACATACTGATTTGTCACCTTTAAGATTAGCAACACGATCATTGGTATAAGTTACAACTACAAAATCAGTGACGTTAATACATGGAGCAGGTGTAGCTGTTGTTGTCAGCTTTATTAAAAGTGTATCCAGCTGAAAATCACTTGAGGCAAATGAATATGTTTCAGTGGTATCATTTGTGGCAAAATTATAATTGGTAGAACTTAAACTTCCACTACCGTTTTGTATTGACCAGGTCCCTGTGGTTGTACTTCCTGTTACAGTAGCTTCAAATTCAATTGAAGAAGGATCTGATTCCAGACAGAGGCCGGCAAGATCAGTAATGCTAGTGATCTTAGGTTGTGTATGTTCTATAATGGTAATCGGATCTGCATCTATACCAGCCGTTGGTACAGGGCAATTATTAAGATCCTTTAATTCAAAAATTGTAAAATCATTGTCATTTGCCGTTGGAGGATCAACATTAAAATTACTGCCATTTATATAGTTGGATACAGAATTATTATTTGATCCGTTCACCTGATAGATAAAGCTGTAATTACCATTACCTCCTGAAATGTTTATTGCAAGATCAGCAGTAATGGCTCCTTCAGAACAAACAGCACTGATATTAGAAGTGCCCAATACCAGATCCGCAGCATATGGTCCAATGAAAGATTGATCTATAGATATCTCACTGGTTCGGGCAGGATTTGTTCCAATTGCTGAGGCATCGGAGTTTACATCTATTGAAATTCTGAAAGCAGTTGTATCAATACCCGCAGGCACTTTAATTTGTAAGAGCGTATCGGAAAGAACTTGGAGAGTGCCTAAATCAGCAGCAACTGATGATGAATTATCCGGTGTATGGAAGGTTACCGTGCTAATATTGTTCTGATTGGAATATCCTCTGAAAAACCTTCCGGTTACATTTAAAATACTGTCAACACAAATAGCTGAAGCATTGAGTGAATTATTCTGTAAGTTTGAAATGAACGGCGTACCAAAAGTCTGGAACTGATACCTCTCGTCGGAAATTGTAAAGCCGGAATATGCATTTCCTGCAAGGTCTTCAATGGCCGCACTATCAATGCCGATCGTATAGGAGCTTGATTCACTAAAAATAAATGTATTATTTACCGTAAGAACATTTCCCGAAATTGTCAATATTCCGCCACTATTGCTGACTACGTCAAAAGTTTGTAAAATACTGCTGTCAGCATTATATAAGTAAACATTAAGCCCGGGGACGGCTGTAAAGGCGATATCTTCTTTAAAGGTGATTTGGATATCCGCATCAACTGGAACTGCAAATGTATCCGCAGCAGGTAAAAAAGGAGCTGTTACAGCGAGATCAGGATTTTCTGTATCGATAACAATATTCTTATTGGTACTTAAAGAACCTGCTGCTCCGGGAACCGGCAGATCAATTACAGCGTCGTTTAAAGCACCGTCTTTAATTGTTGCTCCATTCAATACAAATGAATTGATACCATTGTACCCAAGGTCCGCACTGTTTTGCGTAGCCAGAACGGTATATGAAAATACAAGTACATTAGGGGTTGTATTATGAACATAAACAGCTGAATCACCGGTATTAAGCCCTAGCTTAGGCACGATTGCTGTTGTTGATACCGTAACATCCTGATCCAGGATTATTTCAATTGTTATAATATCACCTTCGCGGTAAAAGCCGTCAGCATCAGGGGAGGTGACACCGGTAACTTTAGGATTCTGAGTGTTAAGTGTGAAAACATCAGGCGCAGTAATTTCAACCTGCTCATTATTAGCAATCGAATCAATAGCAAACCTTACCCTTACATCGATATCATTGATAGTTTCATCAAATGATCCGTCAACATCATATAATGCAGTAAAAACAGTTCCTGTGTTATCCCAGCTGCCGCCATTGCGTGTTAAGTTGGCATTAGGAGAGGTAGGGTCTTCTGAAACTGTTGGGAAATCAATTGTTGGCTCTACACCTACAACCATTGGTTCATTAAACTCTACTGCAATAGAGAAAGTTTGTGTGCCTATTAAAGGATCCCCTACTATAGAATGACTAGGAGTCACGGATACGACTGTCGGGTTATCCATATGCACATCAAAGCGATCAGAGAAAATAGCTGTATTTAAAGTGTTTCCAATTGCATCCAAAGCATTCTGGACCTGAACATCTATATTATCAATCCGGCCTCCCAAATCAACTACATCATAAGCCACTACGTAGGTAGTGCTGTTAGTCCAGGTAGCGCCATTAAAAGTTACGGTAGTTAATGGATCCTCACCTGTAGTAGGGAAGGAGAGGAATTGTGTTCCTGATGTTAACCCCTGCGTTTGATCCATGGGTTCGTTAAATACTACAGTCAGGGTGAAAGTTCCTGTGCCTGCTACTGCGTCATTAATTATCGAATCCTGGGCCGCATTTATTAAAGTAGTGCTGGCAGTAACAGAGACTACTTCAGGGTTTTCCATGTCAATATTAAAAAGATCATTAAAATCGCCAAGTAGCTGTACGTTACCTGCCGTATCAATAGCCATAGAGATATCAACATCAATAGCTAAAAGAGTAGAGTTAACATCATTAACATTATAGAAAGCTTCAAATTGCGTAAACGAATTCCATGCTACAGAATCTAGGGTAATTGTAGCTGAGGGATCTTCTGCCGGGAAAGATAGTATTGGATCCGGAGCGGCAGCAGTAGTATCCATTTCTTCTGAAAAATCTACTTTAATACTAAAACTGCGTAACCCTGAATTAATATCACTTATTATTGCCACAGAAGGAGTGGCTAAAACTGAAATAGGATTTTCACTATCAATATGAAATACATCAGCCTCATCATACAGTGTCTGTATATTCCCATAGCTATCAGCCGCTGAGGCTACCTGCACATCAATATTCAGGATCCGCTCATTAACATCAACTACATCATAGGCCGCCTTATATGTGACTGCATCTTTCCAGCCACTGCCTGAGACATTCGGGCTTATTGTTAAAGAAGGATCTTCAACAGGAAATGTTATTACAGGAGCAGTACCAGGGTCCATAGCTTCATTATAGGTTATCACAATTTCAAATGTTCCTGTTCCAACCTCACTGTCAGATATAGTATTTATGCTTGTTTCAATTTGATTTACTACCGGATTTTCATTATCGATGTTAAACAAACCAGGGAAACCTGATGCAGTCATAATATTTCCGGAGGAATCCGTACCGGTGGTGACTGTAAATCCTATGCTATTTAAAGTTTCGTTACCATCAAGCACATCATAAAATGCACGATAGGTTTGTTTATCAATCCAAAAATCACTGTCAAATGTCAATGTATTGGAAACAGTCTGGTCAAAGGTTAAGGTGGGATCATTGGTACCACTGTCATCCATATCTTCGCTAAAAGATAATGTTACGACAAAACGCTTATCACCGGCACCATTTACTGCAGTTGAATCAGCGATCTGAGTATGCGATAATACTGCTGTGCCTGAGAAAGGATTTTCCATATCTATTGAAAATACACTTAAATGGGTATCGCTATCCATTGTAAGTCCGGCACTATCTATGGCCATGGAAACCGACACGCCCAGATCTACAGATAAAAGTTGATTATCGGTAACAGTATATTTTGCTACAAAGGTTTTATTATCAGGTAACCAGGAGCTGTTTAAAGCATCATACACAAGGGTAGGAGTTGCCTGATCCGTTGTCGGATTAGGGTATATTCCGTCTGGGACTAAAGTCAGATTAGGTGCAATGGTAGTATTCATTTCCTCATCAAATACTACTGAAATATTTAATACCCCTCCTGCATTAGCATCGGTAACCACTGGAATATCAGCAGTTATGTTTTCAACTAAAGGTTTAGAAACATCAATGAAATTTATCAGGCTTCCTGTAACAGGAAGATTTGTACTATTTATATCACCCTGATTTATTGATATTCCTGACTGAATCAAAAATAATTGAAGGGCCGGGGTATTGATATTTACATTTTTCTCTATATCAGCTACAATAAAGAAATGACGTTGCGTATTTAATCCATCTAAAGCTATGCTAATGCTATTTTTTAATACCAGAGGATTTACTGAAACATCAAAAGTATCCAGCACATTGGCTTCAATCAGATCAATACCGGCATTGTAGATATTATCATCCGTTGATTCTACTAACAGGACCTGCTTTATTTTACCTTCGACTAAGTCATTGGCATCTACGGTTAGTCCATTGATGGTGGCAGGTCCCTGTGAGGACACTGAAAAGCCAAGTAAGGCGTGATCTATTGAATTACTATTTAGGGTACCTGTAGACAATCCATTGGAATTAGCAACAAAATTTGTCCGGGATTTCACAGTAACAGCATTGGATATGACAGAAAATCCGGTAGGGCTATCAGTTATTGTTAAAGTACCATTACCAATATTTTGATACTGAAAGTTAGTAGGGAAGGTGAAAACACCATTAGATAAATTTGAGGCTACCGTTGGTATATTATTCATCAAAATCCCATCAGCATTTGCTACAGTAATTGATGTTGGCACATTGGCACCACCGAAAGAATAATCAAGGTCGATATTGTCATTGGCATCTACAGCATTTAACTGTATAGGATTACCTGCATTAAGCACATCCTCCAGAGCATAAATTTCAGATGGTGGCTGGGTTACAAAAGAATAGGCTGTGGCAATTACTTCAATTTCGATGGGCCCGGATTCTTCTTCCTGTGTAGGTTCGAAAGCTGTTCCACCTACTTCAAAATCACTTGCCTGAACTCTAAAATCTAGTATATCATCATCATTTACAGATGTGGTTAAGAATATTTTTAAAGTATAGGTTTTTGTCTCCCCTTTATCAATTTCACCAAGGCGTTCGTTATCAACATTTATCCCGCTAAAAACAATACTATCAGCATAGATTGTTTCCGTAGCATCAGTGACACTTCCATTAGTGCCATCGGACAACTCTATGCCTGCAATCACAGAAGTCCAGTCACTTACATTATTATTTGCTCCTTTTGTTATCCTGATTTTAGTAATATCCATTCCTGCATTATCATCATCATTGAAATCAGTTACTATAAAATCGAAAACATCAGTTATCTCACCATTGGAGTCATTTGTGGAGGCTATTGTCGCCGGTTCAGCAAGAGGGCCCGGTGTAATTGTTGAAGTAAGGGCTGAAGGTAAGTATATGCTCGTCTCCTCATTGCTGTTGTCCATATTATAATTGATTTGAGCACCACTGTTTGTATAAGACCAAACCTTAAATGCATAATCTTTACCAGATTCTAGATTAGTGAAGGTAACCTCATTTGTCAGTTCACTATGAGCTATATAGACCTCAGCATTCTGATCACCGGGAGGTGGGCTCATATCAGTATCATTAGGTAGTTGAGTACCATCAGCTGGTTCATCATAACTAACACCACCTTTTTGTCTTCTGGCAATTAAAATATACCCATCAGGAATTACGGTTCCGGTAGTAACATCATCCCAGGAAATAGTGAGGGTACTTGAAGTAGAACTATAATTAAGGGTAGCAGGGTTATTTGTAGGTTCCAGTTTAGCTGTGGTTGCACTTGCCGTAGGCGCACCGATAGTGTTATAATTTGCTTGTGTATTACCATTCAAGGTATAGCTATAAATAATAAAATTATAGGATGTATTAGGATCTAAACCACTGAATAAATGGCCAATAGTAGCATCGTTGGTAATCTTTTTCCGACCGTCTGTCCCGTCAAAAGTTTTGTCGCCCAGTTCTGTACCGTCAGAAGGAACAGGGGCTGCTCCTGTGTAGATGTAAAGAAGATATCTTGCTCCTGGAACCTGTGCCCAGTCTATTTGAAGATCATCATCAGCATTTGGATATGCAACAAGTGAAGCAGTAAGGGAAGCTACTTGTGCTGGTTCGGAATTTAAAGTATAAAGTTCCGGCGTAGAGCTGCCCCCGGCATAATTTTTATCACCTGCTCCTGAGACCGAATAGGCGAATATCTGAACTTCGTAATTATGGTCAGGGTCAAGAGTGGTAAAAGTAACGGTTTGAACACCAGTACCAATGTTTAGTGTATTTATATTTCCGGAATCATTGTTACCATTATCATCAGGGTATATTTCTCCATCTGTGACTGTATAAAAGGCAGTTCCACTCGTTTTATCTCTTAATTGAATTAAATATCCATCAGCTCCGGTAACATCCGCATCTGCCCATGTAACGGTCATTTCTGTATTACTGCTTGTTGAAAGAGTAGGTGCAGGGGAACCTGAAGGTTGAGCTTTAAAAGTATTTTCTGTACCTGAAGGAATGGCACCACCCAAATAATAATCGATTTCCATTCCTGAGTTGGTATAAGGGATAATCCGGAAATCATAAGCTGTATTTTGAATTAATGAGCTAAAGCTAACAGTTTGAGTCACTGCAGTCACATTTTGATTATTTGCATCATTACCAACTGTCACACCATCCGTTGGATTGGTGAAGGAAGCAGGGTTAGCAGCAAATTGTATCAGGTATCCATCAGGTATTGACCCGGTATTTACATCTGTCCATTCAATTTCAATGGCAGTGGTAGAGTTAGGGAATGAATTCACACCAGTAACATGTGCTGAAGGCTCAGATTTTAAAGTAGTAAAAGATGAGGTGCTTTCCACAGAAGTTTGATTACCTGCAGGATCCTGAGCATAAGCATGAATATAATAAGTAGTATTTGATGCTAAACCTGAAAGGGTTTTTACCAGGTCAGCACCTGATTCATACCATAGATACTCGTAAACGACAGCAGCATTATTATTGTGATCATTTTGAGCATCAATTTGTGCTTTGGTTGGCTGGCTGGAAGAAGTTGTAACAACCAGTGATATCCATGAGTTTTCCGAAACATTTACCCTGTAATCAATAGAAACATCCGTGCGGTTTTCAGTATTATCAGTAGAGAATAATGGGTTTGTTTCATCATTATAAATGGTAAATGCAGTAGGATATGCATTGTTAGCGTTTCCTGCATTATCAGTTGCCACACCGGCTGCAACATCAACAGAAACTGATTGATTAGCATTAGGGTTTATTTCAACACTGTAAGAGATATTATCTATTGTAGATAAACCAGCTACAGAACCATTTGTCACACTTACATCACCTGAAGCAAAACCTGTAACTATTTCGCTGAATAAAATGGTAACAAAGAAATTTCCACTTACAGAATCACTTTCCGTGGAGGTTATTGAGGTTATTTCAGGAGCCGTATTATCAATTGTAAAGGCACTGGAAATGACCTGAGTACTGGTATTACCCGCCAGATCATTAATTGCTGTGCCTAAAGTGATGGAAATATTGCCATCACCTGCCAAATTATTTAATGTAAAGGTATAATTTCTATTATCACCACTGTTTACCAGATCTCCGGCTACCGGAGCTGTATATGTTACTGCGCCGGCATCATCATTGATGGTAATATCTGCAATGGTAAATGTACTGTTATCTACTACTTCATCAAATGCAATATCAAATGATACTGAATTATCAGTTGTGGCTGTAAATGAACCGTTAGTTACTGCATTTCGGGTAATAGTAGGAGTAGGACCAGTTCCATCTAAAGTACCTGAAAGAACAATGTTATCAGCTAGATATTGCTCAACGTCATTGTCATTTAAAAATCTTAATCTAATTTTTAAACTGGTTCCAACTTTAGGTATTGATTTTGTAAAAGTTGTAATAGTAGAAGATAAACTTTCAGCTGTTCCATCTCTATTTATACCAGTAAATTTATCTAAAACAGTGAATGAACCGGAGCCATCATATTCATAATCTACAATGATATAATCGACATTTTCAAATGATCCACCAGGTGCTGCAAGATCATAAGACAAAGATAAGTTTTCATAGTTAGTGACATTAATGGCATCCAAAGTTACGATTCCTTCACTTCCTGAACTTTCATTTATATCACGGCCAGCGACATAATAATTACCAACTATAGCTTCAGAACTGTAGGAAGTACTCAGATCATGTGTATCTCCACCACCTGTATCAGTGCCTTCTTCATTTTTATCAAATCTTCCAAAGAAGTCAATATTGGAAGTTGTTCCCGGCCCACCCGATAAAGTGTAGCCACATCCGGCATTTTCAAAGTTTACAGTGAGTAAATCAGTTAAAGCCACAATAGAACCATTCAGGTTTACATTATCCAATCCCCATTCCATTGTACCAGATTCAGCATTGTACATATAAATCCTGAAGGTAACAGCCTGACTAACGCTGCTGAAAGGATTTGCAGGTAAGGTTATTGAATTGTTCGTTGTGCCTCCTGATCCGATAGTAGCACTTTCTGTAGTTGCAGCAACTATATCTGAGGCAAAATTATCATAACTCGATCGTACGACCCAGTTATAATCATGTGCAGCAACTACGGCACCAAATGATTCATCAAAGGCTAAAGATGTGAGGTTTAGCTTGTAACCGCAATTTGGAGAAATTGTGAATTCATAATAGTCATTAACATCAATAGAGGAATTTGTTGTCCAGCCTATAGAATTGATTTTATCCACGGACAAAACTGTTGTAACGCCACTTCCTCTTACCATATTTGAAGCAGTTCCATTAGCAGGCTGGCTTTCAGGGCTGACAGTTGAGCTAAAAGAGTATGTAACAATAACTTGAGCTTCAGCATTGAAAGTCAATAATAATGCACTTAGAATTAAAAAGAAAAAGAGCTTTCTCATGGGTTTAGTAAAGAATACTATTAATAGGTTAGTGTGTTAATATATTTGTTTACAGATCACCATTACTGTTCGTTTTTATTAATAACAGTGACTCGATACCGCCGAATCGGGTTGTTCCATAAAGGAGAAACCCTCCGTCAGCCGATTGTAATATGGTGGCGCCTTTTTCGCCATTGCCGCCATAGGTTTTTTTGAAAGGAATTCCGCTATTTGTTAATATACTGCCGTTGCCATCAGTCTTTAAAAGCACAAGCTCCCGCTGATCCTCCTGATTGCCAATGGTTCCTAAAATGGCAAAAAAGCCATCTTGGGTTCGTGTTACTGAATATCCTGTTGCTGCTTCTTCAAGTTGGATTTCAATAACACTGTTTTCAGTTATTGCATCATTCCGGGCATTTAGGAATATGATCCGGTCGCTAATTACTTCTTCCTGAAAATCTGCATTATCAGATTTCTCGCCAACTGCCAATACACGGTCATTAAAGCCTACAATTTCACTCAAAAACCAGTGTGGTTTTCCTGTAAGCTCCGGGCCCGAGGGGAATTGAGAAAGAGAATCAGCTTCTATAATCCTAAAGTTTGTGCGTGATTGGCTTACATGATTATTACCGCCAAAAAGCAAATGCTTATCGGGGTTCAAGAGGAGGTTATTTGTCAGGGAGATGTTACCTCCAAGATTAATAGCTGGTTGGGTGTTAATATTGAGGTTTTCGTCTGTTAATGCAATTATAGCCTGCTTATCAAGAGGATCGTTTTTCGCACTTCTTACTGACAGGATAAATACCATATTACCATCTTCTTTTAGCAATAGGGATTTACCGCTTAAATTGTAGTCGATTTCAGCGGAAATAACTTTACGTGATTGTTCTAAGCCCTGGTCATTCACATATGAAAGGAATAAGGAACTATTGCCGCTATTGATACTGTCGCCAATGATCAGGTAACCATTCTTGTATGGAATGAAATTATTTGCAACCAGCTGAGAATTAGCAGTTTCAGCCTGATCTTGTGCAAAGTAACTCCTTGTCCACAGTTGATTGCCACCGGCATCTGTTTTCACTAATTTGATCCACCTTCTTGGATCTTCATCCACTTCAGAAACATTTGCCAATAATATGTATCCACCATCTGGAGAAGGTATAGCCTCTATCGCTTCATTTCTTGCATCGGTACTTATGATTTTTATAAATGTACTTCCAATACCCATTGGAGCATTTACTTCACTCTGACATGAGACTAGAGTAAAAAATATGATTACATATAGAAAAATATTTTTCATATGATCAATCGGTTAATTTTTTAGGTTTATATGTGGCACGGATGAAGCTAATAGAAAAGATGACCGAGTTTAGTTTATGGTTACTTGCTCCTAAGCCATAGGTGTACTGCAACTGTGAAGCTGCAAAGGGGTCATTTATTAAGTTACTAAAACTATAGCCATAGCGGATATCAGCCAGTGCATAGAATCTTCCGAATTTAAATTCTGTTCCTGCACCTATAAAAAGCTGAGGGTTAACCCGGTGTAAAAATCCAGGGGCATCCTCAAGAAGGTCAATAGAAGGGCTTTCAGCATTATCCAATTCTAAAGAGGGAATTTCTGCTGTAACTAAATAACCAACACCGGGTGAAAGTAGGGCATAATATTTTTTGTCTTTCCAAATCTGATACTTACCTGTTATGAAAAGCTCCAGGTATCCCAGGTTTAGTGCAGCC
This sequence comes from Candidatus Cyclobacteriaceae bacterium M2_1C_046, assembly GCA_051418055.1. Lineage (GTDB taxonomy): Bacteria > Bacteroidota > Bacteroidia > Cytophagales > Cyclobacteriaceae > JBPRGH01. The sequence goes on along the minus strand of JBPRGH010000019.1, from coordinate 61,743 downwards.
TCAAGATTTCTGTTGCCCGGCCCGGGTAGTTCACCACTATTTTTTGGCTCGTAGCTATCCGGTATAGAAGAATATCCATAAGATTTTGAAGTGAAAAGCACCTCAGGTTGGATTATTACATGAGGTATCAGCTCATCAAATTCCATAAGGGCACCTATTTGATAGCTTAACTGGCCACTATACTCACCTGGATTTGTTGGAGAAAAGCTTTCCATCACATGAGGGATGGAATAATTTCCACCTCCTTTAATTCCCCAGCGGAATAACCATTTCGTTCTGAATGAGCGGTAAAGGTTAATATATTCTGCGGGATCAATATTTTCGTTTACGACGTACTCAGGGTTTGTATGCAGCAGATTTAACATTGCCTCGTCTGCCTTAGCCGGATTATCAAGATATAAATCGGTAATGGCAATGAGCCGGTATGCCTCAACTTTCTCCTCTGGTGTAAAGCCTGATTTTAAACAAGCACTTAACGTGGAGGGGATTTCATTTAATTTTCCTTCTTCATATAGAGAGCGGGCCTGTCGCAGGTTTTGAGTACATACGGTTACTTCCTCATCATTATCTGCATCTGACTGGTCCTGACTATAAGACCAAAAACTGAAACAGCAGAAAAATAGAATTGCTATAGGTTTCATTCGTTTTGAATTGTTTCTAATTGTAATGATGCAGTAACTGTAGGGCATGTGGAGGTACGCTCGATATCAGGAGCCACATAGATCTCCCATTCTTCCTGGGTAAGATTCCTGTTCACTTTACCACAGATCCGGTTAGCCATTGCTTCTATTCGAATAGGCCAGGCTTTGATCAGCTGTTCAAATGTCCCTGCTACTATTTGTTCCCCATCAGGTGTAAAAGCAATTGTCTGCACCATATCAGGATGGTCATTTAAAACAATAGGTTGTTTTTGCACAAGCTCATCCAGGTTATAAATACGTACCGTTTTATCCGAACTGGCTGTAGCCATTAATTTACCATTGGGACTAAATACAATCTCATTTATAATAGCTTCTTGTCCTGATAATTCCGTTACATTTCTTGATTGGGTATTGAATACCTTCACCAATCCTGATAATGTACCGTAAACTATAAATTTGCCATCAGGAGAATAAGCAATACTTTTTAGTACCTCCTTACCCTCATCAATTTTAATTACCGACTTATCAGAAATTTTCCACTGGTAAACTGCTCCATCTGAAGAGGCACCAACAATAAATTTACCATCAGGGCTTATAGCCAGATCTTCAATAGCTGAAGAAGGGTTTATAAAAACAGAAGCCTGGTCCTGACCTTGATCATAATTTTTAATTGTTTTTCCCTGATTATCTAAAATAAAAAGCTTTCCATCTTTAGCGTATTTCAGGGCACGGACATTTCCCTGTACCCCTTCAACTTTAATAATCGTGGATGGCTTTGAAATATCAATTAATTCAATAAATGAAGCCTGGTTTACAGATGGAAAGCTGCCACCAATCGCCAGGAACTTATTGTTCGGAGAAATAGCCATTGATTTAATGTTATTCGAAAATCCACGATTTGCAATTTCTGTCCCTCTTCGGTCTGTACCCTCTAAAGTCCACTGTATAACTATACCATCCGCTCCCGCAGAATATAAATACTTATCAGCATTAGACGGAACAATGGCACTAACCTGATATTTATGTCCTTTTAGTGGCTGGGTCAGTGGATCCTGGAGGCTATTTAATGCAAAATAAAGCCCCTGATAAATATCATTGTCTAACGGATATCCACCAAATTGTGTGTTATAGTTATAAGCCTGCTGTGCCATCAAGCCTTTAAGCTGGGGATCATTTATCTCCTTTGATTTTACTGCCAGTGCTTTTGCTATGGCAAGGTGCCGCAGGGCATCTGCTATTGCTTTTTCATTTCTGGCATTTTGCTCTTCAACTTTAGCTTTTCTTTCATTCCGGACAGCAACTAATTGTGCAGCTTCAGCTTCTTTCTTAGCTACTTCAGCTTCAAGTCTTTTTATTTCAGCCAAAGCCCTTGCCTGTGTAGCAGAATCTTTTTGTTCCGTAGCTATCCCTCGTTGGATTTCTGCAATACGTTCATTTTTTCTTGCTATTTCAGCCTCATTATCAGCTCTTTTTTTCTCTTCTAAAGCTTTTAATTCATTAGCTTCAGCCTGTGCCTGTGCTACAGTTGCAGTTTCAAGGTTCTTAATGGCTTCTGTTCGTTGATAATATGCATAAATTAAGAATCCAACGCTAATTACAGTTGCAGAAGCTAAAATCAAAGCCGTTATACGAGCAGCTTTAAGCCTTCGCTTCTGCTGTAGTTCCTTGATGCGTTCCTCAGTTTCAAATTCTTTTTTCGAATACTCCAGGAAAACCAATGTTCTTTCAAATGCAGGATGGTATCGTTGGCCCCATACAAGTGTGGGCTTATGCTTTTCCTGCCAGTTTAATGCCAGGTGAAGATCTGGTGGCCTCCATAACCCTGCTTTACCGATCTGGTACATTGCACTGGCTTCAGCAAGACGTAGATACATTTGTACTGCTTCAGATTCATCATCTACCCAGTTTTTAAGACGTACCCATATACGCATTAAGCTTTCATGAGAGATATCAATGATGGATTTCTCTGTCAGCTCTATATGGCTTGCGGGGGTTAACAGGGAACGGCTGGGTTCGCGAAACCTGTCAATAACCTCTATAACCTCTGCCATTGGTGCATCTGCTATAGAGGCTATTTCCTTGAGCTTTGTAGGCCTGCGTATACCAAAATTTTCTCCACGTTTTTCAGTTATTGCCCTGAAAACCGCTTCACATATTCGTTTTTGCTCTTCATTTAATTCTTCAAAAGCTTCATTGGCATGCTGGGAGAGGGCCTCCTTCATTGTGCCTATGGCTTCATAATGTATAATATCGATAGGCTCATCCTCATAGTCTTTATATTTAGACCAATAATCATAGGTCCGCATCAGGGCATGCTGAAGAATAGGTAGCTGATCAGGGTTTGAGCCGAGGTCATTTAAAAGTTGCTGTACCAGTCTCGGAGCGATCGTGGCACCTCCCACGGCAACAGGCCCTTCAATTGCATTCTTTTTTTGATCGCGTGTAAGCTGGGGGATAAGATAATGGCTGTCGTTTATTTTTTTGGTAAGCTGAGGGAACTGAGCACATTCACCGATAAAATCAGATCTCATTGTCAGGGCGACGTAGATTGGGCTATCAGGATGGTTTACAGCTTCCATTAGTAAGCTTATATAAGCCAGTGTCTCATTTATGGAATTGTTATCTCTGCTGTCTTTAAACCTGAATAACTCTTCAAACTGATCTACCAGTATAAGAAAATTACGGTCTGATTTTTTACGCGATTGTTGTATGGCCTCTACAAGACCAAGTGAGCTACTTCTTAGAAGCGTTACTATTATAGTACGCTTTATTTGTTTTTCATCTTCGTCTGCAATGATATAATCCGGTTCATGTTGAAGAAGTGCATGAGCCAGGTTTTCGATAGGTCCGGCACCGGGACGGGTGACCACAACCTCCCAATCGGCGCTTCTATTTGCCATAAAACCACCATATAAGATAGGTAATACACCACAAAACACGAAGGATGATTTACCACTGCCACTCGGTCCAATGATCCCGCAGAACCTGTGCTGGCTTAGTTTTAACAGTACTTCATCAGTCTGGCCTTCTCTTCCGAAGAATAGATGGCTTTCCTCAATTTTAAAAGGTCTTAATCCGGGAAAAGGGTTAACTGCATCTTTCTCAAGAAGGGCATTCATCTTTCTTTCTTACTTTAAATTTTTTAGGAATTCATCTAAAGAATTCAATATATTTTCCTTCTCTCCATTTACCAGCACAACATTATCCGGACTGTAGGATTGTAAATATTTAGGTTCTTTTTCCGTAAACACGGCTCTTCCTTTTATTGGTTTTGACCTTCCAAAACCAGGGGCCTTTAAAAGATCAAGAAGCTTCATATGAACCCACTGATCATTCACTTTATTTTGATAAATTATTGCCGCATCAAAACGTTGCAAATTGTTTATATGGATCTGTCTTAGATCTAGTAGCTCGCCTTCAAATCCTGGGATAAGCACCTGATAACCTGCTTTTTTTATGTGACTGATCAAGTGCTGGGCTTCTTTTTTATCTACTTTATCATGTAAAAGATATACGGTAGGTTTCTCATTAAGCAGCTCTTCTTCAGTTAAAAGATTTAGCTTCTTTTTTGAGCCAAATATCAAAAGCTCTTCACGCAATATATTTTTAAAATCCTCCAGAGGTGTTTGAAAAATACCTGAGGATTCAGAAAATACCGTATCCCGCTTAAGGTTTTCAATAAATGTTTTTTGTCGTTCGCTTGCCCTGGGAAAATTTGTCGGTATCCAGACGAGACGCTGGAATTTTTTGTTTTCTTTGCTCTTCTCAAGGGCAACTTGGTTTTGAATATCCAAAATTGATCTTTCTGATCCTGCAGGGACCTCTCCATAGGAGCTTCCAATAAGATGGATGCTAAGATCAGCTTCATCTATTTCTTTCTTTATATTCTTTTTTAATTCATTGAGATCAGTGGGTAAAGCATGGTCAGGTAAAACCCTGTGCCCGTAGCGCTGTAATTCCCTTTTAATTATATTTCGCTGCACTATAAGGTCATTGCCTATTTCAGCAAGATAAACAGTACGTCGGCTAAATAGCGCTTGATTGGTTTTTTGTTCTCCCGTTTTTATGACTAAAAGCGATTCATAAATATCATATGCAAGATCAACCATCTTCATCCAGAAATCGTGCTCAGCTTCTTTACTGAAAAATTCGATAAACTCAGTAGTTTCATCCGTCTCAGGATTTATTGAATAAAGCTCATAGGGAAGGAGGTTACGGAGCTTTTCAGGTTGTTCCTCACGGGGTACCGGCTGCTTAAGGACTTTAAATACCCTCGAAATTTTATCTTTTTGCGGCAGCTTTAAAAATCCCTCCAGAAGACCAATATTCTTCTCTGATGAAATAAATGACTTTGATAGCACAGGGATAATAATCCCTACATCATTTAAATTTGCTGCGGTGATATTATCCTCTTCGTTTTTAAGTAATATATCGATCTTTTCACCTATTATCTGCTGCAACAGCATTTGAAGGAATTTGTGAAAGTTTGTCACCCATCCCTGCTCTTTGCCATCAACCAGATTGTCATTAATAGAATATGTTATTAAAATATCCATCTTAAAGCTCATTTATTTCTTCTTTTATATCCTGATTAATGCTTTTTAGAAAATCCTGTGCTAATTCATGATGATTAGCCAATACATTATAAAAGTGGTATATAGAAATAGTAAATATAATTGTTCGTTGACGTGCCTCTAATCTATTAACTTCTGGTAGTGGAGATTTTAAAAATAATGTTCCAAGGATATTACCTGTAGTAAGTTTCATTACTTCTTTTTCTCCTTTTTTTGCCATTATCTCGCCTTCTGCCATAATATAAACATGCTCATCTTCACCAGATAGTATGACAGGCAAGGCATCACCCGCTTGAATAATAAATGTATCCATTTTCTCCACCAGGTCACAAAGGAAATGCCCTTTTATATTTCTGAAGACATCAAGTCCTTTAAGGAACAAGACCATCTCCACTTTTAGAAAAAAGCCATCTTTTAAACCCTCATGTACTTTATTATTTTTTATTGATTCAGAAAGCAATTTGCTTTTATCTTCCTCAAGGCGTTCAGCAATTTTATTATAAGTTAGCTCATCTTTATTATAAATAGCCCAGGCTGCAGCTTCCTGGAGCATTTGGTCAGGGTTAAAGAGTTGAGCTATAAGTCCTTTGCTTATCCTAAATTCGGGTATAAAGACTATGGCATGGATGGCACATGCTTTAGTCCACCGATTGATCATGTTATAATCCTTATTCAGGATATAATTCAAAGTTTGAATTGTTGTATATTTCTCTCGCGGATAATAAACCTGTAGCATAGCAAGTTTTTCCTCAACATTAATATCATCAAGAAGGGGAAATAGCTTTGGCTTTAATTCAGGGGATATAAAGATATCAAGAAGTTCAAGAGCGAATGTCACCCCTTCACTTGTGCCACTTTCTATATTTTCTCTAACAAGCTGTACTGAAGGAGCATCATAAAGGATAGACAGAAGCATATATATCTGATCAAAATTTCCATCTATCTCTTCTTTCAACGCATTATGTAAATGGATGAATATATCTGTTTCAGGTATTTCTTTTGTTGCTGATATATTCCACAGGGTCTTACCGATCTCCATATCAAGAAGAGAATTAATGTTTTTCAATTCATTTTCTCCAGCCTGAAAATTCATGTACCGATAGATCATTAAAATATGCCTGACAATACGTTTATCAGGATAATCTATTTTATTCCATAAAAGCTTCATTGCCTTTAACCCACCTATTCTGCCCATTATCTGGACCAGCTTGATTTTAAGTTGATCAGATTGGCCACTCCTGTGGAATGCAGTTTCTAAAACGGGCAAGGTAGCTTCTCCTGCTTCTACTAATGCTGCAGCCGCAGAATGACTATAAAGGGGTGAATCCAATTGCTCTATTAATACTGGCCAGGTTTCAGGCCTTTTCACTTTTCTGGCAGTTGTAATAGCCTCAAGTTTTATTTTAGGATCGATATCTCTCAGCAACTCAAGAAGAATAAAGATATTCTGCTGGCTCGCCATTTTTCTTAAAAGCTTGGCAGCAACAATACGATCTTCTGATTTTACAGATTTGCTCAGCTTTATCAGTCGGTCCGGCGTTAGAGATATAAGTTCAGAATCTTCCATGTTACCCTGAGCTTCTCTTGCCAGTTTACTTATTGTATCATGAGTTCCTTGATTTATATCTAATATTCTGATTTTATCTTCAGCATATTTACGAAGCCGATCGGAGTTGCTGTTCTGAAAAGACAAAATTGCATTTTCAAATAGTGCCGGCTCCAGTTTTTCCATTAGGTGCAAGCTATAAAGCACTTTGTCATCTGCCTCAGCAGCAATTTCCTTTTGAAGTACTTTTTCTACACTGTACTCTCTGGTAGTGTCAACAGAATTTTCATTTTTGTTATTTACAAGTGTGCTTTGAAGAGTATCACGATATCCATGATGCATCTTTTTTGTGATGAAATACCACAAAACAATCAAAGGGAGTGTAAAGATAGTAACATGTATTAATTCAAAAATCCGAACATTATTAATCAGGATGATCAATCCCCCGGCAATTAAACTTGCCAGCGCTGTAACCACCCCTTCGATTTTTGTCTGCACATCGAAGCGGATCCGTTTATCAATGGGCAGGAAGTATAATTTAAATGCAGGACCGTCAAGTGCATCTTTTAATGAAGAGACAAAAAGCTTGCTCATGGCAATAGCCATAAAGAAAAATATCATTGCCCCACTTGCTGTAGTATAGCCAAAAAAGCTACCGGTGAGGAATGCGGCGGCTGTTAACATTCCTACTAAAATTGGGTTTATAAGCAGTGACACCTTTAAGCCATAGAGGGTTATGACCTTATCCGTAATGAATGTTTGAAACAAAAAGCTGAAGATAACAACAGTAGCTTCAAATAAACTGAGGAAGGTTGGTAGCTCATTTTCCGTAAATTGTTCCGTTACAACTGAAAGAAAAGAATAATCAATGAAGTTAATGGCAATCATTGATATAATGACGAAAAGCGCCATAAGAAAAATGTATTTATTCCGGATCAGATCATTATAGGATATTTTTCCTGCAACTCCTGCGGAAGTTTGACTTGTAAGTCTTTTTAAGCCGATAATAAAAAAAGATAATAGTATACCAACCACACTAAAAAGGCTTATGGTTAGAAGTGTAATTGCATTAACCCCCGGCAGGGTTAGTAACACAGGAATGGAGAATAAAGCAAGTATGGAAGCAAGGAGCTGTCCGGTGTCAACACTTCCTATAATTCTTTTAGCTGAACGTATATCAAACATCCTGTTGAATGCACCCCAGAAAAGCAGCATGACAAGAAAGTTGAACGGAACAACGACAATAAAAGCCAGGAAATAAAATTCCTTTTGATTAGCGCCTGAGTTTAAACCAACTTCAATTATTCCTAATAGAAGAAGAATTAAGATAAGAGTAAAAATCCCTAGCGTAGCAAATTTTACCTTGTTTTGAAAATAGTTATATATAGTAGTAGATAGTAACCCAAAAATACCCGAAAGCAGGATTGCCAGCGGGAGATCTTCAGTTTCGCTGAAATTTTGTAGAAATATCGTTGTAGCACCTACATCAAGGGTTGCAAGGAAGATGCCTATGAAAAAGCCCATCAGAAGTAAAAGAAATACTCGTGATGCCTCCGAAGCTTGTATATTAAGTGCTTTTAGCAACCCTCCATACATGGAAATTATAATTTAAGAACAGAGATGTTTTTCCCTATTAAGGGATAAAGATAGTAATATGCAAAACAAACGCAAATATGGTAGCCATGCAATATTTTTATTAATATTAAATTTTTCCTTTTTTGATAATATTACCATAGGAGTTACATTTACAAGTTGGAGTTAAAATGATTTTTTATGAGAGCGCTTTTACATGTAATATTTTTTATCTTTTGTGTTTCCCATATTGCTGTAGGCCAGGATTTGGAGAGAACCTTATACAGGGCAAATACCTATTATTCCATAAAAAACTATAGTTCAGCCTTGCCACTATACCTGGAGGCGATAGAGGAGGGAAGTAAGGATCCTGCCGTACATTATAAAACAGGGAACAGTTATTACCATGCTCTACAGATAAACGAGCAAATAAAAGGAATACCTTTTTATGAATTTGCTATTAAAAATATAAATGGTGAGATTCCCTCTGAAGCTTATAAAGAAGTTGGGGAGCTTTATTTAAAAAACGAACAGATTGATAAGGCTATTGCAGCTTTTACTACTTATAAGAGTACCCTGAATAACGAACCCAAAAAGATCGAAGATATTGAAAAGCAGCTTAAAACTGCCAGAACAGCTCTTGCTATGATTTCTATGGCCCGTGATGCAGATGTTATCAACATGGGAAATATTATAAATTCTTCCTATACAGAGTATAATCCTGTGGTGTCTGCAGATGAGGGCATAATGGCTTTTACGGCCTTACGGCCTAATACTGGCAAAGGAAGGTCAGCTGAGGATTTTGTAGAGGAAATTATGATCACCTATAATTCTTCTGGAAACTGGTCTGAACCAAAATCAATACCTATTAATTCACAATATAATATAGGTACAGCTGGGTTATCAGCTGATGGCCAGAGAATGATCATTTTTATTGGCGGGGCAAACAATTCAGGGAATCTTTATTTTATAGACAAGTCAGGAGAAAATTGGTCAAACCCTACAGTTTTAAATGATAAGGTGAATTCCAGGCATATGGAAACTACTGCCAGCATCACACCTGACGGTAAAACAATCTATTTTGCCAGTAACAGGCCAGGTGGATTTGGAGGTTATGATATCTACAGGATAAAAATGCAGGAGAACAATACATGGGAAGACCCGGAAAACCTTGGCGCAAAAATTAATACTGCTGCAAACGAGGATGCCCCCTTCATCCATCCGGATCAATGGACCCTGTTCTTCACCTCTGATGGCCATAACACAATGGGAGGAAGAGATATTTATGTAACACGGCTATTTAATAATGAGTGGACAAGTCCTGAGAATATGGGTTATCCTATAAATACTACGGCCAATGATAATTATTTTACCTTAACAGCTGATGGCAGGAAAGGATATTTTTCTTCTGATCGAAAAGGTGGATTTGGAGGTCAGGATATCTATTCAATTAATATGCCTGAAGAAGAGGCTAACATTCCTCTGACAATGATTAAAGGGCAGATCCTCGATGGGGAAACCGGAAAAGCACTTCCAACAAAAATTTACATGGTAGATAATGAATCAGGTAAGAAGCTCGATTTTGTTTATCAGCCAGACCCGGAAACCGGAAGCTACCTTATCATACTACCTCCTTCAAAAAATTATGATATGATAATAGAATCAGAGGGATATCTGCCATACACGCTTAATATTAATATTCCGGGCCAGACGTATTTTTATGAACTTTATCAAAAGATCATGCTAAAAACAATTAAGCAGTTTGACGTAGTTGTGGGGCAGGAGGTTGAAGTAAAAAATGCCTTTTATGACACGCATCAGGAAGCAAAGACCAACCTTCGAAAGACACATGAAGCGGCGTTGGTTAAAAATGACGATATTGATGTGTATGAGATGATGAATGATCTTATTTCTGCCGGTGATGAAGCTGGAATAGAATATCTGGTGGACCTTATTCAAATGTCTACTCCAATAGAAGATGTAGATTTTGAGAACTCAGAAGGTGTGGAGCTGGCAAATCGTATTTATTACTATGATGAAAGTGACGAAAGTAAATTTGAAAAGAAAGAGGTTGAAGGAAAAACGATCTTCTCACTTCCTACTTTCTATGTAACGGAAGAAGCAGAAAAACAACGTAATGCTAAATCTTCAGTAGAGAAAAGTTATGACCTGGCCTTATTGGAAAAAAATGAAAAGATATTTTTTGAAGCTGGTAAAAGTGAGCTGAAAGAGGAGTATGAGGATGACCTTAAGGAGATTTTGCAGGTGTTACAGGATCACCCTGAGCTTGGGGTTAAAATTTCCGGGTACTCTTCATCAGAAGGTGACCGGGATTTTAATATTAAGCTCTCCAATGAACGTGCTGTGGCAGTTTTAAATTATATTAATCAACGTGGTATTGTGCGACGACGGATCATTGCAGTAGGGCAGGGGGAGTCAAAGGATGAATCTGTCTCTGCAGAAAAAAGCAGGAGAGTAGAGCTGCAGGTTGTTGATCTGGGTGAATACGAACGCAAAGACCACGGCACAAACTAATCAGGGGATTAATAAAGAACTGTCCCCATAGCTGAGGAAGCGATAATCATTTTTTAGCGCTTCCTCATATATCTTTTTCCAGTCATCCCCAACAAGGGCAGCGATCAATAAAATTAAAGTAGAGCCCGGCAGGTGAAAATTGGTAATCAATCCCTCACATATCCTGAAAGTATATCCGGGATAAATGAATATTTCGGTGCTTCCAATAATATTATCGAGTTGGTTTTCCTCCAGGTGCTTTAATACGCGCTCCAGGGATTCTTTTTTTGGAGGAAGATCAGCATGTTCCTGATAAGGATACATCTGGGGTATAAAGAAAGAAGCTTCCGGATCAGAGATAAGCTTTACTCCAAACCAGTACAGGCTTTCTAAAGTACGCATGGAGGTGGTGCCTACGGGTATGACAGGACCTTTATTAGCTAATAAAAACTGAAGGTTCCCTTTCTTAATTACAATTTCTTCCTCATGCATCTTATGTTTATGCACATCTTCCTCTTTTATTGGCTGAAAAGTACCCGCACTTACATGAAGGGTAAGGTAATCATGTTTTATACCTTTTGATTTTAATTCATTTAAAATTTCAGGAGTAAAATGAAGGCCGGCAGTGGGAGCTGCAACTGCACCTTTTTGATTTGCATAAACAGTTTGATAAGAAACCTGATCTTCCTCGGTAGCCTCACGTTTCATATATGGAGGTAATGGTATTTTTCCTGCTGATTCCACTATCTCGGCAAAAGAATAATGAGAAGGTTTCCATGAAAGCTGAACTATTTGATTCTCTCTATCAATTAATCTGGCATATAAAGTAACATCGAATTGTGCAATAGTAATGCTGAGCTCATCTTCCTTCCATTTTTTTAAATTACGGATCATACATCTCCATTCCACCGGACTTACCGCTTCCATTGCCTTTTCCCTCTGATGAAAAGGCTTAAGGGGCTCAAGTAAAAATATTTCAATAATTGCACCTGTAGATTTGGTAAAAAATAATCGTGCGGGTATTACCCGGGTGTTATTAAAAATTAACTGGCTATTGTGAGGCAGGAGATCTGTTATTTCCCTGAAGATCTTATGTGAGATAGCACCTTTATTGTAATGAAGGAGCTTTGAAGCACTGCGTTCTTTCAGAGGGTGCTGTGCTATCTTCTCTTCGGGTAATTCGTATTTAAAATCTTCTAAATTAAGCTTCATCAGGTGAATTTATATGAAAATAAAAGGCAAATATAGAATGCCTTGTTATTATTGTAAGGATTAAAAAGCCTAATGTTTTGAAATTCTCCTATAAAAAATATTCCCTTAAGTTTCGGTTCCCTGCAGGTACATCGCGTGGTGTTTATCTTGAAAAACCAACCTGGATCATAAAAATTGAAGTTAATGGTACTATTGGATATGGTGAATGTAGTCCTTTAAAAGATCTCAGTATCGATCCTATCGACCTGATGGATGAGAAGCTCCGGGAATTAGGTAATAAACTTCTTAATTCATCCTTACCGGCAGATGAAAAGCAGGTATATCAAATGGCTTATTATTTATCCGATGAATTCCCCTCCATTCGCTTTGGACTGGAAACCGCTTTACTGGATTTGCTTAACGGCGGAAACCGGATAATCTTCAATAATAAATTTGTAAGAGGAGAGTATAAAATCCCTATTAACGGACTGATCTGGATGGGTGACCAGGAGTTTATGCTTGAGCAGGCAAAGGTAAAACCCGATAAAGGATTTAAGTGCCTGAAAATGAAAATTGGTGCAATATCATTTGAGAAAGAACTTGAAGTCATAAAGAGGATCAGAGCTACAGATCCGGATCTTGTGCTCCGTCTTGATGCTAATGGTGCATTTGGTTATGACGAAGTTTTGGAAAAGCTTGATCAGCTTAAGGAATATAATATCCATAGCATTGAGCAGCCAATTGCTGCCGGACAGTTAGATAAAATGAAGCAGCTGTGCGCTGTAGCTCCAATATCAATAGCATTGGATGAGGAGTTGATAGGTATTAACCTTCTCGAGAAAAAAGTGGAATTGTTAAAAAATATAAACCCGCATTACATAATATTAAAACCTTCTCTGGTAGGTGGGATTGCTGCCTGTAATGAATGGATACAGATAGCTGAAGATAATGGTATAGGCTGGTGGATAACCTCAGCTTTAGAATCTAATATAGGATTAAATGCTATTTCACAATATACAGCTGAACAAGAAGCAATATCCTTTCAGGGACTGGGAACAGGTCAGCTTTTTGAAAACAACTTTGACAGCCCATTAACTATAATAAATGGGGCGCTACAATACGATTTGAAAAAGAAATGGAATATTGAATTATGAGCTATACAGATGCGCATTTAAAAGTAATATCTGAAAAGCGTTTACATTCCGAAGGCAAGCTCTGGATCTTTGATAAAACTTATATTGGTGAGTTTATCTATGGTGGAATAGATGGCGCTATTACAACCTTTGCCGTGGTTTCCGGTGCTGCGGGCGCTGAAGCAGGTTTATACTGGGTGCTGATCTTTGGTTTTGCAAATCTTATTGCTGATGGTTTTTCAATGTCTGTTGGCAATTATTTTTCAACTAAAGCAGAGCGGGATACCTATGAAAAGCATGAAGCAGTAGAATATTGGGAAATCGATAACCTTCGGGAAAAGGAAATAGAGGAGGTGAGAGAAATTTATGAAGCCAAAGGGTTTAAAGGTGAACTTCTGGATAAGGTAGTAGAGGTTATTACGGCAGACAAGGATGTATGGGTGGACACCATGATGAAGGAAGAGCTGGAAATGACCAAAAATGATAAGACGGCGGTAAAGACTGCCTTTGCTACTTTCCTGTCATTTAATATAATTGGCATTATACCCCTATTATCTTATATAGCTGCGGCCTTTTTTACTATTAAAGAAGATAATTTATTCCTTTTATCCTGTATAGCCACAGGTATTGCGCTTGCTATTGTAGGATTTTTGAAAAGTAAAGTAACAGAAAAGTACTGGCTGCAGGGGATCGGGGAAACGCTTGCTTTAGGTGGACTGGCTGCCTTTTTGGCCTATTTTGTAGGGGAGTGGCTGGCGGTTTATTTACTGCCGTATTTAAATTAATTAAAAAAAATTTCAATTTGTTTATGTAAAATTCTAAAAAATTAAACATATTTGTAAAACATATTAGGAGTTTATCGGTTCTCTTTATGACTCCTAATCATGGTCATACTAATACACAAGCAGAAGAGGGACTTGCGCAGGGTCCCTCTTTTTTTGTTTAATGAGTTTTTTAATTTAATAGTCGTTTTAACTAAAGAATATTGTTGTCATACTATTTTATGACTATTTAATTATCCAATCCGTTGAACTGCTCTTTATTGTAGCAATTTTAGCCAGTTCCTCGAAGGCTGGTTGTAATCCTTCCCGGGCCTTTTTTCCTACATCTGTATAGCTACCATCCTCCATATGATATTTATACCATATTTTTTGATCATTTGAATACCAAAGTATTCCGAGTTGACCTTTATCTTTTCCTCTTATAGCTTTCACTATATAAAAATCAACCTCTGGGATATTTTTCTTATAGGCTTTAAGAACTGTGGAATTATAAAAATTAATAAATTCTTCCATTGATTTCCCTGGCTCGAGCGTAACATCAATTTTCTGAATTCTTACAAAACCATCAGCTGGCATTTTTTGAGCTGTTATTTCTATACTTACACAGGTAAATAAAATAAGCAAGATCATCTTCATGGCTTTATCATTAATTTTTTAAAAATTATCAATAATTACTTACTCACCAATTAAAATAAAAGGTGCCCAATAAAATGGTTCGGAATAATTATCGCTTCTGATCATACGGAGCTTGGCTTGTCGAAGGTTGTTTCCGTATCCATCATTATTTATTTTGCTATAAAAACTGGACATAAATTCAGAAGTGGAGTTATCATTGACTGCCCATAGTGAGACAAGGATATTTTCAGCACCGGCATAAAGTAAAGCTCTTGAAAAACCAAGGATCCCTTCTCCCTTGCTAATTTTTCCAAGTGCCGTCTGGCAGGCACTGAGGGTTACCAGATTGGTTTTTAATTTAAGATTATATATCTCTCCTGTATATAGCCTTCCATCATCATCACCTGTATTTAGATAAATCCGGCTAAGGGCAGGTTCATCTTCATCGACAATCCCATGCGTTGCAAGATGAAGAATATCATAGCCCTCATTTAATGATTCCTTTAATAACTTCTTGTTGGCATCTTTCCTTAATAAAAGCTTTACTGAATAATTTTGATCTTTTAGTGTTGAGCTTATATCCTGGCATTCCTGCTCTGTACCTAAAAGAGTAGTAAGGGTAGTATTTTCATATTCGAAATCAACAGGTGCCATTAGTAAAATACTCGTATTTACTTGCGGGTCCTTATTATCAGAAATGAGATTAATAGAATATGAATAGCTTATTTTATAATCATTTATAAGATAGGGCAGGTTGTTAAAATTATTATTTTTGACCTTACCGTTTATTAAAGATTCAAAAGGAATAAAACCTAATCTTCCGGCTGGGATAATCTTCAGTTTAGAAACAGATGAAGGTATGTGAGGGATTAACAGCTTTCCGAGATAGCTACTGGTCATTATAAAAGTCCCTTTATCTTTAAAGTAAATCCCATTTCTTAAACCTATAGTATAACGTTCAAAGTTTTCATTTACAGGCTTCTCAAATACTTTAAATTTATTGTTTGTGACAAGGAAAATATAGAGCTTATCAAGATTTTCAGCTTCGAAATAACTGATAATAGCAGTTTCTTCATCTATTATATTTTGAATTTTACTGACTGAGGGCAATGCAACCTTATATTTAAGGTGATAATATTCCGGATACTGCTGCTCCATCATTTTTACCATTTCCTGATGCTGCCGGTTCAGGTCAAAAAGTTCATTTCTGTTTTGCTGCTGTTTGTCAGAATTATTATGCTCAGCCAGCTCCTTTTCAAGAAAATTTATACGGCTGAGTAGAATATTCTCTTTTTGTTGAACTTCATGGGTGATCCCTGCAAATGTTTGGGCCCTGCTATTAGTTATAGCTTCCTGTAGAACCGCTGCCTTTCCTTTCTCCGCGAAATAAAAAGCTTTTTCATAGTAGGGCCTTTTTTTAAATGCAAGTTCTCCCATTTTAAAGCATAAATTAACTGCTTCTTGATATATTTCAGAAGCTGTTGCATTAAGTGACAGTTTATCACTTTCGGATTTGGCTGAATATTTTAATCGCGTTAATATGCTATCGCTTTTCTCAATAGCACGCAGTGCCTCTTTTAAATGTTTAAATTTTAGCGTTTTATTTCCATGGAGTTGTTGAAAGGCCCGTGCTTTATTTAGGAGTGTAGTAAGCAGCGTATATGAGCTGTAGTAATCACCTGAGGAAGGATAGCTTCCTAAATAAGGATCATTAAATGAGGGGCTATTAGCTATTAAGGCTCTTTGGAATGCCTTTAAAGCTGTTTCAGTTGCATTCAAATCAAGTCGCACCTGGCCTAGTAAATTTTCCACATTAGCAATATCCGGGTGCTTTGGACCGTATATTTTCTCATACTCATCAAGTGCTAAATAATAAAAAGTAATGGCCGATGTATCATTATTCAATGCATGGTGGCTTTGCCCCATCTGACTATAAATAAATGCAGCTGTTGGATGGGGCGCCTGCTTATAGATTTCAAAAATTATTTCCATTGCTTCCGCAAAAGTTTTTATTGCGTCACCATACATTTCTTTTTGATGATAAATAATCCCTGTATTAATAAGCCCCTGAGCTACTTTCTCATTTATTCTTCCATAAGTACTTTCATACAGCACCAATGCTTTTTGATAATTTTTCAGCGCCTGGTCGGGATCCATTCTTGAAGTTATTAATCCGAGATCATTAAAGCTGGCTGCTAATAATTCATTATTGACCAGCCCTTTTTCATTACGGATATCAATAGCTTTTATCATATAGCTTTGTGCTTCGTCATCCTGTCCTTTATTCCAGAAAACCAGGGCCAGGCGGTTCAATGTAAGGGCATATAAAAGCTCATCAGGAGATACAGATACTTCTATATCATTAAGCGCTTTTTTTAGTATTTCTTCTGCAGTATCTAACTTTCCCAATCGTAATTCCACCTCACCTAATAAGCTTAAATCTGCTGGCGTATGTGGAGCTGGAATATTCAGTAAGATATCCCTGGCTTCGTCATAGAAACCACCCTTAATATATTCCTGCGCCTTTTCTCTGTAGTTTTCCTGAGCATATAAGAAAGAAGTGCATAAGATGCTGAATATAAGTAGGATGTGCTTGATCATATTAACTAAAACCTATATATATAAGAAAATGAGTAAACAGCATGGCGTGTTAGTCCATCAGGATTATATTCACGCTGGGTAACCTTTCTACCGTAAATAAATCTCAGGCTGGAATTAACATCAAAATGATAGGAGGCACCTGCCAATGCTGATAAAGCCATACCTGTAGTATTTTCAATTTTTTCACTGGTATCCGTAAGAGGATCATAAGCCTGGTCAGGAGTGATCCTGAAAATAGGAAGCACTCCGATATTAAAACTGTAGTTAGAGAACCTAAAGTTACGCTCCACTCTAACCATTACATCAGATCCTCTTCTGAATTCTGTCCCTGCCCGGTGAGTATCATGATTATTAATATACGCCGGATCGGGATATTCATTCCATTGCCCCCATCGGAAATCATTTTTATTCCGGTGTATCAGAGGACGTTGATATCCGGTGGCAAAAAGCCACTTCTTATTTATAAATGATGCTCCCGCTACTAAATCATAAGTACCCAGGCTGGTTTGATAGTACATATGATGATCTACACCTTCAGTACTTTCAAGAGCGGCATTATTTGATGGTATCTTAGCTCCCAAAGTAACATTAATATCATAATTATTTTCCTGTATTATGTTCCTGGTAAAGCTTAAGGAAATATCTCCCATGCCATTCACAGGTTCGTTGTTTCCAAGATCCGTAAGATTCCCGGTAATATGTTGATAAGGAAGTTTTAGTTGAATGAAATTTCTTGTATTGATGCCTACGGTAATATCTAAGGTGGTCACCCAAATGACGGGGGAGAGTGTTGTTGTACCACGATATTGATTTATCTCTACAGCCCTTAATTTTATCAATGATTCAGTACTGTAACTTTGATCCGGGCGCATCGCACCCATGGTGCAAAACCCAGCATCACTACAACCTTGAGCAGCCACTTCATATCCGGAAATGATAAGAAGTATTAAGAAAAATAATTTCTTCATGGCTTATTCTTTCTTAAATGTAAGAATATAAATCCATAAAGTAAACTGTTAAAATTATAATTTAATTAAGATATGCTAAATATTCTGAATATTAACAAGTTAAGATAATAAATGCTAAAAATATTAGTAGTCATTTTCCATCTGAAAGTTGTGGAAAGCGGCTTTAAGTTCATTTAATATTTTAACGTTTTCCTGCTTTTTTGCCAGGTCTATTCCCCTTTCGAAAATTGATCGTGCCTGCTCCGGCTGGTCCTCTTCCCAATAGAGGTGAGCCGCTTTGTAATAGGTTGGCAGATAATCCGGATGTTTGGTTAGAAGGATATCAAAAAATTCAACTGCTTTATCCAGATCTCTTTTTTCATATTCAAGAGCCAATCCATAAATAATAAAAGGATCATTTGGATCTTGTTTATAATAATTTTCAAGTTTTTTTAAACGGTCTGAATTCATAGCTGTTATAAAGTAAATTTTTATAAAAATCTTTTATCTTCACGACAAATTTACGGAACGAGAAATATAAAATAATTTAAATCTCAACTCAATGAACATACTTGTATGTATAACCCACGTTCCGGATACTACTTCCCGGATCGCTTTTACTGATGATAATACTAAATTTGATAAATCTGGTGTACAGTTTATCATCGGCCCTTATGATGATTATGCTTTGGCAAGAGCTGTAGAGCTTAAAGAGCAAACAGGTGGAAAAATCACTGTTCTCAATGTGGGTGAGGCAGAGACCGAACCTACCATTCGTAAAGCTCTGGCTATTGGTGCTGATGAAGCTATTCGTGTTAATGCTGAGCCAAAAGATTCTCATTTTGTAGCGAAGCAGATCGCTCATTATGCAAAAGAAGGAAGTTATGACCTGATACTTATGGGCCGTGAATCCCTGGATTTTAATGGTGGAATGGTGCATGGTATGGTAGGAGAGATCCTTGGTATACCTTCCATTAGCCCGGTAATGACACTGGATATTGATGGCAACAAAGCAAAAATGTCACGTGAAATAGAAGGAGGTAAAGAGCATCTTGAGGTGGAGCTTCCTTTTGTAGCAGGATGCCAGGAGCCTATAGCGGAATGGAAAATCCCTAATATGCGAGGTATTATGTCAGCAAGGACAAAGCCATTGAATGTGGTTGAAGCTGTTTCAGATGAAATAGAGGTCGCTTTAAAAAGATATGAAATGCCTCCTCCAAAGGGAGAGATCAAGATGATAGATGAGGATAATGTTGAGGAGTTGGTAAGGCTTTTGAAGAATGAAGCAAAAGTTATATAAATTTATTTAAAACAGGTAAAATAAAATATACATGTCTGTACTCGTATTTGTAGAAAGCGCAGAAGGTAAAATTAAAAAGACCTCTATAGAAGCAGTTGCTTATGGCGCTGCTATAGGTGATGTAACAGCCATTCATTTAGGCACAATTGAAGATCCTGAATTACAGGCTTTAGGTAATTACGGTGCCAAGAAGGTGCTGAGCTATAAAGACAGTAAAATGGACCAGGGCGTAATACAGGCTTATGCTGAGGCGCTTTCCCAGGCTATGGAAAATGCAGAGGTACTTGTATTAGCCAATACTTCTCTTGGCGCTCCTGTTGCTGCTCGTGTAGCTATAAAAAATAATGCTGCTCTGGTTTCAAACGTAGTTGAACTGCCGGATACTTCAGCAGGTTTTGTTGTTAAAAGAAGCATCTATACTGGTAAAGCATTTGCCAATGTAGAGATGAAGAAGGATAAGAAGATCCTGGCAATAAAAAAGAATGCGGTTGATGTAAAAGAAACCGGGGGGTCAGCTGTGGTCGAAGAATTTACCCCACAGCTTTCTGATGATCTTTTTAAGGCTAAGATTACAAACGTAGAAAAAGCAGCAGGTGAAGTGCTTTTACCTGAAGCAGAGATTGTAGTTTCCGGCGGTCGCGGGATGAAAGGACCTGAAAACTGGGGCATGCTGGAAGAGCTTGCCAAAGAATTAGGAGCAGCTACAGGATGTAGTAAGCCTGTTTCAGATATGGAATGGAGACCTCACCACGAACATGTGGGGCAAACAGGAGTTAAAGTTAGCCCAACCTTGTATATTGCGGTGGGAATTTCCGGTGCCATACAACATTTAGCAGGGGTTAACTCTTCTAAATATATCGTGGTTATAAATAAGGACCCTGAAGCACCTTTTTTTAAGGCAGCAGATTATGGTATTGTCGGGGATGCTTTTGACGTAGTACCAAAGCTTACAGAAGCAATTAAAGCAGCAAAGTAAAGCGTGGAAAAAATAAAATTAGAAATATTAGGTTTATCCTCCAGCCAGTCGCAATCAGGTTCGTTTGCGCTTGTTTTGGGTGAAGTAGATGGCAATCGCAGGCTACCGATAATTATTGGAATGTTTGAGGCTCAGGCTATTGCAATAGAAATTGAGAAGATCATACCTAATCGTCCGATGACCCATGATCTGTTCAAGTCATTTGCAAATTCTTATAATTATACTGTAGAGGAGATTGTAATCTCTGATCTGAAAGAAGGAGTGTTTTTTGCAAAAATTGTTTGTAATGACGGGGTCAATACAATCGAAGTTGATGCAAGGCCTTCCGATGCCATTGCTATAGGCCTTCGATTTGATGCGCCCATTTATACTTTTGGCAATATTCTTGAAGAAGCGGGGATTGTACTTTCCGATGAGGGTGAGGAGGATATGACTGATTTTAAGAAGGAAGCAAAAAAAGAACAGAAAGTAACTAAAAAAGAAGACCTGAAAAATTTATCTACGGATAAGCTTAATAAGCTGCTCAATGATGCCATTGAACGGGAGGATTATGAGCATGCAGCTAAAATAAGGGACGAGCTGAGCCGAAGAAATTAAGGTTCTTTAACTTATATTATTGTATATTTAAGGCTGACTCAAAAGGTCAGATATCAGTGGCGCTGAAACCGGTTAAGCTGATTGCATCATCTTTTGGGTCAGCCTATTTTTATGTTTAAAATTAGCCTTCACAGGTAAAAGACAATTTAATGGATTTATTAAGAGGAGCATTTGGCCTCGCTGCCCTTATCTTCATCGCCTGGTTATTTTCTTCAAAACGTAAAGCAATTGACTGGAGGTTAGTTGCTGTAGGGATCACATTACAAATTGTCTTTGGTTTCCTGATAACTCAGGTAGAATTTGTAACTGAGGCCTTCAACTGGATCAGCGAAAAATTTGTTATATTTCTAAGCTTCGCCACTGACGGAGCCCAATTCCTTTTTGGCGATCTGGCCACCAATAAGTATGGATTTATATTTGCCTTTCAGGTGTTGCCCACAGTAATCTTCTTTTCTACGGTCTCTGCAGGATTATATTACCTGGGTATACTTCAGAAAATCGTTTTTGGCATCGCCTGGATCATGTCCAGGACCATGCGTTTATCCGGTGCTGAAAGCCTTTCTGCGGCAGGCAATATTTTCTTAGGACAAACAGAAGCACCTTTATTGGTTAGGCCATTTATCAAAAAAATGACACAGTCAGAATTAATGTGCCTCATGACTGGCGGTATGGCCACTATAGCCGGAGGGGTATTAGCAGGATATGTTGCTTTTCTGGGCGGCGATGATCCAGCTGAGCGTACACGTTTTGCTGCGTACCTGTTAAGTGCATCAATAATGAACGCACCGGCGGCAATAGTTTTAGCAAAAATTGTTATTCCTGAGCTCCATAAGGAAGATATTAATACATCCCTGAAAGTAAGCCAGGAGACACTGGGGGTAAATCTCGTGGATGCCTTAAGTCGTGGTGCTGCGGATGGTGTAAAGCTGGCAATAAATATTGCGGGAATGTTATTGGCGTTTATTGCTATTATTTACGCACTTAACTGGATCCTTGAAGGTTTGGGCGATTTAACCGGTTTAAACGCATTGGTTGCATCTTCAACAGACGGCGTTTTTCAACAATTTTCCTTAGAGTATATCCTTGGACAAATCTTCAGGATATTTGCTTTTATAATGGGGGTGGATTGGAGTGAAACCATACGTGTAGGATCATTGGTTGGTCAAAAGGTGGTTATAAATGAATTTGTTGCTTACCTGAGCCTTGCTGATATGAAAAGTGCCGGATTACTGAATGAAAAATCTATTGTGATTTCTACCTATGCCCTTTGTGGGTTTGCAAACTTCAGTTCTATTGCTATTCAAATTGGTGGTATTGGCGGGATGGCACCAAACAGGCAGGGTGATCTTTCAAGATTAGGATTCAAAGCTTTATTTGCTGCAACTCTGGCAACAATGATGACTGCAACTATAGCTGGCGCATTATTCACCTGATAAATGAATTTTCAGGCATTTTTATGACCGTTCATAAATTAATATGTAACTTAAGCTGTCCTATTTGGGTCACTTAAAGTAAAACAGGATTTGATCAATGAGTGAACAGTTACTGAAAGCAATAATTCAGTTATTTGCTATTGTTGCAAAGGAGAGGGTAACGGAAGATGAACGAAATAATATAAAGGATTTTCTTTCAATACACCTCAACCAGGAAGCTATTCCCTTTTATATAAATATGTTTGACAGCTATCTTGCCTCTCAGCAGGTGGCTGTTGCTCCCGGCATTGATAATGTTGAGGTAGACGAGGATACAAAAGAATTTGTTGATGACTGGGCTAATATCATTGACATCACCAAGGAGGTGAATAAAGCCCTCACCATGCAGCAGAAGGTGTTTATCACTATCAAGATCATAGAACTTATCTATGTTGATCATGAGATCTCCGAGCGCCAGGGAAATCTAATCTTCTATATTGGCGAGGCATTAAAGCTATCAAGAAAGACGATGACCATGCTCCGCGATTTTGTTATCGCCGAGGATATGGAGGAGCTTGATTCCAAAAATATATTAATCATTGACGAGGGTTCGGGGGAGTATAAAACAAAGGGCCCCCGCATGGTTACAAGAAACCTTACAGGACTTATAGCCATCCTCAGGCTTCCGGAACTTCAGCTATACTTCATTAAGTATTTAGGAATTTCAATTTTATATCTGAATGGTATCCCTCTAAAAAGCAGGAAGATTGAAATTTTACCTGCGGGAAGTACAATAAGGGGAAATAAAATTAAAGCTATTTACTATAGTGATGTGGTAAGCAATTTCATGAAGGATGAGCAAAAAACCACTATCACATTTACAGCAGAGCGGATATTTTACCATTTCAAAAGTGGAAAAGTGGGGTTGCAGAATGTTACACTTTCTGAAGCCGGAGGTAAATTAGTAGGTATAATGGGTGGTTCCGGAGCAGGCAAATCAACTTTATTAAATGTATTAAATGGTATTGAAACCCCTTCAAGTGGAAGGGTACTGGTAAATGGTATAGATATCCATGAGGAAAGCGAAAAAGTCCAGGGAGTTATCGGATATGTTCCGCAGGACGATTTACTCATAGAAGAGTTGACTGTTTTTGAAAACCTTTTTTTTGCAGCCAAATTATGCCTTGCGCATCTTAAAAAAGATGAACTGACGAAAAGGGTAGTAAAGCTTTTAAATCAGCTGGGGCTTACAGAAGCCATGCACTTGAAGGTTGGTTCTCCTTTAGATCAGATAATCAGCGGTGGACAACGTAAGCGATTAAATATCGGACTGGAGCTTATACGCGAGCCTTCGCTACTGTTTGTCGATGAACCTACCTCAGGTCTAAGCTCGCGAGACTCCGAAAATATAATGGACCTCCTGAAGGAATTATCATTAAGGGGCAAAATGGTTTTTGTAGTCATTCATCAGCCTTCATCTGATATTTTTAAGCTTTTTGATAGCTTGTGTATCCTTGATTCCGGAGGTTATCAGATCTTTTATGGTAATCCTGTGGAGGCGGTAGTTTATTTTAAAGAAATAATTAATGCTGCCAATAAAAATCAAAGTGTCTGTCCGGAATGCGGAAATATTAATCCTGAACAGATCTTTAATATCATTGAAACCAGGGTTGTAAATGAATATGGAAGGCTTACTAATGTACGTAAGATCTCACCGGAACAGTGGTATCATTATTTTAGGCAGGCAATTAAATTACCTAAAGTTAATCATGTTAAAGCCGCACTCCAGTCATCACAATTAATACCTAACTGGTTTAATCAACTTAAGGTATTCCTGAAAAGGGATGTGCTGGCGAAGGTTGCCAATAAACAGTACTTATTGATCAACCTGTTGGAAGCCCCTCTGCTTGCGTTATTTATGGCTTACCTGGTGAAGTATTATTCAGTAATAGATAATCCGGAAGGGGATTATTCTTTTTTTGCTAACGATAATATTCCAATTTATTTCTTTATGAGTATTGTTGTAGCCCTTTTTATGGGTTTAACAGTAAGTGCTGAAGAAATATTTAAAGATCGAAAAATATTAAAGAGAGAGCGGTATCTCAACCTGAGCAAGAGTAGTTATCTGGTGAGCAAGATACTGGTGCTATTTACGATATCAGCTATACAAACAGGTTCGTTTGTGCTGATTGGGAACTGGATATTGGAAATAGAGGGTATGGGGTTAAGGCTGTGGCTGATATTATTTAGCTGCTCTGCATTTGCAAACCTGTTAGGGCTTAATATTTCAGCATCATTTAATTCTGCTGTTACCATTTATATTTTAATCCCTATACTGCTTATCCCCCAGCTTGTTTTAAGTGGTGTGGTAATCAGCTTTGATAAGTTCAATCCGGAAGTTAGCGCTACGGATGGTGTGCCTGTTTTTGGTGATATGATGGCTTCACGCTGGGGGTTTGAAGCAGCAATGGTAACTCAGTTTAAGGATAATCCTTTTGAAAAGCTATTCTATGATTTAAACAGCCGTATAGCTGATGCTGAATATAAGAATGTCTACTACATCCCTCGTTTAGAATCTGAAGCTTCTTATGTTTTTAATAACAGAAGGAAAAGAAGTGGCCCTGAAGGAGAAAAACTTGAAGAAAGCATGTCCTTACTGCGAAATGAAATTAATAAAGAGCTGGAATTAATAGGGGAGGATAAATTTAAAATGCGAGACAGGCTTACCATTCAGCGATATGATTCAGCTACTCACCGGGCAACACAGGATTTCCTGGAGACGTTGAGAAATATGTATTCGAACCGCTTTAAAAGTTTACTTGAAGAAAAGGATAGTGTTGCGATTGCTTTGTTAACTGAGGAGATCTCACAAGATGAACTGGATAATCTTCGGTTACGCTATCAGAATGAAGCTATTAGTAATGCGCTTAAAAATTTAAATACTCCTTATCGGGTAGTAAAAATAGAGGATGAGCTCGTGCAGAAAATTTACCCTATCTATAATGAGAAGGAGCACCCTGACCATATTTTTGATTTTCGTTCTCAGTTTTTCGCACCTACAAAATACTTTGGGGGCTTTTATATTGATACCTTGTGGTTTAATGTCGTCTTTATCTGGTTTATGACGGCTGCTTTATTTATAATGTTATATTATGATGTTTTAAAGCGGGTGATCAGTTTCTTTGAATATCAAAAGAGAAGAAGGAAATGATCATTTTTTTTTCGTAATACTGGTGTAGTCCCTGGAAAGTTACCACGGACCGAAAGCAGGATCTATTTGGCGCAAGCCTTTATCAAGTTTAAAGATCTCACTCATTTCATTTTCAGAAAGTTTAAAATCAAAAACTTCCATATTTTGCTTTATATGTTCTTCATCTTTTGAACGCGGTATTGCAATTACAGGCTCTTGCTGAATATGCCAGCGCAGGGTGATTTGAGCAGGTGATTTATTATATTTTTTCGCAAGATCATTCAACAGATCATTTTCAGATATTTTGTTTTTGGCAATTGGCCGATAAGAGGTTAAAGAAATATCGGTTTCTTTACACAATTTAATCAGCTCATCCTGCCCCAGGAATGGGTGATATTCTACCTGATTAGTATGGATCCCTGTTATTTCCATTGCTTTTCGCTGCATATCTGCAGTAAAATTACTAATGCCAACGGCTCTTGTTTTACCTTCTTTTTTTACTTCCTCAAAGGCTCCTAAGGTATCCTCTAAAGGAACACCTTCAGATGAGGGCCAGTGGATTAATAGCAGATCTACATAATCGGTTTTAAGGTTTTTTAATGCTATTTCAGTCTCTTTCTTTACTTCATCCGGTTTGAGTTTGGTATGCCAGATCTTGGTAGTAAGAAAAAAATTGTCTCTTGATTTGCCACTGTTTTTCCAGGCTCGGCCAACATCCTCTTCATTACCATAATCCCTTGCAGTATCGAGGTGACGATATCCAAGATCAATAGCTTTTTTAATTGATTCGTAATTAAGTGTATAGGTTCCGAATCCTAAGACGGGTATAGATAAATTCCTGAAAGTCTTGTGCTCCATACTTCATTAACAGCTTAACATGCAAAGAGTTGACACAGGTCCTGACGCAATTTTAGATTAAATCTCCCTTAAAGATTCCAACAATCCAACATTTTTACCCTTTGGCCTTACTACCATCAAAGGTTTGTCCATCTGGCTATTTATTAGCTTTTCTGATAAAGATCCCAAAAATAGGGCAGCTGCTGCAGTACGGCCTTTAGCACCGATTATAGTAATATCGGCATTAAGCTTTCTCGCAAGGTCCTGTATATCACTGGCAAGGTTATCATTGGTATCCAGAGAATAAACAGTCTTAATTTTTATCCCTTTTGTGTCAATACCTTTAATAAATTGTTTATAGCTTTTTTGGGCATTTTTCTTCATTATTTCAGTAAATTCTGAATAGGATTTACCGGTATAATGATAACCCACAGGCACATTAAATACATTCTGACAGGTGATCTCTATTTTTTCATTATGTGTGTGGCTGATATATATGGCCTGTTCTAGAGCTAATTTGCAATAGAAAGAAAAGTCTACAGGTACAAGTAGGCGCTCAATTTTTGGCTCCGTATTTTCGGGTAAAATTAACAGATTACAGCTGGCTCGGCGGGCTAATCGTTGAGCCAATACACCTGTGCCTACTTTTCCTTTCTTCTGGCCAATCATGATAAGGTCAACGCTTTCCTTTTCAGCGAAAATGATAGAGGTTTTTAAATGGGGGCCAAAACCAATGTGATATTTTACCTCTACAGGTCTTTCAGTATGATATAGCTCTTTAACTTTCTTTTTAATAAGCCCTTTACGTTCTTCTAAAGCTTTCTTCTCAAGGTCTGGAAATTCTTTTTTAATTTCTTCAGGAAGTGAGATATTTCTAACAATGTTTACAAAATAAACTGTAGCAGCTTTTTCAATATCACTAATATATGCGGCATACTTGAGCAATGTCTCATCCATATCAGACATATCAAGAAGTACCATTATTTTCTTTATTGGTTCCATAGGCATCAATCAGGGTGCAAATGTAGCTTAAAACTCTTCTTTGACTAACAAATCGGCAAGCATTTCAATCTGTTCTTTGCTGTGAGTGGGAAAATTTGCTATGCGTATATGTTTATCCTTAAATGGAGCATACCCCGCACCTGTAATTAAACCTTTTTCAGCCAATTGCTTTCGTATTTCTGTTGCGTAAACAGATTCAGCAACTATTGTTGTTTTGCTCTGGTTTACTTTGCTTTTCACAAAAGGCGCGAGTTTTTTGTTTTGTTCAATTGCCTGATAAAGGACAGCTGACTTATATATTGTTTCACGTCTTATTCTATCCATTCCGATCTCAAGCATATCTTTTACCACACGTCCTAATAAATACAGATTAAGGATATTAGGTGTTTCAGGAGTTTGATTTTTTTTGAGGTACTTCAATAATTCAGGTATACTATGATAGGACCCGATGGAAATATTTTTATTTAGCAGCATGTGTGACTTTTCAACGCAACGATCATTAAATACCCAAACTCCGAGACCGGCAGGTAATCCAAATGCTTTTTGTACTGAAAAATATGCTGTATCTATAACACTCCAATCGGGCTGGATCAATGGAGCTGATGAAACCATATCTACTGCAATAATTTGATTTGGAAATGCTTTCGCCAATTTATTTATATCTTCTTCAGGATATTGGGCTCCTGTGCTGGTTTCATTGTGAGTGATGGCAATTAATTCAGCAGTTTCAGGAACAAGTATTTTTTCTATCTCCACACAGTTTCCCCATTCTGCTTCGGCAGTTAATACTTTCCGGCCCAGATTTTCAGATATATTAGCAAATTTTTCAGAAAATGCTCCATTTACCAGGTGAAAAGACTCACGTTCTACTGTATTTTGAATTAACCGCTCCCATATTTCAGTTGCCGATCCTGTGAAAGCAATATAATGCGAAGCTGGGATATTGAATAATTTCCTTAAATTATCTGATGTTTCTTTAAAAATCGCCTCAAACTGGCTGCTTCGATGTGAGATAGAAAGAATATCGGTTTTTAATGCTTCTTTTATATGACCATCTACGGTGTAGAATAATTGGGCGGGTCCAACGGTGTAGAACTGTTTTTTCATTATTATTTGTAGCGGATTTATTTGTATTAATACTTTTTAAAACTATAAATTTATTTTTAAAAAGAACTTCTTCAGTGCCAATTAGTTTAGTACCTTTTAAATTAAAAAATAAATGATCATTTGAATGGGAGAATCTTTAGATATCAGTTGTATTTTAGTCAAAAGGGAAAGACAATGAATATAGAAGAAATACGTGAATACTGTATCTCATTTCCTGCGGTTACTGAAGATATGAAATGGGGGGATAACCTGGTATTCAGTATAAAAAGTAAAATGTTTTGCATCATCAGCATGGATGCAGTACCTCTAACACTTTCATTTAAAGCCAATGATGAAGATTTCAACTCCTTACCTCAGAATGGAAATTTTATCCCGGCCCCTTATTTAGCCCGTGCCAAATGGCTTTTTATTAAAGATGTTTCCAAAGTAGGAGATGAGCAGTTGAAAGAATTTATTAATCATTCTTATCTTTTAATAAGAAATAAATTACCTGCTAAGCTACAACAGGAGATAAATAAGGGGTGATAATAAACCAGGAAAGAATTTTTGTTATAAATCTGCAATAATTATAAAGCACTGTTTTTTATTGTTTGAAAATGGCATATCTTGGCCGGCAAATTTGTGTCTAAATGCTTGTATACATTTTATTTGCCATTGGCTTCGTCTTCTTAATAAAGGGTGCGGACTATCTTGTTGAAGGTGCATCTTCCATAGCCAAGCGACTAAAAGTTTCCCAGATCATTATTGGCTTAACCATTGTCTCATTTGGAACTTCTTTACCGGAATTGCTGGTGAATATTACAGCCAGCTTTAAGGGAAGTGCTGAATTGGCTGTCGGGAATATCTTTGGCAGTAACATTGCCAATATACTGCTGATATTAGGGATAAGTGCAATTATCCGCCCTCTTCCAATTACAAAAAATATTTATTTTTCAGAAATCCCATTTTCATTAATAGCCACGCTTTTAGTTGGTTTTTTGGCAAATGCATCTTTATTAACAGATAAAAAGATGCTTACCCTAAGCCGTCTGGATGGCGGTATACTACTCTTATTTTTTGTACTGTTTCTCATGTACATTTATGTCGTATTCAGAAGCAACAGACAAGAAGATGAACTACCGACAGAGAAGGAAGAGGACCTTATAAGTAATAAAAAAGCATATGTCTATATTGCAATAGGTCTTGTAGGTCTTTATTTTGGAGGGGAATGGGTAGTGGCAGGTGCTATTCAAATTGCCGAAGAGGCCGGCTTAAGTGAGACATTTATTGGTTTAACAGTTGTTGCTGTCGGTACCTCACTTCCGGAGCTTTTTACATCAGCAGTAGCGGCTTACAGAGGAAATACGGATATAGCAGTTGGTAATGTTGTTGGTTCCAATATTTTCAATTTATTGTGGATCCTGGGGGTCAGTGCTACTTTAAACCCAATACCTTTTAGTGTAGCAAGCAATACAGATATTGTGATGATAATCTTTGCCAGTGCGTTGCTGTTATTTGCTGTTGCAGTTGGTAAAAGAACCCGGATTGTGCGTTGGGAAGGTATTTTATTTGTTCTTGTCTATATAGGATATATTATTTATCTTATTCAAAGGGGATAGCTTATCCTGATTATTTGGTTTAATTTTAAAAACAGCAGGTAGATAAATAGAGTTAGATCAGCATGATGTACTGGTTATCCAAATTATTTTTTCGCCTTTCAGGATGGTCTTTTAAAGGAGGGGTTTCACATTCCAAAGCTGTAGTAATTGCAGCCCCTCATACTTCCAATTGGGACCTGGTTTATGCACGGGCTGCTTTTTATCTAATGAATGTTCCCGTTAGGTTTACGATCAAGAAAGAATGGATGAAAGGTCCCTTGGGGCCATTGCTGCGTATTCTTGGAGGGATTGGAATTGATCGTAACAAAACCGGTAAAATGAAAAGGAGCATGGTAGAGGCTATGATTGATTTATTTGATGAACATGAAGAGTTGATCATAATGGTGACGCCGGAAGGTACCAGGAGCTATGCCCCAAAATGGAAAACCGGTTTTTATTTTGTTGCACAAGGGGCAGGGGTGCCTATTTATCTGGGATACCTTGATTATGCTAATAAAGAAGCCGGAATAGGGCCTTATATAATTCCTACTGGTGAAGTTGATGAGCAAATTGAAGAAATAAAAGATTTCTATCGAACTAAAAAAGGTAAATTTCCCGAGAAGGGAATTCTCTGAAATCTCGAAATAAGAAAGATGAAAAAGGAGTGGGGAACTAGTTTCGGCCAGACGGCTGGATATGCGTATGGAATAGGGCAGCCGTCCGACAGATAACTTGAAGACTACGAGTCGGAGTCATAAAAAAAGCCTCTCTACATACGCAGAAAGGCTTTGTCTTATTTCTTGCTGAAGTTATACGGCAGCTAATTCCGTACGTTTTACCGCCAGCTCTTCATTACTTACATACTCATCATAAGTTGTCATTTTATCAATACAGCCATTAGGTGTAAGCTCGATAATGCGATTGGCAAGAGTTTGTGTAAACGTATGATCATGGGAAGTAAATAAGACTGTTCCAGGAAATTCTTTTAACGAATTATTGAAGGCAGTAATTGATTCCAGGTCAAGGTGGTTTGTTGGTTCATCAAGAATAAGCAGGTTAGCACCTGTTACCATCATTCTGGCAACCATACATCTCACTTTCTCACCTCCTGAAAGGACATTGCATTTCTTAAATACTTCTTCTCCTGAGAATAACATTTTTCCTAAAAAGCCACGGATAAACACTTCATCCTTCTCCTCTTCAGTCTCACCGTGTTCACGCAACCAATCCATTAGGTTTTGTGAAGTCTGGAAGTAATGATCATTCTCGTTTGGTAAATATGACTTGGTGATGGTCTGGCCGTAAGTGAAGCTTCCTTTATCCGGCTTAAGCTCGCCTGCCAAAATCTTAAATAAAGAAGTTGTAGCTAAACTATCGTTGCTCAGGAAAGCGATCTTATCACCTTTATTTACAAAAAAGTCAAGGTTCTTAAATAAAGTGCGGCCCTCCATGCTCATGCTCATATTTTGCACCTGCAGTATCTGATCGCCGGCAGTTCTTTTCTGATTGAATATCATGGCAGGATATTTTCGGCTTGACGGCTGGATATCATCAATGTTTATCTTATCAAGAAGTTTTCTTCTGCTCGTTGCCTGCTTTGATTTGGAAGCATTGGCGCTAAAGCGTGCAATAAATTCCTGTAATTCTTTTCTTTTCTCTTCTGCTTTTTTATTTGCTGAAGAACGCTGGTGTAAAGCCAGCTGGCTTGATTCATACCAGAACGTATAATTACCCGTATAGATCTTTATCTGGCTAAAATCAATATCAACCATATGCGTACATACAGTATCAAGGAAGTGGCGGTCATGTGATACGACTATAACCGTATTTTTAAACTCAAGAAGAAAATCTTCAAGCCATGAGATGGTTTTCAGGTCAAGGTCGTTGGTAGGTTCATCGAGAATAAGGACATCAGGATTACCATAAATAGCCTGTGCTAATAAAACCCTTACCTTCTGATTACCACTTAGCTCTTTCATAAGCTTATAGTGATCCTCTTCACTAATCCCGAGACCGCTAAGTAATGAAGCAGCATCTGATTCAGCATTCCAGCCATCCATTTCTGCAAATTCGGCTTCAAGCTCAGAGGCTCTTATACCATCTTCTTCATTAAAATCAGTTTTTGCATAGATGGCATCTTTTTCCTTCATGATGTTCCAGAGTTTTTTATGGCCCATCATTACCGTATCAAGAACATTATTTTCATCAAAAGCAAAGTGGTTCTGGCTTAATACAGCCACTCTTTTGCCTGGTTCTACTGATACACTTCCTGAATTTGCATCTACCTCTCCGGTCAATATTTTTAAAAAAGTAGATTTACCGGCGCCATTTGCACCAATAACTCCGTAGCAGTTACCATTGGTGAATTTGAGGTTTACCTCATCAAAAAGTACGCGTTTGCCAAATCTAAGGCTAAGGTTATTTACACTAATCATTTATATCTATTCAATTTCAACTTGCAATGTTACAAGTTTTAGGCGGGAAAAGTTCTTTAATGGGTTTATGTTTTTGTTCCTGGTTCCTGGTTCCTGGTTCTTTGTTCAAAGTTCCTTGTTTCTTGTTCAAAGTTCTTAGTTAATGCCCTTAGCTCTATGCTCTATGGTTTCCGCCAGGGATTGAGGCTTTGTTTGAGCCCGTTGCTGGTACTCATGCAATTACTGTGCTTTAGCTTATGCATTAATGGCATGAGTGCGCGCTGTTGGCGAGTGCCGAAAGCCCGCCCGGGCGGCGTAAGGGTTTTTAGTTTATGTTCAAAGTGCCTGGTTCCTTATTCAATGTTCTCTTTTTTTCCTTTGCTCTTAGCCCTTAAACATAAATTTCAATCTGGAAGACGGGCGATTCTTTTTCCTGGAGGGGGCGCAGGGATAAGATACGAGCATTATTATAAACATATACAAACTCACTTCTGCTGATACGCTCTTTGCTGGCACCGGGCTTTATCTTGTGGTACTGCATACGGCCCGATGGATTAGCCGTAGCAGTATAGATCCATGAATATTGTACAGGGATAGGGGAGGGGATGTAATTAAATTTACTAAAATCCGACATTTAATCAATAGGAGTTTTTAAACTCATTTAATAGCATCCTGTTCTGAAGGTTGTTATACTGAGCCAAAAGTGAATAAGCATTATCAGGTACATAGTTATACCTTTCTTTGAACTCATTTACCTTTCCGGATAGTTCCTGTACATAATATCTTATTTGATCCAGGTTCCTGCATCTGCGAGGATTCTCAAAATTTTTCACGGCAAACAGCTGAAATTCTCTGTCCAGCCTTCTTTTTTCAAATTCGCTCATAATTATATGTGTATTAGTGCACGATTATTTTTTCTAATATATTGCTTATTAATATTAAAGCAAAATATTTATGTGTAAAACTACACAATTTATTTTATCATACAAATACTTTTATATTTTTAATTATTACTTTAACTATATGTATTTAAAATTCTGATGATTAGATGAATAAGAAATATATCAAAATTTTATTTGGTGAAAAAACATCACCTGACAAAATGACAAAGCTGCATAGCCGGGTATTTGGCAGCTCAATTTATAGTTGTGAAATCTGGCACATAAACCAACTTTCATTATTTTCTATCGTTAGCATAAATTTGAAATCAGGTTATCTTTGATTTTAATATCTATAGGTAAAACCTGCCCTCCGATTATTAATTGGAATTATATCCATGGCAAAAGAAAGCAAGTCTTTTAGTGATCAGTTTAATGCATTGCGGCATGTCCCTCCATTTTTGAAAATGATGTGGGATACCAATCCGCGGATGGCATTTTTGAATGTAATCCTACGATTGCTAAAGGCGGTTATTCCCCTGGCCATGCTTTATGTCGGAAAGCTGATCATTGATGAAATTATCGAGCTTCATAATTCAGCAGTGGCAGATGATTATAACCAGCTGATCATATATCTGCTAATTGAATTCGGGCTGGCCATTCTTTCCGATATTTTAAATAGAGCCATAGCTTTATTGGATAGCCTGCTTGGTGATCTTTTTGCCAATGAATCTTCTGTAAGAATTATGGAGCATGCGGGAAGGCTTGACCTGGACCAATTTGAAAATGCAGAATTTTATGATAAGCTGGAGAGGGCAAGACGTCAGACTTTAGGACGGACAGTACTTATGTCGCAGGTACTTAGCCAGGTGCAGGATATAATTACAATGATATCTCTTGCCATTGGTTTAGTAGTTTTTAGCCCACTCCTCATAATACTGCTGATAATAGCTGTGATCCCTTCTTTTTTAGGAGAGAATTATTTCAACGAACAAAGCTATAGCCTGGTGCATGGTTGGACACCGGAGCGACGGGAGCTGGATTATTTACGCTATACGGGTGCCAGTGATGTTACCGCTAAGGAAGTAAAGGTTTTTGGATTGTCTGGTTTCCTGATCCAGCGGTTTAGTTATCTTTCAGATAAGTTTTTCAGGCTAAATAAAGTCATCTCTCAAAAACGTGCATTCTGGGGAGTAGTATTTTCTGCACTCGGGACAATAGCTTATTATAGTACGTATGCATATATCATTTATCAGACTGTCAGAGGCCAGCTTACCATTGGTGACCTTACTTTTCTTGCAGGTTCTTTTTTACGATTCAGGACTTTATTAGAGGGTGCTTTAAATCGTTTTTCAAAAATTACTGAAGGCGCCCTTTACCTGCAGGATTTCTTTGAGTTTTTTGCCATTAACTCTAAAATGCTGAATAAATCAGGATCAAAGAAGGTGCCGCGGCCAATCAAAAAAGGTTTTGAATTTCAGGATGTTAGTTTTAAGTATGAAAACACAGAACTATATGCCGTACGGGATCTTTCTTTTCATCTGCATGCCGGTGAAAAGCTGGCACTCGTAGGAGAGAATGGTGCAGGAAAAACGACTTTAGTAAAATTATTAGCGCGGCTTTATGATCCAACGGAAGGAAGGATACTATTAGATGGAATAGACCTCAGGGAGTATGATCCGGAAGACCTTAATAAAAATACAGGTGTTATTTTTCAGGATTTTGTAAAGTTTCAGTTAACAGCAGGTCAAAATGTAGCAGTAGGTCAGATCGAGGAAAAGGAGAATATTGAGCTGATTAAAACAGCATCCGTTAAAAGCCTTGCAAGCCAGGTGATAGAAAGTTTACCTAATCAGTATGAGCAAATGATCGGGAGGCGGTTTGCTGAAGGTGTTGACCTTTCAGGCGGGCAGTGGCAGAAGGTGGCTTTGGCCCGTGCATATATGCGCGATGCTCAGCTTTTAATATTAGATGAACCGACAGCTGCACTTGATGCCAGGGCAGAGCACGAGGTATTCCAGCGTTTTGCAGACCTGACCCAGGAAAAGACCGCTGTCTTAATCTCCCATCGTTTTTCTACAGTTCGAATGGCAAATCGTATACTCGTGCTGGACAAAGGACAAAGGGCAGAAATGGGTACTCATAATGAGTTGCTGAAAAAAGATGGTATTTATGCCCATCTCTTTAATCTTCAGGCAAGGGGCTATTTATAGTCTTCAAATATTTAAATAATTTTAGCCGCAAATAATTACTTGATCCGTTCTTTCAGCTGCTTGATGTTATCTTTTTCTCCGATTACTGTTATACGATCACCTTCTTCTAACTTTAAGTTATTTTCTGCCAGTAATAAATTTTCACCACGGTAAATGTAAAGGATCCGGCAGCCGTCCATTGATGTATATTTTACTTTTTTATCAATGAACTCTTCTGTAGGTTCATTTTTTTTGAGTTCAAATACAAGATGTTTTTCCTCCTCAAGGAAACATTCTTTTAAATCAGTTTTATCTTTTGCTGCACACCACTTTTCAAGGAAATCTTCCTGGTCGATCAAATTAGCCAGTTGGCTCAAAAATCGAAGGTGCATATTTTTATTACTTTCATTACCTGATAAAAGTATTAGTCCCTCTAGTTTTGTCTCCCTGGGCTCATCATTAGGTCTGTTTATGATTGTTTTATCTACAAACCGCATGATGATTATTTCCGGCTTCTCTATTCTGGGATCTGAAAAATGAGGGATCGCTATATGATTAAAAACCGGGATGTTCTCGATATTCTTTTCACCTTTCACATAATTTTTAATTTCATCATGATCTAAAGGAAGCACTTTTTCCAGTTTTGATACTGCTTTTTCCAAAGCATCCTCAAATGTTTCCGATTCATCCTCAATAAATACTTTAGATCTGGCAATCATATCTTCATAAGCCACAGGATCAATAGGACCTTTTTCTTTTAAAATAACACGAAATTCATCTTCCAGTTCTTTATGGCGCTCCCGTCCAAGCCGCTCAAATATATGATATATTGCTCCCTCTCTGATCACTTTCTTACGGGCATAAACATAAAACCACAGGATACTCATGAGGATTATACCTAAAGAGAAAAAGATGGATAGCAGGCCCATATTGGAGATAAGAAATAAGGAAAAGATAATCCCCAATATTTGCATCCAGGGATAGAAAGGGCTTTTATAACCCGGGAGATAGGAAGGAATATTACTTTCTCTCATTATTATTACCGCTACATTCAGTATCGCAAATATCAGGAGCTGAAAGGCGCTGGCAAGTTTAGCCATACCTAATTCAGAGAAGATCAATATTATAAGGATCATAAAAATTCCTGTTGCTATAATTGAAAAATGTGGAGTGCCAAAACGGCCTATTTTGGCAAATTTTGATTTAATCAGATTGTCTCTTGCCATAGCTAGCGGATAGCGGGAAGCTGACATAATTCCAGCATTGGCAGTAGAAGTAAATGAAGCTATGGCAGCCACGACAATAAGGATCAGACCAATTTGTCCGGGCATCCATTGGAAAACCTCAGAAGATGCTGTTGCTACAGGGGTAAGATCTTCACGTAGTTCTGCTGGAGGTAATAATGCCACAAGAATAAAAACTCCTGTTACATAAAGAAATGTAGCTGCCGCAAGTGAGAGAAGCATACCTCTTGGAATATTTTTTTCAGGATTCTGAACCTCCTCGGATACACTTGCTATCTTGGTCAATCCGGCATAGGAAACAAAAACCAGCCCGACAGTGAAAATGGTGGAATCAAATCCAAAAGGAAAAAAAGGGGTGAGTTGATTGGTTTTAACTTCACTAAATCCGATTTGTTCAACCTGCAGCAACCCGGCAATAATAAATACAGTTAGTATTGCTACTAATGCAGTTACAAGTATACGCTGCACTAAAGAAGTTTCCTTAACTCCAAAAATATTCAATAGGGTGAAAGCTACTGTTAATCCAATAGCTACAGGTTTAACAGGCAGGTCTATAAAGATCACGAGGTATGCCCCTAATCCAATCAAAGCGAAGGAGCTCTTAAATACCAAAGCAAGCCAGGTGCCAAAGCCTCCGATGGTCCCTAATAAGGGTCCAAGGCTGCGATCCATAAAGTAATAAGAACCTCCGGCCTTGGGCATTGCCGTGCTAAGCTCAGCCATACTAAAAAGAGTAGGTAGCATAAGTAATCCAGCCAATAAATATGCTAAAACAGTTGCCGGACCAGCCTCGGCTGTGGCCAGCCCCGGAAGCAAAAAAAATCCAGAGCTAAACATGGCTCCCGTACTAATCGCGAAGACATCAAAAAGCCCCAGATTCTTTTTAAGATTTTTTGGTTTTTCCATAAATTAAAATCGACAGCTTTAGAATGAAATCGCTAACTTATTATTATAAATTTCTTCTAAAGATCAATAGATGTGCATTGTTGAACTTATATGTTTATTTAATCAACAAGGCAAGATGAAGTTAGTTTTGATTAAAGAATGTAAAGATAAAGGAAAGACAGGCAATGATTTTTCTTTATAGGATATAATTATGGAATGCAGGTAACAACTATAAAAATATTGATATTACTTCTTTATGCAATCTGGAAATTTTAAACTTCCTGGTTCATTTTTTTATTATTAAGGATATCAGGCTTCTCTGGATTAACTTCGCACAAAATATAATTTATGAATTTTCTTTCTGTAGAATCTTTAGCTAAATCAGTTAATGATCGTTGGTTGTTCCGCAATGTTACTCTTGGTATTGAAAGAGGTGAAAAGCTTGTGCTTGTTGGCGAAAATGGTACGGGCAAATCAACTCTGGTGAAAATAATTGCGGGCTTATTACCTCCTGATGAGGGCGAGGTAGCAGTCCGTGATGGGATTTCGTTGGGATATCTGCAGCAACAGATGATCACTGCCGGTGAAAAAACAGTGCGAGAAGTTATTTTTAATAAAGATAATGAGGTGGCCCTGGTTGTGGAAGATTATAAAAATGCTGTTAATGACCCATCTACAGGTTCTGAAAAGATGCAGCAACTCCTTGAAAAGATGGAACAATTCAATGCCTGGGATTATGAATCAAAAGTTGAGGAGGTAACGGGCAAGTTAAGTATTGAAAGCCTGGACCAGCCATTTAATGAACTTTCCGGAGGACAGCAAAAAAGGGTTTTTCTAGCACAGCTGCTTTTGGCAGAACCTGATCTTATATTGATGGATGAGCCTACCAACCATCTGGATATTGATGCCATTGAGTGGCTGGAACAATATTTATCTACACAGAATATCACCCTGCTAATGGTTAGCCACGACAGATACTTCCTTGATAATGTGGCGACCAGTATTTTAGAGCTCGATCGGGGAAACTTATATCGCTATGAAGGAAATTATGCCTATTTCCTGGAAAAGAAAGCAGCCCGTGAAGAGCAGTTGAAAGTAGAGGTAACTAAAGCAAAGAACCTCCTTCGTAAAGAGCTTGACTGGATGCGGAGGCAGCCGAAAGCAAGGGGAACAAAATCTAAGAGCCGGATAGAAGCATTTTATGATATTCAGGAGAAAGCAAGTCAAAATATCAAAAGAGATAAGCTTGAGCTTGATATTAAATCATCGCGGCAGGGCGGTAAGATACTCGAAGTACAGGGGCTACAGAAAAATTTTGATGATAAAAATATTGTGAACAGCTTCTCCTACACGTTTAAAAAGAAAGACAGAATTGGTGTTGTAGGTAAAAACGGAACGGGAAAGTCTACATTCCTTAATTTACTTACAGGAAAGATCAAACCTGATAGTGGTAAGGTAATTCCCGGTCTTACAACTAAATTTGGTTACTTTACACAGGAGTCGGAGGACCTTAATCCGAAGAACAGGGTAATAGAAGAGTTAACACAAATAGCTGAGAATTTCACACTTTCTGATGGAAGTACTATTTCTGCGGCAAGATTCCTGGAGATGTTCCTGTTCCCCGGGGAACGCCAGTATACTTTTGTAGAGAAACTAAGCGGGGGAGAGCGTAAGCGTCTTCAGCTGATGAAGGTATTGATCAAAAATCCTAACTTTCTGATCCTGGATGAGCCAACTAATGATTTTGACATTGACTCTTTGAATGTGCTTGAGGATTTCCTTGAGAAGTTTTCCGGTTGTCTTTTGCTCGTTTCTCACGATCGTTATTTTGTCGACCACCTTGTAGATCAATTGATTGTATTTGAAGGAGAAGGGGAAGTAAACTTCTATAATGGAAACTATAGTGCTTTCAGGGAGGAAATGGAGGAGAAAGAAAAAGCTGACAAAATTAAGGCTGCAAAAAAGCAGGAGCAGGTTAAACCATCAGCTGAGGCGCCAAAAAAAGAAAAAACTAAAGCTTCATATAATGAAAAGCGGGAGTATGAAACTTTGCAGAAAGAAATAGAGAAGCTTGAAAAAGAGAAAAAACAACTGGTTGATAAGATGACAAATCAACAGCTGGAATACGATGAATTAATGGAAAATTCTCAAAAAATAGAAGCAATTTCAGAAGCTATAGAGAATAAAATGCTGCGCTGGATGGAGCTGGATGAGTTGATGAAATAAACAATAAGCTTTCTAAGTTTTTTATAAAAAGAAAAACTTTTTAAATATCATAATTGTAAATGACTGATTTTAATAAGACAGCAATAATTTTTTTTATATTAATTAATTCGTTTTCTGTAACAGCCCAAGAATCCCAACAAGTAAAAAATCCACAAGATACAGTTAGTACAGAGGTTGATCTTTCTTCTGAAGAGAAGGAAAAGATAAAGACCTCGGAACTTCCGGAAGGTAACAACAGGCGATTTCTTAGACGTGGTGTGGCTCCTTCCGCTGCTTTAATACTTGCAGGCATTTATACATTAGAGGGAAGAGGCTTCTTTAGCAGCCATGATCTTTTTGATTATAGGTCCCGCGCTTTTCCGGAGTTCAGTACGAATGCTGATGATTTTTTGATGTGGGGGCCGTTAGTTGGGCTTTACGGCATCAGCTTATTATCGGAGGAGGGCCGGCATGGACTTAAACGCCAGACATTACTTCTTCTGGCTTCAGGTATTTTAACATCGGCGCTTGTATGGCCTACAAAAGCATGGACAGGTATGGAAAGACCTGATGGTGATCCTCATGCTTTTCCATCCGGACATACAGCTTATGCATTTACTATAGCAACTTTCATGGATAAGGAATTCAGAGATTCGAAACCCTGGGTGAGTGTTGTTAGCTATACAATTGCCGGAGCTACGGGCGTTTTAAGGGTACTTAACAATAAGCACTGGATGTCTGATGTGCTGGCTGGTGCAGGTGTAGGAATTTTATCTGTTAATACCGTTTACTGGCTGAATGGCAAACTCTTTAATAATGACAACCTTAACACTTCTCTTACACCTTTTATACTACCCACAGGACAATCAGGTGCTACCTTAACCTTAAGATTTTAATTTTTATTAAGCCCTAAAAATCTAAACATAATACCTTCTTAACTTTTTAAATTAATAAGAGAGAGAGAAGAAAGTAGGAGGAAGTTATGTATACAAATAGACAAGATGCCTCGGAGAGGCTAAGTGAAGAATTACAACAATTTAGAGGTGAGGATGGAATTATACTCGGAATTCCTCGTGGCGGGGTGCCATTGGCAAACAATATAGCTAAATCGCTGAATTTTGATCTGGATATTGCCATGATTAAAAAAATAGGGCATCCCTTAAACCCTGAACTGGCAATAGGTGCAGTATCATTAAAAGATCGCATCGTTAATCCTGCAGATGTGGACCAGGCTTATATAGATAAAGAAACAGAAAGGCTGCGGGAGAAGCTACGTAATAACTATAAAAAATTTACGGGCAGGGAAGAACCAGATTACGATATGGTGGGTAAAACAGTTATCATAGTCGATGATGGTATTGCAACAGGAAATACAATGATGGCTACTGTGCAACTTATTAAAAAGGAGGACCCCAAACAGATTATTATTGCCGTTCCCGTAGCACCACCAAGAACAGTAAAAAGATTTGAAGGGATTGTGGACCTGGTGGTTTGTCCTTTACAACCAAAAGAATTTATGGCCGTAGGCCAATTTTATGAAAAATTTGAGCAAACGGATGATTCAGAGGTTGTAGAACTATTGGCAAAATTTGATAATGTAGAACAAAATTAAGGAGCACGGTATGGAATTAGATATAGAAGAGAAGGTTGATATTAATATAGGTGACAGGTCATTAGAGGGAAATTTAAATATTCCTGATAATCCCAGGGGATTAGTAATTTTTTCACATGGTGCAGGTAGCAGTAGGTTGAGCCCGCGTAACAGAAATGTTGCTGAGCAGTTGAATAAAAATGGCTATGGTACCCTTTTATTCGATCTTTTAACCAATCAGGAGGATCAGATTTATGCTAACCGATTTGATATTGAGCTCTTAACAAAACGTTTAATGAGTGCTACTAAATGGGTTAGGGAACAGGATAGGATCTCTGATCTTGATATAGCCTTTTTTGGTGCTAGCACCGGCGCAGCATCAGCTTTAAAAGCCACAGCACGACTGGAGCAGGGGGATGTGAAGACTGTAATTTCCCGGGGTGGTAGACCTGATTTGGCTATCGGCGAGCTTGATAAGGTAAAATGTCCGGTATTATTAATTATTGGAGGGTTGGATACACCCGTTATTGATATGAACCATTCTGCAGCTGAAGATCTGGAAAATCATCATATTGAAATAGTACCCGGAGCCACTCATCTTTTTGAAGAACCGGGTAAGCTTGAAGAGGTTGCCGGTCATGTGAATAAATGGCTTGATAAGCATATGTAAACAATAAACAGAAAATGAAAGAATGAAAGCACTGTGAATTTAAATCTCAGTGCTTTTTAATTTTATTCCAGGATTCCGGAAGATTTAGCAAATGCCACCAGCTGGGCAATATTAGCGAGTTTAAGCTTTCGCAGGATATTTTTACGATGGGTATTTGCCGTATATTCTGATATAAACAATTGATCTGCTATTTCATGGCTCGGAAGCCCCTGAACTGTAAGCTTAATTATTTCTTTTTCACGTGGAGTAAGAGAGTCATGCCCTGTCTGTGTCAGCTGTTGGTTTTTAAAATAAAGATCAGGTAAGTCATCAAAGTAAGTTCCACCCTTGTGGATACAACGTATGACCTCAAGAAGTTTATCCAGCGATACGTTCTTTAGTAAAAATCCTTTAGCCCCTAATTCGATTAACTTTTTTATGACATATTCCTCCTGATAAATAGTTAGAAACAGAACTTTCAGGTGAGGATATTCTTTAGAGATCACCTCCATACACTCAAGCCCATTCTTCTCAGGCATATTAAGATCGAGGATAACAACATCAAAATCCTGATGCTGCAACTCCTGCAGGACTTCAGTACCTGTAGAGGCCTGAGCCATAACCATTATATCAGGCTGCTCATTAAGGCTATTGGATAAGCTGTCAAGTATGATCTTATGATCATCTGCTAAAAGAAGCTGTATAGGTTTATTCATTTAAAGGAATTTCAATATTAACTTCTATACCTTTTCCAGTTGCCGAATTTAAGTAAAATTGTCCATTATGTAGCTCAACCCTTCTTTTAATATTTTTTATACCTATACCTTCTGTTGATTTGTTTTGTTCAAACCCTTTTCCATCATCACTATAGATCAAATTAAGGTAATCACGTTCAAAATAATTGATTTCAATCGTTGCTATGGAGGCTTGAGCATATTTTAAAGTATTGTGCAACAGCTCCTGTACAATATTATATACATTTTTTCCTAACTGATCATTATGTATTTGGTGCAGCTGGTGGAAATTTTTCCGGATCTTTAGTTTACTATTGCTTTCAATCCCCTGAAAATAATCCTGAAGTGTTTGAATGAGGTTGTTTCCGGAAAACATTCCCTTTGAAAGATCGTGCGATATTCTTCTTACATCATTTAAAAGATAGTCAATAGTAAAACCGAGCTCTTCATTTTCTTTTCCCTTTATACTTTCATTTACTTTTAGTTTAAGGATCATTAGCTGACTTCCAATCTGGTCATGTAGCTCGGCTGCAATGCGATTTTTTTCAGTTGTCTGCCCTTCCAGGTATCGGTAAGTAGCATCAAGCTCACTGGCCTTTAACATATCATTGATTTGCTGTAGCTCCAGTTTTTTAGCATTTATTTTCTTTTGATAGAAATAAGCAAATAAAATAATAGCAACTGCCATTCCTGCCATACCTATTGTTCCTATCAGCAAGATGATCGCATCCTCATTCATATTTTGATGATCTGTTTAATGTTAATGCAAAGGCAATAATAATACTTCTGATTATATCCGCTAATGTATGAATTGTCCATAACGAACCAAAAAATGAAGTGGGTTCAACACCTACTGTAAGTAATTTTCTTGAAAAAAGAAAAGTAAAAAAGGAAGTGGAAAAGTAAAAAATAAAACCAATGTTAATCCAAAATAGCTGGGAATTTTCTGTTCTATCAAAATTTTCTTCCTTATAGATATTGTGG
This sequence comes from Candidatus Cyclobacteriaceae bacterium M2_1C_046, assembly GCA_051418055.1. Lineage (GTDB taxonomy): Bacteria > Bacteroidota > Bacteroidia > Cytophagales > Cyclobacteriaceae > JBPRGH01. The sequence continues at coordinate 17,853 of JBPRGH010000019.1, read as the reverse complement.
AGGAAATAAATCCCGAGGATCATTAAATATAATGCCGAGATAGATCTACCATATGGATTTATATGCACATAAAATGGTTCTATAAATAGGGAATTTAATATATAAAACAGAAAAACAGCAATGAATCCAATTGTTAAAGGCTTACTGATTTTTATGAAATTTTTATAAAATAGAAATACATAACATAGCTCGATCAATCCTATGAGTTGATAAATATCTAAGTTATAGATCTTTTGGCTTGAGAGATATAAAGTATATATCTCCAGGATAGAATGGATCAGCAAACCAGTGAATAGTACAGGGTATAATTTAATTCTTCGAAAAACTATAAGTATCAGGATCGGGAAAAGCTCAGAAAAATCTGCTATCTCAGAGATCCTATAAACCAGGTCGCCCATTAATTATTGATAAGAGGTTTTCTTTTCACCAAAATAGGAATATTCATTTCTCATGTTTTTAAAATTTTCATTTATTGGTATATTTCTGTAATCCAATTGATATCATTACTGCCCGTATTATATCTACAGATGAATGTAGTACCCATGCAGCACTAAAAAACGAGCTAAGCTCAAGAGACAGGATCTTTTTTGAAAATAAAAAAGTAAAGAATGAGGTAGCAAAATAAATCATTAGACCGCTGTTGATCAGAAAATCAGGGTTTTGATAAAAGTTAATGATTTTGTCTTTTTTATACAGGTTATACAAGTAAATAAATCCAAGAAACAGCAAAAAAAGACAGGACAAAGATCTGCCAAAAGCATTAATTATGGCAGGATTAAAAATAGGTTCAAGAAATAAAGAATTAAGAATATATAAGATAAGTACCAGGTAAAAGCAATAAAAAATATATTTCGGTAATTCAGTTAATCTCTTATAAAATAGAAAGATAAATATCAATTCAAATAAGCCTATCGCATGGTAAATAAATAGGTTATAAATTGAAAGCAGTGTAAGAATAAAAGTAGAGATATCTAAAATTCCATGTATGAGCAACTCACAGAAAAGAAAAGGATAGGCTGCTATTCTATTTTTATTTTTTAAAAACAGATAAACAGGAAGCAGTTCAACAAAATCCGAGGATTTATTTATTAAACTGGTAATTTTTAAAAAACTCATTTTATTATGAACAGCTGTTTGGGCAAGGATCAGGTTCACCTAATGTGCTGGTATCATTTTCAGTTGATTCAGCTGTCTCATTAACAACATTTGTAGGTGGAGTATATACATTTTTTACATCCATTCCGTTGTTTTTAACAGGAATTAAAAGAACCGTTGATTTATCTTTGTGCGGTGAATTTTCATTCCATGCATTATAAACTCTAAGTCCACCTATCTTTTGCTGTTCTTCTGTTGTTTTTACATTATGATCCTTTATATAGCTCATCAGCGCTTCAACCTCATTAAGGCTAAAAAGATTACCTATTACAGCATCCTGTTCCTGAATTTGTCTCTTTGGCAACACTTGAGAAATATAATCCCTGATTTGTTTTTGAGCTTTAGATTGAGTAATGAATTTTCCGTGGATTTTCATAATAAGTTATTACTATTAAATGGTGATGCTAATATATGAAGTCAATTAAAAATCAGCTGCTTCTTCCCCCCTTAAAATATAAAATACCAAAATATTGGTATTGATAAAAGGTATTTATTCCTGCTTCTTAGTCCCTATAAATCAGGAGGGGATGTTGTGAAAATACATAGTGAAGAAAAAAGCAGTTTAAGAGAAAAATTTTCATTGAATGAGCCTTTTATTGTTCAGAATGCCGATCAGATGCTCGACATGAAACTGTTTTTTAAAAATTATGCCAGGGCTTGTTTTAAAATTGCTATTGAAGAGTATAGGATTGATTCTCCATTTACATTATTGCAGCCAAAATCAATATTGTATAAGTACAAAAAAGAGACACGTAAATTTGGTGTTAAGTCAGATTATATAAATCAAATTGACTTCCAAAATTCAGAAAAATTAATAAAAGAGGATGCATTGGCTTTTGTTACTGATTTATGTGCACTTTATGCAAAATATCATAAAGGATATTACGATGCTGAAGTTTTATTGGAAGCAAATAATGTGCTTGAACGAGAAGAGCAGTATGAGTTTAATGGGTTTTATCTTGGTTTCGGTTATTTTATCAAGCGTATCTGTAAAAACGGAAGCTATGCCGCTATTGCAGTAAATGATTGGTTTGAAAGATTCCTGATTGATACTGAAGTTGTACATTCAATAATTGTAACAGGTATGGATTATACAATAATGGCTGATAAAAGGCAGGGGTGCTATTTTGAACCAAAAAATATAAGCCTTGTATGCACCTATTTATTTGAAAAGTTTGCCAGTCCTAAATTAATTAGATTAGAAGGTTATATTAATAAAGATATTTTTTCATTTACAGAAGAGAATATCTGGTTCATCAATTTTCTTAATATAAATATAAAGATGAATTTTCAAGAGATCATACTTAAGCTGAAAGGTTATTAACAGGCGGAGTTGCTTCCCGTAATTTATTTTCTTTCTCTAATCTCTGGCGTATATCAATAATAACGCTATCCAATTCTGCCGTTGCTTTCATTAAATGCTCCACGATTTGCTGCTCCTTTGATGAAAGATCTGATGAGTAGGTGAGGAGATTAACAAGTCCAAGAATATTTGCAACCGGGGCACGCAGCTCATGTGCATTAGTATAAGCATATTCCGCTAATTTTTTATTCTGTTCAATAAGTATTTGAGTTCTTTCTTTGACTTTACCCTCCAGGCTTTCATTTAGCTTTTCCAGTTTTTTATTTAGCATAATAAGTTTTTCCGACTGCCTGTGGATCTCCTTATTCTGGCGGCTGATCTCTTTATTTTTACTGGCTAATAAAAAATTTACTTTCTTCTGGCCCTTCTGTTGTCGATAAAAAGCCCACGCCACAGCAACTGCAAAGAACATTAGCATAAAGATGCCAATGATCAGAGTATTTTGTTGCCTTACTTTTATTACGTTTGCCTCATTTTCTTTATGCAGAAGGGTATTCTCATAATCTGTTTGTATTCTTGCTATCTGTCTCAGCTTTTCCTCATTTAATATGCTGTCTTTGATATTGGTATACTGCATGTAATTAAAATATGCATTTTCAAAATCTTTTTTTGATGAATCAAGATGAGAGAGGTGTAGATATGAATTAGCAATAATATCACGGGCACCGATATTCTTTGCAGTAGCAATGGCTTTAATAAAATAATAATTAGCAGAATCAGATTGATTTAAACCCTGCAAAACCAAACCCTTTAGAGAGTAGATTTTTGCTATCCCCCGTTGGTCATTTCTCTCCTTACGAATCTTTAAAGCTATATTTAAATAATTTTGAGCAGCATAAAAATTTTTCTTTTCAAGCTCTATCTGGGCCAGGCCCACATAAGCATAAGCGATCTGCCGATTCGAAACATTTAGCTCATTGGCTACAACAAGATTAAAGTAAGTTCTTGCTTCTTCCAATCTTCCTAATTGTACATACAATTCGGCAATATTTATATGGGAAATATATGATGGTAATGGGTTAAAAATTTTTTGTTTGATCTTTAAGGATTTTTCATGATACTCTAATGACTTAAGCAGGTCACCCGTATTTTTATATACCTCCGCAATATTATTGTAGCAAATAGCTATACCAATCATATTTTCCTGGTCCTCATAAAACCCAAGAGCTTTATAGTACATATTCAGGGATTCCGTATAGTTGCTTAACGACCAGTAGATGCTTCCGGAAACACTATACGATCTGGCGATACCATTTCCATAATTAATTTTTCTCGCAAGGTCCAGCGCAATATTTACGTCATCCTTGGCTACTGAAGGGTTTATTGAGGTATAATAAAAAGCCAGCTCATTAAGAACATCTACTTTTTTAGTCGGATCTTCAACTTTTAATAGAAGGGCTGTTAGGCTGTCTACTTCAACCTGCTGTGCGGAAACCACAGAAAAATTTAGAGATAGAGCAATTAAAATAAATAAATATTTCCCCACAGCTTCATTCATTAACTTCGAAGCTATTGAATTTCTTTAATAGTATAAAGAGCATGTAAGATATTTGAACATTTTATTTGTTAATTATTTATTCTGAATTTTAAATAGGATTTATAAGTTGTTTTACGAGAAAACTATTATTTTCTGCTAAAGCTATAGCTATCATATACTTACCGATAAGAACCTTTTATTGTGTGCACCATGTTTATAATAAGTTTTATATTTTTTGTTGGCTTTATTCAGCATGATGACGAGCTAAAGAAAATCATTCCTCCATGTCCTGATTCGCCCAATTGTGTGAATAGTGTCTATGCTAATGATGAAAAGCATTTTATGAAACCTATCAGGTCTGACGAAAATGTAGAGAAGGAATGGGAGAAACTAGTGAAAATCCTTAATGAAGATAAAAATGTTACCGTTAACAAGCATGAAGAGGGTTTGATTAAATCGGAGTTTAAGATACCTGTTTTTGGATTTGTGGATGATGTAATTTTTTATCTTGACCGGGAAAATGAAATTATTCATTTTCGCTCTGCTTCAAGAGTTGGGTATTATGATTTTGGAGTTAATAGAAACAGGATAAGGAAAATAAGAAGAAAGTTAAACAAGGAATAAAATGAGCAAAATCTTTCCGTAGAATGATATTCAGCACCTAAATTTCTTGGCCCTGTTTTAAAACAAAAATGAATAGAAATGGATGAAGCACCAGCGGTTCATCAAAAATATTAATGGGCTCATTGGTAAAAATCTACGGAAGTTATCCGGTTAGTGCTCCTAATAATCTCAGGCAGCTAATAAAGAATGTTGCTGTGGAAAAAGATGATATATAAGTAGCTATTAATGTACTACTTAATGATTTCGCAGGGCATTAATCAGCTCATCTTTATTCATTTTTGAGCGACCTTCTATGCCAACTTCTTTGGCTTTATCCATTAGTTCCTCTTTGGTTCGGTCTTCATATTTGTTGGCTTTACCGCCTTTTTTTCCGGGCTTATCAGCGTTGGCTATCCTGGCAGCCTTTTCTTTGCTCATCCCTTGCTTTTTAAGCTCTTCGTATTTTTTGTCGTCTTTTATTTGTGGTCCGTGATCCTTAGCCATAATTGAAAAATTTTTAAAAGCTGCTGAAATAATTACAGCAGCTTAGTTTTATTTTTATTTCTGTACTTTGAATGAAACTTTAGCATTTATTCCATAGGATACAATCTTGTTGTTTTCTACAGTAGCTTTCATCTCTTTTACATACACTGATTCAATGTTATTTACTGATTTCGATGCTTCATCAACAGCTTTTTGAACAGCGTCATCAAAACTTTTATTTGATCCTATTATTACTTCAATAACTTTTGTGATAGCCATAATTTTTTAATTTATTTAATTATTTTAATTTTCTTTATTCTTTTAACAATTTAGATATCTGTTAGTTACTATTTCTCCTGTTTAATACCTTTATGATCATTTTACTGATTGTATGTCATATGAAGAAATAGTTACTATTGTTGTTATTATTTTGGCAATGGTTCTTTTTGCCACAGAATATCTTACTGTTGATCTTGTAGCTCTTCTGATAATTGCAACTTTAGTTATTTCAGGAGTTCTCGTACCTGAAGAAGGTGTAAAAGGGTTTGCAAATAGGGCTACTATTACAGTAGCGGCCATGTTTGTAATAAGTGAAGCTTTACTAAAAGCCGGTTTTTTGGAAGCTGTAAGTCCCTTTATAGGAAAAATTTTCCAAAAGAAATATTTAGTTACAATTGCCAGTATGATGATAGGTGTAGGTAGTATATCTGCATTTATAAATAATACTCCAGTAGTTGCTACACTTATTCCTGTGGTTTCTAATGCCGCCAGAAAAGCCGGTAAATCTCCGTCTAAATACCTGATCCCATTATCATATGGTGCCATTTTCGGAGGTACCTGTACATTAATAGGGACATCTACTAATATTCTTGTGAGTGGAATTGCGGTGGAAAATGGACTGGATCCGTTTTCAATGTTCCTTTTGCTGCCCCTCGGATTAATATTTTTTCTTGCAGGCATTATATACATGTGTTTAATAGGCCATAAGCTGTTACCTGAGCGGTTAAAGAAAGATAATATTGAGTATCAGTATCAGATAAATGAATATCTGACGGAGCTTAAAATCGTACCTCATTCTGATTCCAGTGGGAAAACTATAGAGGATATCTTTTTAAAGAATGGAGTAGATGTCGAAATACTGCAGGTAAAAAGAGACAACAGAACATTTGATAATCCAAAAGATGATTTCCAGTTAAAAGAAAATGATGTTCTTTTTATTCGCGGTGATATTGAAAGGATAAAAGAGTTAATAACGAAAAAAGGCATTGAGTTGAGTGAATTTGAGAATAACAAAGAAGAAGAGGAGAAGGAAACATTTCTTCTCGAGGTAGTTATTTTACCAAACTCCAGTTTGATAGGTAAGCGAATAGGAAGTATAAATTTTACTAAAAAATATCATACTAATGTATTAGCAATCAGGCAAAGCGGAAGATTAAAATATAGAAATTTAAAAAATACAAAGATAAAAGCTGGGGATATTTTACTGCTGCAAACTAATAAGGGTGAAAGAGAAAATATTCTTGAGCTTGAATCAAAAAGGCAGTCCCCTTTCATGTCAATCAGCCAGATAGGATTACCTAAGGTAAACAAACAGAAACTGGCACTGGTAATATTTACGGTAGTAACAATTGTGGTATTGGCCACTTTAGGTTTGGTGAACATTATGATAGGAGCCATTGCGGGTATTGTATTCCTGAATTTAACTAATGTATTAAATATGCAGGATACATATTCAGCCATTGACTGGCAGGTAATATTTTTATTGGCAGGCGCCCTTAGCCTGGGTACTGCATTACAGGAAACTGGTCTTGCAGGAAAAATAGGTGACTTTATGATCTATCAGGTAGGGAAGGAGTATGGGACAATTGTGCTGATATCTTCATTATATTTAACTACTTCTATTTTAACCGAAGTTATGTCAAATAATGCTGCTGTTGCTCTGTTAGCCCCTATAGCAATTTCTATTTCAGGTAGCCTCGGGCTTAATCCTGTACCCTTACTTTTAGCAATTACTTTCGCCGGAAGTGCGAGCTTTATGACACCCGTAGGGTATCAGACTAATACTATGGTGCATAGTGCAGGGCCATATAAATTTCATGATTTTATGAAGGTGGGTACTCCCCTTAATATTATATTCTGGTTAATAGCTACTTTCCTGATCCCCATAATTTATCCGCTATAAATTATTTTTAAATCATATTTCTCCAGTATATTAAAGGAATGGCAGACAAGGTAAAAATAGTTGGCGCTTTTCATTCCAAATTTGGAAGTTTGGAGACAAAAGATCTTTACTCATTATATACAGAAAGCTTAAATGGAGCATTGGCAGATGCTGAACTGGTAGCAAAGGATATTGATGCAATTTTTGTAGGAAACTACAGCGGGGGAGGGTTTAATAATCAGGAGAATATTTCTCCCTATGGTGTTAATATAAACCCACAGTTTCGTTTTAAACCAATGTACCGGGTGGAAACTGCCTGTACCTCTGGCTCCTCTGCAATACATATGGCAATGATGGCCATAAAGTCCGGGTGTATAAGACGTGCAGCTGTCGTTGGCCTTGAAAAAATGAACAGCCTATCCACACCTGAGGTATCGAAAATTTTATCAATGGCTACACACTGGCCTGAAGAAGGAGAAAATGGTATTAATGCACCATGTATGTTTGCTGACCTGGCCAGAGGGTGGATGAAGAAGTTTAACTTTAATGAAGAAAGGTTGCGTATCTGGCTTTCACAAATTGCTGCTAAAAATTACCAGAACGGTGAGAAAAATCCGGTTGCTCATATCCAAAAAGGGCGTACTGCTGAGGAAATAATGGCACTTCCCGATGAAAAAAATCCTGTCATAAATCACCCTTTGCGATTGCATGACTGCTCTTTGATCTCTGATGGTTCAGCAGCCATAATATTGGAGGCATCGGGTTATTCTGAAAGTGAAAATGAGGTGGAAATAAAAAGTTTTTATAATGCAAGTGATTACCTTGATAATTTTGGGAAACATAAATCAGATCATTATCTCGAAGGAGCATCCGTAGCAGTAAAAAAGGTTTTGTCTGAATCTGGTATGACAATCAATGATATTCAGTTTGCAGAAGTACATGACTGCTTTACAATAACAGAGCTTCTTATTTACAGTGCCCTGGGTTTAACACGACCGGGGCGTGAATTTGAAGCGCTCGACGATAAAGTAGTGCTGCCAGGAGGCAAGCTTGTAGTGAATAGTTCCGGAGGTTTAAAATCAAAGGGGCACCCTGTTGGCGCTACTGGTGTATCAATGCATGCGCATGTTTATAAACAACTTATAGGCAAACCTTATGGCATTGAAGTTCCAAATGCAAATGCTGGGCTGGTACTAAATATAGGCGGTTCGGGAACATCAAATTGTGCATCTATTTTGAGCAGGATCTAATATTATTTATAGATCTGATAGTGTTAATTATCAATGGTATAAGAATAAAAAAAGGCCGCAGATAAAACTGCGGCCTTTAAAAAATCCATAATTTTTTATTGATTAATACAGGTACTCAAGCGCTCTCACATCATAATATCCAAATTCTCCATCTTCACTTGAGCTAAAGCAAGCGTTCATCAGAGAGTTGGAATCATAACCTGATGGAGTTCCCGGCACATGAACAGCTCCAACTCCACTAGAACCTTCATTTCCTCCTGATCCACATGATAAAGACCTGTTGAAATAATCTGAATGACGCATTCCAAGACAATGGCCCATTTCATGTGTAATTACATGCTCTACTACATTTGTATCATAGTTGCTTGTGCCTGAATAGATCTGTACCCATTTGTAAGGTCTTCCACCTTCAGGAAACCCGGCAGAACCACCGGCTCCACCGCTAACACGATATACTACTATATCAGCGTTACTTGTACCTGTTCCGAAACTTAATGTAAAGCTTAAGTTAGTATTAATCCTGTTATAGTTGTCAACAGACCATTGTAATGCAGTTCTCATTTTAGAATCTAATGCATTACTTCCGCCAGTATAACCCAAAACTCTTACAGTTCTCGGTGTACTAACAAGGTTATAGGTTCGGTACTGTTCTCCTACAGGTCCTTCATGGAAAAGGTCGCTGCTAAGCATTCCTTCTAGTGTTTCAGGCGTAATCGCTATATCCTTTTCAAGAATGTAGTGAAAACCATCAGTTTCCCCTGTGATTGGGTTGTGATTATGCTTCTTTTCAATGTCACTAACATCAAATCCCAAAGATTCAAACTGAGCAATAACTTCAGGTGAAATTTGTAATTGATCTGGTTGGATTTCTTCTTCATTACATGATGTGATGAAGAATGTGGATAGGATAACTGCACCTGCAGCTATCAGCGAGGTTTTTAAAGTTTTCATAGATTTTGGTTTAAGTTGAAAATAAAAACTGAGCGCAATTAAGAAAAGTTAAATTTAATAAAAAAGGAAAATGCAAATTAAATTTGGAACTAGCTTCTTTTTATTCTTATACATTGATTAATTTGCGTTTAATTACAAATAATATTTTGTAAAAGTCTTTACCCTTAGAAGGAAAGCCATATAACCGCATATGCCCATAAAATTTTTTATAACTACCACATTTTTATCGTTTTTATTCTTTTTTGGAGTTAATGCCCAGGAAGAAAATTGGGAAAAATTTATTGCAACTGATGAAGAAAAATCAGGATCAGCCGCTCTTTATTTTATTTTAGAAGTCAATGATCAATCAACTTTTTCAACATTGGATTGGGATAAGTTTTCTATTGTGAGAAAAATATCTCAGGGTACTTTTATAGTGCATAATATTGATACCCTTTCGCTGAAGGATGATAGCCGATACAATATTTTCCATGCAAATAATAGGTGGAAGCTAGGTGGTAACTTAAATAAGCAGGCTAATGAATATACCCTTAAAATAACCTCAGAAGATGCTTATCATAATATCTCACGATTAAGTAATATAAAAATAGTAAGCAGAACAGGTTACGCTATTTTTATCCGGGCAAATTATAACGATATAATCAATGATATTTTACCTTTGAATGGTGTGATATATATTGGGCAGGAGCAGGTAAAACCATATTCTGAAGCAAGAGTACTGGACCTGAATTTAAACCCAAATCAGATAAATAATATCCATCATAATTTCCCTGCTTTAGATGGTAATGGAATGGTTGTTTCTGTAAAGGATAATTTTTATGATGTTGAAGATCCGGATATAAAGAACAGAAATTTACCTTCAGGTTTGGAATCTTCCAAAATCAACCCTCACGCAACAGAGATGGCCACTGTTATTGGTGGTGCCGGAAATACTTCAATAATGGGTAAAGGTGTTGCCGGGGCTGTTTCTCTGTCTTCTACAGATTTCGATCCTGTTGCGCCGGATGATAGCGAATATTATGTAAATTATAGCATTGGTGTCCAGAATCATTCCTATGGCACATCAATTGAAAATTTTTATGGTGTGTTGGCAGAATTATTTGATAAAAATTCAAATGATAACCCTCAGCTTTTGCATCTCTTTTCTTCAGGAAATAAGGGCAGTGAAACTGGTGCCGGAGAGATCTATGAAGGCGTGACTGGATATGCCAACCTTACGGGAAATTTTAAAATGGCTAAAAATAACCTGGTTGTTGGTGCCGTAGATACTGTAGGAAAAGAAATGATTTTTTCATCTAAGGGCCCTGCTTATGACGGGAGGATAAAACCTGAAGTTGTAGCATATAGTACAGCGGGGACTTCAAATGCTACTTCATTAATCTCTGGTGCCTCTGTTTTACTTCAGCAGGCATATAAAGAACAGGAGGGGCGATTACCCGCCTCGGCACTTCTGAAGGCATTGCTAATAAATTCGGCAGAAGATGTTGGTAGACCCGGGCCGGATTTTGCAACAGGTTTTGGCAATGTAAATGCATACCAGGCGCTCGAGGATCTTAATAACAGGAATTATTATACTTCAGCAGTAGAACATGAGGAAGAGCTTATGTTTTCATTATCTATACCTGAGCACATCGATGAATTGAAAATAACTTTATTATGGAATGACCCGGCGGCTAAACCAAATTCCAATGTGGCGCTTATTAACGATCTGGATCTGAGCGTAAGCAATAGAAGTGATCTATGGCTGCCCTGGATATTAAATCCTTCACCAGAGAATATAACAGATCCTGCAGTCAGGGGCGAGGACCATTTAAATAATGTGGAGCAGGTAACGATCAGCAAACCTGTAGCAGGGGAATATACTGTTAAAATAAAAGGTTACCAGATTCCGGAGGGTCCTCAGCAATTTTATGTGGCATACAATATGCAAAAAGGAGATCAGTTCCAATGGTTTTACCCAACAGGAAGTGATAATATGCCTTACAATGGTGAATCAGGAAGTTATTTCCGTTGGGAGAGTACATTTTCTGAAAAGCTTGGGAAGCTCGAAATTACTACTGATGAAGGAGAAAACTGGTTTGTCATTAATGACAATATTGATCTTTCAAAAGGTTATTTACGTTGGGATGCACCAGAAGTTTTCTCAAAATGTATAGCTAAAATGGTTATAGCAAATAATGAATTTTTAACAGATACTTTTACCATCTCAAGACCTCTATCAATTAGTGTGGGATTTGATTGTGCCGATTCCGTTATGCTGAAATGGAATAAACTTCCCGATAATGTGAATTATGAAGTGCTAAGGCTAGGCGAAACCAAAATGGAGAAATTCGCTGTTACTATGGATACCTTCCATATATATAATAAAAAGGAAGTTAGCACTTCATATGTTGCTGTTCAGCCTATTTTTCTTGATAAGAAGATGATTCAGCCTTATTTGTATAATGTTGACCTTCAGGGTATTGATTGTTATATAAAGTCTTTTTTAACAGAGTTTGTAGATGATGAGGGAATTTCGCTGAGGCTTTCGCTAGGGACTGGATACGGTGTGGAAAAGATTATTATCGAAAGATATAATTCTAAATATTTTACGCAGATTGGAATAATAGGAGATCCTGGAACAGAAAATATATTTTTTGATCAACAACCAAATGAAGGATTAAATATCTATCGTGCAAAACTTATATTTGTAAATGGAAAATCCGTTTTAACAGAAGAGGTCTCAGATATTTATTTATCCAAAACACCTTTTATTATTTATCCTAATCCTGTAAGTGGACTCGATGATCTTAATATACTATCAAGGGATTATGAGGATCAGGATATTTATTTCACTTTATTCAATCAGTTAGGGGCTAAAATAAAAAGAAAGAAACTAATCTCCTCTCATGATTACCTGCCTTTAAAGGGATTGCCTCAGGGAATCTATTATTACCGTATTGAAACGGCAGATGCTAATATCAGTGGTAAAATAGTTATTTATTAAATTATAGGCTTAAAAACTAATCATATTCTATTTTTTATTTCTATCAATGTCATCCTCTTCCTCAGGTGCCTGACCACCGGTAATACCATACCGAACAACCTCATCTTTTTCTGAAGATCCTTCTTCTGCTTCTTCTATTAATCCAAGCTTTATGGCCCGGCTGCGCCATTTTTTTCTGGCAAACTCCTGCATATCCTGCTCGCTGTCGAATTCATCAATTATTTCAGTTCCAAGAAGTGTTTCCATTACATCTTCCATTGTGACCAGCCCGGCAATACCGCCATACTGGTCTGTCACAATAGCGATATGGTCTTTCTTTTCAAGAAAGCGGTCCATTAGTTTTGGAAGTTTCAGTTCTTCTGAAACCATCAGCACATCTCTTTTTATGCTTTTAAGAAGTACTTCGTGCTGATCTTCTGCCAAATTTTTAAGCACATCATGCTTATGCACATAACCTGTAATATCATCACGGGTTTCACCAAACACAGGAATACGTGAGAATTTTTCAAACTCATCCTTAGTAATAAAATCCTGCAATGGTTGATTTTCCTGGACCATGATCATTACAGTGCGTGGAGTCATAATATCTTCAGCTTTTATATTGCGGAACCTAATAAGGTTTTTGATGATCTTTGACTCGGTTTTTTCAAATATCCCTTCTTTATGCCCAATATCAGCCATAGCCGAAATCTCTGCACGGCTGACAGATCCCTGATCTTTATTCTTCGAAAGGATTTTTGTGATTTCCTGCGAAAGAAGGACCAGGGGGTACATTAAAATAATTAATATTTTTAGAGTACTTGCTGTAAAACCCACAAGGGATCGCCAGTAATTCGCTCCGATAGTTTTAGGGATGATCTCTGAAAACACGAGAATTAACAGCGTTAGCCCCGCTGATACCCAACCCAGTACGTTGTTTCCCCACAGATGTGCAGCTTGTGCTCCAACACCTGCAGCACCAACAGTATGTGCTATTGTATTAAAAGAAAGGATCGCAGCAAGAGGCCGGTCAATATCTTTTTTAAGGCCCTGTAACTTACGGCCCGATGAACTGTCTTTTACACTTTCCACATATGATGGTGTAATTGATAAAAGGACAGCTTCCAGAATAGAACATAGAAAAGAAACAAGAATTGCTAAAATCAGATATAAAACGAGTAATACCATAACCTCCTAGAGAACAGGGTTTTTTATATAATTGTTAGTAAAGTTTTGAATGCCTTAAAATCATATGTGTTTAAATTTTCTGATGATTTTGGGGCCATACCACAACCATATTCCGGAAAAGATCAAAATTAAAATCCCTAATCCGAGAATATTCATGCTAATAAGTTTAAATGAATCACTGATAATTGACCCGTCATGGATCTGCTCTATAAGATCGGAATGACGTTTGGCTACGGATAAAACTTCACCTGTTGTGCCATCGACCTGCACTTCCCAATATCCAGGTTTATAGGTAACCTTTACAACACCCTTATCTGGCCTTATATCCATCCGGTCAATGATTAACCCATTGCGGCTATTAACAGCGTTATTTGCCTGTATAGCTATTTCATCAAGGGGCAACCAATTATTTAGGTGGGTACTAACTCCTTTTTGCGTTGGAGGTTGAAGAATGCTTAGCTCTTTCTTATAACCTAATAATAAACCTGTAGATGCACTAATAAATAAAAATAAGGCTATTGAAAGGCCCAGATAGTAATGGACCCTTCTCCATTTACGTGTTTTACGTGATAAAGATTTTACCTTTTTGCTCCTGCTGCTATAGGATGTTTTTTTATCTTTTATCATTCAATTTCTTCAAGTAATATTTATCAGTTTTCCGCTGTCAAAATAAATTTTATTAATCATTTTAATTGGCTAACTTCCATTACTCATGGAGGTAAAACAAAAGAAACATACCACCACCAGTGCTTCTGAGCGAGAGAATTTTTTAAAGGAGGTTATACATGCCACTGTTGGCAGTAACAACCTTCATTTTATTCTTCGTTCTCTGGCTGCTAAAATAGGCTCTTTTTTCAAAGCTGACAGGGTATATATCATTAATTATGATGAAAGGGGTAAACTTGGTTTAGACACGGATTCTTTTTATTTAGCAGAAGGAGTATCTCCTGTTAATTTTGATGAATTTCCATTAAAAGAACAGAAAATACCTGTAGGTGATACTTCAAAAACCTTTCGATTGGTTTATCATATCTATCGTCTCTCCGAGGCTCCTGAACATCTGAAGTCATTCCTGAGGAGTAATAATATAAATTCAGTTGTCGTTTATGAGTTTTTCTTCAATGGTATCCCGTATGGAAGATTTGCTCTCCATTATAGTAAATCTGATAAGTTAAAAAAGGATGACATTTCGTTGTTAGAAAGCGTATTAGGACTTATCAGTAATGTCATATATCAGAATTCTTTATTAAAAAATGAACAAAAAGCACGACAAGAGCGGGAAATGAGTAGCAAGGAATTAAGATCCCTAATTGATGCTATTCCTGCTTTTATATCCTTTGTTACCCCTGAATTAAAATATAAATACTATAACAAATACTATACTACCTATTTTGGATTATCGGAGAAAGAATTATTTGAAAAGGGTATTAAGAAGATTTTAGGTGAAAGGTCGTACCGCATTAGTGAAAAAATGATCAAAAGGGTATTAAAAGGCGAAAATGTTTCCTTTGTGAATAAGATTCCGAATAAAGATGGCCAATTTAGAAATATTCACATTCAATATACCCCTAATTATGATCCTGACGGTTCAATTAACGGTTTTTTTGTGCTGGGAAATGATATAACTGAAACTAAAGCAGCAGAGAAAAAACTTGAGGAGCAAAAAGAAAGATTACGTCTGACCATAGAATCTACCCAAATGGGTACATGGGACCATAATTTTGTGACTAGTGAACTTAGCTTGTCTGATCGTACGAAAGAACTTCTGGAAATTAGGAAGAGAGATTATGTGAGCTATGAAGAATTTCTTAATAAAATTTATCCTGAAGACAAAGCTGGATTTAAGCAGTTTCTTGAAGATATAATAATGGGAGAGGGGCAAAAGGATCATAATTTTGAATTTCGCACAACGAATAACAGGTGGTTAAATGCTTCTGGTCAATTGTTTGTAGACAGTGAAAACCAGGATATTCGCTTAATTGGCCTAATAGAGAATATCACAGATCAGAAGAAACATGAAGAATATCTGACAAATCAGCGACAGCATTTCTATAATATTTTTAATGACGCCTCTTCTTTGATTTGTGTTTTAAAAGGGCCTGAGCTACATATCGAATATGTAAATAATACCTACAGGGAAAAATTCTATTCACACAATATCATAGGGATGAAGATAGAAGAGGCATTTCCGGAATTGGCTGAGCAGGGACATATTACGACTTTAAAAAAAGTTTATGACAGAGGGAGAGCTAGTTCAGGAAAAGAGGTAATGGTAACATTTGTAAACAAGTCGGGATTAATCGAAGAAGGCTATTTTAATTATTTATTTCACCCACGGTTTAATTCCAAGGGCAAGGTAGATGGGGTAGTGGTGTATGTGAATGAGATTACTGAGCTTGTAAATTCCCGGAAATCCCTAGAATCTTTTATAAGTATGGCCAGTCATGAGCTGAAAACACCCTTGACTTCTGTAAGTGCTTATTCCGAATTAATTGATGAAGATTTAAATGAATTCCCTGATACACAGGCGAGAAAACATATTGACAAGATGAGGGTGAATATCCAACGTCTTCAAAACCTCATAAACGAGCTGCTGGATGTAAGCAGGATCCAAGCAGGAAAAGTAATTTATAATTTTAGTAGATTTCAATATTCGACATTTATTGAAGAATGCATTGAAAATAACAGACTTGTTTATCCTGATCACAAATTTCATCTGAATATCTCTACTACCGCTGAGCTTAATGGCGATCAGGATAGGCTGGAGCAGGTGATGAACAATTTAATATCTAATGCAGTCAAATATGCGCCTGATAGTAAAGAAATAATTATTGAAGTCAAGGATTATAAAGAGACTGTATTTACTACCATATCTGATAAAGGTATCGGAATTCCTTATCACCTGCAAAAGGACCTGTTTCAAAGATTTTTCAGAGTTGAAACCAATAAATTCCGCCCTTCCGGATTAGGAATTGGGCTTTTCATCTGTAAAGGAATAATCCAGGGCCATAAAGGAGATATAGGAGTAAAAAGCGAACCGGGTGAAGGCTCCACTTTTTATTTTAACCTGCCAAAAATTACCAGTTGAGGATTAGTGACTAATCTATGACAAATAAGCTCCTCCTTACAAAATAAGCTGCCGGGGCAGTGTAATAAACTAAAAATTGCCTGCCTAAATTGTGTGACTAATTTAAGCTTTCACCTTGATCATTTCCTGATAAAGACCCCATTCCTAATCAATATTGATAGATCATTGTTAATAATGGCAGCTCTTTAAAAGTGATCTATGGATAACAAAATAGAAAAAACCAAAAGTTTTATTCTCTACTTTGCACTGACAGTTGTCGGTATATATTTTTTCTTTCTGGCCATCGTTGAAGCAAAGTCATTTTTTGTCCCGCTTGTTACAGGGTTATTATTGGCCATGCTCGTGGTACCGGTAGCAAAAAAACTGGAATCATGGGGGGTAACAAGAGGTTGGGCTGCTTTATTTTCAGATCTTCTCCTGATTGGTTTCACTGTCCTTCTTTTTTGGGTAATTGGCCTTCAAATAGAAAAAATACAGGAAGACTGGCCTCAACTAAAAAAGGAGCTTGTAAGACAGGCAAAAGTTGTAGATGAGAAACTTGACCAGTTTTCCTGGCTCAAAGGGCAGCGGGGGATTTCTTTTGAGGAAGAAATAAAACAGGTTACTGCTTCCCCTTTACAACCGAGTTCTCAGCAAGTCGCGGGTACATCTGTGCAAAATGATTCCATCCCGTCCACCACTCCAGTCCAGGGGAAAAATGAAAAAGTTACTGCTAATAACCAAAATACTGCCGATAACGGAAGAACAAGTATTAGTAAATCGAGCATATTGAGTGTTTTAAAATCATTTTTTGGATTACTCGGGACTATGTTGCTGATCTTTATCTATATATTTTTCTTTTTGCTCTACAGGGATAAGTTTAAAAAGTCGCTTTATAGATTTTCCCCAAACGAAAAAAATGAAAAAACAAAATCAATTATTCTGCATTCCGGCATGGTGGCTCAGCAATATTTATGGGGAAAGTTTATTTTAATTATTTTTCTGGCTGTTTTATATTCTATAGGACTGACAATCTCTGGTGTTAAATATGCCATTTTCATTTCTGTGATAGCGGCGGTTTTCTCTTTGCTCCCTTATATAGGAAATGTCATTGGTTTTATTTTCGCAGCTATTATGGCTTTGCTAGCTTCAGGAGCCGGATTAGGACCATGAATTGGTGTGGCAATAAC
>JBPRGH010000018.1:0-6471 GCA_051418055.1 Candidatus Cyclobacteriaceae bacterium M2_1C_046 | reverse complement strand
AGAGTCGCATTTGTTCTTATCTATAAGGGTTGCTTTGTAGGTGCCGGCCTTACCGGGGTTAAAAACATCACGATATTCCTCTTCTTCAACTTTTATGCTGAGGTTTATCCATGGATGCACATATTCTCGGATATTAAATGTATCCAATAGACATAAGGTGACATCTTTAAAGGCAGGATAACAATCTGAACAAGGCTTAAATATTACCGGCATGGTATCAATTACACCACATTCAGGTAGACGAATTTCAATATTATAGCTGCCCGGATATTGTTGAAAAAAACCACTATCAATTCTTTCTCCTTCATATGTTGCAAATAGACCTAAATCATAATAATCAATAAAATGGAAAGTATCTGAAACACAGATTTCAATGCTATCATAATAAATGTCATCTTCAGATATCATTTGCATATCATCAATAGCGACAAAATTACCTTGCGGTCTGGAACCATCTGGAGTTAAAGAGTCTTTTTTAACTTCTTCAGGAGGAGCGAAATTTCCAAAACAAAAATACTGTTCTCCGCCCTGAGCAATATAACAGCCCTGTAGTTGAATGTAATTATTGGTATCTCTAATTGGCCCTCCTGCCCAATTTACTTGAGAAGGCAATTCAATATACAACTTCCCGCTATCAGGGTAAACTTCCGCCGGCTGTTCAGAAAAATAAAAGGACCATTGGTCTATCAAATAACTATATTCAGACTGATTAATCCAATAAGAAATGTATATTCTTTCCCCTGGAGCTAAAGGTCTCTTCAACTTATTATGTATGTACTCTCGGGGAGTGTTTGTAGATCTCACTCGATAAGTCTTCAATGTAACTAACCCCTTAGAATCATTTCTTGATTCAAAGTTTACATAGTACCCGCATTTATGATTGAAATCAGGCGTAGAAAAAAAAGAAAACCAGTCTTTGACATATCCATTAAATTTAGCATATTCATCAGGACACATTTGATATTCCTCAAAATCTCCGTTTGGAACAAGATTTTGACAAATACTTGTAAATGAAAAAGAAACCCACCCCAAAATAAGGGTGAGTTTCAAAATGTTTTTATAATTAACACAGACCATACTATTGTATTATTACTTTTTTAGTATCCTGCAGGTTACGACCATTAAAGTTAACAAAATATACTCCCTTAGGAAGATCTGATAAATTCAATTTTGAATTTTTTGTTTCCTTTGGTAAAATCTCCTTATAGACATTATAACCACTAAGATTGTATACATTCACATCCATTTCGTTTAAGATTGGATTGTCAAATTCTATATTCATAAAACCATCAGAAATTGTTGGATACATGGTTATTTGTGTTGCAGGTTTCTTGTCAATTTTACAATTCATGCAATTTTTTGTTTTGAACTTTCCTATTTCAGAAAATGTGTGACAAGTTGTTGTAAAAGTTATTTCAACATAATAACATGCGTCTGGATCTAATGGACCTATTCCATTTAAATATTGAAATATTATATTCATCTGTCCTTGCGAATAGTCATCTGTGATATCCTCTGAAGTAACTAAGGTGGCATCATTTGGTCCAATTTCTGCCAATCCACATTGACTAATCTTATACAGTCTAAGCATTATTCCCTCAAGACATTCAAGATTTGTAGGAGCAACATCAGAGGAAATTCCAGTAGATCCAGTGCCTAGTATTGGGCCATCAGTTCCACTTGTAAGTGAATTGTCAATATTTAGAAGTCTTTGATCCCTGGTAGAAGTAGTTTGATCGTTGTCATAAGGAGTATTTTCATATGAATCTTCTATAGAAGCATTAAATACAGCCCAATAAAAAGATGGATCAGCCAATTCAATATCAGGACCATATATGAATTCATATGACTGAGAATGTATCGGATTTGCAAGGTCATCACAACAATAGAATTCAAAAACTAATTTAAATTCGCCACTTTCATCGCAAGAGGTTTGAGCATCAAGAATGCTGGTATAGTCTATATAAGCATGTTCTTCTGCACCATCGTTGCAGCTTTCATACGAAAGGCCTGCCGCACCTACAGTTGTTCCATTTATATCACTTAAGTTAGTGCAAGCCGGCTGCCTTTGGTTGATTAAATCATAACTACCCGCATCATTTTTCTTATAAAGCTTTGCTCCCACTGCAATATTATTAGTCAGTAAGTTTTGAGGGAATTCCATCTTTAAGCCATCCGCACCACAAAGATCATTAAGTCTACTTTTTGATAGATTAGTGGATTCATTATCACAACCATGATAGCTAGTTATATTATAATCGACGTCATTCTTATATAGATAATAGCCCCATTGAGTGGGATAGTAGTCAATAATTCCATTCTCTCCATAATGTTGTTCTTTATTTGGGTTTTCATACTCAGATTTGAAGAAGATAGCTAAAAAATAAATATCTTCTAAGTCTGGCCCCCAAAATGTGATACAACCATCTTCTCCGGTTATGCCGCCGGAATAATTAACATAATAGGGTCCTGTTGGCCCATAAAGCCGAACAGCCATAACTATGTCCATGCCAGGAAGTGGATTGCCGCATTCATCTCTTGCACAAACAGTATACTGTTGACTTGCACCATCCTCAGATTCCGTTGAAGCAGATAAGTTAGTTGGCAATGCAAAAAGTAAACAGATTAAAATTGAAAATAATTTGGGAGTTATCCCTTGAGCAATAAAAGAGTAGAAAATTCTAGTTTTCATAATAGATATTTTTGGTTTATAATAAATTGAAGATAATATTAAAACAATATAAATGCTAATTAAATAAGGTTTTAACATATTAAATAATGTATAATGTGTCAAAATGACATGTAATATTATTTCAAAATAGATCATTGCCAAAGTAAATATATTAACATACCAACATAGTAAGTTAAGGCTTAAAAACTTAAATTGTCAAATATTATTAGTTGGAATTATGCGAATGCGTGGAATTTTTTCGTGAACGTAAGAATATCTATATGCATTTTCAAATAAATCATCCACAACGTCATACACCTCTTGATCTCTATCACCCTGTCTTATCACTAAATTTAATGTTCCGTTATCTTTGGAGAAGAGTGACCCAGCTAGTCTTGGGTAGTTTACAGATTCATTTTCCTTATCCATCGTGAAGCAAATATATTCCGGATTAGATGGTGCTTAAGTTCCTCTCGTTTTCAGATGTGCTGTTAGAGCGAAAAGTTCTCTACCTTTTACCTATGCATTGTCCGGATGGCAATTTCATTTTGCTAATCCAATCCTTTATAGCTGAGTATATATAGCAGAATGTGATTATGTGTAATAATCATTAATTTCTCATATGATGCACACAAAACAGTACGCTTAATAGTGATGGTTACTTTCTGATCAATGACACACATATTAGTATCAACTACAATGACTGTTATTTTCTATGCAGATCCACATAAATTAGTGTTGAGTATAATGATCGTAAGTTTCTGTTGAGATCCACTCAAATGAGTGAACACTGCAAGGACCGGTATTTCTAAGTAGAAGACCAGAGAAATTAGTGCCATCTATAAGGCCGACTATTTTCTGTACAGGCTCAAAGGAATTAGTGGAAAGTATAACGTTCGCTATTTTCTGATATCATTCACACAAATTAGTAGAGAGTTTAGTCAGGACTATTTTCTGTGCACCCGGTGAGAAATTAGCATCTACTTATAAAGCCGGCTATTTTCCCTGGCTCTCCAGACAGATTAGTACTCACTATAAAGCGGGCTATTTTCTGTTATCCGGAACAGGTATCAGGGAGGGATATTGAGTGGCCAGATTTCAAACTACCTCAAAAGCTGTCATTTGCGTTTTTAGCACACAAAAGGTACAACAAAAGGTATAACAGGGAAAATAACAAAGGGCACACCCGTTGATAATACTAAATGTGCCCTTTGTTCTAAGCGGTCCGGACGGGCTATATGCCGTTTAAGCAGTTCGCAAAACTGGCTGTATTCATATCCATCTGGATGCTCATCCTTGTATTCTTCCCAGAGCAAATACCGTGTAACACTGGTACGTGGAAGCTCATCAAGCCAATATTTTACTTTTAGTTTAAAGATCGCCTCCCTGTCTGAGGATCGCTGTGCCTCCTTGTGATACAAGATTTGATGTAGTTCCTTTTCTTCCTGTTGTTGAACTTGTCCCGGATCAATCGCCACAGCTTCGGCTAATCTGATATAATGGCGAACAGTATTTTTTGAGATCTGTAAGCGCCGAGCTGTCCCTTTTATGGAACCACATTTAGCATAAATATCCAATATCATTTTGACTTGGTCCATACGTTTCATTTTTCCCATACTCATTGCAGTTTAGCGAACTGCGAACATGGGCATTAAAACGATATGTCTCCACAATTTTGAGGGGGGCAAACCTATTGGAATATCCAAAAACACGTCAACAATGTTGGGTTTTTAAACATTTTAGAGGGAGTGGATGGAGGTGTCACCCTGAAAAAGGTAGCTGTGGAGATCACTAAAAAACTCCGAAATCCCACTACCGTCGACTGGCAAAAACGGGAAAGCCTCCGCGCCAACCCCCGACTCCTTGTCAGCCTTACTTTAAAACGCTACAAATATCCTCTGGACAAGCAAAAGGCGGCTATGGAATTGGTGATGGAGCAGGCGGAGGCGATGGCGGATGAGTGGATGTGGTGAGGGGGTTGGGGGTGGTTTTAACGGTTTTGTATAAAAATTGTAGGGCTTTTGGAGCAGTTAGATATCAACTGATCAGGATGATTATTTAGAGTGCTGAACTTGCTATAAACCTTGCCCGCCATATGTTTTTATACTTTGGACAGTTATTTATTCTTCAATGTAATCTCCAAAGATTTCTTTCATTTTTTTTCTCCAATTTTCTGGGATACTATCCCAATCGTCTGTCCACTTCATGGTCTCCTGATAAGCCTTAAATGGTTTTTCGTAATTTGCTTCATATCCAATTTCGTCTTCTACACTTTCATTCATTAAAACTATTCTTCCATTACCGTTCAAGG
Organism: Candidatus Cyclobacteriaceae bacterium M2_1C_046; assembly: GCA_051418055.1. Taxonomy (GTDB): domain Bacteria; phylum Bacteroidota; class Bacteroidia; order Cytophagales; family Cyclobacteriaceae; genus JBPRGH01. The sequence continues at coordinate 1,489 of JBPRGH010000018.1, read as the reverse complement.
CATTTTGAATTGGTTCATTAAATTTTTCTGCGTTAGGTGTATTCGAATCTTTATCATGAACTACGACCGGCTTTATTCCCATAGCAGTAAGATATTTTACTAAACCGATGATTGCAGCTTTACCACGGGCTTTAATGACTTCAAAACTTGAAACTATTTTTAAATACTGTTCATTAGGCAACCTACTCAAGGATTCTCTCAATAAGATATCTTCTGTGTCACCTTCTACAATTATCACATGGTTGGTAAAGAAAGCTCTTGCTATGTAGTCATCAATTTTTAGTAGCATTTTTACATAGCTCTTGTCATCACCTTGAAGTTTTTCGAAAGAATCAGTAACTGTAAAAGAAAGACTGTTTACAGTATTTCCATTTTCTGTCATACGGTTTAAGATTTGTCTCGGCTTTCGAGAAACATCTATGATGTAAGGGGAGTGAGTAGATGCTATAATTTGTGAAGAAGAGTTGCTAAGTTCGTAAATCGCATCTCTCATCTGGTTAGCAGCACTAGGGTGCAGATAAATTTCGGGTTCTTCAAAACAAATTATTAAAGACCTTGAATGATCATCTTCTCTTTGTGAAATCCATTTCTGTCTAAATCTAAGCATTCCGAAAACCGCAGCTCTGACCATGCCTGTACCTTGGTATTCAACATTTGTTTTTACGTTAGATGACATTTCAACGTCAAACGAGGGTTTCAAAACCTTTGTAGGGTCGCTCAAGTTTGTACTCGCATGAAGCTCTGAATCTGGAAATACGCTAGCTAACACATCATTAAGATCCGTCATCATTTTGCCAAATTCTGAGTCAGAATCTTCTGGGTCAAGTTCTTTAGAAAGCTCATCGAGATATTTTTGGGCTTGTTTAAAATTGTCCGAGGATTCGCGAACCATTTCAAAAAGTTCGTTAAGTGTCTTGCCTAAAACACCACTATTATTTCCTTGAATTTCAGAAGTGTTTGAGTCAACAGGAATCAAAAGGTATCTAGGTAACATCTTGAGCACATTACCTGGTATACCACCTGGGTTTTGAAACCATTCGTCTTGATCTATCAGTTCATATATTTCATCGAGCTGTTCTAGTTTTTGAAGAGCCGGTTTACTTTTTCCAATGTTTTTGTCGAGTTTGGGGAATAAAGGTTCGATTATATCTTTGTCAAGGCCTGCTTCAATATAGTCGTTTGGTTTTTTACAGTTTTTAAACTCTTCTTTTACTTCTCTCTTCTTCGATTTGAACTCGATTATTACGTCTTTGCCGAGTTCGTAAGTTTTTCGATAAGTAACTGATAGCCCCGTTTCGTGATCTGATTCATATGTAAAAATACGCCCTTTGAATCCACGCCATATTTTGGGTCTATAATTAAAAGTGTGGAAATTGAAGAGAAAGCTTTCCACATTTATAATAGATCATATTCATAAAATTCTGCGGGTTCCGAAATCCTCTTGCTAACCTTTTCACCGTCTGTATCTTTCTGTTAATACTCTCCGCTA
>JBPRGH010000017.1:0-1611 GCA_051418055.1 Candidatus Cyclobacteriaceae bacterium M2_1C_046 | reverse complement strand
AACGCCAGGGCTATAAAATGTAGGGCCTTCGAAGTGAATAGTTGTCCCCCGTAGTAAAAGTAGCTACAGGAACGAAAATAACCTAACCCACTGCCCACCCTATATTTTTATAGCTACTGTTATCTGCTGTTTTCATTCGCCGACCTTCAATTCGATCCAATCCTTAATTTGTTCGAAAGTGAATTTGCCACTTGCAATACTTATCACAAAATCATACTTCTCATCTTCGGATGCCACAATATCAACATCATTTGTTAGAAGAAGTAATCTCATTAAAGTATAGCCAGTTCTTTTGTTACCATCAACAAAAGGATGATTTTTCACTATACTTTCAATTATTGCAGCGGCCTTATCAATAATAGTTGGGTATAAATCTTGTTGGTCAAAGGTGTTAAAAGGTCGAGAAATTGAAGAATCTAGCAGTTCTAAATCACGTACTCCTTTAGATCCCCCAAAGCGTTCTATTAGGATATTATGAATTTGTAAAACCTCCTCAATTGAGATCATTTTGCTAATCTTTGAAGAAGCCCTTTATCTTCCCGCAGTATTTTATTGAGGTTATGAGAAAGTTTAATTGTATCAGGATTTTTGTCGGCAAAATCCTTCAAAATTGAATACACTTCTTCTAGCATATCATCTGGTACATTGTCCAGTATCTTTTGAATCTCAATTTTAATATTATCTCGTCTCATAGTTCTAAGTTAACAAAAATTAGATCGAAATCCTCCCTGAAAATAGCAGATAACGCTAGGGCTATAAAATGTAGGGCTCTACAGCGTGAATAATTGTCCCCCGTAGTAAAAGTAGCTACAAGAACGAAAATAACCTAACCCACTGCCCGCCCTATATTTTTATAGCTACTGTTATGCTCTGGTGGCTTATTTTTCGCTGGTCTTAATTATTTCTTCAAATTCATTCGCTGCAACTATTCGAGTTTTACCAAATTTTTCAATTGAGAGTAAATCATTATCTCCTGTCACTAAATAATCGGCTTTTGTTTCTTTTGAAAGTGCAAGTAGAAAATCATCTTTGGGATCACGACAAATGGTTTCAATCACTTTAATTGAATGTTGCAATGAAATTATTCTTAATAGATTTATAAATTCCTCGATTTTATCTTTTGGAAAATATTTTCTCAGCTTAGGCCGATTCGTTACGTCTTCTATCTCGTCAATTAATTCGTTTGAGATAATTATTTGAATATTTTGATTGGATAATAATGATTTTAACGAGCCTAATTTTTTGCCAATGAGAAAACTGATCCAGACATTCGTATCAATTACTACTTTAGGCTTTTTTCTTTTTAGCATATCGAGCAGTTCTTACAATTTCAACCTCTCTATCAATATCCGCCTGGGTTAGTTCATTAGTTTTAAATGCTTCTAAAATCTCAGTTAATTTAGAGTCAATTGTTTCTTTCTCCAGTTCTTTGGAAAGTTTAAGTTTCTGTTTTGGAGGTAATTGTTTTACTAGTTCCAAAATTTGGTTGAAATTAAGCGATATGTTAAAGCTATCAGTTTTCATACTTTTGTAATCCTACTATAAATATACAGTTTTACATTCTAAATAGTTGCACAAACCTTCCAAATAAGCCACTTGAGCATAACGCTA
>JBPRGH010000016.1:0-4834 GCA_051418055.1 Candidatus Cyclobacteriaceae bacterium M2_1C_046 | reverse complement strand
TGCCACTCTCGATGAGCCTTACTTGTTCTTGCTTGAAATCTTCACTAAATCTTCTTCTACGTCTTTCTTCTGTAGTCATAATAAACTAATTTAAGAAAGTTATCCACAATTTTTGTGTCAACGTATTTCATGAGACAACATAGTAAAAAGATCTATTCTTCATTTTTTAATGATTTTGAAAAGAGCCATGGCAAAAGATCAGGTTCATTAAATGCTTTATCCCAGCTATTATGTTTTACATTTTGGTAAAGGCTGTATTTTACCTCAAAATGATTTTTTTGTAGCGCTTCAACCATCTGATCGGAATATTTATGAGGAACGATGTTATCTTCCTTACCATGGAATACCCAAAAAGATGTTTGTTTATTATAATTCTTTACTATTGTGGGATTACCTCCTCCACAAATTGGAAATGCAGCGGCAAACACAGGCCGGTGATAAAGGAGCTCAAAAGTACCCATACCACCCATAGATAATCCACCGATATACATTCTGTTTTTATCTATAGTATTTAAGGATGTTAATGAATCCACCAAACCCAAGAGCATTTTCATGCTATTGGTTTGCTGTCCTGAGCCCTGGAAAATGGTAGTTCTTATATTACCTCGGTATTCTGATCTCGCATCAGCCCAGAAATCCTCTCTCGGGCATTGAGGAAAGATCACAATAGCAGGGAATTGTTTTCTTACGCTGTCACTGCTAAACAGTGATCCCCCATGTATTAACTGAGCATTATTATCTTTTCCTTTCTCACCCGCTCCATGAAGCACCAGAACTAATGGATATTTAGAGTTTCTATTATAATTAACTGGAAATAATATTCTATATGGTAAAATTCCTGTCTCACCAGTAAAGCTTCTTCTTTCGTATAAATCCTGTGATTTCGTTAAAGATAAAGACATGAAAATAATTATTAATGTAAAAATTGCCTTCATTATTAATTACTTTACTTTCCTTGATGTAATGTACTAATTTTTAGCAATAAAAAAATTATATGCTTGAATGAAAATCTATAGTTATATAAAGTTTCAAAATAAATACCTACTTGAATTTTTAATAATAAAAGGCGTTATTAACTTCTTCGGGAATAAAAAAGCCTGCGGGAAAACACAGGCTTTAATTAATATTTAGAAGCTTTTATTGCGGTTTTTCTGAATTATATAAGCGTCTTACTTCGTTAGGAATAAGGCTTCTGGAGAATATTTTCACATCATCCATTAGTCCTTTAAACTGTTTATTTGCAGGGTCAGAAAAATCAGCAAACGGTTCTGTAATCGCATCACTACCTCTTGCCTGAATAAAACCTAAGGCTAACTTGTTTTGAGGGGCAGGTCCACCGGCATAGGTTACTCCAGTAATGTTTAACTCAGGCTCACCTTCAGGCCATAGATCAAAATCCTGCTGTTTTACAAGCTCGCTGTTAATATAGATTGAGCTCTCTTTCGTATCGGCATTATATGTAAACACCACGTGTGCCCAGAGGTTCTTAAAAAATGCCTCTCCTACTCCACCTGCTGTTGAAACATCCTTATTTACAGTCCATCCCTGAAAGCCGCCACTGTCTCTTGTCTCACCTGTTCCATTATAAAGATTTTCAACCGCCACAGTTTCACCATTGCTTAATTGATAACGTGTTGTCATACTTACGCTCTTCCAATCTTCCGCAATTTCAAAATAGAAACCATATGGACCGGCAAGACCTAAAACAAAATGACCGTTTTGTGCAGCATCTGCCTTTATCCAGAAGCTTATAGAAAAATTATCATTTGTCAAAAATTGATCACCATTTGGGATTTCTATAATAGAGGATGTTCCGTTGAATTGTGCCGCTAATCCTGAGTTATCATTTTTTGAGTCAACAAAGGTGATATCATTTATATCATTGGCTGTCGCATTAAAGCTTCCAATGCTATCCATTGCATTTCCTTCAAATGCATAATATGCCATTATTTCATCAGGTGCGAAAGTTCCTACCGTAGTAAAATTCCGGGAAGTAATCGTCATCACATCTCCTTCATCAGAAAGCAGGTCATTATTAAAAACAAGACGATATTTTGTGCCTTCAGTTAAATTTTCAGATGGTATTATTGTTACTTTATTACCAGTAGATTCAAATGATAATGGCAGATATGTATCATCATATAGCCTTTTTAATACAATACTTGAATCATTAACGGTAGCATGATTTAAATTATGAGAAAACTCTGCAAAAAAAACAGTATCAACAGGTACTCCTGTGGCATTGAAAGTTGAAAATAAATCTACATCCCCTGCTGTCAAAGCAGTCAAAGACATAAGTACTATTTCATCGTCGTCATCACAGCTCACTAAGGTCAAAAAGGATACAGAGACTATTATATAAAAGAAAAAAATCAGTTTTCTCATCATCAGGAAATATTACAACTTTTTAAAATTTTGGCAAAAATACATATATCTCACTAGTTGCCAATAATGAGTAACTTATTACTTATAATAATTATTGTTAAGGAGACTAATTATAAATCACTACTCCATCAGCAACAAATGTCAGCTTTTCTTCATCACCGACAATTGAATTTATCTCCTCTTCTGATTTGCCTGCATCTTTAGCGAAATGGCGCCTTGTTTCTTCATCTACAACAGTTTGGGTAACATAACCTTCGAATACTGCCGTTTTGCCCTCTACTCCTTCTTTTGGAACAAAAAATCCGTAATCCTTAAACGTCACGCGCATCTCATCGCCATTAGGCAATTTAACATTCATCCAGCAACCTTTCTTTTTACATGTCGAGGTTATCTCTCCTTTTACAGTAATTAATAAAGAATCTTTAATTTCCAGTTCTTCAAGCATCTCAGAAACGTTTATGGCACTAGCTGTTTGTACCATTTCGCCATAATTTTTGTGTTCAGGATCTGAATTAACTTCGGCAGTTCTATTCTTATCCTCACTTGAATTATTGCATGAAAATAAATGAATGAATAAAAATAAGAATATAAATCGCATGAGATAGCTATTTTTTTAGATACAATATTAACTGATTTTCTCCTGTTTTACGATCCTGTTATTCATATCTATAAAAAAGAAGTAATCCCATTTAAATTTCTGTTCAAAAAATTAAAGATCATCCTCAAAAAATATAGCCCTAAAGATATATTTAATAAAATAAAAACAGCAGACCAAAAATCCTGGTTAATGATTATAGGCTTTGAATTTTAGCATTTTTCTAACTGTAAACCATTTACATATTGAATTTCTTTTATCTCTTAATAGGAATAGTAATAACAATATGGGCAATTATTGAGGGATTATGGACAACCATTTGGGTAGATGGTAATTCTGCCCCATTAACCTCACGCTTGACTACAGTTATCTGGAAGGGGTTCAGGTTGTTTGTAAGCAAAAAAAGTCATAGAATATTAAGCCTAGCAGGGCCTGTAATATTATTTTTAACTGTAGTTATTTGGATTTCATTAATTCTCTTCGGATGGAGTTTCATTTTTTATTCCTTCGAAGATTCCTTGACTAATAAAGATAATACACCTGTAGATTTTAGTGATGTTTTTTGGTATATCGGTTACTGTATGTTTACAGTGGGAAATGGAGATTCATCACCAAATGGAAGTTTTTGGCAAATAGCAAGTACATTTGTCGCAATGAGCGGAATGCTTATTGTTACACTTTCCGTAACTTATATCCTGCAGGTAATTTCCGCTGTTGTAAATAAAAGATCCTTTGCAAATCAGGTAATAAGCATTGGAAAAACTCCCGAAGAATTTGTATGTGAACAGTGGAATGGCGATGGGTTCGGAGCAATCGAACTGCAAATGGTATCACTTACAGGAAAATTATCTACCCTCACTGAACAGCATCTGGCTTATCCAATTTTAAATTATTACCATGCCGCTCAATATGAAAATTCTGTTGCCGTTGCGGTGGCCATTTATGATGATGCCCTGACCATTATATCTAAAGCGGTCCCTGAAAAACATCACCCTCCAACAACTATTCTCACCTCGGGAAGAAGGACGATCGATAGTTTTATAAAAACACTTAAAGCAGCTTTTATAGAGGCATCAGAGGAATCACCACCTCAACCAAATCTCGATAAAATTCGAAAAGATAATATCCCAATAGAATCTGAAGAAGTATTTAATAAAGCACTGAAAGATTTAGAACAAAGGAGGAAGCTTCTTTATGGTGCAATAAAAAATGATGCCTGGCACTGGCCTAAATAAATTAAACTACCGTTTTGACCTGCTGGCTTTGCTACAGCTGATAATTTCATATGTAAGTGTACGATGTGAGAAATTTCGAAAGTTCACCACAGCAAACCCTACCCTTCTTTATTATAATGGTGGCTTTATTAATAGTAATATGCGTAAAGAAAGATTAAATGAAGAAGAAGTTTTGGTGCCGTCAGAGCGAAAAAAATCTCTAGCATGAAGGAAGTAGAGGCTATAGTTTTTGAATCTAATGGTAACATTTCCGTTATAAGAAAATCCCAAAATGACAAGGATCTTTCTTATGAACAACTTTTATCCGGTGTAGAACACAAAAAATAATTAATACATAATTTCCTCATAAACATTATCTTATCCATTTTTAAACGTTTACAACCGGTTGTATACGACACGTAAGCATTTAGATACCGAATTATTTTTTTGTCCCTCCCTTACTTTGCAATCGTCATCAGTTGGCAGTCGGCAGTCGGCAATTGACAAAACAAAACCTAAAAATTTATATCTAACATCTGCTTGCCGGCAGGCAGAAATTAAAATCTAAAATTATGAACGCATTAAGAAATCGTGTACAGTTAATTGGTCGTTTGGGAAATGACCCGGAAGTAAAAACTCT
>JBPRGH010000015.1:0-1539 GCA_051418055.1 Candidatus Cyclobacteriaceae bacterium M2_1C_046 | reverse complement strand
GTAGGCAGGAGCCTTCTAAGATTTTCATAATTAAGCTGAGGTACGGTAATCGGTGGCAAACCATCCGGGATAGAGCCTACTATTTCAACTCCCTGTTCTTCTAGGTTAACCAGCCAGGCGGCAAATATGCTCAGCACCAGTATGATTGCTGATCCCGGTAATTTAGGTGTGAAATAGTTCAGTAGGATCAATACCAGTATTGCACCGGCACCCCAGAAAAAAGTATAAGTATGTATGTCGCCAAACTGCCTGAAAGCTTCACCGGCTATAAGAATTATAAATTGTGAATCCGGGAGTTGTATGCCTAGTAAATTGTTTAGTTGCGTAAATGCGATTATAATAGGTGCCGCCATGGTAAAACCGGATATTACCGGACGTGAGAAAAAATTGAATAATGCACCCAACCTGAACGTACCCATTAACAGTTGCAAGATGCCGGTCATCATGGTCAACAGTATTACCAGGCCAATGAAATCAGAATTTGCGGGACTTGTAATCAGGCTTACTCCGGCAGCTACAATAAGCATATCCACTGCCACGGGACCGACTGAAAGGTGTTTTGAGGTTCCGAGCAAGGGATAAATAAGGAGAGGGATTACGCCGGCATACAACCCATAGATAGGTGGCATTCCTGCTATAACCGCATAGGCCATACCTTGGGGGATGAGCATCATTCCGGTTGTGAGGCCTGATTTCAGATCACCCGCAAATTGGTTCCCGTCATATTCAGAGAACCAGTTAGTAATTTTGAACGTCTTTTTAAGCCAGTCTTCCATACAATTTAAATGGACAGAATATAGGAATAAATATAGTAGCGATAATCCAAAAAATGATATTAATGAGTCTCCCCATTTTTGTAAAGCCGGAAAATCTATGTTGTTCGGTTTTACAACACTTCGGTAAGTCTAACAAAAACTCATATTACTTTATCCACATTCTGATAGTAATCTAAATCTTTAAAATTCAATTTGTATTACGAAGATCTTTTAAATTTTATTTACATTACACGTGAATAAGAAACTCTTCAAATAACCGAATAAGTCTCTCAATATGAACTACAAGCATAATTTTTTCTACCTTTGCAAAACTCCCCTAAGTGCTGAAGGACCCGGAGATGTAGAAATAATTTCCAAAGCGGATGATAGTGCAGACTTTCCCCGTCTCTTTAAAGAATATGAAGAACTCCGTTCTCATGCATTCAACGAAGATAAACTGTATAGCATAGTAAGAGCAGATGATATCTATGATTTGATTAGAACCGGTAATGAAAAACAGGCGAAGGAAGAAGCTTTTGAAAAAGCACAGGAAGAAATTGTCACTAACCTGCAGCACCGTGTGATGCAAGACAATGACGCTAATGCTAAAGCCATTCTTAAAGAAGTACATAATGTAGAAGCGTAGCTTCCCTTTTATTTACAATTCACATTTTAATGTTTTTGCGGTTTGCCTATGGCTGCTAAGGATTATGGGTTTTCCGTTATCTACGAAGATGATGATATTTTCGTAGTAGATAAACCGGCAGGAATGCTTGCCGTCCCG
>JBPRGH010000014.1:0-1014 GCA_051418055.1 Candidatus Cyclobacteriaceae bacterium M2_1C_046 | reverse complement strand
TTTTCTCCACCGCGAATTCCAAAATCAAGTGTGCGAATAGGAAATGGAATCATAATATCATTTTCATCGAAGTGCTTGGTTATGGCCATAATTGCGTCACTGCGGGCTGACCAGTAATCCGGATTTGATTGGAAGTCCACCCAGAACCGAATTTTAAAGTTTATTGAGCTTCCGCCAAACTCATCATAATAGAACTCAATACCTTTATCGGCATTATAGTTATCCAGACCTTTAACTGCTTCGATTGCTACTTCTTTAGCCTTTTCAAGATCATCACCGTATGATACTCCGCATGATAAATCAATGCGCCGTTCCCCGCTTGTTGTGAAATTTTCGAGCACATTCTCAAATACACTCTTGTTGGGAATGTAAACGATCTGACCCGTTGGAGTTTTTATAATAGTATTTCGCATGTTCATTTTTTGTACTGTACCGTAAATACCATTGGTATCTATGATGTCTCCGATACCAAAGGGATGGCGAATCGATAAAATAATACCGGAAATAAAATTTGAGGCAATATCCTGAAATGCAAAACCCAGTGCCAAACCAATTATTCCGGCACCGGCTAACAGTGAGGTAACCGCTCCGTCAAGCTGCAAAATGCTTAAGGCAATGAAAACTCCGATACCGATTATCATTACCCCGACAATCGTTTCCAATAAATTAATTATGCTACGATTGTCGGTGGCTTTAGATAATAATTTCTTAACCGCTTTTCGGATGATTTTGCCCAGTACATAAAAAGCGATTAACACCAGCAGCGCCATCACTAAATTAGGCAGCATCCGAATAAATGTCTCAATCCATGTCTCAACCTTATCAGTTACAAGATTATATGCTCCGTTAATACTATCCATCAATATTCTTTTATTTGTGTTTAGCGTTATAAATGATCAATAGCTAAAATAGATTACCGGGTAACAGCGTTCGCTTCATCTACTTTGAAAGATATTACGGTTAACTATTCTAATAAATATTACTTCAGAAATAACAGTTACATAATCTTATAAC
>JBPRGH010000013.1:0-1328 GCA_051418055.1 Candidatus Cyclobacteriaceae bacterium M2_1C_046 | reverse complement strand
TTCCAGGGTAGTGCCTTCACGTGCGGTAATGAGGTTTTCACTGGTCATAATGGAGCTGAGCTTTTTATCCACGTAATGCTCAAAGCGAAGATCGCGATTGGTTACTATGCCTATCAGCTTGTTGCTATTTTCAATAATCGGGATCCCGCCAATCTTGTGCTTCTCCATAAGTCCGCGTGCTTCACGGACCGTAGCATCTTCGGGAAGTGTTACCGGGTCTACGATCATACCGCTTTCGCTACGTTTTACCATCCGCACCTGATCGGCCTGATCTTCGATAGACATATTTTTATGCAGCATGGCAATGCCTCCCTCCCTGGCCAAAGCAATAGCCAGCCGGTATTCTGATACCGTATCCATAGCAGCGCTCATTACCGGGATATTAAGCGTAAGGCTGGGTGTAAGTTTTACACTGGTACTAACATCACGGGGTAGTGTATCGGAATAGGCAGGGACAAGCAAGACGTCGTCATAGGTTAGTCCCTGTCTGGTAATTCGATCAAATGGAGAGGAGTTTTGCATGATTTCGGTGTTCTGCAAAATTTGGGTTCAGATTTTGGCTAAGATAAAAAAAATGTGGACGAAGTGCTTAATGGAAATTAGATTTTTCTTTTACTGTAATGCAGAGGCAGTAGAACTCCTCCAATGCTCACTTCTTTTCATATTCTTTATTACTTACAATTTGAAAAAAGATTATTCATTTGCCGGTCGAAGTAAACCATTAATATAATGTATGGATAATCTATCTTTCACTAGCTGCCTTAAACCGTGTAGTTTTCTCTGATCCCGACCTCCCCTCTTTATTTGCTATTTTTATTTGTTTGAGTGTTTAAAATCTCTCCTTATAGAAGTCCGCTGAACACCCTATTCTTAACACAAATTTTCCATAACCCAGCCGCATATTGCCAGAGATTACAGCAACGGGTTATCAGACCGGTTTACAGCAACAAAGAAGCTAAGATAACCTGTTTCAATACTATAGAGGGCAAAATGGTCTTGTGCTATAAATAAAAATAAACTAGGTTGGTTTATATAAGTATATGTGAGGTGCCCAAAGATTGTAATCCCATTTTGCTGTAAATAATTAAACAAATTAATTAATGGAGGAAACCGTGATGGGATCAAATAGAAACATATTTATTTTACTCATGCTCATTTTGCTAGCCATATTAAGTAGCTATTCCATTGCTTCATCTGATAATATTGGTAATGATAAAGCAATCAAGTCTGTTTTTGAAGGCCTTTCTGAAGCCTGGGAACAAGCAGATGGTGATGCCTGGGGAAGTTATTTTACCGATGATGCCGATTTTACTGTTTGGTTTGGATTG
>JBPRGH010000012.1:0-7167 GCA_051418055.1 Candidatus Cyclobacteriaceae bacterium M2_1C_046 | reverse complement strand
ACATAGAATAGATCTGAAGGGAGAGTCATTAAGAAAAGGAATTTTGAAGAATGAATAAATAATTTTTAACTACTTTGCAGCATCTTTCAAAGTGGCATCATTTGACCGAAATCACTGGCATGGTCTGACCGAAATATCCAACAACTATTCACTTCGATTGCCCTACATTTTATAGCCTTAGCGTTAGCAGCTATTTAGTTCAGAGAAATAAATGAGAAATATAATTTTTGTATTAATTCTTTTATTATCATGTGATTATTCACAAAAAAGCGATTTAGTCGGACAATGGACAATTAAATCAGTTCAAGACATTAATACAGGAAAATATGCTCCAGATGAACTAAATCAAGGATCCTCTTGGATATTTAATTCTGATAATTCAATGACTATAGATTTTAATGATAATAAAATTTGGAATAAAGTTGAGCATGGAACTTATACTCTTAATCACAGTGAATTATTCATGATTATTGAAGATGACACTTTAATAAGTGAACTAGTAGAAATAAATCAAAATGAATTAATATTTTTAGTTTACCGTACAGATACATTAAAGTTTACTTTGAACAGGATAACTGAAAATAATACTATTCCGTAAATCTCTTTAATATTGATTTCTAAATGAACGTATTTTCAAGCCTCTTCTCAAAGATTAGAGATGAACTTTTCCCTGCTTTTAGAATAACAGAACATTTATATAATGGAAATAACAAATGTTATTGTGGGAGTGGCAATAAGTACTTACACTGTCATTTGCCAATAAATAATGCTAATAACAAAAATGCCTACCTAAGAACGAAAACTTTTATAAAGTCAGGGAAAACAATTGAAAAAATTAAAATCAAACAGAAAAAAAACTACAGAACTAACTTCAAACCCGGTTCTATAAACCCACTTAACAAAGAGGGAAAATATGTTGATACAGATGGATACCAGTCGTTGTAATGGACAATGGAAAAAACAGCTGCTAACAGTAGCTATACACTATAGGGGGTTCAGTGGTGTAAGGTAATTCGGGTTCTTTTAGCTACTTTTATATCGGGGGACAATGACTCACTTCGATCACCCTACAGTTTATAGCCTTAGCGTTATGCACTATGCAGCACAGACAACTAACCATATTAACAATAATAATCCTAAGTATTGGATCAACATTTAATTGTAATGCTCAAATAGACTCTGCAAGCAATTCAAACAAAATAACAATACTTGAACCGCCAATTTACGAGTTTCCTGGAGGATACGATTCTTTAAACAAATTCATAGAAAAACACTTAGACTGGCAAGTTGGACAATCAACTGTTCAGGGAAATGTATACGCAAATTTTGAAATTCAAAAAGATGGATCAATCAGCAATATCAAAATAGTTAAAGGATTATGTCCAGAGTGTGATAAAGCAGCAATTAAATTGATTAAGAAAATGCCGAACTGGATTATAATGGAAAATGCTGATCCGGTCCCTCAAGAAGTAACTATTCCAATTAAATTTAATGGATTAAAGTAACGCGAAAGTGCTGCACTGTGCATAACAGTAGCTATAAAAATATAGGGCGGGCAGTGGGTTAGGTTATTTTCGTTCTAGTAGCTACTTTTACTACGGGGGACAACTATTCACTTCGATTGCCCTACATTTTATAGCCCTGGCGTTAGCTACAATGCACAAAATAAGTTTCATCATATTATTCATGTTTTTAATAAACTCCTGCGTAGGACAATCTCCATTAATTGTTAGAGACTTCGATGGAGGACTATATTGGGAGTATGATGAACGTTATTCAAAATTAGATGAACTCGAATATTTTCGATTGTCATTCTCGATTGCTGAATTAGAGGAGCAAAATAAAATCATTAGACCTCTAAATATTACTGACTGTAGTTTAAGTAAGGACACTTTAAATATTAGAATACAGAATATAGAAGCTGAAGGAGGTTATGCAGTAAAAATAAATCTCTTTCAGAATGAATTTAACACCATAATTGAACAATATTCTGACATTCAAGAATTTAGCGATTCTTATACCAAAAATTATCCAGTTCGTACATCTTCATTAATATTAAATCGGAATGACTATAAAACTGGTGACATTTTAAAAGGAAGACTGGAAATTGAATCGGAAAAAATCGAAAATATTCGAAACAATCAACTAATACTTAAAGGAGCATTCCAATGTGTAATCCGGTGAATGTGCACTGTAGCTAACAATAGCTATAAAAATATAGGGCGGGCAGTGGGTTAGGTTATTTTCGTTCTTGTAGCTACTTTTACTACAGGGGACAATTATTCACTTCGAAAGCCCTACATTTTATAGCCTTGGCGTTGGCTACAATTGGCCTCCAAGAACATTTTAACACATGAATAACATTTATAAAATCCTATTTTTTCTTTTTATAGCAGCTTGTAATACGAACGAAATAGAATCTGTAAAGCAGGATAATTTAAGGAATGAGCTTTTAAAATCATCAGAAAAGAATAATCCTACTCAACAATTTGTAATCTCACCGCAACCAGATACAGTGATAACAGGAGCACAAGGAACAAAAATTTATATAAAGGCTAACTCCTTCCGATTTAAAGATGGACAAGAAGTTCAGCAACCTATAAATCTCTCGTTAAAAGAAATCTATAGTAAATCAGAAATGGTATTAAATAATTTAACTACAACATCTGATGGTCAACTTCTTGAATCTTCAGGAATGATAAATTTAGGAGCTAAAAGTGAAGGCAAAGAATTAGAGTTAAAGGATAATGAAACCATCAGACTCAGATTTAAAAATGTTACTGATGCTCCTTATATGAGAACTTTTATTGGAGAGGTAGATTCTGCTAAAATTAATTGGAAAATTGACCAAAATAAGGAGGATACTTTAGTGTTTCAAATAACTGAAGAGATGATTTATAAATTGTCATATGGAGATGATGCAATTACCTCAACAACGATAACATATGGAGTAGTTGGACTAGATACAATTGAATTAAATAGAGTAAGTTCTTATGGCCTAGAAGATTCTGTAGACACTTTAACTTCAACGTCTACCCCTCTGCCTTATTACAATATTTACACGACCAAATTAAATTGGATCAATTGCGATTATTTCCTAAACCCTGATTCAACAGTTGATTTACATATTAAAAACTACAAAGAAGCATTTACGCAAGACTATCTCATATTCGAGGACATCAACTCAATAATGCCAGTTCGAATTCGCACGGATTCTTTGAAAACCTTCATTAATATTCCCTATAACAATGAGGTAACAATTCTGAGCTTCGGAGTGAAAGATGGTAATTATTATTTAGCATCTAAAAAGAAAAAAATTAATAAGCATGATGAAGTAGTGAATCTCCAGTATGAAAAAGTTACATTCAAAAAACTTAACAGAGAGATAAATAAATTAGACTAATAATTGAAGATTCTGCAAGGAGGCCAACAGTAGCCAACATTATGTATATTCAATACCGCTTTAGTGGGTTATCATAGTTTGGTGGTTCTATCTCAGGGGCTACGGAGGACAGTAACTCACTTTTGGCAGCGGTACTGAATATACACTTAGCGTTATAGGCAAGCTTAGGTTTTTCAATTAAAGAACTACATAACTTGCTAGTTTAAAAGCATTTAAGGTAATAAGTCATTTACGGGACCAGAACGGATGAAGCACTATTTTCATTTATTGCGTGGGACAGCGTTGTACTCCGTGGACAGGAACTCAGACAAACAACTAATCAATTTGAATTTGTGGTGCTTCTTGAGGGCGGGTTAGCAAGTTATTCCATTGGTTCAGGTCTACCGGTGGACAGTGACGTGGTTCTCGGATCAGTAACTACCTATTGACCATGCTGGAAAGCAAGTAGTTCTTTGAAAAAGCGTAACGGAGAAGAAAAAGCCTGCCTATAACAGTAGCTATAATCAACACGGCGCGTAGTGGTATAGGTTCTTTCAGTGGTTCTATATACTTTTGTTACGGGGGACAGTGACGCAATTCTTTCTGCCGTGCTGTTTATAGCCCTGGCGTTATGGCCTATTCAACTCGAATTTTCATTTAAATAAGGTTTTGTACAACAAGAAATTATAAGATTCTAGCCACACTTAGCGCAGAACTGGAACTGGGGTAGCTCTGATCTTTTGCATCACGCAGGACTCTTAATCACCAGTGGACCGTGCAGTGGTCAATCTTATCGAAGAACTGGAACTGATGTGGCACAGATTACTTTCATCACGGGGGACATTGATTCGCACGGTCGGCTTGTTGTACGGCGGACAAAGGAACAGGCCATAACATGGTGTATAAATCAGCGTGGGTTTTGTGGTTCCGAGCGTTCAGTGGTATCTTGCTCTTTTATATCGGGGGACAAGGTCGCAGGTTTAAGCCACACCGATTTATACACTTGGCGTTGTGTGTAATGCCAAACAAGAATGGCCAAGAAATTTAAATTTATAACTCCAACATTAAAATTTTGTATCGCAGGATTATTTATTCCAGGATTTACAGCGATTACTATTTTGGGACTGCAAATGGGTATAGAATTTTTAGGTATATCATGTCTTAACTCGTGGACAATTTTATGGATCTTAACAACAGTGGGCTTTTTAACTACTCCATTTGTTTTTGTTCAACTCATAGACAAGAAACTTAAAAATGAAGCGAATTTAAGAACACGAGATATAACACTCTTTAATATAATTGAATATACTTTCATCCAGTGTACACTAGCCATGTTTTTTACCAATGGACAAACATTATGCTATGTAACCGATGGACAAAATGGATTGGAGTTTGTTTTTACAGGTTGGTTGGCCATTCCTGTTTTAATAATAATGAGTTTGGCATTTGACAGAATTAGAGAACGAAGACTTCAAAAATTGAATATTAGTAGTTCATCGTTCTAATGAAGATTGTGCAAAGGCACTACACACAACAATAGCTATAAAAATATAGGGCGGGCAGTGGGTTAGGTTATTTTCGTTCTTGTAGCTATTTTTACTACGGAGGACAACTATTCACTTCGAGTGCCCTACATTTTATAGCCCTGGCGTTAGCGACAAGTGCATGCAGGACAGATGAAACTAACAATTATAAGCTTTTTAATCCTTTTATCTTTGACAACTTGTTCGACTGTTCGGACAAACTCAAACGGATATAAAATAAAAGGAAAAACTGAAGTGGTGACTCGTTTAACTAACAACAAATTAACTTCAAAATCCGCAATTTCAGGATATGTATATTCTCGTCTGGACTCCACATTCTTACAGTCCGCCAACATAATAATTTCTGATACACAAGGAACTCAGACAGACAAGAACGGACAATTTTATTATGAACTTGAACCAGGAGAATATTCAATTAAATGCCAATCCGTTGGACACACAGGCGAACAAATAAAAAGCTTAATAATTAAAGAAAAGGAGCATATTATCATCTTATTCGAACTAGGAACTGAGGTGATATATTGACGTTCTGCGAGAGCATGCACCAGTCGCTAACAGTAGCTATAAAAATATAGGGCGGGAAGTGGGTTAGGTTATTTTCGTTCTTGTAGTTACTTTTACTACGGGGGACAATTATTCACTTCGTAGGCCCTACATTTTATAGCCTTAGCGTTATGCACTAGTGATCTATGAAATATGTTTAGTAGTTTAATTCAAATAGTCGCAATATTAATCCTGATAACCTATATCGTTAAAATATGGTATCACTATCGATTCTTATCCATAGAACCTAATGAAAAATATATAGGCAAGTCTTCATTATTTGACTCAATAATGGCATATGAAAAACGAGTAATTTATTTAAAGTTTTTTTTAGCATCAATTATGCTACCTATTTTCAGAACAACATTTAATAATGAAGAGAACAAATTAAAATACATAGTAAATTGGTTAACCTTAATACTATATGTTTTACTAATTCTACTGTTTTACTTAGGCCATAAATATGCGACAAATTAAACTCCTTGGTGATCCTAGATAATAACGAAAAAACACCAGTGCATAACAGTAGCTATAAAAATATAGGGCAGGCAGTGGGTTAGGTTTGTTTCGTTCTTTGTAGCTACTTTTACTACGGGGGACAACTATTCACTTCGATTGCCCTACATTTTATAGCCCTGGCGTTGTGCACAATACACGATGAATTACAATATTTCGACATGCGTTGATGAAATTTGCAGTTTTGCCAAAACTTACCGAACGGCTAACTTAACGCCATTTGAAATACTGAATCGCTCTAATTATATAACTGTTCATGAATATATCACTGTAACATTAATAGCTAATTATCTACGAACTAACCCCCATCTAATTAATGATTGGGATTTGTTTTGTCAAGATATCCGACATACACCAGCTTGGAGCTATCGACTAACTAATAATAAATGGGTTGTAGAATTGGCTAATAATAATGATAAAATTGAACAATTTGCCTATAATGATAAGATTGAGGCATGTGCCAAACTCATCAAAATGACAGCCAATCAAATTATGTCGAACAAATAGTACTGTGCACAACAGTAGCTATAAAATATAGGGCGGGCAGTGGGTTAGGTTAGTTCGTTTCTTGTCGCTACTTTTATTACGGGGGACAATTATTCACTTCGAATGCCCTACATTTTATAGCCCTGGCGTTATGCAATATTAGAAATGGATTTACTTAATAAATTAATAAATGTTCTTATAGTTATAGGTTTAATTTATCTGTGGAATCGATATGTTGTGCCGACAATAATAAACCTCTTAATTAGATTTCATAGAGGTAATAACATTAAAAATTTAGACAGGCAGCCAATTAAATTCGTGGTAGATAATAAGAATAGTTTAATCCGAGGATTTGCCGTTTTTTATTGGATCGGCGGGTTAATAATTATTTATGGCATTTTAACTAATGAATAAACATTGCATAACAGTAGCTATAAAAATATAGGGCAGGCAGTGGGTTAGGTTATTTCAGTTTTTCATTGTTTCTTTACTACGGGGGACAACTATTCACGTTGTAGGGCCCTACATTTTATAGCCCTGGCGTTAGTGAGCATATTGGTACGGTAAAGGGACATCGTTTACAAAGTTAAAGGCACATAGTTTACACTTTTTAAGACGTAATTTGATTGAAAAAATCAGATTGCCATGCCTTGGAAAGAAACAACAACTATGGAACAAAAAGTAGAATTTATTTGT
>JBPRGH010000011.1:0-1025 GCA_051418055.1 Candidatus Cyclobacteriaceae bacterium M2_1C_046 | reverse complement strand
TTTGAGATTGAGTTCAAGGATAAGATGATCGATATTGCAGAAGAGATGTATGATATTGACATCAAAAAAAAACTAGGTTCCAAACCCTTACCTGGTTCTGGCTCCACAGGGAGAACCACCGATGGAAAATGAACCAGATCTATCGTTGGCTGGATACCACAAAGCAGAATATTCATCAGCGGCTCAACAGAGAATTAAAAAGAGCTGAAGAGAAAGAGCAATTAAAAGTAGTGCTGCACCAGGTAAGAGAGGATCATCCGGATATGGGTTGTAAGGTTCTCTACAGAAAGATAAAGCCTCAGACTATGGGCAGAGATAAGTTCTTTGATTTTTACCGCAGTTATGGATTTAAGATAGCTCCACAAAAATGCTTTAGAAGGACAACCGATAGCACCGGAGTTATACGATTCCCTAACTTAGTTAGCGGTCGGGAGTTGACAGGAGTAAACCAGGTTTGGGTGAGTGATATAACCTATTATGACATGAACAGTAAGTTTTACTATCTCACTTTCATCATGGATCAATACTCTAGAAGGATCATTGGCTATAGTGCAAGTAGAACCTTAAGAACAGAAGATACTACTATACCGGCTCTAAAAATGGCTTTAACACGTATCAAGGGAGATGAAATAATAAAACCTATCATCCACTCCGACGGCGGAGGACAATACTACAGCAAAGAGTTCTTAAGCTTAACAAAAGGATGTTTAAGAAATAGCATGTGTGAAACTGTATATGAAAATCCGCATGCAGAGAGGATCAATGGAATCATTAAAAATAAATACCTAAAGGGATATAATCCCACTAGCTATGATAGTTTGAATAAGAAATTAGATAAAGCTGTTTACATGTACAACTATGAAAAACCCCATAGTTCCATTGAGCATTTTACACCGGTAGAGTTCGAACAGAGATTAAACAAAGAATTAATAACCTTAAATTAATTAGAATCATAAACCAACTTCTAAAAATGGTCAACTCTATTTAGGACTCCACATCCAATAAACCTTGAACCTTAAACTTTA
>JBPRGH010000010.1:0-301228 GCA_051418055.1 Candidatus Cyclobacteriaceae bacterium M2_1C_046 | reverse complement strand
ATGTTGAAAAAGGAATTAAGGATTACGAAGAAAAGATTAAACAGCAAAAACAAAGACATTTAGTTCGGTTAGCCGAGGAATATAATATGGAACTTATTAAAAAATCGTTAGTTTCGATTAATTAAAAAACTGTCATGGGTAAGGAGCAGGATTAATAAAGTCGCAATGCAGAATATTAATGCGACTGTGGCAATCTTTCTTTATGAAAACAGATTACTTCGTCGGCACGAGATACCCTGAGAATAAATTATAAACTTGTTGAGCCTCCTCGTAATGACGGAAAGAATTAGGCCTTCTCACCCCCGAACTTCTGAAGGGGCGAGCTAGCGTAAGTGAAGTTCTTTCGGAAAATTAAAAAATTTAAGGCGATTTTCCAACCAAACAATAGGCATGTTATTAAAACCTCATATTAAAGAGAATAATCATACTTAAATTAAAATCCAAGACACAAAAAGCTTTTATTCAGCAACTCTTCTTTATTATAACTGAACCTTTCCTTGCTTTCTCCATCTCCCTTTAAAACTTTACCTCCTGCAGCTTCAACAATAGCCTGGCCTGCCGCAGTATCCCATTCCATAGTAGGCCCATGGCGATAATAGATATCTGCCTTGCCTTCTGCTACCATGCAGAATTTTAAAGAGCTACCCACAGAAATGGTATTGGTAACAGGATATTTACTTAATAAAGTAGCCTCTTCCGGTGAAGAATGTGATTTACTTCCCACTGCGGTAAGATCCGCTGTTTTATTGTTTACCTCAATAGGAAAAGATTCTGTGCCCTTGCGTTTATATGCTTTGCCTTCTTTTGTATAATACCAGGTATCTTTTACCGGCACATATATAAATCCGGCAACGGGATATCCATCTTCAATAAGCGCTATATTAACGGTAAACTCTCCATTACGATTTATAAACTCCTTCGTGCCATCCAATGGGTCCACCAGCCAGAAATGACGGTAATCTTTTCTAGTTTCATATACCACCACTTCTTTCCCCTCTTCTGAAATAATAGGTGTATCAGGATAATGCTTTCTTAACGCATCAAATATCACATGGTGTGATGCCTGGTCTGCTTTTGTCAGGGGTGAATTATCCGCCTTTCTATCTATAGCTATGCCCTCACTGGCATGATAGATCTTTAAGATCTCATCGCCGGCAGTTTTACATAGATCAAGGAGGAAGTCTGTATCTATTGTCATAGTAATTGCAGTGTTCTTTCTCACAAACTTACAACTATCTCTATTGTTATTAGTTATTACATGAATGTCTTAACTTTGTAGCTTGAATAATTTTTCCGTGGAGAACATTCATCCAATTTTTGATAAGATACTTCAGACTGATAAAAAAGAGGTGCTTTTAAAACAACATGGCCTTGTAGTCTGGATGGTCGGATTATCCGGTTCAGGTAAAAGCACACTGGCTAAATCACTCGAGGAGCATCTTTATAATAAAGGTCATTATACTATCCTTCTCGATGGTGATAACCTGCGGGTAGGACTGAATAGTAATCTTGCTTTTTCTGAAGAAGATCGAAAAGAAAATATCCGCCGTACGGCAGAAGCGGCAAAATTATTTGCTTATAATGGTGCAGTGGTTATTTGTTCGCTGATCAGCCCCACGGAGGAGATCCGACAGATGAGCCGTGAAATTATCGGAGAAAAATATTTTGAACTCTTCGTGGAAGCTCCGCTGGAGGTATGTGAGGAAAGGGATGTAAAAGGTCTTTATGCCAAGGCACGCAGAGGGGAAATAAAAAATTTTACCGGAATAGACTCTCCCTTTGAAGCACCAATAAATCCGGAGCTGAAAATAAATACTGCAGAGAACTCCATTGAGGAATGCCTGCAAAAAATAATTAATGTTATTGACCCAAAAGTTACTCATAATAAATGAAGCATTACAATTTAACGCATTTGAAGGAGTTGGAGGCGGAGGCGATATTTATAATTCGTGAAGTAGCTGCTCAGTTTGAAAATCCTGCACTCCTTTTCTCAGGGGGTAAGGATTCAATTACCGTTGCGCACCTGGCAAGAAAAGCTTTTTATCCCGCCAATGTGCCTTTCCCGTTAGTTCATATTGACACAGGACATAACTTTCCTGAGACTATAGAATTCAGGGATAAATTTGTCAAAAAACTTGGGGCGGAGCTGATTGTAGGTTCGGTACAGGAATCGATAGACCAGGGGAAATCCGTAGAAGAAAAAGGTTTTAACGCCAGCAGAAATGCGCTGCAAACGGTAACCCTTCTGGATACGGTAGAAAAATATAAATTCGATGCTGCCATGGGTGGCGCACGCCGTGATGAAGAAAAAGCACGTGCCAAAGAGCGCTTCTTCTCTCACCGTGATGAGTTTGGTCAGTGGGATCCTAAAAATCAGCGCCCCGAGCTTTGGAATATCTTTAACGGCCGTAAAAATTATGGAGAGACTTTCCGCGTTTTCCCTATCAGCAACTGGACAGAAATGGATGTATGGCAGTATATCCTAATGGAAAATATTGAGCTTCCTTCGTTATATTTTGCTCACGAGCGAGAGGTCTTTAAACGTGATGGTTCGTATTTAACCTGCACGGATGTCATCCAGCAAAGGGAAACAGAAAAGACTGAAAAGAAAACAGTACGTTTCAGGACCATCGGTGATATGACCTGTACCGGAGCAGTAGAATCAACAGCCTCTACGGTTGAAGAGATCATTGCTGAAGTTGCAGCTACCCGAACTACCGAACGTGGCACCAGGGCTGATGATAAGAGATCTGAGGCGGCGATGGAGGATAGGAAGAAGCAGGGGTATTTTTAGCAAAGAGCATGGGGCAAAGAGCATAGAGCACAGAGCCTACTTAGCATCGTCTCTATGCTCCCTGCTCTTTGCTCTATGCTTTAACATTAAAAACAAAAGGTTAGAATATAAAAGATACAATGTCTGAATCAGAAGAAGTAACAGATAATTACCTCGACATGGAGCTGCTGAGATTTACAACAGCAGGGAGTGTCGATGACGGAAAAAGTACCTTAATAGGCCGTTTATTATATGATTCGAAATCTATTTTTGAGGATCAGTATGAGGCGATTGAGGAGTCGAGCCGACGGAAGGGAGATGCTAATGTGAATTTAGCGCTGCTTACGGATGGACTTAGAGCAGAGCGGGAGCAGGGGATCACCATTGATGTTGCCTATCGATATTTTGCTACTCCAAAAAGAAAGTTTATAATAGCGGATACTCCTGGGCATATCCAGTATACGAGGAATATGGTTACAGGAGCCTCCACAGCTAATCTTGCTCTTATTTTGGTGGATGCCCGTAAGGGAATTATCGAGCAAACCTACCGTCATACGTTTATTGCTTCTCTATTAGGTATCCCTCATATTATATTTTGTATCAATAAGATGGACCTTGTTGAATATGACAAAAAGGTTTTTGAGAAGATTAAAGATGAGATAGAAAGTTTTGCCTCAAAACTTGATGTAAAGGATGTTCATTTTGTACCCATAAGTGCCCTTCATGGGGATAATGTGGTAAACCGCTCGGAAAATATGGTGTGGTACCAGGGAAGCACACTGCTGTACCTTTTGGAGACCATCCATATTGGTAGTGACCATAACCATATCGATTGCCGGTTTGCCGTACAGCATGTGATACGTCCTCACTCTGATGAATTCCATGACTATAGAGGTTATGCCGGAAGGATATCCGGTGGTGTCTACAAGCCGGGAGATGAAGTGATGGTACTACCTTCTGGATTCACCTCCAGGATAAAGGCCATTGATACTTTTGACGGACCTGTAGATGAAGCTTTTGCGCCTATGTCAGTGACAATAAGACTGGAAGACGAAATTGACATCAGCCGTGGTGATATGATCGTGCGTACAAATAATCAGCCTACCGTTAGTCAGGACGTGGATATGATGCTCTGCTGGATGCATGATAAGAAGCTTGTTCCCAATGGAAAATATGCTGTAAAACATACCACCAATGATGTGCGCTGCATGATCAAAAATATTCAGTACAAGATGAATATTAACACGCTGCACCGCATAGAGGATGATAAGGAGATAGGTATGAATGATATAGCGAGGGTTACTCTTCGTACAACCAAACCTTTGCTTTACGACAGATATCAGCGTAACAGGCACACCGGTAGCCTTATCCTTATTGATGAAGCTACCAATGAGACTGTAGGCGCGGGAATGATTCTGTAAAATAGATATGAGATGTGAGATGTGAGATTTGAGATAGAGTGAATACCTGACGTCAGATTTTATATGTCGGACTGCTTTTCTCAGTTTTCACTAACTTTACACAATGCTTGAAAGGATAGATAAAATAAGCGAGGAATTAGATAATGTCTCTGTTTCTAATGAGGAGGAGCTGGAGGCGTTTCGATTAAAATACATCAGCAAAAAAAGTGTTGTTAGTGATCTTTTTAATGAATTTAAAAATGTAGCTCCTGAAGATCGTAAGGCTTTTGGTGTAAAGCTTAATCAGCTGAAGCAAAAAGCGCAGGATAAATTTAAGGAGCTGATAGATTCGCTACAGACGGAGGCCCAAAGTGCCGGTGTAGAAGATATCGATCTCACACTACCTCCTGCAGGAGCAGAAATTGGCAGTGTCCATCCGTTAACGAGCACAAGAAGGAAAATAATAGAAATATTTGAAAGGCTGGGATTTAATGTTGCCGATGGTCCGGAAATTGAAGATGACTGGCACAATTTCACATCATTAAATTTTCCTCCCAATCATCCGGCCCGGGAAATGCAGGATACTTTCTTTTTAGAAAAAGATCCTGACATAGCTCTACGTACGCATACTTCATCCGTACAGGTAAGGTTAATGGAAACACAAAAACCACCTCTTCGTGCTATAATGCCAGGACGGGTTTACAGGAATGAAACAATCTCTGCACGTGCCCATTGTATCTTTCACCAGGTAGAGGGGCTTTATGTGAATGAGAATGTCAGCTTTCTTGACCTGAAGCAAACGCTGTATCATTTTGCCAAAGAAATGTTCGGCAAGGATACAAAAATCCGTTTCCGACCGAGCTTCTTTCCATTTACCGAACCCAGCGCCGAAATTGACATCAGCTGTAATATATGTCGTGGTAAAGGATGTAATATCTGTAAATATACCGGGTGGGTGGAAATAGGTGGCTCAGGAATGGTTGACCCTAATGTGCTTGAGAATTGCGGTATAGATCCTGAAAAATATACCGGTTTTGCCTTCGGAATGGGTATTGAGCGAATTACAATGCTGAAATATCGCATCAATGACCTTCGCCTGTTCACTGAAAATGATGTACGATTTTTAAAGCAGTTTAAAACCATCAATTCATGAGATTAGAAGATATACATACTATAGGTATTATTGGCGCCGGCACGATGGGCCAGGGCATTGCACAGGTAGCAGCGCTTGCAGGATATGAAGTCATCCTTTATGATCTTAAGGAAGATATCCTCGACAGGTCCTTATCCATTATCTCCGGCAATATTGACAAAGGTGTAGAGAAGGGAAAGATACAAGCTGAGGAAGCAGAAAAAGCGAAGGGAAGGATATCGGCAACTTCTGATTTTATTTCTATTGAAGGTGAAATAATTATTGAAGCCGCCCTTGAGCAGCTTAAAGTAAAGCATGATGTTTTTTTAAGGCTTGAAGAGCAATTGCCTGCATCTACTATACTGGCTACCAATACCTCCTCTATTCCTATCACTCAAATTGCTGCCAGATTAAAACATCCTGAGAGAGTGGTCGGCATGCATTTCTTTAATCCTGCCCATATCATGAAGCTTGTGGAAGTAATTGAAGGCGCTGCTACTGATCCTGAGATTGCAGCAACCACTAAAGCTTTAGCTGAAAAAATGGGTAAGACAGCCGTAATGGCTAAAGATTCTCCAGGGTTTATTGTTAATCGCGTTGCCCGGCATTTTTATGTGGAGAGCCTTAAAATATTGGAAGAAGGTGTAGCCGATCATGAAACAATAGATGGCATAATGGAAAATAATGGCTTTCGAATGGGACCTTACAGGCTTATGGACCTTATAGGCGTAGATACTAATTTCTCCGTTACCACAAGCATGTTTGAGTCATTTCATTATGATGGCAAATTCAGGCCCAGCCGCATCCAGCAGCAGAAGGTAGATGCAGGTCATCATGGGAGGAAGACGGGAAGAGGGTTTTATAGATACTAGATGTGAGATTTGAGATGTGAGATGTGAGATGCGAGAAAATCTGAAATCTGAAATCTGAAACTCAAAACTCCCTTTTGATCATTCCCCAAAAATCAGGACAGTAAGTTAAGTTAATTTTAAACCTTTAAATTTACTGTTATGACAACAAGAAAGAAATACACCTCAAAATTCAAAACTAAAGTAGTTCTTGAAGCTTTAAAAGAGCGCTCAAGCGTAGCCGACCTGGCACAAAAATATGAATTAGCCCCTCAGCAGATTCATCTATGGAAGCGTGAGTTTATGGCAAAGGCTGAAGATGTCTTTGAATCCAAAGGCAAGAGCAAAAAATCACAGGCTGATGAGGAAAAGGATGCATTATTAAAAGCTATCGGTCAGCTAAAAGTTGAAAATGATTTTTTAAAGAACGCCTTGCGCTAAAACCAATAAAGGAACGGCGATCAATGATAAGCAAGGGTCAATTGAGTTTGGTACAGCAATGTATGTTGCTATCCATCCACCGTTCCGGCCTGTATTATAAACCAAAAGGAGAATCTGCCTTAAATCTGGAACTGATGCGCCTGATGGACGAGCATTATCTGCATCATTCGTTTAAAGGTGCTCAGCGTATGCATACCTGGCTAACTAAAGACAAGGGCTATAAAGTAAGCCTTAACCGAATAGAAAGGCTTTATTATAAGGTAATGGGGCTACGGGCTACAATGCCTGGGAAACACACCTCCAGGAGGCATAAGGCACATAAGGTTTATCCTTACTTGCTGAGAAACCTAACAATTGAACGGCCAGACCAAGTATGGGCAATAGATATCACCTATATTCCTATGAAGAAAGGGTTTATGTATTTAGTGGCTATCATTGATTTGTACAGCCGCTATGTTATCAACTGGTCAGTATCCAACTCTATGGATGCTGAATGGTGCAGGCAGGTATTGGAAGAAGCCATTGAAATGCACGGTAAGCCAGAGATCATTAATACAGATCAAGGTTCGCAATTTACTTCCGAGATCTTTGCTGGATATGTACTAAGGCAGGATATCCGCTTAAGCATGGATGGCAAAGGCAGAGCTATTGACAATGCGTTTATTGAAAGATTATGGAGGAGTGTAAAATATGAGAAGCTGTATTTACAACCGCCAGTAGATGGTGTTGATTTATATCGATTAGTACTGGAATATTTTCAGTACTATAACTTTACACGCAGACATCAGGGAATAGATAACCAAATCCCAAATGAGCTGTATAAGCAAAAAACTAAAATGAAAGCAGCTGCATGAAAGACGGGTTTACCACATTCCAACACTTTAACAGAAATTTAAAAAGGAATTTCCGGTGTTGAAATATGGAAAACCCTTATGATTGTGGATAAGAAGCTGTCCTAAGGATTGGGGAATGATCAGATTCATTTTTGCTAATCTCCTCCTCTACACAATAATTCATAATAAGAAGCATTCCAATAAAGTGTATTATTTTTTCATTTATGTTAAGGCTTTAATAAAACTATCTCCGAGGACTTTTTAGCTAAATCATAAAAATCGTAACTTTTAAAGTTCTGAGAAATATTAATTGATTTTAAATTAATTAAATCTTCTTTTGTAGGATGATCAACTTCTTCTTTTACTATTTGAAAATCAGTTTTTTTTATTATCTCAAGATAATCCGAATGTCTCAATCTATTTTGATAATGTAGGGCTGGATTATAAATTGTCCAATGATTAACAGTATACTTCAAAAAATTATATATTGTAATACTTTGGTCAAAGTATGACCAATGATCTTTATAATCAATAGTAATTGATAATATCCCACCCTTACTAAGTATTCTATAGCATTCATTAAGGATTTGAAGAATATCTTGAGATGGTATATGTTCTAAAGTGACAGTAGATGAGATGAAATCAAAAGATTCATTTTGGTAATCTGTTGATCGTGCATCTTTTGGAGCTTCATAACTAAGATTATAGTTACCTCTTAAAAAAGATAAAATGTCTGAATTATTTAATACAGATGTATTGGTTTTTAATACTTCGAACGGTAGAAGATTTTTATTCTCTTTAATTTTATTAAGTGTATCTATAATTAATTCCGGAATAATTAACCTTCTTAAATCAATACAGGTAATCTCAAAACCATAATGGCTCATGCATAATGGAATGATTAAAGTTGAGCCTGCTCCAAATTCATAATAAGTATTTTTTTTTTTCGTAATCTTATTATACTCCTTGAAATTCAGAAAATGTTTTTCAGCTGTAGATACTTTATTTAAAAAATAAGTTTTATTAGGAGGTAGTTTTTTGGTTATATGTTTTTGAAAAAGATAATTTATTTTTTCTCCTCGTGGTAAATGAGAAAAAATAAATTGCAATAGGCACTTATATTTAAAATTCATCTTGCAAAATAAAAAAACTGTCAAATTATACCTAATTATCTTTATCAATACCACAGTTAATTTAAGTAAACATACTTCTTATAATTTAAAAGAACCATTTATAGGTTTTCAATTCATTTAAAATAAAATTTCTTAAGCCTTATTTTTTCTAGATTTTCATCAAATATCTTGATAAGATTGTGTCAATTAATTTAATATTGCTAAAGAATTATGTAAAAAAATAAAGAAAGTAATCAAAAAAAATGGTAAACTGATTTAATTTTTCATCTAATAATCAAACTATGATCTCCAGAAACCTAATTTAGTTTAATATTTAAATAAGTATTAAAATAATTACTAGATTAAACTACAGAAGTTTCTCAATAATATTATCGATACTTACTCCTTCTGCTTCGGCTTTGAAGTTTCGAACGATGCGGTGTCTTAAGATCGGTTTTGCTATGGCTTTAACATCTTCTATATCGGGTGAATATCTTCCCTGAAGGAGGGCATTACACTTCGCTCCTAAAACAAGATATTGAGATGCCCTGGGGCCTGCGCCCCATTCCAGGTAATTATTGGTAACCTCGGGTGCCTTTTCCGTGTTTGGGCGTGTCTTATGGACGAGTTCAACGGCATATTCCACTACAGCATCCGTAACAGGCACTTTACGGACCAGCTGCTGAAAGTATATAATTTCTTCCTTATCCAGGACCGGATTCACCTCATTGACATCAGCTCCGGTAGTATTCTTTACTATTGCCAGCTCCTGATCATAAGAAGGATAGTCCAATAAGATGTTGAACATAAACCTGTCGAGCTGTGCTTCGGGCAATGGGTATGTACCTTCCTGCTCAATAGGATTTTGTGTTGCAAGTACAAAGAAAGGTTTATCAAGCGGGAAATATTGACCTGAAATTGTTACCGCATATTCCTGCATTGATTCCAGTAAGGCAGCCTGTGTTTTAGGGGGAGTACGGTTGATCTCATCCGCAAGAATGATATTTGCAAATATTGGCCCCTTTATAAACTTAAAATTTCTATCCTTATCTAATGTTTCTGCTCCCAGAATATCCGAAGGCATAAGGTCCGGTGTGAACTGGATCCTGTTAAAATCCAGATGTAAAGCTCTGGATAGTGTCTGGATCATCAATGTTTTTGCCAAACCGGGAACTCCTACCAAAAG
This sequence comes from Candidatus Cyclobacteriaceae bacterium M2_1C_046, assembly GCA_051418055.1. Classification (GTDB taxonomy): domain Bacteria; phylum Bacteroidota; class Bacteroidia; order Cytophagales; family Cyclobacteriaceae; genus JBPRGH01. The sequence continues at coordinate 291,503 of JBPRGH010000010.1, read as the reverse complement.
ACTATGTCCCTGGCAAAATATTGCTGTAAGCAGTAAGCGGACTACATCCTCCTGCCCAACAATTACTTTACCGATTTCCTTTGTCAGCTTTTTATAGGCGGCTGCTAATTCATCTGCTGCTTCTACTTCGGAGTTATAGGTTTTCATTTATATAAGGATATTTTTTTAAGACCGCTAATTTTTCATGCCCATCAACCCAACCTGCGGAATTCACTCTAGTTTTTTACGTAATGATTAATTAACAGGTTATTGATTAATGATGTTACAGTACTCGTAATCTTCATCAATTTTAATAAAAACCTCTTCTCGTGCATCTTCAAACCACTTGTTAAGCACCATCATTTTCTTTTGCTCAAGGGCTGCGGTTTTAATCTTCTGCCAGTCATCTTTCAGATTAGCCTGGTGTGGCCTTATTTTAGATTTATAAAATAACATACGCACAGCCTGTTTACCCTCGTCTGTCCTGTACCTGATAGGCTCGCTTATATCACCAACATTCATTGAGTCAATGGTAAAAAATATTACCGGATCGAGATTCTCAACAGAAACTCTTGTGCCACCCTGATCATCAGTAATAAACCCACCATTCCCCGCGGTATAAGTATCTTCAGAAAACTCTTTGGCTGCTTTAGCAAAAGATATTTTTTCTGCTATTATTTCCTGCTTTAAGCTGTTAAGAAAATTTTCACTGCTTTCGATATCTGCTTCGGAAGGCTCAGGCATAAATAAAATATGGCGGCTGTGATATTCATTTCCTCGACGTTCAATCAATTCGATAATGTGCAGGCCAAATTCTGTTTCCACAGGCATAGAAACTTCGCCGGGCTGCAATTTAAAGGCTACGGCCTCATAGCTAGGCACCATCATTCCCCGCGACGCCCAGCCAAGGTCACCACCGTAAGGAGCACTCGGTCCTTCTGAATACTCTTTTGCCAGTTGACCAAAATCCTCTCCTGCTATAATCCTTTTCCTTAGATCAATCAACTTCTGACGTGCTTCCTGTTTTTGCTTTTCCCCAACAGAAGGGATCCTTACAATTTGAGAAACTTCTACTTCCGTGGAAAAATAGGGTAAGCTGTCCTGAGGGATATTGTTAAAAAACTTCTTCACTTCTGCAGGGGTAACGGTTATATCCTGGGTGATATGCCTTTGCATTTCCTGGATTATAAGCTGCTCCCTGACCTTATCACGAACATCACTTTTAATCTGCTCGATTGATTTTCCATAATATTCTTCCAGCTGCTCTTCTGAACCACCAAATTGATTTAGGATAACATTAAAACGTCTGTTAATATTATTCTCCACAAGCTCATCGGCAACAATAACCGAATCAATTTCAGCTTTAGCTACCATTAGTTTACCCGTGATCATCTGTGTCAGCAAACCACATTTATTTTTTTCGGAAGCCTGGCCGCCACTGCTAAGGTACTCCTGATAAGCCCGTTCAAGATCAGATTTAAGAAGGATGTTGTTATCGACTTTAGCTATTATTTCATCTATTAATATACCGTCAGGTCTATTCTGACTCTGTCCCTTCACTACTACTGCGGCTAATACAAGTAAGCTAGTTATTAAAAACTTCAAATTCATTATTCTCCAATGCCTTTTCATAAACTTCCTCTTCAAGCTTATTTGCAAGCTCAACTTTTCGTTTGTTAATTATAATCTTTTTAATATCATCCCTTACATATTCAAGAGGTGATGTATTATCAGAAATCCTATACTCTTTTATCTTAAGAAAGTAAAGATAGTCTTTATCAGATGTTTCTGTGTAATTGTTGTTTTGTAAAAACTGTACCTTATTAGGGATTTCGGCCAACGGTGAATTTTTAACCACATCATCAAACACCATCCAGACAGAATCATACAGCTGATACTCAGTAGCAAAACTTAAACTATATGATTTCAGTTCCTCAAAATCATTGAGGTCTGAAGATACCAGCAGGCGTTTAATATTATCGGTTCTTGGCGCACCTTTAGGTACCTTCAGGTAAACTCCTCTTATAATATTCTGCTTTAGTGCAAAATTGTCAATATTCTCATTATAAAAATCTATAATCTCCTGCTCCTCTACTTGGGTTTCCAAATTATTGCTAATAAAATACGTCTGATACTCATATCCCATTAAACTATACCGATAATCAAGGATCTTCCTTTCAATCTCCGCCTCGTCAAATTCTATTTTTTTTGAGGCCTCTTCAATAAGCAACTGCTTTTTAGCCCAGTTATTTATATATCGCTCCACGCGCTGGACACTATCTTCATACGTCATATTGGCAGGCACCAAACCTTCAAGATCCTCCAGGTAAAGATACTTATCATGAGCCCGGGCTATGGGCTTTGATTGGGGTATCATGGAAGTCTCATCTTTCATTTTAATGAACTCACATGACGAGATAGTGACAAAAAAAGAAAGGATGAGTAAGTTATTTAATAAGCGCGTCATAAACCTGTTCCAATACTTTCTGGTTAATCTTAACTTCATATTCCTCCCTCAATTTCCGTACCCATTTTTGCTCCAAATATTCCTGGTATCCGGCAATAAACCTGCCTTTATTATCTAACGCCTTTTCATCTTTATTATTGATTTCAGGGTGCTGGTCTGCAATAAAATTACGTAATCCTAAAGTATCCTGAACGGCTTTATTCCAGATCGTATCTTCCATTATTGCAAAAAGAAGCATCCCTTCCTCATATTCTTTCAGCAGCCATCGAAGCTCTTCATTGCTATTCATTAAAGCTTTATCTTCCAGTGTGGTCACTTTATTCTCTACAAATATTTTATATCTGTTTTTTATCTCATTATCACTTATGCTACTGATGTCACGTCCTTCAAATAAGTTTAAGAAATCTTTTAGCATATATGCTTTTCCAGCTAAAGTGAAAATAGTTAAATCTGAATTTTCTTCTGAGGATGCCACCTTCTTAAGGTCCTCTGGAAGGATATGCTGGATATAATTATATTTTTTAAGGAGATCTTTGGTATACTGTTCTTTAAAAAGCTGTAAGCGGTCTGTTCTTTTTACCATTCTTTCCAGTTGCTCCTTAATCTCCTCTAATGGAGGCAGGACAATCTTCTCTTCTACCACAAAAATATGCCATGCCTCTTTGGTGCTATATGGATCGGAAACATCGCCTTTTTCTTCCAGAGACTCAAATGAACTTCTAAATTCGGCTGGTAATTGATTAACCTCAGTTGGCTTAATTAATTTATGCGTGATCTTATTATCTATGGCAAACGATGATCCAAGCAGCTGCTCCGGAGCCATTCCGCTGGTTAGCATTTCGTGTGCTTCAAATATTTTAGCGGAGCTTTTGGCATCATCTTGCTGGTTTTTGGGCATCATTATGTGATGCAAGCTCATTTGCACCATTGGCCGTTTTTCATGGACCTTTACCAGGTGGTATCCATACTGCGAGCGGAATGGCATAGAGATATTCCCTTCTTCTGTATTATAAGCTGCTGATTCAAAGGGATAAACCATCTGAAATACTGAAAAATATCCCAATCTTCCTTTGTTTTTAGAAGCACTTGGGTCTTCAGAGAATTCCTGTGCAAGCGCCTCAAAATCTTTATCCATCACCCGAATTTCTGTTATCCTATTATATACCTCAAGAGTATCCTCCGGTGATGCATCTTTATCGACGCGAAGCAGTATATGAGAGGCATCAATTTCATATTGCATCCTGCCATACGCCTCATTGACCAACGTATCAATGATTTTTTCCGTAGCGCGGTAGGATGATCTTACCTGCTCCTGATAATGGGAAAGTTCATCTTGGTATGTACGTACCGTATCATATTTATTCGCACGTGCTTCCTCAACTTTTAATTTATAGTTTACGAATAACCTTAGATATTCATTAATATCCTCAGCAGTAATAGTGTCATTATTATTCTGATGGCTTTTTTTAAATGAATATATGAATTCCCCGGCAGTTACAGGATCTCCGTTTATAGTTGCCAATACATCATTTTCAGAAAATGAATGTTCAGATACACTTCGACAACTGAAAAGAATAGTAATTATAAAAAATAGATAAAACGTTCTCAAGGCTGGCCTCTAATATTATTTAATCTGCAAAATTAATGAATAAATAAAGAATAGAATGATTAATGTGAATTGATTTTCTTATAAAGCCTGCATGTATTCTTATCCGTTTCAGAAGTAAATTCAACATTATCCATAATACGTTTTACAAGAAGTAAACCAATGCCACCTTTCTTTTTTGCTTTTATTATCTCTTCAATAGTTGGTTCTTTATACTGTTTGATATCAAATGCTTCTCCCTGATCTGTGATTTCAAAAAATACCTCCTTACCATCCTTTATTTCCATTTCAAGAATAATGGTCTCATCAGGGTTACATTTATTAGAATGTATAATGAGATTGGCGCATATCTCATCCACTGCTAATACAATAGCACTAACATCAAGGTCAGACAGGCCATGGCCATCAAGCTTTTCCTTTACGAACAGCCTGATATTCTTAAGCTTCTCCTTCTTGCATTGTACTGAACAGTTGTATTTATACTTCATTTAAAGCCGCCTTTGCTGATTCATAGTCCTTCTCAATATGCAGTAGCTGATCAAGTCCAAGAATCTTAAAAACATTTAGTACTTTATCATTAAGACCAAAAAAGATGAGGGTAATATTCTTTCGTTTTATTTCATCCAGGTATGACATAAAGACACCAAGACCTGCTGAAGAGATGTATTCCAGTTTGGAGCAGTCTATCAGCAGGTTCTTATTGCCATCCACTACTGCTTCTTTCATTGCATTATCAAGCTCTATTGAGGAGCTGGCATCAACTTCTCCTATTATAACAAGGATCTCAAAACCATCTTCCTTCAATTTCTTTACATCAATCATATCTGTGTTTACGTATATATTAGGTACTTGTTATTTAAATTTAATAATTAATAGCGTATAGTCGTCATCTATGCGTTCGTTACCAGTGAATTCATACAACACCGAAAGTAAATGCGCTTTTATATCCTGAACATTTTTTTCAGCAACACCCGCTAATGCATTTTTAAGCCTGTCATAACCAAAAAGCTCCCGTTTTTTATTTACTGCCTCCACTATTCCATCAGTATAAAGTACCAGGATATCCCCCGGTTTATATTTTAATACGCTCATTTCAAGATAATCTGAAAATTCGCCATTTCTTAAAATACCTAATCCCAACCCTTTATTTTGAAAAAATTCAGCTCGTTTTTTCTTTCCATCATAGAATAATGTCGGACAATGGCCTGCCCGTGCAAAGCGCACTTCCCCTTTATCCTTATCCACAATAAAGTAAGTGGCGGTAATAAATGAAGATTTCTCCAGGCAATATCCTAAGGCTTTATTAGCCTTAGTTAAAAAGTCTACAGGCTCTAAATCCAACTGCACAAGACTATGGAAAACACCCTTCATCTGTGACATATTAAATGCGGCTGAAGTTCCCTTTCCGCTGACATCACCTATTATTATTGCGGTTTTACTTTCGGAGATGTGGTATGTATCATAATAATCACCTCCAACCTCATCAGCAGCCTCGCTAAGCGCGATAATATTATAATGCTCCTCATTATGTAATTCATCAGGAAGTAAGCTTTCCTGCACTCTTTTAGCAATTTTCAGCTCTTCCTTATATCGCTCGTTATGTAAGGCTTCGGCAAGTAATCTAAAATTCTCTATGGAAATAGCCGCCTGATTAGTGAAAGTCCTTATTATCTGAGTCATTTCCTTATTAAAGCCGTCCGTAACCTCTTTAAGAAGCACCAATGTACCCAGTTGACCCCCTTTAACCGCCAGCGGATAAGACATTATGGATTTGAAACGGCTTCCATTAATAGAAGAAAGGTACTTTTCCATATGCAGCGTTTTGTCAGTTCCCTGATCAAAAATCCCTTTAACCCTATTCTTAGTAACGCTTTCCTTAACAGTATCTATCTCTTTCCTATCTACATTATAGGTGTAGTAATCGTATCCTCCTGACCGGTCTATTTCAAGCCATGCTGCATCTGCATAAACGGTACTCACCGCACTATCTAATAATATGTCGTAAACCCGGTCTTCACTTTGTTCCGTTTGAATTGACTGGCTAAGGCGCTGAAAATTCATAACCTCCTCCAGCTTTTGCTCAAATACACTGGTGGTAGGCAGGTTGAATAAAATTACAAGAAGGGAAAAAATAGCATAAATCAATATAAAAGTAGAGGTAGAAAGCAGGAATACATGATTTCTAAAATTAATAAAGGAGATATTGAAATCATCAAGCTCGATCCCCAGGCTAACTATCGTCCATGTAAAATACCCCAGGTAGAAAAGCGCAAGCCCTATGAGCAAAATGCCTTTCCATTTCTGCCTGAAGGAAAGATAAGCCACCCATTTCAGGTTTACGGAAAGAAAAATACCTAACAAAATAAGGGCTACATAGTAATAATTAAATATAAACGGAGCTATCTCTGCCAGCTCTTTATAAAATACGTTTATCGCCACAGAGATCAGAAGCAGGTATTCAAATGTACTCCATGCCCGAAGTAGAAATTTTGACTTTTGGTAAAGTATCAGCCTTTTCCAGACTATAAAAGTATGGATAAGAAAAGAGGCAAAGAGGCTGAGGTTAATAAGGTATACAACATTGACCAAAAGTGGATTTGTTGCCAGTTTGGTATCTCCCAGCAAAAAGAACAGAAGTCGAAATACAAGGGAAACTACTGTAGCTAAAAGCCCTGTGGCAAAAACACTCCAAAGAAGATCGACAAAATTTACGCTCTCTGCTTTGTTTATCTTATACCTGTAAAATAAAAAAAGCGAGATAATGAAAATAGTGAGGGCTATTATCGGCATGCGTGGATTAATACCACTATCCAGCTGGTTCACCTCACCGAAAAGAATTATCGTATCGGTTATAATGAGAATTAACCAGGCTAATAATGCTATTACCCCACTTAAACGAACTATGGCCTTGCTGCCTAACATTTAGCCAAATTAATAATAATTTTATTACAAAATAAAAGCCAGCAAATTTACTGGCTTTTAAATAAGATGAGTGGTATTTAAAATTACTTTCTGCTGTAGTTTGGGGCTTCCCTTGTAATATGAACATCATGAGGGTGACTTTCATTTACTCCAGCTGCCGTTATCTTTACAAAACGTGCTTTATTTAGATCTTCAATGGTTTTTGCTCCACAGTATCCCATGCCTGCCTGTATGCCACCAATAAGCTGATAAAGGACCTCGGATACCAATCCCTTAAATGGTACCCTTCCAACTATCCCTTCAGGAACAAGCTTTTTAATATCATCTTCGGCATCCTGAAAATAGCGGTCTTTTGACCCTTCTTCCATGGCTTCAAGAGATCCCATTCCGCGGTAAGATTTAAATTTTCTTCCCTGGTAAAGTATCACTTCACCGGGAGCTTCATCTGTTCCTGCTAAAAGAGAACCGATCATTACACTATTGGCCCCACCAGCCAAAGCTTTCACAATATCTCCGGAAAAACGAATACCGCCATCAGCAATTAAAGGTACCCCGGAATCTTTAATGCCTTTATAAACTTCGTAAACAGCAGATAATTGTGGCACTCCCACACCTGCAATTACACGGGTGGTACAGATACTTCCCGGGCCTACACCAACTTTTACTGCGTCAGCGCCAGCCTCAACAAGTGCTTTGCCGCCCTCACCGGTGGCAATATTCCCTACAATAACATCAAGTTCTGGAAATTCTTTTTTAATTCTTTTACAGGCCTCAATAACGCCTTTTGAATGTCCATGTGCTGTATCAATACTTATTACATCAACACCCGCGGTTTTTAAAGCTGTAATACGCTCAACGATATCACCTGTAACACCTACAGCAGCGCCGACCCGAAGCCTTCCATACTGATCTTTACAGGCATTAGGTTTATTTCGTTTCTTCAGGATATCCTTATAAGTTATTAACCCGGTAAGGGTACCATTTTTTCCTACGATAGGAAGTTTTTCAATTTTATATTCCTGCAGGATCCCTTCTGCTTCTTCAAGCTCTATACCTTCACCCGCTGTGATAAGATTATCCTTTGTCATAATCTCTTTTATAGGAACTGACGGATCTTTATGAAAACGCAGGTCTCTGTTGGTAATGATCCCAATCAGCTTATTATCATCATCAACCACAGGAATACCCCCGATCTTATGCTCACGCATAATATTTTCCGCTTCATAAACCTGAGCATCTACATTTAAAGTAATGGGATCAAGTATCATTCCGCTCTGGCTTCTTTTAACCTTCCGGACCTGGTAAGCCTGAGCCTCGATACTCATATTTTTATGGATGAAACCCAAACCACCTTCCAGTGCCATTGCTATAGCAAGGTTGGCCTCGGTAACAGTATCCATAGCGGCTGATACCAACGGGATATTTAAAGTGATGTTTCGGGTAAGCTTAGTAGAGGTGTTAGTATCTCTTGGTAACACTTCAGAGTAAGCAGGGAGGAGGAGCACATCATCATATGTTAGTGCCTCCATTAAGAATTTTGAGTTATCTATTGACATTGCAAATAAGGAGCTTATTTGCGGCACAAAACTAACTTATTTTAGTCATATAAAAAATTATAATTCAAGTTTTATCCATTCTGCGATATCCCGCACTACCACTTCAGGAACATGCCCGCTTACCTGTCGGTCCAAAGGTTCCGTTATACCTTCCCCCGGCACAAATAAGTGATTCAGCAGGGGATAGAGAATGAATTTTACATCACCCTGATCTTCCAGTGCTTTTTTCCACCTTTCAAATTCCTCAACCGGCACCTGATAATCTTTTCCCCCTTGCATCACAAGAATTGGTTCCTTTATATTTTTTGCCATCTCCAGCTGATCATAAGCGGATATATCCCGCCAATATGAAACCGGCAACCCCAGAATTATTTCATCTGGTGGTGAGCCAACGGTGAGGTCCATATTCCTAAGCCTTTCTATCTGCTCCATTATCACCGTTTGCGATTCCTTCCTGTTGTCCGGTACATAATCTAAAGAGGAAAGGTAGTTAATTTGATTCCGGATCAGGTCTTCCAGCGGGCCTGCATTCCCTGCCATTATTATCACACCGTCTACAGGCCTGTTTTCATCTGCTATCCTGGGGGCCAGCATACCTCCAAAGCTATGGCCCAGCACTACAATCTTACTCCTGTCTACGCCCTTTATCTTTCTGGCAAATTTAATTGCCTCCTCAACATCATCAAGAATTTCATCCTTCACAGTCATCCTGCTTTTTATTTCTTCAAAATATTCAGGATCAATATTTCTTCTCTTCTCAAACCTAAATGTAGCTATCCCCTGAGTGGCAAGCCCGGCAGCAATATCTTTAAATGGTTTATTAGGGCCAATAATTTCATCACGATCATGAGGTGCTGCACCATGAACTAAAATAACGACAGGAAATTTTTTAACAAATGTCGGCCTGGTCAATGTAGCCGGTAAAGGCCCTTCCGGAGCTTCAATAATCATTTCCTCCTCCCTGTAAAGATCTGTATTGGCATATGATGGCAATGCATAGGTAGCTTCTATTAGTACCGGTCTAAAATTAATCCGGTTGATCTTTTTATCATAATCAAAGAATAGCTGGATCACCAAAGGCCGACTGGAAAAAATTGTGTGGGCATATACAATCACCATCCCTCCTACATCTTCTGCTTCTATATCCTCTATTTGCTCAAAGCTTCCGGATTTCCGGATTACATCAAACCAAAGGTCTTCTAATCTTTCCATCGACAATAGTTGCCTCCCTTCTATACTTAGCAACTCCTCTGCTTCAAAAAATTGGTTATTCTCCAGAAAGCCAATGAATTGACGTGCCAGAAGCTCATTTTCCTTTAAATCCTGTGCAAAAAGAATATTAAAAGAAAGCAGAAAAATATATACACAAAATAATTTTTTCATTGAATTTTAATTAACTATTACAGATCTTTAACGCTGTGAAAAACCTTTTGTATATGAGAACTTTTATTTACATTTTTTTATTGTCTGCCTTTTCACTCTCATCTTTTGCCCAGGTGCAGACAGGTAAGGCTTCTTACTATGCAGATAAATTTGAGGGATATCCTACTGCCAGTGGAGAAAAATACAGGCATAACCGGTTAACCGCTGCACATAAAACATTACCCTTCGGAACTAAACTAAAGGTTACAAATCTGGCTAATAAAAAATCTGTTGAAGTGACTGTCAATGATCGCGGCCCTTTTGTAGAAGGGAGAGTAATTGATCTTTCTAAAAGAGCAGCTGAAGAGCTTGGCTTTACCATTCAGGGCCTTACCGATGTTTCCATAGAAGTTGTTGATCCTGGTGATGGCAAAAGCTCCGGTTACCCCAAAACTTTTGATCCTGTTACTGTTGAGGAAAAAGAATTTTATGAAGTAAAAACAGAAAGGATAAACCCAAGTGGTTATGGTGTACAGATCGGTACTTTTCAGGAGCTTGTTAATCTTATGAGATTATCTGAAAATCTTAAAGCAAGTTATAAAAAAGATGTTACTATTCGGGTAAAAGTATTGAATGGTGTGAAGGTTTATAGTATTATAGTAGGTGATTTTAATAAGCGTACAAAAGCCGAAAGCTTTTTAGGAAATGTAAAAAAGCGTTATCCGGAATCCTTTATTGTCGATTATTCGAAAATTTGAAAACGATAAAAATAGCAGTCACTGGACCTGAGGGTAGTGGGAAATCAATACTTGCCACTGCTCTTGCCCGTTTTTTTAATTGTCCTCTACTTGAAGACTCCTGCGAATATTATTTTAATAGAAATAATCATGATAAAATAACTCCTGAAATCCTTTTTAATTTAGCTCAAATTAAGATTCAAAAAGAAAAAGAGCTTTTAAATAATCAGCCCCCCTGTATTGTAAGCGACGGTGAATTAAGGATGCTTAAAATATGGGCAGAATTTAAATTTAATTCCTGTCCTGTAAACCTAAAAAAGCTTATTGATCAACAGCATTATGATCTATATGTCCTTACCAAACCCGAAACAAATCCTCAATATCCGTTTAAAAGGGAAGACAAAACATTAAGAACTTATTTTTTAAATGCATATAAAAAAGAACTTACTGAAAATGATCTACCATATATCCTTGTGGAAGGGGAATTTTATTCCCGTAAAAAAGAGGCCGTTAATAAAATAGAAAGTTTGCTTAAAAAAATCTCTAGCTGATAACCACTGAATTATCCTCTTCAGCCCCTGGTTTCTCATTTTTATCCTCCACAATAGATTTCTGATCACTTCCCTCTTCTTTGAAGAAACGCTGCTGAAATATTAATATCAGGGCAACTCCAACAAATATGGCAGAATCAGCTATATTAAATACAGGGCTAAAAAATAGAAAGTACTGACCTCCTACAATTGGAAACCAATTAGGGTAAAACCCATCAAATAAAGGGAAGAAGAGCATGTCAATTACCTGTCCATGAAACCATGGAGTAGGTACATTTGCCGGTGCATTATCCAGTAAAACACCATAAAATGTACTGTCAATAACATTTCCAACTGCTCCTCCTAATATTAAAGCAATACATATCAGCAAGCCTGAGCGCGCATTACGCTTTGCCAGATAATAAAGATAATAAGCGATAGCAAACATAGCACCTATACGGAAAAAGGTAAGGAAAAGCTTCCCATATTCATGGCTGGATTTCAGGCCAAATGCCATCCCCGGGTTTAATAAATAATGCAGCCTGAACCAATCACCCAAGACATAGATCTCTCCAGGGGTGCCCATCTCCATATAAAAATAAACAGCAAGCTTTGAAGCCTGATCTATCAGGATTATGCCAAGCGCTATTAAATAATATTTCCAAAGTTTCATCTATTATCTCTATCAACAAGTACTGTTATTAAGCTTTATTAATTTTTACAACCAAATTATGTTCATCAATCTCTAAGTCTTTTCCATTTTGGATATTTTCTTCCAACACCAAAGACAGAGCCTGGGTTTCGCCGCATATATAATCTTTATGCTCTTCAAGTGCCTGGTTTACAAAATCTCCATTCCTCTCAATTTGAATGTGGATCTTATCCTGCACATCAAAACCGGAATCTTTCCTTAAATTTTGGATCCTGTTGATAACATCTCTAGCCAATCCTTCTTTTTGAAGCTCATCTGTGACTTTTATATCAAGCGCAACAGTTACTTTTCCTTCACGTGCTACTGACCAGCCCGGGATATCGGCATAGGACACTTCAATATCTTCAGATGTCAGCTCTATTGACCCATCTCTAATTGAAAGTTCTAACCTGTCTTCGCTTTCGAGCATTGCGATTTGCTCCGGAGAGAGTATGTTAATAGCAGCGGAAATTTCTTTCATCTTCGGACCATACTGTTGCCCAAGCTTCCTGAAATTAGGCTTTATTTTTTTAACCAGGACATCTGAGCTATCGGAGACAAACTCGATTTCTTTTACATTCACCTCCATTAGAATAATATCCTCAACGGCTTTTACCTGCTCTTTAAAATGAGCATTTACCTCCGGCATCAAAATCCTGGAGAGTGGCTGCCTCACTTTTATATTGTGTTTCTTACGCAACGAGTGGACCAGTGAAGATGTTGTTTGTGCAATGGACATCCGCTCTTCAAGGTCTTTATCAATTATTGATTCATCTGCGTGAGGGAAATTTGTTAAATGAACTGATTCATCCTTATCCCTACCAGCAATCTTATTTAGGTCCTGATACATGTTCTCCATGTAAAAAGGTGCTACTGGGGAGGCCAGTTTAGCTATGGTCATCAAACAGGTATATAACGTCTGGTATGCTGCCAGTTTGTTTTCATCCAATCCTGATTTGCCGGAAGGTTTCCAGAAGCGTTTTCTATTCAGCCTTACATACCAATTACTTAAATCATCTATTGTGAATTCCTGGATCGCCCTTGCTGCACGTGTAGGTTCATAATCATCATAAGCATTCTCAGCTTTCCTGATCAGTGAATTTAATTTGCTCAATATCCATCTGTCACTTTCCGGCCTTTTATTATATGCCACATCTTCTTCAGCATACGTAAAGCCATCAATATTTGCATACAGGGCAAAGAAATTATATGTATTATGTAGAGTTCCAAAAAATCGTCTCTGAACCTCTATCACGCCGTCAAGATCAAACTTCAGGTTATCCCATGGATTTGCATTGGCTATCATGTACCAACGTGTGGCATCAGGCCCGTAAGTGTCTAAAGTCTGGAATGGATCAATAGCATTACCAAGCCTTTTAGACATCTTATTACCCTCCTTATCAAGAACGAGGCCATTAGCAATTACATTTTTATAAGCTACATTATCAAATAGCATTCCTGCAATGGCATGCAAAGTAAAGAACCACCCACGGGTTTGATCTACTCCTTCGGCAATAAAATCTGCAGGATAATTATCTTTAAATTTCTGTTCATTCTCAAAAGGATAATGCCACTGTGCATAAGGCATAGCTCCAGAATCAAACCATACATCTATCAGGTCTTTTTCACGGAACATCTTCCTCCCGCTCTCGCTAACCAGCACCACATCATCGACATAGGGACGATGAAGATCTACTTCTTTTCCTTTATAAGGAGACTCCTCCATTATTCCCTTATCAACTGATTTTCGTATCTCTTCCTCAAGTTCTTTTATCGAACCGATGCATTTCTCTTCTTTGCCATCTTCAGTTCTCCAGATGGGTAAGGGAGTGCCCCAATATCTTGAGCGGCTTAAATTCCAGTCAACCAGATTCTCCAGCCAATTCCCAAAACGGCCCTGACCTGTAGAGGCAGGCTTCCAGTTGATTGTTTTATTAAGTTCAACCAGCTTGTCCTTATAAGCTGTAGTTTTAATAAACCAGGAATCCAATGGATAGTAAAGAATAGGTTTATCAGTACGCCAGCAATGTGGATAGCTATGCTCGTACTTCTCTACTTTAAAAGCCTTATTCTCCTCTTTTAATTTTATTGCTATCTGTACATCAAGTGATTTTTCAGGTGCCTCTCCTTCCGGATAATATTCATTTTTGATGTACATGCCGGCGAAGTCAGCAATCTCCTGGACATATTTCCCCTGTTTGTCAACGATTGGCGCCGGGGCACCTTCTGCATCTTTAACCAATAATGCCGGAATTCCTGCTTTTTGAGCTACGCGATAATCATCAGCACCAAAAGTAGGGGCAATATGCACTATACCGGTTCCATCTTCTGTGGTCACGTAATCACCTTCAATGACCCTGAATGCCGGCGTCTCAGGTTGTATATAAGGCATCAGCTGCTCATATTCCCAGCCGATAAGATCTGTTCCCAAATGAGTATCGATGATTTTATACGGTATAAGCTTATCGCCAGGCTTATAGTCCTCCAGTGGAATATCTGCGGCTTTTTCACTAAAGTATGCCGGAACCCGATCTTTGGCTAAGATCACCTTCACCCGTTGATGTGTGTATGGATTAAAGGTATCTACCTTTACGTATTCGATTGACGGACCTACTACCAGAGCAGTATTACCTGCGAGTGTCCATGGGGTGGTGGTCCAGGCAAGGAAAAATTCATCTTCTGTACCCTTAACTTTAAATTGCCCTGTTACAGTGGTATCTTTTACCATCCTGTAGCATCCCGGCTGATTAAGTTCATGCGAGCTTAATCCTGTACCTGCAGCAGGTGAATATGGCTGGATAGTATATCCTTTATAAAGTAATCCTTTATCATAAAGCTTTCTCAGCAGGCTCCATAGCGATTCCATGTATTCTGCCTCAAAAGTGATATATGGGTTATCCAGGTCGAGCCAATAACCCATCTTCTGGGTCAGGTTATCCCATGTATCTTTATATTTCATCACCGTCTCTCTGCAGCGACGGTTATATTCTTCTACAGATATCTTTTTTCCTATATCTTCTTTGGTAATACCCAATTCCTTTTCCACCTGCAGCTCAACAGGCAGGCCGTGGGTATCCCAGCCTCCTTTGCGTTCAACCCTGAATCCTTTTAGTGTTTTATAACGGCAGAAGATATCTTTTACGGCTCTTGACATAACATGATGTATGCCAGGGACGCCATTTGCTGAAGGGGGCCCTTCAAAAAAGGTATAAGCTTCCGCATCTTTACGCTCAGTAACAGATTTTTCAAAGATCTTATTCTTATCCCAGAATGACAGGATATCAGATGCAATTTCAGGGTAATTTACCTGCTTATATTCTTTATATTTTTTTGCCACTTTTGTATCAACTTTTTCTTACCTACTACTCTTCCTTCTTCACCTTTATTTTATCGATATTAATTTCCTCATCTTCAGTTTCCTGATAGAAACCATCATCGTACTGCTCAATTAGCGGATGTTCATCTTTACTGCGCTTACCATCATCAAAAGATAAAAGCAATGAAGGTAATAACACCAGATTGGTGATCATTGCTATTAGGAGTGTGGTGGAGGTTAGAATCCCCAATGCCACAGTGCCTCCAAAATCCGACCACGCAAATATTACGAAACCTGCAAATAAGATGATCGATGTATAAATCATACTTGCTCCGGTCTCTCTTATACTTTTGCTTATAGCTACCGCAACAAAAAATTTATTCGCAAATAACTCCTGCCTGTATTTCGCCAGGAAATGAATAGAGTCATCTACTGATATCCCAAAAACAATGCTAAATATTAATGCGGTGCTTGGCTTCAGGGGAATTCCTGCATAACCCATAATACCTGCCGTAATCAACAGGGGAATTATATTAGGTATCAGGGAAATGGCAATCATCCTTTTGCTCCTGAAAAGAATAGCCATAATGATTGCTATAATAATAAACGCCAGGATCAAACTGACCCGGAGATTCTCAATCAGGAATTTATTACCTTTTATGAATAATGGGGTTGTACCGGTAATAATAATATCAATATCCGTATCGGCAAAAACAGTATCAATTTTAGGCTGGATAACATCATCGATCAGGTTCTCCATTTTATCTGAACCAATATCAGCTACCTGTAGGCTTACCCGCATTTTCTGTAGTGTAGTATCCACAAAAGAAGTAAATAGCCCTGTTGTATCATTTTGGTTCATCAGGTATCGCAGAATAAAAGCCCTTTCGCGATTTGTAGGCAGGCTGTAGTAAGAAGGGCTATTATTATAGAATGCCTGTTTACTGGCTTTTACAAAGCTGACTAAAGAAACAGGCTCCGAAATATCAGGCTGATCCCCCAGATATTCCTCCAACTCCTCAACCTTTTCAAGGTTTTGGAGCACCAGAACACCTCTTGGCCTGCCAGTATCTATCACAAGCTCCAAAGGCATAATCCCGCTGAAATTCTCTTCAAAAAAAGCAAGATCTTTTTGTATAGGGCTATCCTCCGGAAGGTCATCAACCATAAAGGAAATGGCATTGATTTTTAAAGCTCCCACTATACTGACCATTACTATTATAGTGGTTATGGCATAAATAGCCGGCCTGCGGGTATGCACCATCTGGTCCATTCCATTAAGTGCTTTATCCAACGTTCGGAACTGCAAATGTTTTAGCTGCTTGCCAGAAGGTGCCGGCAACCAGTAGAATACAGCCGGAATTAAAATAATACTCACTATAAAGGTAGCAAGGACATTAATACCCGCCACAACACCAAATTCGCGAAGTATTGTTATATCAGTGCTAACAAGTACAAGAAAGCCAACAGCCGTGGTACAATTGGTAATAAAAGTAGCAAGGCCAATCTTTCTGATCACGCGGCTGATTGCCATCACCTTATTACCATGCTGTTCAAATTCCTGATGATATTTATTTAATAAATAAACGCTATTAGGAATCCCTATAACCACTATCACAGGGGGGATAAGACCCGTAAGCAATGTTATTTTAAAACCAAAAAGAGCAATGGAACCTACCGCCCAAATTACCACAACACCAATAACAACCATTGGAAAAATTACGGCTGTAAATGACCGGAAAAACAGCAACAGGATAACAGCTGTAACTAAAACAGAAAGAAGCAGGAACATCTGCATCTCTGCTTTTACTCTTCCTGCTACTATTGATCTTACAAATGGCAAGCCTGCGTAATGAGCATCAATGCCAGTAGCTTCGGAGAATTCCTCCCCCTTTTCAATAATTTGATTTGTAAGCTCAATTCGATTTTCGCTATTAAGGACTTTACGATCAATAGCTATTAAAATAAGAGTAGCGCCATTTTCAGGATTAATGATTTGGCCTGAATAAAAAACCTGCTCTTTAGCAACTGATAACAAGCTATCTAATTCCTGTTGGCTTTCAATTTCATCAGTAAAGATCGACTCTACGTTAAATTTCTTTTCTAGAGGATCCTTTACAAGTCTTTTAACCAGGGGGAGAGATAATACACTATTGATGCCTTCTATTTCTTCAAGATTCTCGCTAAGAGCCCGGAATCTTTTAAATTTTGATAGCTCATAAAGGCTGCTATCTTTTACTGCAATAGCTATTACATTACCATCCTCGCCAAAAAGATCTTTAAATTCCTGGAAATTCTGCATAGCAGGATCCGTACTTGGAACCGTTTTGGCGAAATCATAGCTCATTTGCACTTTAGTGGCATAGTAGCCCATTACGAGTGTAACAGCCGCCAAAAAGATCACCAGGATGAGCCGGTATTTTATTATGTTATGAGAAAGAAATGTCCACATGTCAGATTAAGGGCACAAAGGTAATGAAATTTATACACTGGCTAAAACAAAACTTTACCCTTAGGAAAGAACTACTACAGACTCACATTAATTCCTTTAATTTTTCGGTATAGATTTAAGGCATTTCTGTCAGTAAGGCCACTTACATAATCTAATCCTGCACGAATTTTTGGATATAGCTCATCACTAGCCTCTATCTCATCTCTTATATCCTCGGGAAGAAGCAGGTAATGTGTCCGGTATTTGGAAAATACTTTTTCACTTTGATGCCGGTAATATATTGCTCCTAAAAATATTGAAGTTAGCGCCGGCAGTATTTCATAACCGGCAGCTTCTTTTTCAAGCACTTTTTCAGACCTGTAAATTCTTTTAATGGAAACATTGATTATATCTGCCAGGTAGCCATTTGAAGGGATCTTATCTGCTAAAGCTGCATCAAAACTGCCTTTACGGATATTTTCTTCCTCATCCAGAAATAATGACACACATTCATCAATAAGCTGACCAATAACCAGCGCCCGCAACATCCCAAGTTTTTCTATAACCCCTGAAATATTCTCCAGCTTGGAAGGATTATACCGATCACCAAGAATTGGCACCAGCAGGTTTTTAACTTCTTCAAAAGATACGAGACCAAGCCGGCAACCATCTTCAAGGTCTATAATATGATAGCAAATATCATCGGCGGCCTCGACTAAATACGTCAATGGATGACGGAGCCAGGCATCTTGTTGTGCTCCGGCAACAGCGATCTTAAGTTCCTCAGCAATTTCTTTATACACTTCAGTTTCCGTTTGATAGAAACCGAATTTCTTTTGGCTCCTGCGGGTTTTATCTTTTTCACGGATAACAGAAGGTCGTGGATATTTTGTAAATGCGGCAAGTGTCGTATATGAGATCTTCAGTCCCTGGTAATTCTTTTTGTTCAGTAACCTAAACCCCTGTGCATTTCCCTCAAAATTCCTTAGATCCTCCTGCTCTTTTTCATTTAAACCGGCAGTAATTTCTTTTCCAAGATCTGATTCACTGAAAAAGTTGGAAATGGCTGCTTCACCGGAATGGCCAAAAGGAGGATTACCAATATCATGAGCAAGAGAGGCGGTGGCTACAATTGAAGCTATATCATGTGAAGTAAAATCTTTTATTGCGGGGTTACGCTGCAGGATAGCCTCACCAACAAGTTTCCCCAATGAGCGGCCAACACTGCTCACTTCTAAACTGTGCGTAAGCCTGTTGTGTACAAAATCATACTCCGGTAAAGGGTGTACCTGTGTTTTATCCTGTAAGCGCCGAAAAGGTTCGGAAAAAATAACACGATCATAATCCTGCTCAAAAATTGATCGTATTGAGCCTCCTGAAAATCTTTTACCAGCGCGAGTGTTACTGATAAGCTGTTGCCATTCCATAAATGCAATGATATAAAAGAAATGATTATTTGTTCATTTTGATCGAATTCTTATAGCCCTACACTTATTTGAGGCATTTCTTATGAGGTTGAAATGTAATGAGCCTATAATACATTTATAAAAGATAGGATTATGCCATTTTAATTTTTAATTTTATTACCAATCCAATCCCAACTATTATGAAAAATGTTATTATTCTGACCATGATTACAGGCGTGCTATTTAGTGCCTGTAATGAACCGCAACAACAGTCCTCCCCTGAGCAACTCACGGAAGCAATTAAAGAACGCAATCAGGTATTTATGAATGGCATCAAAGAAAATGATGCGGCAAAAGTAGCAAATTTATATACTGAAGACGCTCTTCTTATGGCACCTAACGCCCCCGTATTTGCCGGTAAAGGGGAAGTAGAAAAGTTTATGCAAGGTGCATTATCTAATGGGATAAAAGAAATTAAACTTATCACAACCGATGTTCAGGGAAACAATGAATTAGCCATTGAAGAAGGTAAATATGAAATGTATATAGATGGTAATGTAAAGGTTGATGAAGGAAAATACCTGGTGCAATGGAAAAATGTAAATAATACGTGGCACCTCTACAAAGATATTTTCAACAGCAATAACCCTTCACCGCGTATCGTGGCCAGTAAAGATCAAGATGTAAATGTATTTATCCATTCGGTTAAAGCTGATATGGACAAAGCTTATGAAGATTTTATTAATAATGTTGTAATCCCGGGGGTAGATCAATCTATTGCTGCCAATGCAATGGCTGTAAGGCAAACACGAATTTTAAAACCAGGATCCAAAAATAATGAAGGAAATCTTGATTATGTCATTATTATGGATCCTGTTGTTAAAGGAGTTGATTATTCTATTCAAAATATCCTAGTACAAAAATATGGTGAGGAGGAAGGCCAAAAGAAAGCTTCTGAATTCAACGCAATGCTGGCAAAGCCTATCGTTGGATATTATGCCAAACAAGCAAATTAATTAATAAGTAAGGGGGCCGTATAACCCCTTTACTTTTGATACAGTTCTAATGGATCTTGATTTAACAAAGCTGCCAGGGTAAAATACAGATCGGGTTTTTGTTCTTTGAATAACCTGGGCTTTTCAAAGAAATTTTCAACCGCTACAGCAAAAAACTCATGTTCATCAGTGAAGGCATATTCCCTAAAGAATTCCGTTCTGCCCGTCCTACCGTATTCTTCTATTTCTGCATTCACCAGCTCTTCCCAAAGCTTCAATAGATCCCTGTCTAAAAAGCTGTGCTCCCCGTTTATGATTACATTTTCCAGATGTAGGGCATGGGCCATTTCATGTATTCCTACATTTAAAGAATCAGAGGCATCAGCATATCCCTCAACAAAATTTTTCCACGAAAGCACTATAATGCCATAAGCCGGATTTACCTCACCTTTATGATATCTCTTATTTATCTGTGAGTAATAGGTGTCAAGGTAAATTACTATCTTTCTAAAATGCCTTAGATAGACCTGTGGCAAACCAAAAGTCAATTGTACTGCTGAAGCAGAGACCAGTACCTTCATCTCGTCAGTAATCTTTGGAAACTGCCGTGGAATAAATTGCTTGCTTGCTATAAAAGATCTTAGTTTCCTCTCAAATATCTTTTGATCTCCGGGAGAAAGCAGGTTATAATATTTAAAATTTTTTTTCAGGATATGACGATATGCAGGATGTAAAGGCATTACCCTGCTCTCCATTTCCCTGTAAGGATGATAACTTCCACGTAAAAGCCGGTGGATAATTACCATCCCTGCAAGGATCAGCAGAATCGAAAAAAAACCTGACATTACAGGGATTTAAGTAACGGAGAAAGAGAAAGTAGCCCTTTAATCCTATTATGCACTTCAGTAATATTTAATCTCTCCTGGCTTGCATCATCCCGGTGCCTTAAAGTAACAGTGTTATCTTCTAAAGTCTGATGATCCACTGTGATACAATAAGGTGTCCCAATAGCATCATTCCGGCGGTATCTTTTGCCAATGGTATCTTTCTCTTCAAAGCTGCACTGATAATCGAATTTCAGATCATCCATCAGCTCGCGGGCCTTTTCGGGTAAACCGTCTTTTGCAAGCAATGGAAGAATAGCTACCTGTACAGGTGCAAGGACAGGAGGTATTTTTAAAACAACACGTTCAGAACCATCCTCAAGTGTTTCTTCTGTATATGAAGCAGATAAAACTGCCAAAAACATCCTGTCAAGGCCAATAGAAGTTTCTATTACATAAGGCACATAATGCTTATCCTCTTGTGTATCATAATATTGAAGCTTTTTACCCGAATGCGCTTCATGTGCTTTAAGATCAAAATCTGTCCGGGAGTGAATACCTTCAAGCTCTTTAAAGCCCATTGGAAAATTGAATTCAATATCTGATGCTGCATTCGCATAATGGGCAAGGTTCTGGTGATCGTGGAATCGATAATCTTTTTCATCAAGGCCTAATGCCATATGCCACTTAAACCTTTTGTCTCTCCAGTATTCATACCACTTCATTTCCTCACCGGGCTGCACAAAAAACTGCATCTCCATCTGTTCAAATTCCCGCATACGGAAAATAAACTGACGGGCTATTATCTCATTTCTGAAGGCCTTACCTATCTGTGCTATTCCGAAAGGGATCTTCATTCTTCCGGTTTTCATCACATTGATGAAATTGACGAAAATACCCTGGGCAGTCTCAGGACGTAAATAGATCTTGCTGCTGTCTTCCGCCAATGATCCCATCTCCGTGGAGAACATCAGGTTAAACTGCCTTACATCTGTCCAGTTTCTGGATCCAGAAACAGGATCTGCAATATCAAGATCAATGATCAGCTGTTTTAGTGCTGCAAGATCATTATTTGAAAGCGAGGTGGCAAGCTTCTCTTCAATTTCACTCTTCTTCTGGCGATAACCTACTACTCTGGGGTTGGTAGTAATATATTGTTCTTTGTCAAACTCATCACCAAATCTTTTCTGGGCTTTTTCAACCTCTTTATCAATTTTAGCTTCCAGTTTGGCAATCTGCTCCTCCACAAGCTGGTCGGCACGATAACGTTTTTTGGAATCTTTATTATCAATCAGCGGATCGTTAAATGCATCGACATGCCCGGAGGCTTTCCAGACCTTTGGGTGCATGAAAATTGAGGCATCAATACCTACAATATTTTCATGCATCTGCACCATAGCTTTCCACCAATATGTTTTAATATTATTTTTTAACTCTACTCCATTCTGACCATAGTCATAAGTGGCATTAAGTCCATCATATATTTCGCTTGAAGGGAAAATAAACCCATACTCTTTAGCATGGGATATAATATCTTTAAGTCTTTTTTCTTCCTGATTTGCCATAGGCGCAAAGATAGATAAACAGAAGGGTTACGCCAAGTGCAAGTTATTGGATGGAAGCTTCACTTTAAAAGTGGTACCTTCACCAAAGATTGAAGCCACTTCAATACCTGCATGTAGTTTATCTGCGATCTCTTTTACTATATACAGTCCTAAGCCGGAGCCGCGGGATGTATCAGACGCACGGTAAAACATATTGAAAATTTTATCAAGATGATCCTTCTCAATACCTATCCCATTATCTGAAAATATTATATAATCTGCATTTCCCTGAGATCCTGACTCTATTTTCAGCGCAGATGCTTTTTTAACATCCTGATATTTTATAGCATTAGAAATGAGGTTACTAACAATTACCTTTAATCGTTCTTTATCAGTAAAAATATTCTTTTCCTTATCTATTTCACATATAATATTAAGTCGGTCAGCACCTTCCATATATTTCAGGTCATTAATTGCCTCCTGTACTACTTCATATAAATTTATTTCTGCATCCTGCACATTTATTCTTGTATTGCGGCTGTAATCTGTAATATTCTGAATATAAGAATCAAGTTTAACAATCTGATTCTTCATCATTTCAATTAACTCATCCCGCTCTTCTTTTATAGTGGATAATCCAGCTAAATTTATTAATCCTAACAAGGAGCTTAATGGAGCCCGAAGGTCATGAGAGGTGCTATAAACGAATCTATCCAGCTCCTGATTCGCTTTCTCCAGCATCTCATTCTGCTCCCTTACCCTTTCTACTGCCAGCTTTTTTTCACTTATATCAACTATTGTCCCAACCATTCTCACAGGTTTATTATTCCTGTCCCATTCAGCCTGACCTGTATCCAGCACCCACACGTAATCTCCATTTCCTTTTCTCAATCGAAGCTCTATTTCAAAGCTATTGTGCGTTTTAAAATGCTCCTGAAGCATTTTGGTAAGACCCGGAAGATCATCGGGATGAATAATATTGTTAAACTGCTCCTGCGTCTTTCCCTGGATTGAACTTAAGGGCCTATCTAAAATTTCCCCCAGCTTAGGCGTAATATGAAGTTTATCATTTTTTATATCCCAATCCCAAATTGCAGCGCTGGAACCCTGAATTGCAAGCTCAAACCGACGCTGGCTCCTTTCTAACTCTTCTGCTGTTTTTGCCAGATCTGTTCTTTGCAGCAATAAAGTCTGCTCAGCCTGATGATTATTTTTAATTAAATAAAACAGCATTAATGAAGAGGCGAGCATACTCACTAAATAGTTGACAAATAAGCTCGCTCGAATATATTCCTCAGTAATAGGAACAGATGGCATTAGTTGCAAATCGGTAAAATAAACAACCATAAACAGCACGAGTGAAAGAAAGGAAAAACCTACAGCATAATATAATTGCCTGTACCCAAATAGCGTGAAAGAAGAAAGAGAAATTACTACATAATAAAAATAGATTCCTGTTTCTAAGTTTTCTACTGAAGCAAAAGCCGTAACTACAATTGTGCCGGAAGATATTAAGATAATTTTGGCAGTAGTTAAATTATCTTTTTTCAATGAAATTAAACATAATACTGCGCCTATAAGCAGGATTAGGTAAACAGCTATATATCCATATGCTTCTAAAAAAAAATCAAAAATTAGATAGAAAACAGAGACCGCTAAGGCCAGAGATGCCAGATATCTGGTGATTCTTTTCTCTTTCAGCTCAAGACTATGGGATAAAAACTGTATCATTTTTTATATACCTGCACAAAATCCTCTCATAAAATTTATTGAAGCAAAGTTTTCTCAGTTTTAAAGCCACTGCCAATCAATAATGAAAGCTGAATGAAACCCTGTTGCTGCTGTACAATTTAATTTGATTCTAATGTGATCTGAAAATTTAATAATTTTTCATTAAACCCAGATGCTTATGTAAGTTTCTTTGCTTTTTCCCAATATTTATCCATCTCAGCCAAAGACATATCTGCCAGGTTTTTCCCTTCCCTTGCTGATTCTTTTTCCAGATAGTTAAATCTCTTTATGAATTTTTTATTGGTACGCTCCAACGCCTCTTCAGGATTTATATCGACAAATCGTGCATAATTGATCAGGCTGAAAAGCAGGTCACCAAATTCTCCGGAAGCTTTATCCTTGTCAATTTCGGTTTCATCCTCAACATTAAATTCATTTCTAAATTCTTCCATCTCTTCCTTCACCTTTTCCCATACCTGTTCTTTCTTTTCCCAGTCAAAACCCATACCCCGGGCCTTTTCCTGAATGCGCATGGCTTTAACTAAAGCAGGAAGTGATTTTGGCACACCCCCTAAAACTGTTTTTGGTTTATTTCCTTTCTCCTTGAGTTTAATTCTTTCCCAATTTTCCTTCACTGCCTGCTCATCGGCAGCCTCTACATCACCATAAATATGTGGGTGACGCTCAATTAATTTGTCACAAATGCTATTCAGCACATCGTCCACGTCAAATAATTTTTTTTCAGAAGCTATCCGTGCATAAAAAACATTATGCAGCATCAGGTCACCCAGCTCCTTTTTCATTTCTTCATAATCAGCCTCGATAATGGCATCAGAAAGTTCATATGTCTCCTCTATTGTCAGGTGCCTGAGGCTTTCCAGGGTCTGCTTTTTATCCCATGGGCAATTCTCCCTGAGCTCATCCATTATAGTCAACAGGCGATCAAAAGCTTTTAATTTTTCCGCTCTATTTGGATCTGGGGTTGATTTTATATTCTTCATATAAGAAACTTCGTTTAAGTCTGAGACGTTATGCTGTAAAGAAAGTAAATTTGCATTAAAAGTGGCAGAAAGATGACAACGGTTTTAATAGGTATAGGATTTGTAGCTTTATTTTTTGTTTTAATGTCGGTAAGGCTCCTTTTCGTTAAAAATGGTGAATTTAAGGGCACATGTGCTTCTCAAAACCCTTATTTAAATAAAGAAGGTGGGACATGTGGCTATTGTGGAAAAAATGTTTCTGCCGGAGAAGAATGTGGAAATCCTGATTCAGAGGTAGATAAGGTAATGTCAAAATTTAATTAATCTCTTCTGAGAAAGCCTTAAATTACTACCTTTGCGCACTGTAATAAAAAACAAATAAGTGACTTTAATAAAATCAATTTCAGGAATAAGAGGAACTATCGGAGGAAAAGTAGGTGAGGCATTAACACCTATTGATGCTGTAAAATTTGCTGCCGCTTATGGCAAGTGGGTTAAATCCAGTAACACCAGCTCAAAAGTAATAGTTGGGCGTGATGCTCGTATTTCGGGTGAAATGATAAGTAAACTTGTTGCTGCAACTCTTCAGGGAGTTGGCCTGGATGTAATAGACCTCGGCCTTACTACTACTCCTACAGTTGAAGTTGCCATACCCATGGAATCAGCAGCTGGTGGTATAATTCTAACTGCCAGCCATAATCCTATTCAATGGAATGCCCTAAAGCTAATGGATCATAATGGTGAATTCCTTTCTTCCGATGCCGGAGCTGAAATTTTACGCATTGCAGAAGATAGCGAATATGAATTCGTTGAGGTAAAGAAACTCGGTTCTTATAAAAAAGATGAAACTTATCTCGATAAACATATTGAAGTAATTAAAAAGCTGGAATTAGTAGATGCAGAGGCAATTACCCAGGCGAACTTTAAAATTGCAGTAGATGCGGTGAACTCAACTGGCGGAATTGCTGTACCTCGACTTTTAAAAGCACTTGGTGTTAGAGATATTACTGAAATTAATTGTGAACCAAATGGGCATTTCGCTCATAATCCTGAACCACTACCAGAAAATATCACCCAGATCTGTAGTATTATAGAAAAAGGGCATTATGATCTTGGTATAGTTGTAGATCCTGATGTAGATCGTCTGGCTTTAGTTAAGGAAGATGGTACTCCATTTGGAGAAGAATATACTTTAGTTGCTGTGGCAGATTATGTACTTGCAAATAAACCCGGTAATACTGTTTCTAATCTTTCCTCTTCCAGAGCATTAAAGGATGTTACTGAAAAAAGGGGAGGTAAATATTCTGCTGCTGCAGTAGGTGAGGTCAACGTGGTGAGCGAGATGAAAAAAACGAATGCTGTAATAGGTGGTGAAGGAAATGGAGGAATAATTTATCCTGAACTTCATTACGGAAGGGATGCTTTGGTTGGAATAGCTTTATTTTTAACATATATGGCTAAATCGGGTAAAAGTGCATCACGGCTAAGGTCAGGTTACCCAAATTATTTTATATCAAAAAATAAAATTGAACTAACACCAGATATTGACGTAGATCAGGTGCTTGAACAAGTAAAAAATAAATATAGTAAGCAGCCAATTAATACAGTGGATGGCGTTAAAATAGAGTTTGATAAAGAATGGGTTCACCTCCGTAAATCAAATACCGAACCTATCATTCGGATATATTCTGAATCTGATACTGAAGCTACTGCTGAACATCTGGCAAACAAGCTTATTTCAGATATTAAAGATATAATCAGCAAAAAAGTATAATAACCATGCAAGTGTATCTTGATAATGCAGCCACAACACCAATAGATCAGGAGGTACTTGATGCCATGATACCTTTTTTAAAGAATAACTATGGCAATCCCTCTTCTATACATTCTCATGGACGCCAGGTACGTTCCGCAATTGAATCAGCACGGAAAAAAATTGCTGAATTAATTAACTGCTCCACCGGTGAGATCGTTTTCACTTCGGGAGGAACAGAGGCTGATAATGCTATTTTAAAATGCGCAGTTGCAACACATAACATTAAACATGTTATTTCCACTCCTATAGAGCATCATGCGGTTTTGCATACCCTTGAGAATCTTGTAAAAGACGGGCAGATAAATTTAAGCTTTGTAAAGCTGGATGATAACGGGCAACTTGATTATGATCACCTGAAAACCCTTTTGCAACAGAATCCGAAGAGCCTGGTGTCAATCATGCATGCAAATAATGAAATTGGCAACATCTATGATATCCATCGTATTGGAGAATTATGTAAAGAATATAATGCCTTTTTTCATTCAGATACTGTACAAACTGTAGGCCATTACCCACATGACCTTTCTACTTTGAATATAGATGGCATAACTGCAGCAGCACATAAATTCCATGGGCCTAAAGGTGCAGGATTTATGTTTGTAAGAAAAAAATCCAGAATAGATCCACTTATTTATGGTGGGGCACAGGAGCGTAATATGCGTGGTGGTACTGAAAATGTATATGGCATAATAGGTTTAGCTAAAGCTTTAGAGATAGCTTATCGCGATATGGAAGATCACCATAAATATATTCAGGGACTAAAAACGAGAATGATTGAAAAATTAAAAGCTTCCATTCCTGGTGTTGGTTTTAATGGTACCTCTGCCGATCCGAGACAAAGCCTTTACACCGTACTAAATGTTTGTCTCCCGGAATCCGAAAATAATGACATGATCCTATTTAACCTCGACCTAAAAGGTATTTCAGCTTCAGGTGGAAGTGCTTGTTCGAGTGGAGCATCAAAGGGAAGCCATGTGCTCCAGGCTATTAAAGTTAATCCCCGGCGAGGAGCGGTCAGATTTTCATTCAGTAAATTTAATACTGAAGAAGAAATTGATTATGCCGTTGAGGTCTTAGCTGATCTTTATAAGCAGGAGCTGGTATAATCTAATAATGATTTACCTCAACAATTACAGCAACTAAATTACCTTTTTTAGCGTCACCTTTAAATTTAACCTGATCAGCTGCCCATTCCATTTCTTTATTTAGAAGCTTGTCATCAAGCACTTTATGAACCTTTTGAATAACTGATCCTGAAGCATTTTCAAGTTTTTTCATAATGCCGGCGATATCCAGTTCTTCACGTGAATATAGAACACACAGATAATCGGTACCCGCCGTATTATCAAATTGAATATAATGTGTGGGACTGGGGATAGCGATACTTGAGGCTGAATAATTTAATGCAGCACTTATATTAGGATTTTGCGGAAAAAGCTGGAAAAAGTTATTTGTCAGATCTGTCCCAAATACATATAAAAATCCCGGATCCTCATTTTTTACATAAACCCTAAAGCTATCCCCCTCTTTATAACTTTGCTTCATTCGATAATAGCCTTCTTCCAACATGGTCACAGGCATTTGAGCATCAGTTGACATTTTGAAATCAAGAGAGCCAGCTATTTCGGTATCATAAGAAGGAAGGTCAAACATTTCATAGGCATATTTTACATAATCATTGAAGTCCTTATAACGGATCCACATATAGCCATCATTCCCCCAGCCCTTTCCCCAGCTATTTAGTACTTCAAAAGCACCCCCATATTTGTTATCATCGTACCCAACAACACATACTGCCTGACCAGGATGATTTCCATCAGGAGCCTCTGTAGGCTGCCAAAATTCTTTTGCTCTTTTAAATGAAGGAGTCGCTATCATACCTATCACAACCGGATATCCGGAATGTATAGATGTTTTTAATGATTTGATTTTATCTTCAGCTTTTGCGTCTGAATTAAAAAGCTTAGCAAATTCATCTATCTTATAATCTTTTGCCTTTTCCTTATCATTTTCTGTCATTGGGCCATTGCAGAAATATAAATAG
This sequence comes from Candidatus Cyclobacteriaceae bacterium M2_1C_046, assembly GCA_051418055.1. Taxonomy (GTDB): domain Bacteria; phylum Bacteroidota; class Bacteroidia; order Cytophagales; family Cyclobacteriaceae; genus JBPRGH01. The sequence goes on along the minus strand of JBPRGH010000010.1, from coordinate 262,566 downwards.
TCATCTAGCTTGGGGACTCCAATATTTTTCACGACTTTTAATCCCTGCTCCAGGCTTATTCCTTCCGAGCAATTATTATCATCAGGATTTGCAGCCTGATATATAAAAGCAGGTGAAAAAATATGAGGCAAAACATCACTACCGCTTAAATTCCTGTTTTTTGCATAAAGTATTGTCTTACCTGCCCAACCTATAGCCCAGGCAACTGAAGTAGCGTAATCAAGCTGATTCCCTGCCCGGGGGCTGAATTCTTTTAGTGAAGCTTTAGAGGGTAATATTATATTTACACCACGATAAATTTGAGGCTTAGCCGGACCTCTGTCATAAGCTTTATCATCAAAGATTAACCCCTGCCCAAATGAAAGATGAGCAGTAAAAATCAGAAGCAGTATTATAAATATATTTTTCATAGCTAAAAATAATACCCACAACGAATAGATGTGGGTATTGCAAAAATATTTAAGAATTTTTATTAACGAGCAACGAAAACGAAATCACTTCCTGGATCATTGGTACCGAATTCATCAAACCTTGGCTCAGGATTAATTCTGCCTACATAATTAGTTATCTCTGATAAAGTTAAAATTTTATCCGAACCTCCATAGCTTCTTAAAGCCTCCAGAAACTTTCTTGCAAATGGTGAGTGTGCACCCGGACGTCCGTCAGGAACATATTCTTTACCACCTGAAGTTAAATACTTACGTGTTTTAAATCTAAGCTTACGCTCAATAAATTCTGCCTGGCTAATTTCCTCGTACATGTCTTCTCCACGGGATCCAGCCTGTGCGATTTTACGATCAAATGTTCCGCCAAAACAAACATCCATAGCTAAAAAGATATGCTTTGAGGGAATGTTATCTATTACATCACGTAGTACCGAGTGAGAGAGATACGATGTTTTAGCAGGATCATTTAATTTGGATTCCGTTCCTACAATATACCCTGTTTTAAATACATCATCAAACTGTCCGTGTCCAGCAATGAATATAAATAACTGATCATCCTCCATATAACTTTTAGTAGCATATTCCCGGAGTTTAGTCAAAACATCATTAATTGAGTTATTTACTACTACCTCTACATCAAATCCATAACTTTCTTCCAGCTCTTTTGCTATTGTTTGAGCATCATTAACGGGATTTGTTAAATCTCCCCATTCAGTATACTCATCAGTTGCAAATAGAAGCGCAAAATCGCGGCGTTCATTTCTGGCAATGACAGGAGCTTCATAATTTATTGTACGCTTTTCAGTAATTTTTGCCCCGGCAGCATTTTCCAAAGCAATTTTAATTTCATTTGGACCTTCAGAGAGGATCAGGTTCTTTTCAATCAGCTGATCAAAATTATGCTGCCCTTCTTCAACTACTTTAAATCCTCTGTCAGTTCCTACGGGCAGATCATTAATAAAGATATTCATCTCTACAATATCCGGTGCTGAATTAACTCCAATTTTTATCTGGAATGTTTTTTCAGTAGTAGCGATACCACTTTCCTCTGGATTTAGCCAGGCGAGGGTAATATTATCATTGGTAACAGGTGCGGGGGCACCTACAGTCAAATAAACTTCATTGCTTCGACCTTTCAGCACTTCCTGTGCCGAGGTCATAAAGGGGAACAGGCAAATTATACCTGCTAAAATTGCTATACGTTGCATAATAATTGGGTTTCTATGTGCAATCTATCTTTTCATTAATTTAATACGATAAACCTCCTGATTGTAACCATCCTTTACTATCAGCTGCTGGATATAAATACCAGGTGATAGCTCAGTTCCGTTTGCTAATCTTCCATCCCAGCTATAACGATAATAGCCCGATGTAAGTTTCCCTTCTACTAAAGTTAATAATTTTTCTCCATTAATGCTAACAATTGACATTTCCACTTCATAAGACTGATCCTCTCCTTTTAAAACAAATGGAAGTGCAATATCATTAGTGAATGGATTTGGATATGCCTGTAAGATTTCAGTAGTAATTGATGACAATTCTTCGTCTATATACTGCTGTGACCCATATAATACCTGAAATGCTCTTACTTCACCATTCGTGAAGGTATAAGAAGAAACTTCGGCCATATCAATAATAATATTAGCCTCAACATCCTTTAAGATCAGCTTTTTATCTGACCCCTCAGCTATTTGTGAATCCCAGCTTATGGTAATATCCTCTGCCTCCACATTAGACTCAACAGTAAAATCCCATGTATATTGTTCTTCAGTAGGGACTACATCTCTTGAGAAGTATGGATAGCTGAATTCAGGATGCATAAAATTAACCTCAAGGTGATTATTGAATCTTGGAGGAGTCAGACGATCAAATTCATCGCGTGAAACATCAGCATTAATATTCATTCCTATACCTGATGTAGTATTTTTTACATCGCCGCCTTTCACTTCAAATATCATCTGCCATTCCTTCTCCTGGATTCGTCCTTTACTTTCAGATCCCCCATTCTTTTTCCTTCCCTGGATATTCAGGTTTTTTTCATATGGTATTTCCAATGTAATTGTAGAGGAGGCTTGTACAAAAGCTCCTTCAAATGATAACCACTCATCCCAAGGTTCATATTGGCCATAGTAGAAGTAAGCTTCTGAAACTACTCCACCTGCTGTTGATAATCCATTATAACTTAAAACGTCAGTCCATGAAATATTCCATAAGTAGGGATTTCCAATCTGGTTCCATCCTGCATTTAAAGTGATTGTAAAAGGCTGACCATCAGTTAATGAATGATCACCTGCTTCTAAAGGAATAAAATTTCCTGTACCCTCAAATAAAAACCAATATCCTAAACCTCTTTCAATATTTGTCCATCCATTATTGTATTCAACATTCCTCTCACTTGAAGTAGAATAATGGAACATTCTCCAGTTTACAGGATCATAATTTCCAAAGTAAGGAGAGAATACTGCATTAGCATTTTTATTTTGAAGATTGAGGGGTACGGATAATATAATATAATCCGTTTGACTTGTACCCGGATTTAACCCTACGAGATCCACATCACCACTTTGATATTCCGTATAAACATACATAGTATCAGAAGTCGTCAAATTATCGTAGATATCATAAGCTGAGAAAACAACCGCTACTCCCAGTTCATCCACTATCGCATCAGTAACATTAAATTCATAAACCCCTGCAGTAGCTTCTGTTAAAGTTTGTTGTGTGAACGCCACATCATTTGCTGCGGTAAGATTCCGGTAAGAAACAGCAACAGACTGCACACCTGAGTCATCCGTTACTTCCACAGTGAATGTTTCAGTTGAACCTAAAACATGAGAAGCTGGTTGGTTAGTCACAGTAATAACCGGCCCACCTGTATCTAAGATAGTTATAACAGATGCAGCGGAAAATGCCGACTCCCCAATACCATTTGTAGCCTTAACCCTGTAGGTATATTCCACCTGAGCTTCTACGTTAGCATCATTATAAATAGTGGCATCAGCACCTGTTGACGCTATTACAGTGCCATTCCTTTCTACTTCATAACTTGTCTCCATTGCACTATTATCTGACCACAAAAGCTCTATTGTGGAACTGGCCGATATGCTGGTCGTAAGACCTGTAGGAGTTGCCAAAAGAGTTATATCTGTTTGCGTATATGTTAATCCTGCATTATTTGAAGCTGCAACATAAAAAGTATAAGTAGAGTCAGCAGTAAGACCTGTAAGTGTATATGCTGTCGTATTCGCTGCCAATGATTCAACAAGTATTACATTGCTTATTTCACCACTGTAAACTTCAAACTTAAGCTCATTATTGCTGTTATCTGTCCATGTCAGGTCGATTTGCCCTTCACCTGATACATTAGCAACAAGATCTGTCGGAGCGGCAGGGTAATCAACAATAGCAAACTCCATAGCTGAAAAGTTATTTGTCTCAGTCTTTTCCTCATGTACCTGGCTTTCATCAATTGCGCCTATTAAATAGTATGTTCCACTGGCAAGAGTTCCTGACAAGGCATAGGTAGTATCCATTACTATTTGCGCATCTATAGGCAGATCAAAATTACTGGTGCCTAATAATTCATCCCCCGCATCAATAACATTATCAGTTGAAAGATATATGCTAACCGGCACATCCAGCACATCAACATCTCCTGAATTATAGATATTTATTGAATAATCAAAGTTAGTTCCGGCATTATAGGTATATCGATTTGAATATAATGAAACGCCGAGATCAGGAAGATCATAATTTATTATCTCAAGGTTAATAAAGGTCAGATTATTTGATTCGTCGAGTTCACGTACCTTATTTTCCGGGTCAACATTCATTAATAAGAAATATTGACCAATAGCTAAATCAGTTGGTATTGTTACTGTCGTATACGGAAATCCTTGTGCCATGTGACCAATGTTGTATACTGTAATACTGTCGAGAACAAGATCCGCCCCATCAAGTAATGAATCCGTTGAAATATAGTATCTAACTTCCACAGAGTCTATATCATAAGATTCTGTATTTTGAACAACCGCTTCAATAGATAAATCATTACCTTGTTTTATTTTCTGAGCCATGCCTTGTTCATAATACCCATACATTTCCGGGCCCATTCCTTTTATCACTGTCAATTGATTAGTAGGAACCGTATAATCCTTCCAGTAACCATTTGGCCACCGTATAGATAATCCATCAATAATGGTTTCATTTCCAAGTCCAATTTCAAGCTCCAGGGATCCCTGTGAGCGAGCACCCGTAGAAGTCTGGACCTGTCTGTATTGCCAGTTAGATGCTGTTCTCAATGTTACCCGAGCCCCAACAGCTGACGAATTCTCAGCAATTCCTTCAAGTTTAACTTTTACCCAGTTGTTGGCATTAGTACTATTTAAGTAGAGCAGATTATTTTGTCCAGCTGCATTTGTTACAAAAAGATCTAAAAATCCATCATTGTTGATATCTGCAAAAGCTGCACTATTTGAGATCATAGATCCTTCATTTACAACAGCTCCCAGTACTATTCGGGTAAAAGTGCCATTGCCATCATTCTGATACAGCATATTATTTTCAAAAACATTCGCCACATAAAGGTCAAGGTCACCATCATTATCATAATCACCCCAATCACTACCTTCAGAATTTCCTCCTCCCTGAACTATGTCATCACCAGTGATCTTTTCAAAAGAACCTCCATACCAGTTTCTATACAGTGAATTATTCTGGCCCTTATTAGCCACAAAAAGGTCAGCATATCCATCATTATTATAATCCCCCCAGCTGGCACTCCAGGATGCTTCTACATCAAAGGCAATTTCTCCATCATTCCATTTTATGAAAGTTCCATCGCCATTATTAACAAATAGCTGATTTGCTTCTTCAAAATTCACCACAAAAAGATCCTGCCATCCATCATTGTCAAAATCAATCCAGTTGGCCATTATGGAATTACCTCCACTTGTGGTCGGACCTGTTATTGACATGGATGTAAAAGTACCGTCACCATTGTTTTTGTAAAGTAAATTGTTATTACCGCTACCATTTGTCACATAAAGATCAAGCCAGCCGTCATTATCATAATCGCCCCATGCAGCACCCATATCTCCTGATAACACACCGGCAGATGAAGCTGTATTTGTAAATGTCCCATCGCCATTATTCTTATACAGGAAATTATCCTGATTACTGTTTACTACATAAAGATCAAGCCAACCGTCATTATTATAGTCTGCCCAGGCAGCATTTAAAGAATTACCTCCACTTGTAGTAAGGATACCGCTGGTTATTTTCGTAAAAGATCCATCTCCATTATTTTGATAAAGGAAATTGTTCTCACCTGAAGTATTTGTGATAAAAAGATCTGAAAAGCCATCATTATTATAATCTCCCCAGGCAGTTCCCGTAGAGCTACCTCCATCGGAAATGACATTCCCAGTAGTAACAGGGATTAATAATTCCGGGATATTAGCAATTAAACCTGTCGCCTGATTAGACTGCCATGAGTTTCCAAAACTATTTGTCGCATATACATAATAGGTATATTCAACATCTATTGCTACTGAATTATCAGAATAACTTGTTGCATCAGCCCCTAAAGTAGCTATAACAACATCATCCCTCACTACAGTATAGCTTGTTTCATTATTTGAATTATCCTTCCAGAACAGATCTATCTGGCTTGTAGAAACTACTGTGGTTATAAGATCTGTAGGTCTTGCCGGAAAATCAGAAACAAAAATATATGCACTATTTTTATTATTTGTCTCACTTCCTTCCAGCAACAGGCTATCCTGATCGGCCATTAAAATTATATAATAATCTCCCTGTGTTGTTCCTGTTGGTATGGTATAAGCAGTATCAATAGCATAAGATGAGTAATGAGGTAAATTGACAGAATCAACTGTCATTATTATTGTGTCATCATTACTTATTATATTATCCTCTGAAAAATACATTTCAAAAGAAACTTTTGGAGCATCAAATTCACTGTTATTATAGAGCTGGCCAAAAATATCAACTTTTGTGCCTGGGTTAAAACTATAAAGCTCCGTACCCACCCAAGCTTGTATATCAGAAAAATCCTGGTCTGTTATTGTGAGATCTCTAAAAATGAGATTATTTTCTTCTATTGTTTCCCTTTGGTCAAATTCAGAATCTATCATCATCAGCAGTTTATATGTGCCAAGAGGGAAACTACCTGTATTTTTTGTAATACCTACATATTGAGATCCATAGGCATCAATTGAATCTACTTTTACTGTTTCTAGTAAAATATCTCCACTGCTCATTACTGTATCTGCCGATAAATAATAAGATACTTTAAAAGAATCCGCAGGATATTCACTTTGATTATAGGCCCATGCATCTATATTAAAATCACTCCCCTGCTTAACCACTGTTTTAACACTACTTGATAAAGAAGGAATAAGGTCAACACCCATACCATATAATATGTGTGTTTGATTTATGGCTAGCTGATCGTAGTAATTATATCGATCATTAGGCCAGCGCACAAATACCTCCTGAACAGTTTTTGTACCCAAGCCAAATTCAACAGTTAGAGAATTTTCCCCTCTTGATCCTGTATTTGAAAGTACCTGTCCGTATTGATATTGAGTATTCGTACCATCAAAAGTTTCAATCCTTACTTTAGATCCAATTGCTGAATTGTTAGCTTCGATCCCTTTTAGAGTGAAAGCAATATAATTATTGGCATTGGTTGCATTGATATAAAGAAGGTTATTTTGGCTTGATGCGTTAGTTACAAACAGGTCCATAAAACCATCTTTATTAACATCAGCCCAGGAAGAAGATGTTGAAACCATTCCACCGTCATTAACGGCAGCACCTACTAATAATGAAGTAAATGAATTATCTCCATTATTTCTAAAGAGCATATTATTTTCACCGGAATTAGCAACAAAAAGATCTAAATCACTGTCATTATCAAAATCTGCCCATGTGCTGCTTTCGGAATTTGCAATACCTCCGCCTACTCCGACATTTACTTTTTCGAATGACCAGCCATAATTCCTATAAAGTGAATTGCTTTGACCCTTATTTACCACGTAAACATCCTGATAGCCATTATTATCATAATCACCCACACTTACACCAAATGATGCCTCAATATCTGTAACTATTTTACCCGAAAGTACCTGAGAAAAAGTTCCATCCTGATTATTCATAAAAAGCTGATTGGCTTCATTTTCATTTACTACAAACAAATCCAGCCATTCATCATAATTTGCATGGAACCAAATAGCATTGATTGAATTGCCACCGCTATCTGTCATTCCGGATATAGCTACTGAAGTAAAAGTTTCATCACCATTGTTACGATAAAGATTATTATTAACACCAGATGTACTGGCAATAAATAAATCAATTAATCCATCTTTATCATAATCACCCCATGTGACACCATGATCACCACTGGCGGCAACTCCGGCAGCAGTAGCAATATCTGTAAATGTTCCGTCTCCGTTATTTTTATAAAGATTATTTGCCTCCCCATAATTAATCACCATAAGATCAATCCAGCCATCATTATTGAAATCTGCCCATGATGCATTTACTGAGTTCCCTACCACCGAAACGGGAGCTACACCTGTAATTTTTGTAAAAGTTCCATCTCCATTGTTCTGGTATAGGAAGTTGGTTTCTGCATAATTAGCAACATATAGATCTTCAAATCCATCGTTATTATAATCTCCCCATGCACTTGCAATAGAGAAACCTCCTTCAATAACAGGGGCTACCGTTGTATTATTAACCAGTAATTCAGCATCAGTTGAAGCATCAATGGTAATTAATACTGCACCTGAAGAAGCAGTGCCGGAAGTATTATAAGCTTCAACAGTATAAGAATATTCAACACCTGCGCTCACTGCGGCATCAGAATAATACTGTGCATCTGCTGCAAGAGTTGCAATCAATATTCCATCACGATATACCCGATATTCAGTTTCAACGGTAGAGTTATCTTTCCATGTAAGGTCTATCCTTGTTGTACTAATAGCAGTCGCTGATAATTGACTAGGTGTTACTGGATTTGCTGTAACATTAAACCAGGTTGCACTTTTGTTATCTGTTTCAAGGCCTTCCTCTATTATATTATCCGGATCTATTATTGTGATTAAATAATAAGAACCCACAGGAATTGTCGCAGGTATTGTTAATGCCGGATTTAACTCTATATAAGAATTTGCCTCAAAATCAAAAAAATTGCTGTATAGCAGAGAGTCATCTGCACTTACCTCCTGATCTATAGATATATAATACCGCAACTCTGCATTGGAGGCAGCTGTATCAGCCCAGTTAGTTATCCGGGAGGTATTGATATCGAAGGCAGTTCCGGCGTTATAGGAATTTCTATTAAGCCATGTAGAGGCCGAGAGGTTAGGCACCTGGTAATTTATCACTTCTATGGCATAATGAACTAAATTATCTTCTTCCTTCGTTTCAGTGACTTCATCATTAGCATCCACATCAACAATCAGATAATAATTTCCAAGAGCCAGGTCAGCAGGTACTGTATAATTTATATAGGCCCATCGTCCATTAAATGCATCAATCGCCTCCATATTTACGGAATCAAGCATTATATCAGCGCCATCAATAATGCTATCCGTTGAAATATAATGTTTTACAGTAAATGCTCCTGAAGCATAGCTCTCATTATTATTTATATATGTCCATAAATCATAAGATTGGCCACGCGTAACCTTATTCTCCAGATAATTATCTTTATAAGCCCTGAGGTTAGGGCCAATTCCCGATATTTTGTTAATCTGATTAAGAGTGAATAATGAACCACTATACCATTTCGCGGTCCCATCAGGCCATTGGATACGTATATCGTTAATTGATGTTGTTGTACCCAAACCAACATGCAAAAGCGATGGGTTTTGGCTCTTTTGCCCTGTACTATTATAAATTGATCTGGTTATCGTTTTATCAGGAGTATAAATAGTCACAACGGCTCCTAAAGCTGAAGTATTTCCTAATACACCCTCCAGATTAAGTGTAATAAAATTATTTGAAGTTACTGTGGTATTTAAATACACATGAGTGTGAAAAGCCTGATCATAATCGCCCTGAATAACATCGAGGAGGCCATCATTATTAATATCTACCAGTATACTACCCTGTGCAGGCACTCCATGTATTGCTCCAAATTCAGTCGAAGTAAATATTCCATTACCATCATTTACCAGCATAGTAGGCTTATATCCTGATCTGTTCATTACAATATCCAGATCTCCATCATTATCAATATCACCCGGGGTAGAAAATCCACCACCTCCTATTGTTTGACTTGATACATTAAAATCAGAACCAGTATTCATGTAAATAAACCCATCATTAATTGTACTTAATGCAGCATATAGATCTGGTAACGCATCATTATTATAATGCCCCCAAGAAGCAGATCTCAGAGCTGAGGTACTATTGGATAATGTGAGGTTTGTTTGCTTTGTAAATGTCCCATCGCCATTATTAGTATAGATATCATTGCTCTTATTATCATCGATAACTACTAAATCCAAATGATTATCAGCATTCCAGTCTACCCAGGTTGCCATAATACTATATTTCCGAGCAGTATCTAATGCAACTTCTGTAAAGGATGAGCCATCATAGCGAAAAAGTTGGTTTTTATCACCTAAATTAGAAACAAACAGATCTAAATAACCATCCTGATCATAATCTCCCCATGTGGCATCAAAAGAACCATTCAAGCTTTGAGGTGTAGCCGTAGAAGATAATTTTGTAAATGTACCATCACCATTATTTTTATGTAAGGAGTTTTCTGTGCCCCAATTCAAGGTAAATAAATCAAGCCAACCATCATTGTCAAAATCTATCATTTTAACATCATGGGAGGCACTGCTTACACCTTCATTAAAAATAGCAGTAAAGGTATTATTTCCATTATTTCTGTAAAGGATATTCGCAGATCCATAATAACCTACCCAAATATCGATATAGCCATCATTATTGTAATCTCCTGCAGCTAATGCTCTGGAGCTATTAAAATCAGATGTGATATCTCCGGCACTAATTTCAGAGAAAGTCTGGCTAAAAGCAGGGGCAATGAAGCAGGATAAAGCAGCAATTAAGGTAAAAATTCTTTTCATATATTTTTTATCAAAATAAAGTCATAAATATTTCAGCAATTTATATCAGCCTCCGGTTGGAGCAGATGGCGCCTCAGGAAGCGGATCTTCCTCAATAACTGGAGGAGGGGTGGTAGTAATAGAGTTTAACATGAAGTAAACACCTGCACCAACTCCTACTGCCACTATCGGAATAATTTTTAACCCCAAAGGCACTTTCCTTTTTATCGTAAATGGCTGGCTTTCTGCCACCGGCTGATTGCCATCAACAAGTTTTATTGTATAATTTTTTGCATTATCGACTTTAATGGGGATAGCCCATGTAAATCTTTGATTATCCTCAACCGTACCTATCGTCTGCTGTTTAACTCCATTTCTATAAAGCTCAAGTTCATATTCCTTACTAGCAGATCCACCCTCCCAAACGATGGGATAAGTTTTGCCACGCTTAAATTTTGTTCCTTTTGTTGGATTTGTAAAGGAAACGGCGGGCATGGCTGTAGTGGCCCGTACTTCAAATGTAATATTCCCGTCAAATTTCTGAAGCTCAGCTTTTGCATCCCATTGAATTCGTTTGTTTGTACCCGGCTGAACATTTTCTCCCACATCACCGGAAACAAATTTCAAAGGGCTGGAGTAATTATTGTGGGAAGCATATAGCTTTACATCAAATTTTTGATCTGACTGTGGAGCTATAAGGTCATAGTTAATAATAACCACTTCTCCTTTTGCTTCTGCTCTTATATTTGTAAGTGTCTGACTATTAGCATTTAAAAAGACTGCGGATAGAAGAAGAAGCAGAAAATATTTTATATAGATCCTCATAAACAATAATTAGATAAGTTTATACTGCAAGATTAAAAAAAGTAAACGGACTTACAAGGTAAGGAAAAGGAAGAATTTCTCCCAATATTAATTTTTTTTATTGGGAGAAATGGCTGCAATCATAAAATTATGGATGTAATAGGGCACTAATTAAAATTAAAACACGTGTAAGAAAGCTATTTTATGTTTTTATTATTTTTTCGCTAAAAGATTAAATAACCTCTTTTATCATCCCGGCAAGGGATTTAACCCATTGAGGATGTGTATTTAGTGATTCCACCAGTGTTAATTTTTCTCCTCCATTTTCATGGAATAGTTCCTCATATTCCACACCAATTTCAATTGTGGTTTCAAGGCAATCTGCCACAAAGGCAGGTGAGAAAACGAGTAAACTCTTTATACCTTGTTTAGCTTTTTCAATTACTACTTTATCTGAAAAAGGCTCCAGCCAGTTTTTATCAAGCCTCGACTGAAAAGCAACAGTATATTTATCTTCCGGAATATTTAACGCTTTGGCGATCTTTCTTGTAGTATCATAGCAGGTGGCTTTGTAGCAATAGTAATTTTCCCTGATGATCTCTTCTTCACAATCTCTATCCTCACAAAGACCTTCTTCATATACTTTGTCTACCTGGCGGGTCGGCAGACCGTGATAAGAAAACAGCACATGCTCATACTCTTCAATATTATGCTCTTTTCCTCTTTCTATCCAGGCCTTCAGAAAATCTTCACGATCATAAAACTGACTTATAAACCTTAATTCAGGGATTACCCACCATTTTCCAACTATTCGCATTACTTCTTCAATAACAGACCCGGATGTGGCAGAGGCATACTGTGGGAAAAGTGGTATAACAAGTAACTTTTGAAAGTATCCTTTTTTAATTTCCTTTAGTACACTTTCAAGAGAAGGGTTCTGATATCTCATTGCCAGGAAAACTTCATAATCATCCGGCAATGATCTTTGAACTTCCTGCTGCAGATCTTTACTTATTGTAATTAGGGGAGATCCTTCATCCGTCCAAAGCTCCTGGTAAATTTTAGCTGATTTTGGAGAACGGAACGGAACAATGATCAGGTTTACCAGGATCTTCCGCCAAATAGCAGGAACATCAATTACACGGGGGTCATTTAAAAATTGAGTTAAATACCGTCTTACATCTCCAACCTTTGGGCTATCCGGAGAACCAAGATTCACTAATAATACTGCTGTTTTTCCCTTTTTCATAAGTTAGCAAAGATAACTTTAATGTTTAAACTTTTAAAGCTTCCCATATAACAAAGGCATACAAAGCATAGCGAACAAACCGGAAAGAGGCAAAAAATAAAAACTTTTTAAAAGGATACCCATAGGCCCCTACCAGCATGCAGATGGCTGAAAATGGAAGAGGGGTTAATGCCCCTACAAAAATCAGGAAACCTCCATACTGCATAAGTTGATTTTCATATTTTAATAAAAACCTCTCTTTAAATTTGGGGTACCAGGAGCTGTAGACCATGAGAGATCCAATATAATAACCTACTATACCCGCCCCAAAAGATATGATGCTGAGAAATAATATGTCAAGGGCATAAACATCATAAAGGCCACTGTCGACAGACCATACCATAAAGAATTCAGGTGGAATGATGCCGAAAACAACCTCGGAAACAAGAAATACAAAATATACCAACAGAGGGTGCAACGCTGCCGCCCATTCAAATCCTCCACCTTCTAAATTTTTATTTAATAAAATAATTCCAATCATTAGAAGGGCAAGTGTAAGGATACCCTTGGCCAAATTTTTTATGAAAAATTTAAACTTCAATTTACCAACCATTGATGTTTTAAAAATTATCCCTGAAGTGGCGCTCGTTTGAAGGGCTTACTTTCGTCAAAAAGTTTTCGATAAGTAATATGCGTCTTTACGATATCCGCCCCAACCTGTTCAACAACTCTGATCATCTTTGGGTTAAAATCTCCGATCCAATTCATTTCAACAGTATCATATCTTGTATATTTTTTCTGGACCATCTCAGCCGTCGCAACTACCATGGCACCCTCAACCCCTTTTCCCTGATGCTCAGGAACTACTCCGAATACAACTCCAAACATTTTGTCATAAGTTTTAGCCCATTTGTGATAAAGGAATTTAAGTTTACCAATAAGATCCAGCTTCCCATTGACATGCTTGAATATTTGATTCACTTCCGGGAGGTTTAGATAAAAAGATACAGGTTCATTTTTATAATATCCATAGTAGATAATTTTAGGATCAATGATAGGCTTTATCTGTTTCATCAAATTTTTAGCCTGCAGAGAGGATATCTCTGAAACACCACTATGCTTTGCCCAGGCTTTATTATAAACTGCCCTGAAATCTTCCGTATATTTTTTGAGCTGTGAGAGTTTCATTGGCTCAAAATGATAATCGGGGTCACCCATTATCTTTTGTGCCTTTTCATAGATCTTCGGATGGAAAGGATCTTTAACTTTCCTTCCATAGGTAAATTGCTTAAAATAATCCTTAAATCCATAGGCCTCAAAAAATTCCCGATAGAATGGGAAATTATAGTTACAGCAGTAATTTGGCTCAAGGTTAAAACCATCGACTAATAAACCCCACCATTTATCACGTTCACCAAAATTAATCGGGCCATCCATAGCCTCCACATCTCGATCCTGAAGCCATTTTTTACATTGATCGAATAACAAAAAAGCTGCTATTTGATCATTTATACATTCAAAAAAGCCCATGCCCCCGGTAGGCTGATCATTATCTTTTGTTAATGTTTTTTTATTGATAAATGCAGCGACTCTGCCTATTGTCTGCCCTTCCTCATTTTTAAGTACCCACCGAATACATTCTCCATGCCTGAAAAATTTATTTTTTTTTGGATCAAAAATATTTTCAATGTCTTTGTCTAACGGCCGGATCCAGTTTGGCTCGTCTTTATATAATCTTACCGGCAGCTGAATAAATTCCTTCACCAGCTTCGGTGAGTTTACTTCTATAGTTTCCATACTTAACTATGCTTACGGCTTTATATTTGGGATTTCGAGCTCAAAGGTAGTCCCTTTTAGAGGTTCACTCAAAACAGATATGCTACCCCCGAGTTTTTCGATAGCATTTTTTACAATATACAATCCAATTCCGGAACCTTCAGATGAAGTAGTAGCACGATAAAACATATCAAAGATCCTGGTCTGCATGCTCTTATCAATGCCCATTCCATTATCACTAAAAACAATCTTTGATGAGCGGCTATTCGTTTTTATGCTAATTGAAATAAATGGATCTTTCTCCTCTTTATTCATATACTTTATTGCATTGGAAATAAGATTCCTGAATATTTCATTAACACGCCATGGATCACTATAAAAAGTTTTGCCCGAAATTTCAATTTGATGCTTAATACCTTCAGCCCCTGGCAAATAACTCAGGTCTTTAAAACATCTACAGATGATCTGATGGAAATCTATCTCAGCAACTGATACTTCAAGCTTCAGGTTTTTTGAATGGCTGAGCACATCACTTATAAACGAATCCAATTGTCTTACACGCTGCCCTATTAAATTAATATATTCTCTGGGGTCATCATAATTATTTTCAAGATGAGCAAGATTAACCAATCCTAAAATTGATGATAAGGGAGCCCTGAGGTCATGGGATACCTTATATACAAAATTATCCAGCTCATCATTTCTTATCTGTAGCTCGTGCTCTGCTTTCTTTCGATCACTGATATCAACATATATTCCATAAATACCAATCGTTTTCTTGTTAAGCATTACCGGCACCCCATAAATAATAACAGGTATCAGCTCCCCATCTTTATTCCTTCTTGCTGATTCAAGCTTACCCACTTTTCCAGCTCCGGTAAGTACATTTATTTCATGCGCTTCATTAACAAGCTCTTTAGGAACGATTAATTTATTTAAGGCATTTCCGATGATTTCTTTTCTGGAATATCCGAATAGGTCCTCAAATCCCTTATTCATCTGTACCACACGGTGCTTTTCATCAAGTAGTACAATTCCCACGGGTGCATTTTCAAACAGCTGTGTAAATAACTGTTCGTTCTTCCGAATTATAGCCTCGGATATTTTGCGATCATTTATGTCAACCTGTGTCCCTACAACTTTTTTACAGCTGCCGTTGTCATAAACCTCCACCACTCTTCCTTTATCAAGTATCCAGGACCAATCACCATTTTTACAAAGCACCCTGTATTCCGCCTCAAAATGTTTTGATTCGCCTTTTAAAAGCTCTGAGAACCTTTCTTCGACACCACTAAGGTCGTCTGGGTGAACTAATTTTTTCCAATCATCAAATTTTGCCGCTTCTTCATTACTAAATCCATATTTCTCGGCCCAATTAACATTAAGGAAAACTTTACCCGATTTATCCGACCATTCCCAAAGATTTATCTGTGCACTTTGAAGGGCGAGCCGAAGGCGTTCCTCACTTTCCTGATATTGCTTCTCGGCATTTTTCTTTTCCGTTACGTCAAGTAAAACACCATAGCTGATATGCCTGCCATCGGGCTGGATCCGGAGACTTGATTTGGCCTCTATCCATTTGACCATTCCCCGAACCACAATTCTTCCTTCCCATTGCCAGTGTGTGCTATATTTTTCCGATTCCGCAAGCGTCTGCCTGTAAGAGGATATATCATCTGGATGTAGTAAACCATTAATAGTATCTTCATCTCTCATTACCAACTCAGGTTCGATGCCAAAAATATCCTGGCAACCCTGGCTCATGTAAATGAATTTACCTTTTTTACCATCAGGGCTTTTTTCATATTCATATATTGCTCCCGGTAGGTTCAGGTTTAACATCTGAAATTTAAGATGTGCTTCTGTTAAAATTTGTTCGGCCTGCTTTTGAAAGGTTACATCATTTAAAACTATAACAATTTCATTTACCTCCTGGTGATCATTCTTGACCGGAAAAATACTTCCCTTTACAAATTTTTCCTGGTCTATGCCTGCCTTGCTAAGAACTGATGATTTTGCCGGATTATAAAGAATAGTAGGTATTTCTACAGTCTCTCCACTAATACTTTTTTCTATAAAAGGTAAAAGTCCTGAATCAACAATCTGCTCATCATTGAACAGATTATAATTTTCAAGCACAAAATCATTAAAATCGCTGGTGATTGAAAATAGCTCTCCATAAGCCCTATTAATATAAATTGGCTTTCCCTGAGGGGTAAATATTGCCGTAGCAATAGGCGACTGCTGTACCAGAGGCTTAAAAATACTTTCAACAGATTTTTTAGCCTTATTTTTTTCCTTTGTGATTATAAATATAAAATAGTCCCTCTCACTTAAGGCCATCAGAGAGGCCGAAAACTTATACGGGTTTGATTCAATAAAAACGGAAAATTTTGTTGAAAGCCCATTCTTTAGATGAGTTAGATTATCTATCTTACTGCTCAGTTCGGCAAACTGAAGAATAAGATTTTTTCCGGGCTTTAGTTTTTGTGTTTTTGAAAATGATTTAGATGCAGATTGATTAGAATATAAAATAGTCAAATCTAAATCAGTGATTATTACCGCATCCTGATTTCTATCAAAAAGATTATGCAGCACATCCTGATCTATCACATTCTCTGACTCTCTAAATCTACTTCTGTTCAAGAATTTGTAATTTTATACATATGGCCACAATACAACTGCAAAGCTTGTGCTTGTCTGCCAAATAAAA
Organism: Candidatus Cyclobacteriaceae bacterium M2_1C_046; assembly: GCA_051418055.1. Lineage (GTDB taxonomy): Bacteria > Bacteroidota > Bacteroidia > Cytophagales > Cyclobacteriaceae > JBPRGH01. The sequence goes on along the minus strand of JBPRGH010000010.1, from coordinate 245,484 downwards.
AATTTATAATCGCTAAAAATAAGAAATAATATTACATATGTTTTAATAAATTCTTTAATAAAAGGTAATAATTTTAACAGCTATGAATTCAAAAACTATCACTTTTTACAATAAAGAGGATCAAAAATTATCAGGGCGGCTGGAGCTTCCTGTCGAAGGTAAGGCGGAGGTTTTTGCAATCTTCGCCCACTGCTTCACCTGCGGAAAAAACTTAACAGCGGCAAATAATCTTTCCCGTGAATTGAGTAAAAAGGGAGTAGGTGTCCTGAGGTTTGACTTTACCGGCTTGGGTGAGAGTGAGGGTGAATTTTCCGAAACTAACTTTTCAAGTAATATTCAGGATATAATCTCGGCTGCTGATTTTCTCGGCGATAAATTTAAAGCCCCACAGTTACTGATCGGCCATTCACTTGGTGGAGCTGCTGTTTTACGTGCAGCAAGGGAAATTGAATCCGTAAATGCTGTTGTAACGATAGGTGCTCCTGCAGATCCTCCCCATGTAAAAAAATTATTAAAAGAAAATATAGAAGAGATCAACAAGAAAGGTAAAGCTGAAGTAAATCTGGGGGGAAGGACTTTTACCATTAAAAAACAATTTCTTGATGACCTGGAAAAGTACGAATTAGAGGAATGCCTTAAAAATATTAATGCTGCAGTGTTAATTCTTCATTCACCACAGGATAAAATAGTGAATATTGAAAATGCCAAAAAGATATATAAAAAGGCCTTACATCCTAAAAGCTTCATATCCCTTGATGGAGCCGATCACCTGCTATCAAATAAGCAAGATTCACTTTATGTAGCGCGGCTAATAGATACCTGGTCTGACAGATATCTGAATATGCCTGATGAGCGAGTTGATATAAAAAGTGAAAAACGTGTTTTAACACGAACCGGTGATGACGGTTATACTACATTGGTAAAAACAGGGCAGCATAAATTTTTATCAGATGAGCCTGAATCGGTAGGTGGCACAGATCTGGGGCCCACACCATATGATCTTTTAGTTGCAGCATTAGGCACATGTACCGGCATGACCCTAAGAATGTATGCTGACCGAAAAAAGTGGCCCCTGGAGGAAATAAGAGTACATTTGCAACATGATAAGCTGCATGCAGAAGATTGTGATAAATGTGATGAAAAGAATCCTAAAATTGATCGGATTGAACGAATTATTGAAGTTATTGGTGATCTTGACGATAAACAGCGGCAGAGGTTACTTGAAATAGCTGATAAATGCCCCGTACATAATACCCTGCACAATAAAATTGAAGTTGTATCAAAACTGAAATAAAAATAATGGACGATCTTTTAAAAAACATATATGAAAATATTCTTGAACCCGAGCTTATAAGGGAAATTGAGGAGAACGGTAAAATTAAAAAAGTAGAGAAAAATGAGATCCTGATCACATATAATAAGTACATTAAAATGATCCCGCTGGTAATCGAAGGTTCCATTAAAGTTATCAGGGAAGATTATGAAGGGAATGAAATTTTTCTTTATCACCTGATCGGAGGAGATACCTGCGCTATGTCATTAACCTGCTGCATGCAGGATAAGCAAAGCCAGATAAAAGCCATTGCCGAAACAAATGCAATTGTATGTAATATTCCCGTACGCTTTATGGATGAATGGTTTAAATACAGCTCTTGGAAAAAGTATATACTGCAAAGTTATAGCAATAGATTTGATGAGATGCTTCGTGCAATTGATACTTTGGCCTTTAAAAAAATGGATGAACGGCTAATGGAATATCTACTTGACATAAAGCAGTCGACAGGAGATTTTAATATCTATAAAACTCATCAGGAGATAGCACGTGAATTAAATACATCTCGTGTGGTTGTTTCCCGGTTGCTCAAGATGCTTGAGACCGAAGATAAAATTGAAATGCATCGTAATCGAATAGAAATACTATAAAAAAAATACTGCCTTTAAAAAGGCAGCATTTTTTAATATCTGCTGATTATGTCTTATGTCTATTTAGTCTTGCGCTCAATATACTGTTCCAGCTTATCTTTATCTTCTTTTCGAATAAGCTTTTCGATTTGTCTGTTCTTTTCAAGAAATTCTCTGTTATTTTCGTAGTATTCTATTAACTTTTCCGCGCCGGCTACATTAGCCTGTACAGGATTTGGATTTTCATTATCAAAAACATATATGGCATATCCCCCCATAAATACCGGTAATAGTTCCGGTGTTACTTCTGCAAATTTCAATAACTTTATATCCGGATCAATATTTATTTCTGGGTTTTCTTCAATGTAATTTGAAATAGCCGCATTCACTATCTGTCGCTTTTCCACATTCAAATGGATAGGGGTTTCCATAAGCCACATATACGTAGTTACAAATTCCTCCTCAGATTGTATCTCCCTATCAATTGCTGCTTCTACTTCTGCTTTTGCAGCCTTACGTTTCTTCATATCCGTTACTTCACTTATCTCCTGTGCATATAAATTTGCACTGAAAATAAACATAATCGCTATTGTCAGTATCCTTTTCATAATCCTATATTTTTACAGCCAGTGTGGCCTGATTAAACATTTTTTTGCTTGCTACATATAACTATTCAAGGATTGCGCCAATTGCTGGCCTATTAGGACAAAATAAATATATAGTTTAAACAATTTCTCTCAAATTTACTGATTACTAGCGTGTTATGTTATTGGCAAAAGAAAATAAAGAGGATAATTCGACACCTCTACAGCTAAATTTTTATTCCATATTTTCTTAAAAATTCCACACTATGGTAATATTCGGGACAGTTAGTTTGCTTTTCAGGCAGCCGTATTAATTTTTTATACGTAATAATCACTGTGGTAATTTCAAAATCTAATAACACAACAATTTTGAAAAACTATAATTTTGAAATTAAATTACGTTTAAGAAATAAACAGGAATTCTATGAAACATTCCGGCTCCTTATTATTGGCATTCTCTGCATTAGTAATTTCATTAAATTCATGTAATACTGAAATTGAAAATGCAATACCCCAGCCTCCTGAATCAATATCATTAAGCGAATCCGTTTTCTATTCAATAAACCTGAATGACCGTTCCGGAGATAGTTTTAAAGTACGCGTATTTGTTGATAATCTTACTGAAACAAATAGCATTTTCCAATTCCCTGCCACAGCTCCCGGAACCTATGATAATTTAAATTTTGGCAATTATGTAGAGGGTTTTAGCCCATTCGATGAGAATTATAATTTACTGGAATTTGAAAAAATCTCAACTAATCAGTGGAAATTATTAAACCCCGGAGAGACAGCTATTATAGAATATAGCATCCGCGAAACCTGGGATGAAAAAGAGCCAATAGATTTTATTTATAAAATGGCAGGGACATCTATTGAGGATGATCATAGTCTGATCAATACTTTTGCTGTACTTGGATATCCTACAGGCCTGAAAGAAATGAATTATGTGGTGGATATTGAACATCCTGCTAACTGGATCATTGGAACTGCTTTACCAATTGATGATAATGGATTTTACACTGCAACTGATTATGATCATCTTGCTGATTCGCCTATTCTTTTAGGGCAACTTACAGCTGCCTCTACCACTGTAGATCAGACCGTAGTTGATATCTGGACGTATTCTACAACAGGGATAAATACTTCGGCTGATATTAAATTTCAGGTAGACGAGGTAATTAATGATGCAAAAGTTTTTTTAAAAGTACTTCCTGTAGATAATTATAGTTTTCTGTACCATTTTGAAGTATCAGCTGGCGCTTTAGAGCACTCTTATAGTTCTGTGCATGTCCTGAAAGAACTTCCTGTTGATCAATACAGCTCTACAATAAAACACATTGCAGCGCATGAATTTTTCCATATTGTCACACCATTAAATATCCATAGTGAAATTATAGAAGATTTTAATTTCGTGGACCCAACACCCTCAAGACATCTTTGGCTTTATGAAGGAGTTACTGAATGGGCTGCATGGATGATGCGCTACAGGAATAATTCCATTGACATAAACCGTCTTTTACAAGTATTTCAATCTAAGATTATTTCAAATGAAAATTACTATGATAAAAGCTACAGCTTAACAGACATTAGCCTCCAATCATATACTGCTGAAGGCGGATCCCAATTTGGCAATGTATATAATAGAGGTGCTATCGTAGCGGCATTATTAGATATTAGGCTGCTGGAATTATCTAATGGAGAAAAAGGCCTGAGAGAAGTAGTGCTTGACCTTGTTAATATGTATGGCCCGGCAAATGCCTTTCGTGATGATCAGTTCTTTGATGCATTTGTCGCCATGACCTATCCTGAAATAGAAGATTTCATTACTAACTATATTCAAGGTACAACAGACTTGCCTTATCAGGAATATTTTTTAAAAATAGGTATTGAGCATAATCCTGAGAACCATTCATCAAGTCTTTTATCAAATCCAACAGCCCAACAGCAACATCTTTTCGAAAGATGGAGCATGAACTTTTAACTCTCAGCTAATATAGGTTAATACATAGTTCTCAATTCTTAATTGAAATTCCTTCCTGTCTTTTATCATTGCCAGAAATGATTTTTTACCTTGATTATCCCACCATTAAGAGTTAAATTCATATCGTCAAATTTTTGATATCTCTCACCCTTAAAAACCGCACGAATATGAAAGCATATGATGAAAAGCACATTAAAAACATTGTTTTGTTAGGAGGTACAAAGACCGGGAAAACGACACTTGCAGAAACAATGCTTTTTGAAGCCGGCATTATCAACAGAAGAGGTACTGTTGAGGAAAATAATACTGTCTCAGATTATCACGCCATAGAGCATGAAAGGGGAAGCTCAGTTTACACCACACTTTTACATACGGAATGGCGTAATTATAAGATCAATATACTTGACACCCCGGGTATTGATGATTTTATTGGGGAAATAATTTCTTCTGTCAAAGTCGCTGATACCTGTGTGTTTCTAGTAAATGCTCAGCAAGGTGTGGAAATAGGGACAGAGCATATTTGGAATTATGTTGATAAGCTTAATAAGCCTACTATTTTCGCTATAAATCAGGTCGACCATCCGAAATCTAACTTTGAGATGTCTGTAGAGTCTGTTAAAGCTCAATTTGGAAACGCAGCTACTGTAATGCAATATCCTTGTAAAGAAGGAGCCGATTTTAATTGTATAATAGACCTTCTTAAGATGAAGATGTACAAATTCGGACCTGAAGGCGGAAAACCCGAAAAACTACCCATCCCAAAAGATGAAAAAGAAAAAGCTGATCGCCTGCACAATGAGCTTGTGGAAAAAGCTGCAGAAAATGATGAGGCTTTAATGGAGCTTTATTTTGAAAAAGGCACGCTCAGTGAAGATGAGATGAGAAAAGGCCTGAAATTGGGAATGCTGAATCATGAAGTGTTCCCAATTTTTGTTTTAAGCGCAAAAAATAATATGGGCAGTGGCCGCCTAATGGGTTTTATCGATAATGTTGCTCCTTCAGCTGTAGATGCCAGTGCAGAAGTTTCCATTGATGGTAAAACAATAGAAAAGGACCCAAAAGGACCTTCCGAACTCTTTATCTTTAAAACACAGATCGAACCGAACCTGGGGAAGATGTCCTTTTTCAAGGTTGAATCAGGAACATTGAAAGAAGGGGATGAATTAATTAATCACCAGACCGGTCAGGTGGAGCGTTTAAACCAGCTCTTTATAATTGATGGCCATAAACGTAATATGGTATCAAAGCTTGCCACAGGTGATCTTGGAGCAACATTGAAACTTAAGAACACATCTACAAATCATACGCTGAGAAATAAAGATACCGAACTGGCTGTTGCTCCTATGAAATTTCCAGAACCACGAATCCGCGCTGCAATTATCGCCAACCGAAAAAGTGATGAGGAGAAGCTTGGGGAGGTGCTGCATAAACTTCAGGAAGAAGATCCAACGCTCGATGTTGTAATCAGCAAAGAATTAAAGCAGCTGATTATTGGTTGCCAGGGCGAGCTTCATATGAACATGATCAAATGGACACTTGAGAATATTTATAAGCTTGATATAACTTTCGTTACCCCAAAGATCCCTTATCGGGAAACAATCCATAAATCAGCTGAAAGTAATTACAGACATAAAAAGCAATCTGGTGGTGCGGGGCAATTTGCTGAGGTCCAAATGAAAATCGAACCTTATGAGGAAGGAATGCAAGACCCAGCGGAATTTAACATTCGCGATAAACAGGAGTATGATCTTGAATGGGGAGGAAAGCTTGTCTTTTATAATTGTATAGTAGGCGGAGCTATTGATAACCGGTTTATTCCATCTGTCATTAAAGGAGTGATGGAAAAAATGCAGGAAGGACCACTTACTGGTTGCTATGTAAGGGATGTCCGTTTTATCCTATATGATGGTAAGATGCATGCCGTCGACTCTAATGATATTGCCTTTAAAATTGCAGGTATGAAAGCATTCCAGGAGGCATTCCTAAAAGCTGACCCAAGATTAATGGAACCTGTTTATGATCTGGAAATATTGGTACCGGAAGAGTTGATAGGTGAGGTCATGACAGATCTTCAAACCAGAAGGTCAATGATCATGGGTATTGATACAAAAGGTAAATACCAGGTTATCAATGCCAAAACACCTTTAGCAGAGCTTGATCGTTATATTACTACACTGCGTTCCCTCACGCAAGGAAGGGCAAGTTTTACCAGCAAATTTGCTGAATATGCTTTGGTGCCTGTTGAAGTGCAGAAACAGCTTGTATCCAGGGGCACTGAAAATTTAGTGGAGGCTTAAGCTGTCATATATATAATTTTTACCGGCTGGTGCATTTAGTTACGCCAGCCGATTTTTTTATTTCCTCTATTTGTAGCGTCTCCCTACGAATGCCAGTTCGTTACCACACTCTATTCGTAGCGTCTCCCTACGAATGCCAGTTCGTTATATCTCTCTTCGCAATTTCCCATTTATGTTTTACTAATGGCCTGTCGGGGGACAGGCCAAGGTTGGGGGAACAGGCCAAGATTGGGGGAACAGGCCAAGGTTGAGGACAGGCCAGGAGGAAAGTTGTTTCAAATTGGAACATATCTTAGGTCAAATGTCAAACCATTTTGTATCATTACATATGCAAAAGGTTAATGCTCATATTTTAATCATTGATGATGATGCGGATGTACTACATACAGCAAGAATAGTTTTAAAGCCTCACTTCAGCAACATTACTACTGAGAGTAATCCACAACAGATCAATTACCTGATAAGCAACAACAGCTATGATGTTATCCTGCTGGATATGAATTACACTGCCGGAGCGACAAGCGGAAAAGAAGGACTATTCTGGCTTAAAGAAATATTAGAAAAAAAACCTGAGCAGCAGGTTATAATGATCACTGCTTATGGGGATATAAAACTTGCCGTAGAAGCAATGAAAATTGGCGCATCAGATTTTGTTGTTAAACCCTGGGAAAATGAAAAGCTACAAGCCACAGTATATGCTGCCTCTCAGCACAGCCAGTCAAAAAAAGAACTAAATGATCTAAAGAGCAAACAAAAATCCCTTACAAAATTACTTTCCGGTGGTCAGCAGGAACTAATCGGTAAATCATCGGCAATACAGGATGTATTTAAAACCATTGAAAAGGTAGCGCCGACAGAGGCCAACATCCTTATTCTCGGTGAAAATGGAACAGGAAAGGAAATGGCAGCACAAGCTATTCATCAACATTCGAACCATAAAGAGCAGCCTTTTATAAAAGTAGATCTCGGAGCCATTCCCGAGTCTTTATTTGAATCTGAACTTTTCGGGCATAAGAAAGGAGCCTTTACAGATGCACGTGAGGATAGGGCCGGAAGATTCACTATGGCAGATGGAGGCACACTTTTTCTTGATGAGATCGGTAATCTATCCTTACCTATGCAGGCTAAGCTATTAACTGCAATTCAAAGTAAAATGATTACTCCTGTAGGCAGTAATAAAGCTATTCCTGTGGACTGCCGGATAATTACCGCAACTAACAGCAACCTTATCAAAATGGTGGAAGAAAAAGAATTTAGAGAAGATCTGCTTTATAGGCTAAACACTATAGAGATCATGCTCCCTCCTTTGCGTAATCGAAAAGAAGACCTGCCATTATTTGTTGCGCATTTCATCAATCAATATACATCGAAATATAGAAAAAATGGAATCTCTATTTCTGATCAGGCACTGGATTATCTTTGTGCCTACGACTGGCCCGGCAATATCAGAGAACTTCAGCATGCTATAGAGCGTGCAGTTATTATGACAGAAAATGATATCCTGCAACCTGATGATTTTATTCTCAGCAACTCTGGTAAATCACCGCAGAAAAGTGAAACATTAAATTTGGATGAGATTGAAAAAAGCACAATCCAGCAGGCACTGGATAAATTTAATGGGAATGTAAGCAAGGCTGCCAAAGAATTAGGGCTGGGTAGGACCACTATGTACCGGAAAATGGATAAATATGGCATACCTCATTAAGAACTTTAGGATCAACATTATCCTGCGAGTGCTAATAATAGGCCTTCTGGCGCTATTGCTTGCATTCATTATTACTACCACTGAATGGTTATTTACTCCGTTATTTATACTTCTCCTTCTTATCGGATTTGTGGTTAATCTGATATTTTATGTAGAAAAAATAAATAATGAGCTCTCGCAATTTTTATATAACATAAAACAAGGAGGCTTTACAAGTCTTATCAAAGGAAATAAGGGTGGCAAAAAGAAGCTCACCCATGTATTTAATGAAGTTATTCATGAATTTAAAAAAGTTAGTATTGAAAAAGAATCTCATTATCAGTATTTAAAAACCCTGAATGAAAACATTGGCATTTCCATTATCAGCTTTAAGGAGCATGGGGAAATTTCACTAATGAATCCATCAGCTAAAGCGCTGCTTAAAAAGCCATTTTTAAAGAATATTCAACAGCTGGAGGATATTGACCCAAATCTCTATAAAGTATTAATGAAGATGCGTTCCGGGCAACGTGAGGTAATAAAATCTTTCATTGCAGGGGAAATGATACATCTATCGGTACAATTAAAGAAATTTATTGTACAGGAAGAGAAGTTCAATGTGCTTCTTTTGCAGAATATCCATCATGAACTGGAACAAAAAGAGGTAGAGGCATGGCAGAAACTGATCAGCGTGCTTACCCATGAAATTATGAATTCGGTAACCCCAATTGCTTCATTAAGTACTGCCGTAAACCAGCAGTTGAATAGTGTGGATTCAGTGGATGACCTTGAGCAGGAAGACCGTGCCGATATATTAACCAGCCTAAAAACAATTGAAAACAGAAGTAAAGGATTGTTAAAGTTTGTCAATGCTTATAAAGAATTTGCCAAAACACCTGAATTACATCTTGCTGATACTGATCTCGTAGCACTTATTAATAGGATCTGCAATCTTTTAAATCCCGACCTTTTAAGGAATAATATTGATCTCGTTCAGGATTATTCTTTTAAAGAGCTTAAGGTACGGCTGGATCATGAGCTTATAGAGCAGGTAATTATAAACCTGATAAAAAATTCCCTGGAGGCACTGGAGGGACAGAATAATGGTGTAATAAAAATTCAGCTCCAAAAGATTGAGAACTATAAGATCCAGATAAAAATTGCAGATAACGGTTCGGGAATGGATAAGGAAACACTTGAGAAGATCTTTATACCCTTTTTTACCACTAAGAAGAAAGGAACAGGAGTGGGGTTAAGTTTTGCGCGCCAGGTTTTAAAATTACATGGAGGAAGTATTACGGTTAATTCCGATATTGGAAAGGGTACAGAGATTAATCTTTTACTATAAAAGTGTATTGGTGCCAGCAGGATCGTTCAGAGACGGTCATTTACCTGTTTCATTTAGAAACACAAGTTGTCTAAAAACTACTCTAAATGACCAGAAAACATGTTGGCATGCCTTTATCAGGAAAGGAATATGTATTGATATTTTAATTTTAAAAAATTTCATCTTACATGCTAAAACATAATTTACTGCTAATATTTAGAAATTATAAAAGATTCAGAAGCACATTTCTTATCAATCTTATTGGGCTTTCAACAGGTATTGCCTGCACATTGATGATTTACCTGTGGGTGAATGATGAGCTTTCTTTTGATAACCATTACCAGAACAAAAACCGCCTGTATCAGGTAATGGAAAATCAGTCACTTAGCACAGGGCTCCACACGCAGGAAGCTACACCCGATTTGCTGGGAGAAACAATGGCGAAGGAACTTGCTGAAGTAGAATATGCCTGTGGTGTTACTCCCTCCGGTTGGTTTGACAAATTTCTATTGAAAGCCAATGAAAAGGAGGTAAATAGCGTTGGCCAGTTTGCCGGCAAGAATTTCTTTAATGTTTTTCCTCATGAAATGCTATTTGGAAATCCAGATGAGGCTTTACTGGAGGCTAATCATATCGCCATTTCGGAATCATTGGCAAAAAACCTCTTTGGTTCCGTTGAGGAGAGTTATGGCCAGGTGATTGAATGGGAATTACAGCATTTGAAAGTACCAACCAAAGTAACAGCTGTTTTTCAGGATGTGCCCAAAAATGTCACTATGGAGTACGAATTTGTGTTAAGCTTTGAATCCTGGAAGGAGATCATTTCAGAGGCTCGGGAATTAAACTGGGATAATCACGGCCCTCATACTTTTGTGCTTTTAAAAGAAAATGTTGATAAAGAAGCATTTGATCAAAAAATTCATGGTTTTATAAAGGAAAAACTTCCCTCTTCTAATGCCACCCTGTTCACTCAAAAATATTCCGACCGGTATCTATATAATGAATTTGAGAATGGACAACAAAGCGGTGGCCGTATTGAGTATGTTAAGCTATTCTCTATTATCGCTATAGCAATTCTTTTAATCGCCTGTATAAATTTCATGAATCTTTCCACCGCTAAGGCTTCCACGCGCATGAAAGAGGTTGGGGTCAAAAAATCTATTGGAGCAAAACGTTCAGGAATAGTAGGACAACACTTGGGGGAATCCCTTTTCCTTGCCTTCATCTCGTTATTCTTTGCTTTTATTTTGGTGGAGCTGTTTCTGCCGATGTTCAACCAGCTTACGGGGAAAAACATTAATCTTTACTACAACTGGCAGATCATTCTTACCTGTTTGGCTATTGTTATAGTAACGGGAATATTGGCAGGAAGCTATCCGGCTTTCTACTTATCCAGCTTTAAACCCGCCACCGTATTAAAAGGAAAATTAAACACTTCAACAGGAGAGCTCTGGACACGTAAAGGGCTGGTAATTATACAATTTACTATTTCCATTACTTTGATTCTTTCGGTGCTGGTCGTTTACAGCCAGGTAAAGTATCTACTTAATAAAGATTTAGGCTATGACAATGAAAACATCGTCTTTTTTCAAAAAGACAGTAAAATCAGCAGAAATACATCAACTTTCATAGATCGCATTAAGCAGCTTGAAAACGTTCAGAATGCCGCCGGATCACAAAATATAATGATTGGTTCTCATGGCTCCACGGAAGGATTATCATGGAAAGGCAAAGATCCTGAAGAAAATATTCGATTCGAAAAAATATTTGTCGGGAAAGACCTGATCGAAACTATGGGATTTAAAATAAAATCCGGGAGGTCCTTTTCACCGGATTTTCTAAGCGACAGTTTAAATATTATTGTCAATGAAGCTGCAGTGGAAATTATGGGGCTGCAGGAACCTGTAGGTGAGGAGGTTATTTTATGGGGAAATAAAGTCACCATCGTTGGGGTAGTAAAGGATTTTAATTATCAGACTTTGCATAATGAAGTGCAGCCTGCATTTTTTAAAATCGTTACACCGGAGCATCTGAATTATATGGTGGTGAGAATAAAACCCGGAAAAACAGAAGAAGCACTCAGGCAGATTGAGGAGGTTTATAGTGAATATAATTCAGCGGGCATTCTTGAGTATCAATTCCTTGATCAAACTTACCAGGCTCAATATCAATCGGAGAAACGGATTACCGCATTGGCAAGGTTCTTTGCAGGTATTGCCGTTATGATCTCCTGCCTGGGATTATTCGGCCTTGTATCTTTTACTGCTGAAAGAAGAAGAAAGGAAATAGGCATTCGCAAAGTTTTGGGGTCAGGGGAATGGAGTATAATTGCTTTACTTACCAAAGATTTCACCAAAATTATTTTAGTAGCCATTGTTATAGCTTTGCCTCTCGGCTACTTTATAGTATCAGACTGGCTGGGACAATACGCTTACCGCATCACATTAAGCCCTATTTATTTCATAGGCGCAGGGATGATAGCCATTTTAATTGCATGGCTAACTATTGGTAGCCAGGCCTTAAGTGCAGCACGTATTAAACCGACAGAGTGCCTGAAAGAAAATTAATGATGGAAAAACTCAATACCATGTAAATGTAAGCCATGAGCAGGGGCAGTAGAAGGTTTTTTATTAGTAGGTTTTAATAAAGAATCTTCTACATCCTGCAGGCTAATTTCTTTTCTTCCCAAAGCTATTAGCTGCCCCATCATCATACGCACCTGATGCCGCATGAAGCCCTTCGCTTCTACACGATAGATATAGCTTTTCTCCGGAAAAAAATTTGCAACAAAAAGATGATTCTCTACTATTTCACTCTTAAAGATCTCACGAGTAGTATCTGCAGCAAGAGAGGTATTCTTACAATAATTTTTAAAATCATGCTCCCCTTCAAATAATTTTGCTCCTTTTTTCATCAGATCAATATTCAGATCCTCAGGGAAATTTGCCATTATAGCCGCACAAAAAGGATGCATTTTATCTCCAAAAGAGAACAGATAATGATACTCCTTAACTTTTACAGATTGTATGATATTAAAGCCACTTATAACTGATTCAATTTTTAATCCTCTTATATCCGCAGGAAGATTTTTATTTAAATCCTGAAGGAAAGATAATTCCGATAAAGGCTCTGCTGTAAACAGCTGTACAATAAAATGACTGGCTGAAACTTTTGCATCGGTACGGCTAACACCTAAAGTTTTAAATGTCTCATGTCCTAAGACATATCGAATTGTTTTTTCAACAGAACCCTGTACAGTTTTTACTTCAGGCTGAGTTATCCATCCGTGGTAGCGGTAGCCAAGGAATTGTAAATGAATTAAGTAGCTATAATTTTGCTCCATCGCATATTATTAATGAAAATGACCTACAATTGAATTTAAGTACATTCACCATAATAAATGTATAAGATATCTATTCTCCTTCTCATCTGTTAAAGTAATACAAAATGTTGTTGTCATGAATGAACCACTATTAAAAAAGCTAAATTTTAAAGAAGGAGAATCAATTTTAATATTACATGCCCCAAAAGGTTACCTTGATAACTGGGAAGGTCTTTCCTTTGATACACGTCCTGAAAAAGAACAGTATGATTTTATTCAGGTATTTGTCGTACGCGAAGAGGAAATTCCAGAAAATTTTTCAGAGGGAGTAAACCGATTAGGAAAAAATGGAAAATTGTGGTTCAGTTATGCTAAAAAGGGAAGTGAGTTACAAACAGATATCACAAGGGATAAAGGATGGGATATAGCAGATAAACATAGTTTTGTTGCCGTACGGCAAGTGGCTATTGATAAAAATTGGTCTGCCCTTCGATTTAAACCTAAAGATGAAATAAAGGAGCTCAATAGAAGAAATCCGGGTGAGGCCCGGCCTAAGAAGGTTTTAATACCAAAAATCCTGCAAGAAGAGCTTGAAAAAAATCCTTTCTGTAAAGAATTTTACAACACCTTATCCTATACAAATCAGAATGAATATGCTCAATGGGTAGCATCTGCAAAAAAAGAAGAAACACGTCAAAAAAGATTAAATCAAACAATAGAAAAGCTTAAGGCCGGAATAAAAAATCCGCATCAGGAATGAAGTACCTTGCGGATCTCCAAAAATTCATGGATCAGCACCGTAATGCGGAGAACGCTGTGTCCATGAAAAAATATATGAAAGATCATTTTAACTTTTTAGGTTTAAAATCACCTGAAAGACGGATACTGCTAAGAGAATTCATTAATGAAAAGGGTATCCCCTCGCCCAAAGATTCTGAAAATATTGCCATTGGATTATGGAGCCTCCCTTACCGCGAATATCAGTATATTGGAATGGAGATGATGGACAGAATATTAAAAGAAACTATATCTGATGATGTCTATGCCATAGAATATATGCTGGAATATAAGCAATGGTGGGATTCCATAGACTTTATAGCTACCCATCTGGTCGGTAAATTGTTCCTACAGCATGCCCATATTCAGGAAAAATATTTTAACAAATGGAATGAAAGTGATGATATCTGGTTGAACAGAACAGCTATATTATTTCAGCTTAAGTACAAAGAAAATACCAACACTGATCTTTTGTCAACTGCCATTGTAAGCCATAACAAATCAGAAGAATTCTTTATTCAGAAAGCAATAGGTTGGGCTTTAAGAGAATACGCCAAAACTGACCCAGACTGGGCAAAAATTTTTGTAGAAAATAATGAATTACCTAATCTCTCTCAAAGGGAAGCATTGAAGAATATATAGGAGAGTTAATTAGGAAGTCAATAGTTTCTTTTTATAAACTGCACTTTCTATCATCCCATGATAAAATTTCTTACTATCTGTTTTAATTAAGTCCGTAAAAACAAATCCATAATCAGGAAGATGCGTAGCTTCTATTTTACAGCAGATCCTAAAGAACCTGTACATAATGTAAATTAGAAATCTTTGCCATACAATTAGAGTACTCCTGAAATCCACATGGATCCATTTGCCTCCATTGATCAATTTAGTTTTTAGTTGCGATACTATCTGCCTACTATGATCCGTAGTAAAAAGATCAATAAAAAAAGGAGTAATAATAACGTCATAAACTTTATCAGGGACATCAGAATAAGAACCTTGTATAAAGGATACATTATAATTTACTGCGTGGCGTTTTGCTTTTGAAAGCATACCCGCTGATAATTCTACATAGGTAACTGTAATATCTTTATCCTTGAGCCCCTTTAATATCCCTCCGGTACCACCACCTAAAATCAGTACATTGTCTCCATCTCTAATATAATTAAGGTGAGCGTATGTTGCTTTTTTAATAGCATTACCAAAAATAAACCGGACAAGGTGATCATAAACAGGAGAAAGGAGATCAAAACCTTTCATAACAGAAATAGCAATAGCGGTATAAAGAAGATGCTATCGACCAAAAGGCGCTGTACTACCTCTTCCTTGGATTCGGCAAAATAATAGATCAGAATTAGCCCCAGCCCCATTAAGAGAATTATAAACTGAACTGTTAAATAAAACCCGCTATAAATGAAAAATCCGGCTGAGGCAGAAATTAGGGCAATTGCAATAAGGCTTAGCAGTATCTTGTTAATAAATCTTCTCCCAAAAAGTACTGCCATTGAATCATAAGCATTAGTACGATCCCAGTTCTCATCCCAAATAGCACAAATAAGCAGGTTGCCGAATACAAGACAGAAAAGCTGTAGTACTACCAAAAAAAAGTAAAAATCAAAACTCTCCATAAAATGATAGGAGGGAATAGCTACTCCGGCAGTATATATAATTGCTGCCATTAATTCTTTTAAACCTGAAAAAAGGATCTTTAAAAACAGGCGGAGCAGAAAATATACTAATGTAAACCCGGAAAGAATAAAGCCATAGTACAGCAATTCCCCGGGAAGAGCAGTAAAAGCAAAAAATAAAGCCGTACCCATTGCCAATCCAACCAGGATAATAATTGCTTTAACATTTGTTTGATGTAAAGAATATCGTTCCGGACCGGTTTTATCACCGAGTTTCTTTGCGTCTAATAAATGATCAATTGTATAAATGCTCCAGACCGCAAGACTGATTATTAAATAAATTTGCCATGGAATGCTTACACGAGCTACCTCACCTAAAAACCAGGTGACAACAACAGCTCCCAGAGCAATATCTATGCTGTATATTTTTATGTATCGGTACAAAATAAAAAAGGCTCCTTTTCCAGAGCCTTTAAATTAATATGTTTTTTTCTATTACTTACCTTCCAATGCTTCCGCACCAGCTACAATTTCAAGTATCTCATTTGTAATTGCGGCCTGACGGGTTCTGTTGTAAGTTAATCTCAACTCTTTCAAAAGCTCTCCTGCATTATCAGTAGCCTTATCCATGGCTGTCATTCGTGCCCCATGCTCGGCTGCATTAGATTCCAATACAGCTGCAAATAATTGGGTTTTTAATGACTTCGGGATCAGTTCCTTTATAATATTCTCTTTGGAAGGCTGATAGATGTAATCAATATCCGTAGTTTGCTGTCCTACCTCTTCAGAAGGTAAAACAGGAAGAAACTGCTGCACTCTTAAAATTTGTGTAGCTACATTTTTAAATTCATTATAGATAATCTCTACTTTATCAAAATTACCCGCTACAAATTGTTCCATGGCATAAAGTGCAGGCCGTTGAACATTTTCAAATGAAACATCCGAAAATATATCCCAAAACTCATTGTGCACCTTATACTCCCTCTTACGGAAATAATCATTTGCTTTTTTTCCAAGAGGTAATATTGTCACATGCCCCTGCTCATTAAGAGCCTTATAATTCTTCTCTATATGACGTATGGTAGTTTTAAAAGCATTATTATTAAAACCTCCACAAAGACCTCTGTCTGAAGAAATCACGATCAGCAAAACGTTCTTTACCTCCCTAGCCTCTCCATACTTATTGTCTTCCGTCACTTCACCTGAAGTAATGTTGCGAAGTATACCGTTTAATTTATCAGCATAAGGACGCATTTGGGTAATAGCATCCTGAGCACGACGTAATTTAGCAGCGGCCACCATCTTCATCGCTTTGGTGATTTGCTGGGTAGAAACTACCGATTGAATACGACTTTTTACTTCTTTAAGATTTGCCATCTTAATTTATTCTTAAAGAAGTGCCTGCAAAACAGGCACTTCTTATTATCAAACTATTTTTTATATCTTGAAGATAGATCTTTCGCTACATCAGAAAGGACTTTAGTGATATCATCATCTAATTTTCCTGCTCTTAACGCATTCAAAGTATCTTTATGCGAGCTACGCAACATATCAAGATAATCCTTTTCAAATTCCTTAGTTTTATCAACAGGCACCTTGTCCATCAATCCTTTAGTAGATGCATAGATTATTGCCACCTGCTCTTCAACCGGTACCGGTGAGTACTGTGGCTGCTTCAGGATCTCCTGATTTCTACGTCCACGCTCAATTGTCAATCTTGTCACAGGATCAAGGTCTGAACCAAACTTAGCAAAAGCTTCAAGCTCACGGAACTGTGCCTGATCAAGCTTCAATGTACCTGCTACTTTCTTCATCGACTTGATCTGCGCTGCACCACCAACACGTGATACTGATATACCTACGTTAATAGCCGGACGGATACCTGCGTTAAATAAGTTCGTTTCAAGGAAGATCTGACCGTCCGTAATTGAAATAACGTTTGTCGGGATATAAGCCGAAACGTCACCAGCCTGTGTCTCAATAATCGGAAGGGCCGTTAAAGAACCTCCTCCTTTTACTTTATCTCTCAGTCCTTCGGGAAGGTCATTCATTTGCTTCGCAATCACATCATTCTGATTGATCTTAGCTGCACGCTCCAATAAACGAGAGTGAAGGTAGAAAACGTCACCCGGATAAGCCTCACGGCCCGGAGGACGGCGAAGAAGCAGAGATACCTCACGGTAAGCCACTGCTTGCTTTGACAGGTCATCAAAGATCACAAGTGCAGGACGACCGGTATCACGGAAATATTCACCAATGGTAGCACCTGTAAACGGAGCAAAGAATTGCATGGGAGCCGGATCTGATGCCGCTGCTGATACAATTGTGGTATACTCCATTGCACCTGCTTTTTCAAGAACAGCAACAATACCCGCTACTGTGGATGCTTTCTGACCACACGCAACATATATACAATATACAGGTTCACCCTTATCATAAAATTCTTTCTGATTGATGATCGTATCAATCGCAACCGCTGATTTACCAGTCTGGCGGTCACCAATGATTAACTCTCTCTGACCACGACCAATAGGGATCATTGAGTCAATCGCTTTTATACCTGTTTGCAAAGGCTCACTTACCGGCTGACGATAAATTACACCGGGCGCTTTTCTTTCGATTGGCAAATTAATAGTGTCCCCTTCAATTGGACCTTTACCATCAATCGGTATACCTAATGTATCTACCACACGGCCAACAACGCCCTCACCTACTTCAATTGAGGCAATTTGATTTGTTCTTTTTACAGTATCACCTTCTTTTATATGCTGGTAATCACCAAGCAATACAGCACCTACATTATCTTCTTCAAGGTTCAGCACAAGTGCTCTCAATCCTGATTCAAATTCCAATAGCTCACCAGCCTGAGCCTTGGTAAGTCCGTAGATACGTGCAACACCGTCACCTACTTCCAATACAGTACCCACTTCCTCCAGTTCTGCCTCAGTCCGGGCATTGGAAAGTTGTTCTCTTAATATTGCTGATACTTCGTCTGGTCTAACGTTTGCCATCTTAAATGGTATTTATATTCGTTTTAAGTATTGATTTTTAGTTAAATCTCTGCGCAAAACATTCAGTTTAGAATTGATAGAATCATCAATTTGTCTATCCCCAACAGTTAAAATGAATCCGCCAATAATTTTATCATTAACATCTTCTTCGAGTTGGATTTTATCCTTACCTGATATTTGTTTTATCAGAGAAATAAATTCTTTACGCAACTTCTCGTTTAAAGGAGTTGCGGTAGTTATATGAGCCACCTGAATACCAAGTAACAAATTATATTGCCTATGGAATTCATTTGCTATTTCCGGGAGCATTTCTGCCCTGTTTTTCTTAATTATTATATCAAAAATAGCACGTGTCATTTCGTGAACGTCTGCAAAAACCGCGTGTATAATAGCCTTCTTCTTATCCTGGCCAACTATAGGGCTTTTTAGTGCCCTCATCAGGTCACGGTTCTCGCTTACTACTTCACTAAAATTCTGCATATCCTTATTTACAGCATCAAGCACTTTTCGCTCATCTGCCAGTTCTAACAAGGATTTTGCATAACGTTTGGCTACTCTGTTATCAGACATTTCAGTTGATATTTAGCTCTTTTACGTATTTCTCCACTAATGCTTGTTGTGATTTATCATCACTTAGATTTTCGCGCAATAATTTCTCTGAAATTTCCAGAGCAAAAGCAGCAATTTGTGCCCGTACATCAGCCATAGCAGCTTCCTTTTCAGTTTTTATCGCTTCACGAGCATCTGCAACAATTTTATCAGCAGTAGCCGAAGCGTCAACTTTTGCTTCTTCTTTTATTGAATTGGCAACATTTCTTGCTTCGTTTAACATTTTATCACGCTCTGCTCTTGCTTCATCAAGCAGTTTTTCATTTTCAGCCTTCAGCTTGCTCATCACATCACGAGCTGCAGCAGCAGAATCTAATGCTTCCTGAATAGATGCCTCACGAATCTTTAATGAATTCATGATCGGCTTCCAGGCAAACTTGCTCAAAAGAAACAACAGAATAAGAAAAACTATTGTCTGCCAAACAATTAATCCAGTTCCCGGAGTTAATAATTCCATTATTTATATATTCTTATAAAAAGTAATAACTAAAATTCGCACTTTAAAATTGGTCTAAGCCGCGGCCAATCGCCACGGCTTATACCAATATTGACTTTTAAGCCTGAAAAGAGATAAGAAGACAAACAACAACACCGAAAAGCGCGATAACCTCAATAAGAGCCGCGATAATCAGCATAGCAGTTTGAATTTTACCTGCAGCCTCAGGCTGTCTTGCCATTGCTTCCATTGCAGATGATCCGATTTTGCCAATTCCATAACCAGCGCCTATCGCAACAAGCCCGGAACCTATAGCGGCACCAAATACTGCAAAGAATACATCAAGTAAAATTGCTAACAACATGATTCTAATATATTAAATTAAACAAAAGTTACTACGCCAAAGCTTCGTCCAGTTCATCCTCATGATGTTCGTCGTGGTCTTCAACAGCCAGCCCTATATAAAGTGCTGAGAACATGGTGAAGACATAAGCCTGAATAACGGCTACTAACAATTCAATAAGATTAATGAATAAAACTATAATTGAACTTCCAATGCCCACGAATGCGCTTTGGAACATAAAGGTTAAACTTATCAAACTTAAAATAACTATGTGCCCAGCTGTGATAGCTACAAATAAACGTATCATCAGAGATATTGGCTTTGTAAACATTCCAACAATCTCTACGGGAACAATAATTGGTTTTAAGGCCGCCGGTACACCGGGTGTATTGAAAATATGCTTCCAGTAATGCTTATTGCCACTTAAGTTTGTGTACAGGAAGGTCATTACCGCAAGCACAAAGGTAACTGCAATATTTCCTGTAAGGTTCGCAGCACCGGGAAATAAGCCTAATATATTACCGAATAAGATAAAGAAGAATAAAGTCAGAAGGTATGGAGCATAACGTTCCCATCTCGGGCCAATATTTGGCTTGAAAACTTCATCCCTTAAGAACACAATAACCGGCTCAAAGAAGGACTGAATACCCTTGGGAGCACTTCCTTTACGCTTCTTATAGCCGTTTGCCACCGCCATAAAAACCAAAAGCAATACTGTTGAATTGATAAATAGCATCAGCACATTCTTTGTGATCGACAGGTCAAGAACAGTTTCATCCCTACCTGCAATTGTGATATGCCCGTGAGATAATTCATATCCTTTATAAGGCTTTAAATTATGATTTTCATCATAAAAATTTGAAGAAGAAAATACCTCAAAACCTTTTTCGCCAGAATAAACTATTACCGGCAGATATAAAGTACCATAATGGCCGTCGAAGAAATGCCAGATATGATCATCCATTACGTGATGCATAATAAGATCACCTGGAGCAAAATCCTCACCACCTTCTGCCGCTCTGGCCGCAGAAGATCCAACCACACTTATAATAAGTAGCGTTAACGCCAGTCTTTTTACGAAATCAATTGTAAATATTGAAGCCATTTTTTGATTTTACGGGGTCTCAAAATTCGACCGCAAAGATAACCCCATAAAACCAAAAACCAATAAAGAATCAGAAATTAAACTGCATTATTTTGATTAGCACGTAAGGTTTTAACCAGGTATATAATTTCAGTAGTGGTAACAAGCAGATATGTTATAAAAAAATAAAACAGGTAAGACATTTGTGCAGGCCCCATAAAGTATAATAAAGCAAAAATTACTCCTACATAGATTACTAATTTTACTGTAGTCCCGGCAATTACAGTTTGGATAAAATAATGAGGATCAACCATTTTTTTTGAAACAAAATAGGTAAGGGATGTAACTATAAAAAGAGCAATGGCTATAATTATATGCTGAGTAAAGCTATTCATTAAAGCCTCATAAAAAAACAGTGCCTCCAACAACAGTACAAAAATAATTTGTCCCGCTATAAAGCCGTAAAAAGAATATTGCTTCATGTATGATTTATTCGTCTTTTGAAGATTTGATTATACCATAAATAATACCTACCAGTGCAAGTATTATAAACAGTAATAAAAATAAAGGAAATCGCCACCCGATCTGTCTGTCAATCCAAAATCCGGCAAACCCTGCCATTCCAATGGTAACAACCATTTGAATTGCTAAACCAGAATATCTTAAATAGGTATTAACCGACTTTTCTCTTTTCTTCTTCTTTTCTGGCGGTGTTTCCTGGTTCTTCATTTGCACCTATTTTTATCTCTTTTATTGAAACACCCATTTTACATCCACCATTAAAAGATGCGCCGGATTCTACGAGCAGTTTATTAGTTGTAATGTCACCGTTTATTACAGCAGTAGGCTTTAAGGTAAGAAGCTCAGAAATTTCTACATTTCCATTAAGCTCTCCTTCAATATCGGCATTTTGCGCCAGGATATTACCTTCAACAACGGCAGATTGCCCAATTACTACTTTTGATTTAGTTTTAACATCGCCAATGATCTTACCCTCAATACGGATATTCCCAAATGTCTCAATAGTACCTTCTACTACAGTACCTTTTCCTATAGTATTGCTTGACGTGCTTATTTCTTGCGCTACTTTTTGATCTTTCTTCGTGTTTAGCATGTTTTTAACTTTAAAATGTCACAAAATCTTCGGGATTTGCGGAATTACCATTGTACCATAATTCAAAATGCAGGTGCGGGCCATCAGTCAATTCACCGCTATTACCTATAATAGATATGATCTCACCCGCATTTACAAAGTTACCCACTTTTTTTAATAACTCTGCGTTATGTTTATATACGGAAATAATATTGCCTCTATGCTGAATGGCTATAACATAACCGGAATCCTGCGTCCAGGAGGCCATAATAACTGTTCCGTCAGCAACTGCCTTTACAGGCTCGTTTTTCTTAGCAACAATATCAACACCAAAATGTCCTTCTCTTACATTATATGGAGCAGAAACAAATCCGCTTATCGGAGAAAAGAAGAACATCTCCTCCAGGTTACCACTGTTAGCTGTGCTGAAAGTTAAAACCGACAGGTCGCTTTGCTCAAATTCCTGTCTGAATTGAGAATCAACGGGAGCGAGCACAGTAGCACCAGCATTTTCTTTAATTTGCTGAATGTCTTCTTCCTTAATAGAAGAATAATCCTCATATAAAGCAGCAGTATCACCACTTAATACACGCTGAAAACTTGCGATGAACTGGTCTTTCAGATCTACTTCGGTTGCTAAAGAATCAACTTTTAATGATAATTCATAAAGCTGTTTGTTTGCTTCCATTTGCGCATGACGCGGATCAAACCATTGTGCCAATAAAGTTTTAACCAATAAAAGGCTAATAACTATCATCACAATGAATAGTGTTACCAGTAATAATATTAATTTTGCATATGTAAAACTAATAGTAGATTTTTCAGCAAAATTTTCCTCATTTCTTATGATTAAGAGGTATCTGTTAACCAGCCAACTCGATAATGTTTTTCGCACTTTCCTCTGATTTTAATATTATCTACAAAAATAGATATTATGCAACTTTAAATATATTAATATAGTTCTCTTTTACGTTAGGATTTGTGGTGATTACAAAACGAACATACATTTTTTTTATTTCGGCCGCTTTAATATTACTTTCCGGCTGCTCTGCCGAACGCAAGAATATTTTAAGCAAAACTTATCATAACACAACTGCACGCTACAATGCTTATTTCTATGCCAAAGAGCAAATAAATGAAATTGAGCAAAAAGTAGAGGAAAGTCACGAGGATAACTATGGCCGCATTTTAAGAATTTACCCTACTGTAGACTCTGCATTAGCTGCAAGTTATAAGGATAATGTTGAGGAAGCAATAAAAATGGCCTCAATTGCTATTGAAAGGCATAAGAACAGCAAATGGGTAGATGACAGCTATATATTAGTAGGCAGGGCCAGGTTTTATGATCTTGATTTTGAGAATGCAATTAAAACCTATAAGTATGTCAATAAGGAAAGCGAGGATAAAAATGCAAGACACGAAGCATTAATCCGGCTCATTCGTACTTTTGTTGATTATGGTGAGCTGCCAAATGCAAAATCTGTCGCTGATTATCTTGATAAGGAAAAATTAAATAAAAAAAACCGAAAGCACCTATATATCACTAAAGCTTATCTTTATCAGGTACAGGGTGATCTGGACCAGATGGTAAGTAACCTGGTAAAAGCGGCACCTCTTTTAAAGAAAAAAGATGATAAAGCCAGGATCTTATATATTACAGGGCAAATCTATCAGGACCTGGGTTTTGATTCCGAGGCTTATAACTATTATAAACGATCAATTGCCAGCAATCCTGAATATGAATTGGATTTTCATGCTCGTCTTAACCTGGCACAGGTGACCCAACTTAAGGGTAGTGGTGATCTTAAATCGGCCCGAAAGGTTTTTGAGAAACTACTCGAGGATAAAAAGAACAATGAGTTTCAGGATAAGATCTATTATGAATGGGCAAAATTTGAAGCAAAACAAGGCAACCTTGAAACGGCACTGGATCACTTTCAGGTTGCTTCAAATAAAAGCAGTAGCCCAAGACAAAAAGGGCTCTCCTTTTACCATATGGCAACCATATATTATGACAGCCTTAATAACTATAAAAAGGCCCAGGCTTATTATGATAGTACCTTGTCTATAATCCCTAGAGATGAGGAGATTAATTTCACATTGATAGAAAAGCGGCATGAAGTCCTAGATGATTTTGTAAAATATTTAAATGTTCTACAACGAAATGATAGCCTTTTAGCGATTGCCAGTATGGACTCGCTTGCCATACGAACATTATTTGAAGCTCAGCTTAAAGCCGAACAACTAGCACTTGAAGAAGAAAAGGCGGCCCGTAAAAAATCCAGAAGACAAACTGCCAGCCTGAATAACAATTCATTCTATATGGACGCAAACGCTTCTGTTTCCTCTTCCTGGTATTTTAACAATGCTTCTGCGAAAGCCATTGGCCAAAATGATTTCATAAGGACCTGGGGAGACAGGCCTTTAGCTGATTATTGGAGAATTAGTGATAAAATTGAACAGCAACGCGAATCGCAGGCAGAAGAAACAAGTACAAATCTAGCAGAAGGAGAAGCTGGTGAAGCTCCTGCAGAAAAATTTAATATTGAACAGGAAATTAATTTGCTCTTTGCACAGCTTCCGCTCACTGCCGAAAGTAAAGAACAGGCGTATAAAGAAATAGAGGAAGCTTATTATCATCTGGGAAATATTTACAACCTAAGCTTAAATGAAAAAGAAAATGCCCTTAGTGAATTTGAGAGCTTACTGGGAAGATTTCCGGAAACAGAACACGAAGCAGAGGTACTTTATCAACTTTTCCTGATCTATAAATCAATTGACAGCTCAGCTTATGTAACATATAAAAACCGTCTATTGGAGAAACACCCAAATTCTAAGTTTGCAAAGCTTGCTGAGAATCCAAATTATACTGAAGAATCGAATGCTGTAGCAGAGGAACAGAAAATTTATTACAAAACTGCTTATCAGATGTATGACACCGGCGGCTATATTCCGGCGCTACAGTTAATTAATGAAACAATCCGTGAGACTGAAGAAACTTATTTTACAAGTCATCTTGAGCTACTCCGTATCCTTATAATAGGTAAGCTGGAAAACATCAGCCGTTATCAGTTTTCGCTCTCTGAATTTATCAAGAAATATCCTGATAGTGAGCTAAACCCGTATGCACGCCAGCTTTTAGAAGTTTCTAAAGAGATGGAAGATCGTAAAAAGGTAGAAAAGGGAATCGCATACATCCCTTATTTTGAACAGCAGCATTATTTTGTGCTTATTTATCCATCTGATAAAAATATGGAGGCATTTTCAGAGGCTATTGAAGGTTTTAATAGTCAATATAAAAATGTAGATTTAAAAACAAGTAATTTAATCCTGAGTGAAGAATATTCCATGATCCTTGTTACAGAATTTACAAATAATACATTTGCCATGGAATATTTTGATGATTTCTTCAATTCTGATGAATTAAACAGGGAAATGCCAAACTTTAATTTAGTTAAATTTGTAATCTCTAAAGATAATTTTAACATATTTTATCAGTATAAAGCGCTGAATGAATATATAGCATTTTTTGAAAAATTTTATTAATAATTAATGACAGCGAAGCAGGTTTTTAATAAAGAGAATAGGGTATATAACATCCTGATTAAGGTAGTCTGGATAGGTTTTATTGCTTTTTTCCTCGGAGTACCATTATTTGTTTTAGGTGTTCAGAATAATGCATTTGGATTATTTGGAGGGATGCCAAGCTTAAAAGCTGTAGAAAATCCTGAAAATGATCTTTCTTCAGAATTATTTTCCGCGGATGGAGTGTCTTTAGGCCGATATTTTCGCTACAACAGAAGCCGCATTGATTTTGCAGATCTGTCCCCCGATCTGGTTAACACCCTTTTATTGTCTGAGGACCACAGGTTCTATGAGCATAGCGGTCTTGATCTAATTGCTTATTTAAGAGTAACTAAAGGATTAGTCCGTTATCTGTTTACAGGAGAGCTTGAGGGTGGCGGTAGTACGATAACTCAGCAACTTGCAAAGAATTTATATACCCAAAATGCAAAATACGAAGATACGCAGGGCCCTATCGCAAAGCTTGATCATCGTGCAAAAAGGCTGATTGAAAAAGTAAAAGAATGGCTTATTTCTGTACACCTTGAAAGGAATTTCACCAAGGAAGAAATCATTGCCATGTATCTCAATACTTCAGAGTTTAGTAGCAATGCCTATGGAATAAAAGTAGCAGCCGAAACCTATTTCAATAAATCTCCCGATAGCTTGAATATCCAGGAATCAGCTGTACTTGTAGGAATGCTTCAGGCAGTTACCTATTATAATCCATTTTTGAATTACGATAACTCTATTTCAAAACGTAATGAAGTCCTTACAAAAGTTTATCGCCATAAGTACAAAATAAAAACACAGGAAGAGCTCGATTCTATCAGATCACTGCCAATTGAGCTTTCTTACAGTGTTCAAAATCAAAACCAGGGATTAGCTACTTATTTTAGATCTGTAATACTTGATGACCTGATGAGGTGGTGCAAGGAAAATGGTTACGACCTTTGGGAGGCAGGCCTTAAAATACATACAACAATAGATAGCCGAATGCAGCGCCATGCTGAAGAAGCTGTGAACGAGCATATGGCTGAGCTACAAGATAGATTCCATGAACATTGGGAAGGGAAGGATCCATGGCGAGATGAAGATGGTAAGACCATTAAAAACTTTTTATGGAAAAGGTTTAAAAGAACTGATTATTATAAAATGCTAAGGGAGGAACATGGTGCTGATAGTGCGGCTATTTATAAAGCTGCCAAAACACCAAAGCCTATGACGGTCTTCTCCTATGAAGGAGAAATAGATACTACCTTAAGTTCTCTTGATTCAATTCGCTACTATAAACATTTTCTGAATACCGGATTTATGTCTATGGATCCGCGAACCGGACATATTAAAGCGTGGGTTGGTGGTATAAATTATAAATATTTTAAATATGATCATGTGCGGCAGGGCAAAAGGCAGCCTGGCTCTACATTCAAGCCTTTTGTTTACGGAGCAGCAATAGAAAATGGGTATCCACCATGTTATGAGGTGAGGGATTATGCAATATCCTGGAAATTACCCGATGGCAGCACATGGTCTCCACCAAATGCTGATGGAACTTATGGTAGTGGTGAAAAAATGACCATTCGCCAGGGAATGGCAAGGTCGATAAATACTATTACAGCCTACCTTATGAAGGAAATCGGACCACAGAATGTAGTTGATTTTGCTCATCGAGTGGGTATTGATAGCCCGCTGGACCCGGTCCCTTCATTAAGTTTAGGAGTAAATGATGTTTCTGTTTACGAAATGGTTGGAGCCTACAGCACATTTGCTAACAGAGGTATCTATACACGGCCCTATTACATTTCAAAAATTGAAGACAAGAATGGTAATGTAATAGCTAACTTTGTTCCTGAAACACGGCAAGCAATAAGTGAAGAGACTGCTTACCTGATGATACACATGCTAAAAGGTGGTATTGAAGAATACGGCGGTACCTCACGAGGATTAAGTATGGAGGTTAAGCTTGATAATGAGATAGGTGGAAAAACCGGCACAACCAATAATGCCTCAGATGGATGGTATATGGGTGTTACACCTAATCTTGTGAGTGGGGCATGGGTAGGAGGTGATGAACGATCTATCCATTTTAGAAGCTGGGTAATGGGGCAGGGAGGAACTACCGCACGACCAATCTGGGATAAATACATGCAAAAAATTTATGCTGATGAAGACCTACAGTATAATAAAACTACATTCCCTCAACCTGTTGGTGGCCTTAATGTTGAATTAGATTGTGGGCAATATCGCACTCCTGATACTGCTTTGGATAGCATTCAAGCCCCCGTTGAAGACGCATGGGATCTTGATGATATCCAATGATAACTTCGCATAGATATTTACCTGATGAATATAACCGTCTTCCTCAGGAGCCCGGAGTTTATAAGTTTTTTGGTGAAGATAAGGCTCTTATATATGTAGGTAAGGCAAAAAACCTACGTAAGCGGGTCAGCAGCTACTTTACTAAAGCTAAAGGCAACAACAGAAAAACCCAGAAACTGGTAAGCGAAATAAAATATTTAGAATGTATTATAGCACCATCAGAATTTGAGGCCCTGCTTCTTGAGAATAATCTAATAAAAGAGAACCAACCAAAATATAATATCCTGCTAAAGGATGATAAAACTTTTCCATTTATAATAGTAACCAAAGAACGTTTCCCCAGGATCCTTTCCACAAGAAAATATGATCCTACTAAAGGTGAATATTTTGGCCCCTACTCTAGTGTAGGGGCGATGAATAATGTACTGGAATTAATACGAAAATTATATACTATCCGTACATGTAAATTAAATCTGTCTAAAAAAAATGTTGATGGTGGTAAATTCAGAGTGTGCCTTGAATATCATATAGGTAATTGCCTGGGTCCTTGTGAAAATCATCAAACCGAAGAGGATTATCAGCTGGATATTGATAGCGCCCGTGAAGTATTAAAAGGAAATTTAGCCATTGTGCGTCAATATTTTGAAAATAAAATGAACGAGGCGGCTCAGGAAATGGCTTTTGAGGAGGCACAACAGTTTAAAGAAAAAACAGAGCTTCTTGAAAAATTCAGAACGAGATCCCTGGTAGTAAGCCAAAAGGTTACTGATCTGGATGTATTTACCCTAACCAGTGATGAATCAAATGCCTATATAAATTATATGCAGATTAAAAATGGGTCAATAATATTTTCAAAGAATTTTGAAGTAAGGAAAAAGCTTAATGAACCTGATGATGAGCTCCTGACATATTTGGTGTATGACTTACGAATTAAATACCGCAGTACTAACACAGAAATTCTTACAGAACTTGAACTTACCTCATCACCAGATGCAATTATTAATACTATTCCTAAAATAGGAGATAAAAAGAAGCTTCTTGAACTCTCAAAAAGAAATGCTTTATTATATAAGAAAGAAAAGGCTTATTCTGACCAAAGAATTTCAAAAGAAGAGGAAGCATTATTTCAATTAAAGGAAGACCTTAATTTAAATGACATACCGAAAAGAATAGAGTGTTTTGATAATTCTAATTTCCAGGGGTCAAATCCTGTTGCATCGATGGTCTACTTTATTCAGGGTAAACCTTCAAAGAAGAATTACAGGAAATATAATATAAAAACTGTTATAGGGCCGAATGACTTTGCCAGTATGCACGAGATCGTTTACAGAAGATATAAACATGTCCTCCAGGAAAATGAAGAACTACCCGGCCTTATCGTAATAGATGGGGGTAAAGGACAGTTAAGTGCAGCCTGTGAGGCATTAAAAGAATTACAGTTGTATGGCAGGATACCGATCATAGGTATTGCTAAAAGGCTTGAGGAGATCTATTATCCGGAAGATAGTATTCCACTGCATATCAATAAAAAGTCCCAGTCCCTTAAATTAATTCAACGGATCAGGGATGAAGCACATAGATTTGCAATTACATTTCACCGACAAAAAAGATCAAAAAGCGAGTTTATTACTGAATTGGAAGATATAAATGGAATTGGAAAGGCAACAGCCGATCAACTTTTAAAGCATTTTAAATCGGTAAAGAAAATAAAAAATGCGAGTGTTCCTGAGCTTGAAGCAGTGGTTGGAAAAAGTAAAGCCCTTAAACTAATAGAACATTATAAAGCAGAGAAATAAAAAAAGCCACCTGAGAGGTGGCTTTATATTTTATAGGATTATAATTTCTAATATTCCCAAAGATTATGCTCTTTTTCCATAAGCTGCATTTCCCACCACTCTGATGCCATTACGGCTTCAAAATTTGACTTATACATATCCACAAGCTTATCATCATCCGGGTTTTCAAATTTGAACAGAGAAGCTCTAAATAATCTAAGCTCAAATGCATCAGCAAAATTCTTATTCTCTGCAGGATTGTATCGATTTACCCAAACAGCCTCGGCAGGCTCTTCTCTGAATAGATTATACAGATCTTTATAAGAGAATACGCCGATACCTAAAGATATACCTTCCCTGTGTTCAGAACCAGGGATCACCAGCTCTAATGATTGAATTTTATGATAAAGCCTGGATCTTCTTTTATCAAAGATCATATCTTCTTTGATATTGATCGTAGATATTTGTCTTGGCTCATATGTGATTGCCGCACCATAACCAGCAAGCTTCTGCCAATCTTCAGGAGTTTCCGCAGGATTAGTGCTTATATCATCAAAGGTGGCAGCATATACCTCACCCTGATAAGTCACCTTTTCATCAGCATAATAAACCATATCAGGATTCCATGCTTCAGGTTTTTCTAGAGCCGCTTCCGCAGTCAAATTTTTCTCAAACTCATCAATTGTCATTTCAGTAGTTAGAGAATCATTTTTATAAATCGGTAATTTTCCCGCGCGAGCAGCATTAATAATAAAAGCAGTTAGCTCCTGTCCACGAGCGAAAAACCCCTTATTTTGCTTCTCTTTCAAATCTAACTTAAGCCACACACGGTGCTTGAATAGCTGCTCATAACGAGGAATAGGATTTATCGAATTCTCGTTATATTGGTCTACTGCAGATTGCTGCGCAAAAACTGTAGAACCTGTTAGCATTAAAATCAAGCTGAATATAATTTTCAATCCCCTCATAGCAAATAATTAATTTACGTTTACTTGTACCAGATCATTCATCGGGCGTACTGTTTCAGAATCTCCAGTGAAGGTTCTTCTTACAACTCTTTCAATCTTAAACATAATAAGATCACCTTTTCTCAATCTTCCTGTCCAGTCAGATAAACTTACGTTTCCTCCGGTAAGATTTTTGCGAGCAGAAACCGCACCACCTCTAACTAATCTTGCTTCACCACTTACGATACGGTATTGCGCATCCTTTGGTACTTCTCTGGCAAAATTTTCATCTGGAAGAACTTCTAATTTAATTGCACGCTGTAGCGTGTTAATTGGTATACCTTCCTCAAGGTTTACAGCACGGCCTCTTGCATCCTGAAGCTCAATCCTTGGTGCAGGTACCTTTTTAACATCAAATATTTCCGTTCCGAGTACTGAACCAGCATTACTAACAGTAAGATTGACTTTTGATCTTCCCTGTGGTACAACGATAACTTCACCCGGTTTATTACCTTTTAATGTTTTAGCTTCAGCAGATGAAAAGCTTGGATTATAATTAGTACCCAGTGCAGGAACTTCAACCATTAATTGATTTCCACAATTTTGGTATAAAGCCTGCAAAGCCGCAGACCGTACAGTAATAACAGGTCTTACCACTTCATATTCGATAGGCAACTGGTATATAGAATCATTTAATTCTATCCTGGCCATAAATGTTTTTGTAGCTATATCATCCGGGCCGTATCCGCCACCTTCCGCACGGAAGCTTACTTTACCCATTTTTATACCTTGCTCATTTTCGAAGCTTTCGATTTCTTTATCTCCAACATAAAATTTTGGAGAAAGACCAGTTGCTGATGCTGTAATAAACATATCGGCTTCATAAGTAGCACCTGCCGCAACTCTGCGTGCAGAAGGCCTTACCATAGGAACAACAACATCAAAATCAATGTCTTTTGCCCCTACCTGCTCAGAAATTTTATTAAGCGCAGCGTTTTCATATTCAAGAAGTTCAGCCTGAAGCTGTGTGACAGAAGTCAACCCAGCCGCTGTAGGAGTATTTTGAAAGGTTAGGGTAAGAAAGTCTTTACCTTTTTGGTTAGGATCCTCTCTAAACATTTCAATATCATCTGCACTTCTTGTTAATTGTTCAAAATTAGTACCTGCAATTTCATTCAGTTGTTTTACATATTGGTCCAACTGATCTTCGAAATTTTTACCCACAGGACTGGTAAGCATCATGTTACCTACTTTATCATAATCTTGAGAACCCACTAATTTTCCCGTTTTAGGATCTCTACCTCCTGTAACTTCAACCATTTTCTCTTTAAGCTCATCCATTTTCTGGACCATTTCAGTTGAAAGTTCCCTTACCTGTTTTGCCTTATTAAAGGCAGCAACATCGGCTGGCCTACTTCCTTTTTCCTGAACTGTAGCCTGAATATTCTGAACCGCTTTTTGGTTTCTTTGCTTTTCCTCATTAACGAGCTCTTCCAAAGTACCATTTATAAAGATGAATTTCTCCAAGACGGCGCTACTTACCTGTAGTGCTAACAATGCAGTTAGTACCAGGTACATCATCCCGATCATCTTCTGACGTGGTGTTTCTTTTCCTCCGGCCATATTTTAGCTGGTTATAATTTTAAATTATGATCTTAATAATTTATTCACAATACAATTAAGCTCTGTTGCCCGTTGAGGAGCCAGATGATGGTGATCCACCTCTCATTGCAGTAATCATGTTTCCATATATACCGTTAAGAGAAGTAATATTACCCGTAAGTTTATCTAATTCAGTAGCAAACTTTTGAGTATTCTCACCTGCTTTTGTCATTCCCTCAAGGGCAGATGACATGTTATCATAGAACTTCTGCATTGCCTTCACATGGCTCTCTGCATCTTTAAGCTCCATTTCATATACAGCATTCAACGCACTAAGGTTTTTAGTCACATTCTGTACCTGAGTATGATATTCTTTAGCATCTTTAGAAGCCTCTGCCATTCCCTTCATTGCAGATACAGTAGTATCATAAGACTTATTCATCTCAAGCAATGATTTTGAAGCTGTCTGAACATTTTTTGCATATTCATTTGTCGCAACTGCAGCATCTGAAATATTAGACATTTTCGAAGCTGAATCAGCAAGGTTACGCATTCCTTTACCAAGGCTATCAATCAATTCAGGACCTATCTTAGCTTTTTCAAGCATTTGATCCATCTGCTGGCTGGTAGAACCACCACCACCTGATTGCTTAGCGATTTTTGGTTGCGCAGGACCTTCATAGTCTTCTGCTAATTCTGGGTATACTTTAGCCCAGTTAGGCTCCTGGTGAGGAGGCTCAAATGCACTAAGGAAGAAAATAATTGCTTCAGTCGTAAGACCGATCATTAGCATTTCGTTAGCTCCTTCAAAGTGCAATATTTTAAACATAGCACCAATAATAACCACCGCAGCCCCAATTCCATAAACCTTAGGCATGATGGTTTTATACATAAGCTCGGTAAATCCGCCTTTTTTTCTGCTCATTTTAGTATCTCGTTTGATTTGATGATGTTAATATAAAAATAAATATTTTACTTTCTGTTTATTAATTTAAAATTCTGCACCTGAAGACCTACCTAAGTGCGTCATAGCATTTCTAAAACCTATATATGCTCTTGTAGAATCTTTAAACTCGAATGTTCTTGTACCGGTTTGCAGGTAGTATGCCACATCTTTCCATGAACCACCTCTTACAACTTTTTTAGGAGATCTTTCAGGGTCAAACTGGGGACTTTCTGGATTAGTTGTCGGATCTATGAACTGTGGATTTAAATCCCAAACCATTGGAACGGCTGCAGGATTGAAATCATCCAAAACCCATTCCGCCACATTACCAGACATATCATAAAGGCCGTAATCATTTGGGAAATATTGAGCAACAGGTGCTGAATAAGCAAACCCATCGTCATAATAATTTCCACGGCCAGGCTTAAAGTTAGCCAGCATACAACCTTTTGAATTCCTTATATAAGGATTACCCCAGGGATATTTAGCCATATCACGACCACCTCTTGCAGCATATTCCCATTCAGCCTCTGAAGGTAAACGGAAGGCAGGCATTGGAACTTCGCCAACACTGGCCCTGAAGTCATTCCAATAGCTTGTGCGCCATTTTGAAAAATAAGCAGCAGCTTCCCAATCCACCCCAACAACAGGATAATCATCATAACCAGGGTGCCAATAATAATAGTCCATAATTGGGTCACCCATATGGTGTGTAAAATCCTTCACCCATACAGTTGTATCAGGATAATATTCGGCCATTATAAAATCTTCGCCCAAAACGCTTATTGAATCTTCTAAAATGCGATCCATAAACTGGCGATACTCATTATTTGTGATTTCTGTATCATCCATATAAAACGGACCTACAGTTACCTGCTTATTGAAGTTTATCATAGTAGAGGCAGGATCCTCATCAGATTGCCCCATATGAAATGTTCCTGCAGGTATCGGCACCATGCCATAAGGCAAAGTCATAAACCAACCTTCACGCCCTGGTACTCCTACCAGCTCTCCTTGGTCACCGCCTCCTGCGCCTCCACCAAATAGTCCACAGCCACTTAGCATTGCTGTAGCAAACAGCAACACTGTACTTTTTACACTTAGATATTTCGATCTCCTGAACATAATCAAGCTTTTTTAACCTTAACTAATTTTGTGTTAAAGCCAACATTTATATTAATCCCTAACGGGAAACTTATAAATCTATTTTATTAAAGATACAATAATGTGTGAAATAAATAATAATTCAAAATGCTTACATAAATTAATGCACAGAAATATTAATTACTTCATATAATTTTAATGTCTAAATCTTGGTGTACGTACAACTTTTTTGCCACTTCCCGGATTTACAGGAAGCTGATAACTAAGTATTACCTCATGAGAAGTAGGTTGCTTAGCATCTTGAGCTGCCACTACATAACCAAAAGAATAGCCAAAACTTAACGAACGATCTTTTAAAAAATTATATCCTAATAAAAGATTTACAGCATCACCCTGAGTAAAATTAGCGCCTCCCCATATTTTTTCTTTATAATATGCCAGACCGCCAATCATAAAATTCCATTCATTAAAATCAGCAGTTTGAAATAAAACATTAGGCTCTAATTTTAAATCAAAATTTACCTGGTGAATATATCCAAACATTAAATAAGAATGTGTTACAAACGAATTTTGAACATCATTTAATTCAAAATCAAAGTCAGATTCCAAAATATGATTAAAGCTGGCACCTGCATAATACTTTTCAGACCTATAAAAAACACCAAGTGATAGATCCGGACGAATAGCTGATTCTCTTCCTGCAAATTCCTGCAAAATCGGATCATCAGGATCAATAGCATTCCATTGATCAGAATCAATAACCTGAGCAATGGCACCACCCCTTATACCAAAACTTAATTTAGAATTCTTTATTCCTAAATGATATGCAAAGGAAGCCTGCGCCTGCACATAGCTTACAGGACCTAATTGATCATTCATTACAAATGCTCCAAAACCACTATTATATTTAAATATAGGGGTAGTCATAGAGAAAAGCTGAGTAATAGGGGCACCACCTGAACCAAAAGTTGGGTCATACCCTGCCCATTGATTTCGATGAGTAAGGGATAACTGCGTAACGCCTTCTACCCCTGAATATGCCGGATTATAATATAGCTTATTAAAAGCATACGTAGTAAACTGCGAAGCTTGCTGCGCTTTTGCTCCAAAAGCAAATAGTAGGGCCAGAATAAATACAAAAAATTTTACACGCATAGCGTTACAAAAAATAAGAACCCCTAAATAAGGATTTTTTTTACGAACTTTCAAATATTTTTTTGTAAAAAGCTTACATGACCCTAATTTTTTATAGCATCATTAAATTAGAGACCGTTAGCTTTTTTTATATATAGCTCCAAAGCACCTGTCATGGAGGGTGCATTTGGCAAAGGCGCTTCAATATCCAAAATCAGTCCGGCATCCCTAACAGCCTGAGCTGTTGTAGGTCCAAACGCCGCTATTCTTGTTTTGTTTTGTTTAAAATCAGGAAAATTAACAAAAAGAGAGTTTATTCCTGATGGACTAAAAAAAGCAATAATATCATAGTATACATCCTCCAGGTCGCTCAGGTCGCTTGCCACTGTACGATACATGATAGCTTCAGTGAACTGATAGCCTTGTCCCCTAAGAAATGAAGGGATATCATCTTTTCTAATATCTGAACAAGGAAAAAGATATTTTTCATTCTTATGCTTCTTCAGGATCTCGATAAGATCAGTGGCAGTTCTGTAGCCCGTAAATATCTTACGCTTCCTGATCACAATATATTTTTGGAGATAATATGCTGTTTGCTCAGAAATACAGAAATATTTCATTTCTGCAGGCATTTCAATCTTTAATTCTTTACAGATCCGAAAGAAGTTATCTACCGCATTTCGACTTGTAAAAATTATTGCCGTATGCTTTAGTATATCAATCTTTTGTTTACGGAATTCACCGAGTGGAACAGAATCCACCTGAATAAACTGCCGGAAATCAATTTTGATGTTATACTTTTCAGCTAACTTAAAATAAGGAGAATTTTCATCCTTTGGTCGGGGCTGTGACACCAGAATACTTTTTACCGGAAGCATTCTTTCTTTCACCATATCAGACATAGACCTTCTACTCTTTTTCTTCAGATTGAATGGTTAATCGCTAATTTTAGGACCACCACGTAGGGTAGTATTTCAGTGGCGCAAAGATATGAAAATAAATGTAATAATTTGTATGATGAATTATTTATCAACTTTAGATAAATGAAGCCAATGCTTAAAGCCAAAAGAATCAGCACCACATTTATTAATGTATTGAACGGTTGTGAAGTTTGCCAGCCAATTCCATATATCCCTATATAAAAAAGAACAATTGCCAATCCAAATACCTGTGAAATTATCCTCATGTAGGATATAAAATGCGGAGTTGAAAAATTTCCCATATTATATAAGGATGTGAAATTTCTAATTAACAGGAATTTGATTATAATAAAACCTGCTACAAATAATGAGGCATTAACCCAGAGGCTCAGATAATCTGTAAAAGATTTGTAACGCTCTTCGGTTGTAACATCAAGAAAAATTATAAATAAACTAATAAACAATCCTACAATAAAACACTGCAGGATCATTATCATGAGGTTGATCCGTGAGAATAGCCGGCCCCTAAGAAAGCTCTCATCTGTATCTCTTGCAGATAATGTTTTACCAATATTATAGAAATCCATAAAATGACGCGGATAATATACCTTTATTACAGTCAGCAAGATCAGGACTAATAAAAAAGCCACGGCAAAAAAGCTATAATAGTTTATCGCTTCCCTTTTTTCAATATTTATAATATCATCTACTTCCGGTTCCCCTTCTGTAAAATATCGGGTCATTAGAAGTGTCTTAAGGTTTTGTGCCTCCAGCTGAGGGGCATGTATGGAGAGCATCGTGTTTGGATTAAACTGATAATGCCGCTGCAGGCTATCCAGAGGGAGAGCCAGTGAATCATCTTCTACTACAATTATTTTTTCATCTAAAAAGACTGCAAATCGGCCCGGATGCTGAATTATCAGATATTTCCCTGCCAAACCAGAAGTGCCGGTTTTAAAATAGATAGCATCATACTCATCAAATTGATCTGTTACAGGCTTCCATTGTTCATCGTAATAAAACCAATTTTCATTTAAATTCTGAAGCAGGGCCCAGTTTTCCTGTGACCAGGAAATAAAGGTATATAAAAATAATATTCCGGTGATAATGAATTTTTTCACTAATTAAAATACTGCGCGATAACCAAAATGTAATACTGAGCGGTCAAACGATACTGGAATATTCTCTTCTTTCCCCAAAGCATAAATTAGCTCAAAAATGCCATTGTTTACCTTTAAATCAAAACCTAAACCTAAACTATAGGCATATTTATAGGTATCATCTTTTAAATATGCTGCATCTGCAAGAATAAAAAAGGAAGATCCGTCATTAAAAAGCCAATGATATTCATTTAGAAGCATATTATACTGACTAACAAAAAAATAATTTTCAGGAAATCCTCTAATGCTATTTACTCCACCTACTCGAAGTAATTCATTAAATAAAACATTATCATTAATAATTGACCGGCTCAGAAGGTTGTTGTATAAAAAGCCAGAACTTATACCCTGATACCTTTGAGCATTAAAATAGATATCAAGCTGAGTAGAAGAAGCAGGGAAACCCACTATATCCATTTCTTTACTTCCGGCTGCAATGCTACTTTCTATTTTAATCCCTTTTGTAGGCCTTAAAATATTATTAAGTGTAGAATATCCACCCGCCATGCCATAATAATTAATGGTAATATCTTTTATATCGCGATTTTCTTCTTCATCTGTTTTTATTGATTTAAATGACCTGGTAAACGCTCCAAAATTTAGCCTGCCAATAGAATAATTTAGATCAAGCTGAAGATTTCTGTTAAAGAACAGGACATCCTGCCTAAAAAGATCCACTTTTCCGGCTACTGAAATAGGGGTATTAAATAAATTCGGAATAGCATAGATCAGCTCCAATTCCTGGGTATTTTTTTTTATCCTGCGCCAGTCAAAAAGAAAATTATGCCCTCTGTTAAATAAATTTTGTAGTTCTACATTAGCCTTCCCTGTTATCAGTAAATTATCCTCAACTCCCGGGGCAAAACCAATTACAGCATCAAACTGATTTGCTGTCTGGTGCTTTAAATCTATATTTACTGTAGCCTCATCATTCTGAAATGTAGTTACAGGTTTATCATTGAGCTTCAAAAACAAAAGCTCATCTACCTTTTCTTCTATTTGATTTAATTTTTTTTGACTAAAAGGTTGGCCTTGCCTGATTTCAAGATATGCCTCCAGCCATTTTTTATTGATTTTCCCGGTTCCTGATAACTTTAATGAATCAAAAGTGATGTAAGGACCAGGATTGAAATTTATTACTGCTTTTATTTCCCTTTCATTTATTTTTATGGAATCAAGATGCACATAAGCAAAAGGGTACCCCTTATTTTCCGCTCTTTTTATTACGGAGGAGAACAGCTTATTTATCTGATCATGAGAAAATGGTTTTCCGCTGTCGAATTTATGTTCAAAGTTATATTTACCGAGATATGAAGCTGGCAAATTACCTTTAGAAAGAACAGACCAGTGAAACTGCTGCCCTTTTTGAATAGTATAAAAAACACTATCGGGTTTTAGATCTTCAGTATATGTAATGTCAAAATACCCTATACTTTGATTTTCCTGTATATAATTATTAAGAAAATACTTTATCTGAACCGGATCGGTGGATGAGATTAACTGTTTACCCTCTGGCAGCTCTTTTACAACATAGATATTTTGGCTCTGGCTAAAAAAAGGCCAAAGAATTAGGAATACCAGTAAAAGCTTGTTGAATGAATTAGCTTTGTAAAACATTAACAGCTTTTTTACTTTTGGCAGGTATATATCTACATATTCCATTTTGCAGGCAGGCATGCCATTACTGTGACTTTCATTTCAGCACAAATTTGAGCCTAAGAAACGAAATGATAACGGCGATGGCTACTGAATTAGTTTTACGTAAACAATATTTACAGGAAAAAATTCAAACGATCTATTTTGGTGGAGGGACACCTTCTCTTTTAAATAGAAAAGAATTGTCATTATTGACAAATACTATCTATAAAAATTATGATGTTTCCGAAAATGCTGAAGTTACAATAGAAACCAATCCTGATGATATTAATGAAGATTCATTAACGCTTTGGACAAATTTAGGATTTAACAGGCTTAGTATTGGCACCCAATCATTTAATGATGATGTTTTAAAATATTTAAACCGTGTTCATAATAGTAGTCAGTCAATAAAATCCATAGAGCTGGCCAGAAAACATTTTTATAATAATATCAATATCGATCTTATCTATTCAATTCCGGGTGAAAACCATCTAATCTGGAAAAAAGATCTTTCTATAGCAATTGACATTATGCCTGAGCATATTTCTGCTTACAACCTGACGATTGAAGAGAAGACTGTCTTTGGCAGGTGGAAGAAAAAAGGCAAACTAAACGAGGCTAATGAAGATTTTTCAACAGAACAGTACAAGATCTTAACTGAAGGATTAGGTACTGCCGGATATGAGCATTATGAAGTCTCCAATTTTTGTCTTCCCGGAAAATACTCAAAGCATAATACCAGTTACTGGCAGCGAAAACAGTATTTAGGAATAGGTCCAGGGGCACATAGTTTTAACATTAATGACAGGCAATTCAATATCTCATCAAATCCATTATATATTAAAGCTTTAAAAGAGTCCAGGATACCTGCTGAAACAGAAGTATTATCACAGGAAGATAAATTAAATGAATACCTTTTAACAGGACTACGAACAAAATGGGGTGTTGATGTTTTTTATCTCAGGGAAGAATTTGACTATGAGATTGAGGGTAAACAAAATTTTGTAACAAATCTCATAACCAGGTCATTAGCAATAATGGAAAAAAATAAATTAATTTTAACTGAGAAGGGTTTACTTCTAGCTGATGAAATTGCATTAGAACTTGCTGTATAAACATGATGCTTTACTGTTCTTTTAAGGGAATCAATTATAAAATAAATCCTTCACATCCGCTGGATATAAGCATCCCTTTACGTGCCGGTGAAGAAAATCCGAATTGCTATTATGCACCTCCTGCCAATTTTAAAACTATTCGATCAGGTGATTTTATTGGAAGTGTAAAAGAAGGAGGAAGTGTAAATTATCAAACTATAGAATTCACTCCACATGGAAATGGCACTCATACCGAATGCTATGGACATATCTCTGCTTCTGGCGAAACTATTAATTCTTCCCTTGATACATTTCTTTTTACCGCTGAGCTTATTACTGTTTCACCAGTAAAATTGGCCAATGGTGATGAAATAATTACAGAAGAAGCAGTTAGAAAGGCCCGGAAACATGCAGGCACAGAAGCGTTAATAGTGAGAACCCTACCAAATGGTGCAGAAAAGCTTACAAAAAATTATTCAGGTAAAAATCCACCTTATTTTGAACCTGAAGCACTACGATGGCTTGCCGAGCATGAAGTAAATCATTTTCTGACGGATCTGCCTTCTGTAGATAAAGAAGAAGATGAAGGTCGACTGGCAGCACATAAGGCTTTTTGGACATCTAATAATGGTAACGTTAAAATTCGAAAAGGTGCTACCATTACAGAATTAATTTATATAAATAATAAAATAAATGATGGACTTTATCTTTTAAATCTACAAATTGCACCTTTAGAAACCGATGCTTCACCAAGTAAGCCCATTATTTATAAAATGTTGTAGCAACTTTAATTATATTTAATAGTTCATGGTTACTTCAGAAAAAATGTCTGGCGAAGAAAAACAAGTTTATAT
Source organism: Candidatus Cyclobacteriaceae bacterium M2_1C_046 (assembly GCA_051418055.1). Classification (GTDB taxonomy): domain Bacteria; phylum Bacteroidota; class Bacteroidia; order Cytophagales; family Cyclobacteriaceae; genus JBPRGH01. The sequence goes on along the minus strand of JBPRGH010000010.1, from coordinate 204,349 downwards.
GCTGCTCAAGGCTGTAATCTTTTACTATCACGGCCTTGATGAAGAAGAAAAACAGAATCTTTTAGAAACTGCCGAGGAGTTGGATGCCCATGAAGAGCTTAAATGGGCCTACTCATTTATCAGTGAAGACTATTTCACCTCATTTGATCGTGCCCGGGATTATTTAAATGATATTATCGGAGATTATCCACATGAGAAAAGAGTTGCTTATATTCAGATGGTATGGCAAGCCAACAACTTAAAAGGATATGTTACAGAACTCGAAGCAACCGCCATTCTAAAATTAGCCCGCGACTGGAAAGTAGAGCGTGAACTTGTAGCTCTGGTGAAACAATAATTATATGAATTAAAAATTAAGAATTAGGAATTAAATATTCTTCATTTTTAATTAATCATTATTAATTCCTAAAGGCTCATCATCTCTTTAAACTTAGCTGCCTGCCTTCTGCTGACCTCAACTTTATCTCCGCCCCGTAATTTTACCATTAAACCACCATTAAACCACGGTTCAATACTTTCAACCCAGCTAAGGTTCACAATATGTTTACGGCTGGCCCTGAAAAAATTACGGGGGTCAAGCTTTTCATCCAAAGCATTGAGTGACTTATGGATCATTGGCCGGTTATTATCAAAATAAACTTTAATATAATTTCCATCTGATTCAAACAGCCTGATATTTGACAGGCTTACAAACCAGCATTTGTCACCGTCTTTCACAAATACCTGATCATCCAGACCCAATTTTGAACTTTTATCCTGTACCACAGATTGCTTTTTACCATATAAGCGGATGGCCTTATCTATTGCTTCTTTTAAACGCTCCGGCTGTACCGGCTTTACGAGATAATCAATAGCATTGACTTCAAATGCTTTTAAAGCAAAATCATCATAAGCTGTTGTAAAAATTACAAGAGGTATTTCTTCTAGCTCTTCCAATAATTCAAAACCTGTTTTCCCCGGCATTTGTATATCTAAAAAAAGCAGCTCAGGTTTATGCTCCTGTATCAGCAATAAAGCCTCATCAGCATTAGCAGCTTCGCCAACAACAGTTAACTCAGTATATTCCTTAAGTAACTTTTGTAGCTCTTTCCTTGCCAGCCTCTCGTCGTCTATTATTAATGCTTTCATTATTTCTCTTCTCCCGATAAAGATAAATTTAATCTACTTCTTAACATTATTACCTGATCTAAAATTCCGGTTTCTTGGGTATAACTAATTCAGTGATAACGGTATTATTTTTACTGTTATAAATTTTAAAAGTTGCCTTTTCTCCATAAATAAGATCCAGCCTTTTAATTGTATTTTTTATTCCAAGCCCTTTACTTCTTAAAGGTGTACCATTTTTTATTTTGATCTGTCCACTATTAATTATCTTAATTAATAAATTTTCATCTTTTACGGTGCTTTTAATTTTTATTTCTCCACCTTCTTTTAATTTAGCAATACCATGTTTTATACCATTTTCCACCAGTGTCTGGATCATCAGCGGTGGCACAAGAAAATTAAAGCTTGAAGGATTGACTTCGTAATCAACATTCAGCCTCTCCTCGTATCGAATTGTTTCAAGATCAAGATAATCTTTTACCGTAGTCATCTCCTGCTCAAAAGATGTTAATCGCGACTTATCTGTTGCCAGTGAATTCCTTAAAATATTAGAGAGCTGTGTGATAGCCTTCTTTGATTTATCAGGTTCATCATCAACCAGTGCCCTGATACTGTTCAATGCATTGAACATAAAATGGGGATTCAGCTGTGATTTAAGATTATTCAATTCTATCTCATGTATTGCCGCCTCATATTTAAGCGATTTATTATAGCTTTCAAAATAGTGGTATATAAAGTAAAATACCATCCACAGAAATATTACCAATGTATTCGCTGAAATATTTCCGATTAAATTTCCAATATTTAATAAAGAGAGCTGAAATAACCCAAAAATATAAGTAGCCGAGATCCTAACCGTATAGGCAAGGAAAGCAATAACAATAGCCAATACCAGGACGCGAGGAATGATTGAGGTCATTTTCATGCTTAACCATCTCCTTTCAATTATAACCTTCCTTAACAGATGTGTGGCTAGTAAAAAAAATAACGCCTCTATTATTAATGGGGCATAATCAATCCATTGAAGCTCGCGCTGACCGGCAACAATATTAGCACCGATTACCTGTATTAAGCCGTAGATGGTCCAACCGCCCAACTGGAATGTCCAGTAAAGCTTCTTCTTGTTCATATCCTTCCTTATTACAGTTTTTGCTTCATTTTAGTTGCAGAAAATGTCTTAATCCGTCCTTATTAAGAATATTAAAAGAAATATTGAAAGAAGGATCAGTATCCATGACAGCACATTTAGTAGTTGCCTGTAGCGTGGGAACATTTTATCTTTTATAAGACCCATTGTAATAAATGCTGCCCCGGTTACGGAATATAAGGCAAACTCCCATGGTTCGTTGCGGTACATCTGGTAAATGGAAAAAGCGACCAGTACTGCACCTATAAGATATTGCGTCCAGGATTTTTTATTCATTCTTCTTTTGCTCAATGATGGGCTTAAATTTACGTATGATCAACCTATTTCCTTTGTCATAGGTGAAATAATTCCAAACCCAGTTGCTGAAAACCACCATTTTATTTCTAAAACCTATGATGGAAACCAAATGAATAAACATCCATATTATCCAGGCAAACAATCCGCCAAACCTAATCCCTGGTAAATCAACAACAGCTTTATTTCGACCAATTGTAGCCATTGCGCCCTTATCCCTGAATTTAAAAGCTGATATCTCCTTTCCTTTAGCCATATTGACAAAGTTGTCACCCAGCAGCCTGCCTTGCTGCATGGCCACCGGTGCTAACATGGGATGTCCTGCGGGGAATTTTTTGGTTTTCATCATAGCTACATCACCCATGGCATAAATGTAGTGAGTATCCTTTACGCGGCAATACTGATCAACAAGTAACCTAGATCTTTCCAACTGGTCATCATTAAAACCTTTTGGGATATTTCCCATTACGCCAGCAGCCCATATTAAGCTATATGATTTTATTTCTTCACCATTATTCAGTTTAGCTGTTACTCCATCATAATCCTTTACAAGAGTTTGCAGTCTTACATCGACATCGAAATTCTTTAAATATTTCAGTGCTTTTTTACTGCTGCTTTCTGACATACCTGAAAGAAGATTAGGCAATCCCTCGAGCAGGATAATTTTCATCTGTGAAAGATCCAGTTCAGGGTAATCAACTGGCAATATATTTTTTTTGATCTCTCCCAATGCACCCGCTACCTCAACACCAGTAGGCCCACCTCCAACAATAACAATTGTCATCAATGCCTCCAGCTCAACGGGATCTTCAGTAAGAATGGCCTTTTCAAAATTCTGGAGGATATGACTCCTAAAATCAAGGGCTTGTGGAATTTGTTTTAGCGGCAATGCATATTTTGCAACAGAGGCATTTCCATAATAATTGGTTTTAGAACCTGTTGCTATAACAAGATAATCATAAGAAAGCTCTCCTATCTCAGTGTTTATCAGCTTTTTATCCTGATCAACAGAAAAAACTTCAGCCATTCGAAAATGAAAGTTCTTTATTCCTCCCATCTGTTTACGAAGTGGTCCGGCAATTGCATCCGGTTCCAATCCAGCTGTGGCTACCTGGTAAAGAAGAGGCTGAAAAGTATGATAATTATTCCTGTCAATCAGGACCACCTGGTAGGGTTGGCCTTTTAATTTTTTCAGAAAAGTAATCCCTCCGAACCCTCCTCCTAATATCACAACACGTGGAAGATCTGTAGAAGGAATGGCAATATGACGCTTAATCGACATGTTAAAAAAATTAGTTAAAATATTTACATTTATATTGAACAACGGGGGAACTCTTTCTTCTAAAAAAAGCTTATCCTGATAACCATTTTTTCATAGTTGATAATTAAGGTTTTGGTTGAATGGGAGGGTGCTATCGAAAGGTGGCACCCTTATTTTTTTATAGCTCTCCTTTAAGAAAATTCCCTGTGTGGCTTTTTTTGTTTTTTGCTATTTCTTCAGGTGTTCCTTCGGCAATTATATATCCTCCTGCTTCACCACCTTCCGGGCCAAGATCAATAATATGGTCAGCCACTTTTACCACATCAAGGTTATGTTCAATTACAAGAACAGTATTACCCTTTTCCACTAAACGGTTTAACACCTCCAGCAGGTGCTCAATATCCTGAAAGTGAAGACCAGTAGTAGGCTCATCTAAAATATACAAGGTTTTCCCTGTGTCTTTTTTAGAAAGCTCAGTAGCAAGTTTCACCCTTTGGGCTTCACCTCCCGATAGTGTGGTGGCATGTTGCCCCAAAGAAATATATCCAAGCCCTACATCATTCAGTGTCTGGATTTTCCTAATGATCTTAGGCTGGTTTTCAAAGAAGGTTACCGCCTCCTCAACCGTCATCTCCAACACATCGGAGATTGATTTTCCTTTAAAGCGAACTTCCAGAGTTTCTCTGTTATACCTTTTTCCCTTACAGGTCTCACACGGCACATGAACGTCCGGAAGAAAATCCATTTCAATAAGCCTTAATCCAGCACCTTCACAAGTTTCACATCTTCCGCCTTTAACATTAAAAGAAAATCGGCCCGGCTTATAGCCTCTTATCTTTGCTTCCGGTAATTGTGAATATAAGCTTCTTATTTCGGTAAATACTCCTGTATAAGTAGCCGGATTGGAACGTGGCGTCCTCCCTATTGGTGCCTGATCAACCTCTATGACCTTATCAATATTTTTTAAACCTTTTATTTCCTTATACGGCAATGGCTCTAAACGTGAGCGGAAGAAGTGCCGGTTTAGGATAGGGAATAAAGTTTCATGTATTAAGGACGATTTCCCACTACCACTTACTCCTGTTATACAGGTCATAATGCCTAATGGGATCTTCAGATCAACATTTTTTAGATTATGCCCCGTTGCTCCGAGAAGCTTCAGATGTTCACCCTTACCTTTTCTCCTTTCTTTTGGAACAGCAATTTTTCTCTCGCCCTGCAAGTATTGTGCTGTTACTCCTCCTAAACGAAGAAACTCTTCAGGATCACCCTGAGCAACAACCTGTCCTCCATGTCTACCTGCACCCGGACCCACATCTATAATATAATCTGAGGCAAGCATCATGTCCTTATCGTGCTCTACAACAAGAACGGTATTACCGAGATCCCGCAGCTCTTTGAGGGAGCGAATCAAACGTTCATTATCCCGCTGATGAAGACCAATACTCGGTTCATCCAAAATATACAGCACACCCACAAGCTGCGTTCCAATTTGTGTAGCCAGACGGATGCGCTGAGCCTCCCCTCCGGAAAGTGTCCGCAGGGGACGATTAAGATGCAGGTATTCCAATCCTACTTCTAATAAAAATCCCAGGCGTTTTTTTATTTCCTTAAGGACCTCAGTTGCAATTAATTTCTGGCGATCGCTCATTTGCTCCTCAATTCCTTCGAGCCATTCTCCAAGTGATTTAAGGTCCATATTTGCCAGCTCTGCAATATTTTTCTCATCTATTTTAAAATGAAGAGATTCTTTTCTAAGCCTGTATCCTTTACATTCGGGGCAGGTGGTTGTAGTAGTAAATTCCTCCACCCACTTTTTAATTTTATCAGATCCCCCTTCTTTTTGCTTTTCCAGGAATTTAATTATTCCTTCAAACTCTGTATTCCAATCTGTACCCGGATATTTTGTTGAAGGAACCGATACTTTTATGCCGTTACCATACAAAAGTGTCTGAATTACCTCCTTCGGTAAATTTTTTATTGGAGTTCCGATCTTTATTGACTGGCTTTTAAGCAGCGCCTCAATTTTTTTGAAGATCCATATATCCCTGTATTCACCAAGAGGTAATATCCCACCTCTGCTAATGCTAAGGGCAGGATCAGGAATTATTGAATCTTCTGTAATTTCTTCAATGATGCCAAGTCCATTGCAGGTCGGGCATGCCCCATAAGGGGAGTTGAAGGAGAAATTGTTAGGAGCAGGATCATCATAGGCAATACCGGATTCAGGATCCATCAGGTGCTGTGAAAAATGATGCAGCTGCCCCTCTTCATCGGAGATCATCATTATTCCTTTCCCCTCTTTCAGGGCTGTTTTTACCGATTGTGTGATCCTGTATTTTTCCTTTTCATCTACAATAATCCGATCAACCACCAGCTCAATGTCATGGATCTTAAAGCGGTCAAGCTGCATTTTTGGCACAATCTCCATAAGTTCACCATCCACCCTTACCCTGGTATATCCTGATTTTCTTATCTGCTGAAAAAGCTCGCGGTAATGACCTTTTCGACCTTTTATGATGGGTGCAAGAATAATAAGTTTCCGTTTGTTAAAATTGGTGAACAGGTGGTCAAGGATCTGATCCTCGGATTGTCTCACCATTTTCTTGCCAGTGACATAAGAATAAGCTTCTCCGGCACGTGCATAAAGAAGGCGGAGGAAATCATAAACTTCCGTTACTGTTCCAACGGTAGAGCGAGGATTTCTCGAGGTAGTTTTTTGTTCGATGCTGATAACCGGACTGAGGCCATTAATTTTATCAACATCCGGGCGCTCCAGGTTTCCTAAAAATGAGCGGGCATAGGCGCTGAAGCTTTCCATATACCGCCGCTGACCTTCCGCATAAATAGTATCAAAAGCAAGAGAAGATTTCCCGCTACCACTGATACCTGTAATGACAACAATCCTATTTCGTGGAAATGTAAGGTTTACATTTTTTAGATTATGCTCCCTTGCGCCCAGTATTTCAATATAATCATAGCCGGTTAATTCAACATCACTTAACTTTGTTACCACTTTTTCCGCCATATATTAATTCTTCTCAACTGCAAAATTAATCCGCTTCGGGAACAAACTTATATCGAGATAGTTTTATTATAAAAATTAACATTATGTGGAGAAGAAGCTATAACCGACCATCTGCATTTATTTTAATACTTATAATAGTACTGTTGCTGATTTTTTTCTTTTAAAGATCACAACCTTTCGATCAAAGTAGTAAATAACTCTGTCAGTTTACCCTCTGCCTTACCAGCTATTGCTATAATTTCATCAATATCTACCGGCTTCAGGTTATCAGGATCACCTGTATCTGTAAATACTGAAATACCACAACATGGTAAAGACATATGATTCGCCACAATAACTTCCGGTGTTGTTGACATTCCTACAGCATCGGCTCCAATTATTCTCAGATATCTATATTCAGCCCTTGTTTCCAGTGTAGGGCCTGAAACAGCCACAAATACTCCTTTTCTCAAAGTGATACTTTTTTCACGAGCTATCTCTTCAAGCATGCCGTTTAACTTTTTATCATAAGGAGCGCTCATATCAGGAAAGCGAGGACCAAGTTCATTATCATTCTTACCTATCAATGGATTAGGAAGCAGATTAATATGATCGTCAATAAGCATCATTTCGCCTGTTTTCCAGGACAAATTAATATTTCCGGATGCGTTGCTGATCAAAAGGCACTTGATACCTAAAAATTTCATTACACGTACGGGAAAAGTTACCTGTTGTGTAGTATAACCTTCATAATGATGCATCCGTCCCTGCATGGCAATGATCTTTTTCCCCTTTAGCTCACCATATATTAGCTTTCCCTTATGGAATTCAACTGTAGAGGTGGGGAAATTTGGAATATCTCCATAAGGTATTTCAGCCTCTACATTAATACCGGCAACAAATGCATTCCCTAAACCCGTTCCTAAAATTACTCCTACCTCAGGCTTTCCATCAATTTTCTGGCGGATAAAATCTACCGCTTCATTAATTTGTTCAATCATAAAACTAAAAAAAATTATGCTACTGTACCCTGGCAGCTGGAACCGGCTCCGGCAGTACAGCCATAGCAATGCTGGTTTATGACAATATTACGCTTTTCTAACTTATTAAGGTCAAACTCATCAATATGAATCCCGGCGGACCTTTCTACTTTAAGACCCAGCATCTGGTTAAAATCACAATCATAAATATGACCGTCATAATCTATTGAGATCGTATTTCGGCACATTACCCCTTCCACTGCGGCAGGGTTAAATGCCATCACGAGCTTTTCCATATATTCCTCGTAATTATCTGTATTTACCAGAAATTCTAAAAATCGTGCAATAGGAAGATTTGTAATCGTGAACAGGCTGTTAAAATCGATATTAAAGTTCTCTTTTAATGCCTTTTTATAATCTGCTTCTAATTCCTGTTGAGACCCGGGTAAGAATGCTCCGGTGGGATTATATACCAGGTCTAAAGTTAGTCCTGATCCTTCCTTCCCATAACCCACTGCATTCAGCATTTTTAAGGCATCAATAGATTTCTGAAAAACCCCTTCTCCACGTTGACGGTCTGTTTTGCTTTTTTGATAGTATGGTAAAGAGCTTACTATCCTAACTTTATTTTGCTTAAAAAACTCCGGCAGGTCATGATACTTAGGATTTGCCAGAATTATTGTAAGATTGGACCGAACAATAATTTCTTTTACTCCGGCATTTACAGCTTCCGTGACAAACCATCTAAAGTCAGGATTCATTTCCGGAGCTCCTCCTGTCAAATCCAGTGTTTGAATATCTGTCTTTTTCAGAATATCAATGCACTTCTGCATTGTTTCCTTATCCATTATTTCCTTTCGGTCGGGGCCGGCATCTACATGGCAGTGTTTACAGGTCTGATTGCACATATAACCCACATTGACCTGGAAAATTTCAATCTTAACCGGTTTCAGAGGCAAATGACCTGTTTCCTTTATTTTTGCTGCAAATTTTGGCAACCTGTATTCAAAAGGCCCATTAGAAAGGACCTTAAGCTGAGATACCACATCTGACAGGTCATGGTGTCGTGCGTGTAAGGATTTTATCATCTACATTGATAATTTTTTAGCTTTATTCATCATCTGTACACCATGAACTAAAGAGGCCCCGCCACGAATTGCTGCTGCAACATGTACGGCTTCCATCATTTGGGCATCATTAGATCCTTTCTCCATAGCATCGACTGTATAGGCATCAATGCAATACGGACACTGCACCGCATGTGATACGGCTAATGCTATCAGTGATTTTTCGCGAGCGGTCAATGCACCCCCCTGGAAAACATCTCCATACCAGTCAAAAAATTTTTTGGCAAGATTTGGCTCAAATTCACCTATATCACCAAATTTTTTAAGATCCTCGGGGTCATAATAAGTTTTTTGCATAAAAATTCATTTTAGTTAATTTATAAACCTAAACAAAAATGCACTACTTATACTAACAGGTAGGGGAGTAAAAAGATACTATGTCGAAAAATGGACAAATTTTATTTATATGCAATATACCCTAATGCCAATCCTACATGTATACCAAGATTAATATGTTTATCGCTAACGTTGACAAACGTGGAGATATTTGCCATAAGAAATTTATAGACACCGACTGAATAAGAGGTGCGAAAGGCAACGCCTGGCTCATTGTAAGCATCTACTAGTTTTTGAGCCGGCTCTAATGAAAACCCAATAATTGATCCGTCAAAAAAATCTCCATACTTGTAAACTTCAATCCGGCTATGGCTTGCTCCAATTAGAAAAGTCACTACTCTGTTTTTTTCATTAGTAGAAGGCAAATGCTTTATCACTCCAAAAAGAACAGATATAGTTCGGGAATCTATACCTTCACTTGAAAAATATCCTTTCACAATTGAATTGACACCATTATATTGGACAGACATAAGGGTACTCTTTCCGAAGCTAAAATTAAATGAGCTTTCATGTCCAAAACCGTTTTTGGTTATACCCAATGAACTGGTAATATATAATTCGTTTATCGATGAATCGTTATTTATTGTTTGTTGTGCGTGTAAAAACTGCGGAAGCAAAACGATGATCAATGCAATATACTTTTTCATGAGAGAGTAACTTTTAACTCAATTTAAATCTCTGCAAGGAAAATGCGTTACGGAATTACGCAACTATTGACTTAAATATTATTGATAAATATAAAAGTGCATTTAAGTGCCTATTAATCAATGCATATTGTAATTCACATATATAAAAGTTAACTTGAAAAAGGATATACCCTACCTGCCATGCAAAATAATGCTGCTGAAATACAGTCGGCTTTTCTGCAAACCGTTCGAGAACGGTTACCTGCCAATCTTTCTTTTGCTGATGAAATAGCCGAAATATTACAAATAAGTAAAGACAGTGCTTACAGAAGAATCCGTGGTGAGACATTCCTTTCAATAGATGAGATCCATAAATTGTGTGACCATTACAAAGTATCCCTTGACAGGCTCCTGTCGCCTTCGGGAGATACTGTTTCATTTCACTACCAAAGTGTCCACAGTCAGTTATATAATATGGAAGAATGGCTAGGGTCTATCCTACAAAACCTGGAAATGATCATTAGCCTTCCGGAAAAAGAACTTATTTATCTGGCCAAAGATATTCCTATTTTCTACTATTTTAAATTTAAAAAACTCGCTGCTTTTAAGATCTATTTCTGGAGAGAAGTGCTTTTATCAGATCAGGCCATCCCTGCTTTTAATTCCCAAAAAATTACTAAAGAGATCCTGTCAATCGGAGAAAGAATAACTTCCCGCTATGATGCATTGGATAGTATTGAGATCTGGAGTGAGGAATCGGCAACTATTACTTTAAAACAGCTGGAGTATTGCTATGAATGCGGATACTTTACCTCTCACTCCGAATATCTTTCATTGATACAGGAATTTAAACTGCTGCTTGAGATCATAAAGAGCTATGCCACTGCTGGCGTAAAAGACAATGGTGGAAAATTCACCTTTTATAAAAATGATATTATCCTGGCTGACAATACCATCTTATTTAAGATGGGTGAGCGCCAGGTGGTGTATAAAACACATAATACAGTAAATGTTTTACGAAGCTCAGACAAGTCTATATGTGATGACACTTCACATTACTTTGAAAAAATGAAAAGTCGCTCTACCCTTATCAGCACCTCAGGGGAAAAGGAGCGAAATAAACTTTTTAATTTATATTTTAAAAGGATAAATAACCTTCTTAGCCAGGAGCCTCAGGCAGAAGTATAATATAGCTCTCACCTCTGGATACCGAAAGCTTATAATCTCTTAGCCAGGGATTGTAATATTTTAATATGCCATATGAAACGCCATGGTCACGGGCAAATTCCGGTAGGCTATTTATTGATTTATCAACAACTATCTCCCTTACAGGTGCATGATTAAAAAGATGCTCTTCACTAATATCAAATCCATACTTGTCAGGATTCTCAAGGATAAGTTTTACAGCCAGGATGCGATATACATAACGGGTTGTTTCATCATTCAAATAAAGATCATAATAATTTCCTGTTTGCTGTGTATTCATGGCCCTTCTTAATCCAGCCACACCACGGTTATAAGAAGCCGCAACATCTGTCCAGCTCTCAAAATTTTTATAAGCTTTTTTTATATAGCGTGAAGCTGCATCTGTTGATTTTAACGGATGGTATCGTTCATCCACCTGATCATTAACCTCCAGCCCGTTTTCCCTTGCCGTAGCTGCCAGCAACTGCCAGAAACCTACAGCCCCGGCAGGTGAAATATCATTTCTTAGACTTCCTTCAATCACCGGGATATATTTAAAATCAGTAGGTAAACCATTAGCCATTAAAATTTTTTCTATAGCAGGCAACCAACGGTTTGCTTCCGCAATCAATAATAAAGTATTGCTATGCCAGTAGGTATTAACCAATAATTCCCTATACAATCTTTCACGAACATGTGGTTTATGGAGCGGCACCTCCTCACCAGCAAAACTCATGGATTCAGGCAGCGCTAAAGACCGGGCATTTGGCCTGTCAGGAAACCGAGAGTATTCATTAACCTCAAATCGTGTAACAAAGCCTTTATTTCTTTTTTCATTATATTGTATATATCCCAATACTATTATTAGCGATAGGATACTTATTCCAACTGCAAAATATTTCATGTATGAACTCCAATGATTATAAAAGGTATGCGGGTAATTATAATTAAAAAAACATGCTTAGCACCTTTTTTAGAAGAATTATAATTTCCTAACCCAGTAACGTCAAACGAAAGATTAAAAGTTTGGAGACAGTAAATATTTAGAATAAAAATCATCAATTACCTTAACCGCCTCTTCAGGAGTTTCGACAACATTATATAATTCCAGGTCCTCTTTATTAACATTATTTTCTGCATGAAGGAGTGTTGTTTCCATCCAGTCAACAAGACCGGACCAAAATTTCTTTCCCACCAGTACAATAGGGAACCTGCCTATCTTCTTTGTCTGGATCAATGTTAAAGCCTCAAAAAGCTCATCTAATGTTCCGAATCCCCCAGGCATAACGATAAATCCCTGGGAATATTTGGTAAACATCACTTTGCGAACAAAGAAATAATCAAAAGTTATCAGCTTATCGGCATCGATATAATCATTCCCTTTTTGTTCAAAAGGCAATTCAATATTTAAACCTACAGATCGTCCCTTTTCACTTTTCGCGCCTTTGTTACCGGCTTCCATAATACCCGGACCGCCACCGGTCACTACTCCATATCCATGTCGCACAAGCTTTGCAGCTATCTCTTCGGCTACTTTATAGTATTTATGATCAGGTTTTGTACGTGCCGACCCAAAGATTGTCACACACGGACCTATTTTGGCAAGCTTTTCAAAACCCTCAACAAACTCTGACATCACTTTGAAAATGACCCATGAGTCGTAGCTTTTTATTTCATTCCAGTCTTTATCCTTAAACGCTTTTCTGATCTTATGCTCATCTTCAGTGAGAGCCGTTGGCGTTTCCACGTCTTCTGTTTTTGCTTTTTTCTTAGTCATAGCTTTACTATGGTGATTCAACAATTCGTATGCTGTCATTCTTTTATCCAGATTTGAAGATAATTAAAAAATGTTATTGCAGCAGTTAAGGGCCGTTATATATAAAAATAAAAATTAAAAATTGTTTTCGTTATGTGATGAATTATATTACGACTATACTATCGCATTAATCTAAGAGGTTACTGAGTGCTTTATCCAAAGTATCATATTCAAAATTATACCCTTCCTCCTGTAGTTTTTCAGATGATATCCTATTGCTTCCCAGCAGTAGCACAGACATCTCACCCAAAGCAGTACGTAGTGCAAATGCCGGTACATTAGGCAGGAAATATGGCTTACCCATTACCTCGGCAGCCTTTTTAGTAAATTCTTTATTTGTAACAGGTTCCGGGGCCACAACATTATATATCCCGGATATTCTGTCCTCATTAATGGCAAACCCCACAATACCAACCAGATCTTCAACATGTACCCAGCTCATCCATTGCTGGCCAGAACCTAATGCTGCTGCTGCACCGAGTTTAATTGGTTTTATCATACGAGGCAAGGCTCCTCCTTTTGTACTTAATACCATTCCAAAACGGCAGATTACTACTCGTATACCGAGCTCTTCATACATCCGCGCTTCTTCTTCCCATGCTTTTACAACGTTGGCGAGATAGTCATCTCCGGCAGGGCTATCTTCTTTCTGCCAATTGTCGGCGTTATCATACCCATAGTAATTCATACCCGAAGCGGATATCAAAGCTTTCACGTTATGGACCTTGCTGGTACGCAACTGGTCACGTAAGAAGGCAGTGCTTTTGGTCCGACTTTCAAGAATGAGCTTTTTTCTGTCTGATGACCAGCGCTCATCGGCTATCCCTGCACCGGCAAGATTAATAATGAAATCTACATCCCGTAGTGCCTGTTCATCAAACTGGCCGGCTTCCGGGTTCCAGTGAAATGCTGCCACACGATCCATCTTTTCCGGTTTTCTGGAAAGATAGTTTATTGCATAACCCTGAGCCAAAAGCTTTTGGGTGATCTCACCACCGATCATTCCGGAACCTCCTGTAATTAATATTTTACCAGCCATAGAAAAAAGCACTTAATATGTTAATTTTCCACCTTGAGTGTAAAAGGAACGTAGGCATGAAAAAAATGTTTTGGTTGATTCTGGCAGCTATAATTTATTATCCTTCTGTTGCACAGAAAGTTACTGTTGAAGAATACGAGGATAATAATCAAAAAGGTTACCTTGTTTTCATTGAAAATAAACCCGAGGTGGTGGGAGATTTTCTTACGAAATATTTTAAGTCATTTGGAAATGTAAGGTATCGCGATAATATTTATCTGATCACAGACCTTGATCACCGGGAATTTCCATTCCCTACAATTGAAGTTTACAGTAGTTTGGCAAAAGTAAATGGTATCACAAAAGCTTCTGTATGGCTGGCAGATTCACTTATGGATCAGCAGATGTATTCGGAGAAGCTGGAAAAATTATGGTACGCTTTCGGTTTTGATTTTTATACTTCTCTAAAACAGCAGGAAATTGATGAATCAATTCAGGCTTTACAATTTGCTGAAAAACAATTTCAAAAGCTGGAAAAAGATTCTTTAGGGCTTCAGAAGGACCTGACGAAAAATATTGATAAAAGAGCTAAGCTGGAACAGGAGCTAAAAAATAATGCTTTAGAACATGAGCAGCTATTAATTGAAATTACCCAAAATAAATCAAATAAGGATTCTTTACTTATTACGCTTGAAAAAATTAAGAAGCTAATTGAAATTAAGGAGAGGGAGAAGCGGGAGATAGAGTAGGTGTGAGATATGAGATGTGAGATAAAAAATATTGAACGGCTAATCCTTGCTGACTCACATAAAGAATCGAGCCGTTCAATATTTTCCTATGACTAAGTTTTTTTATAAGAAAGAGTAATTGAAGCTAATGCTAACTGATCTTCCCGGATCGAGGCTTTGAAAAAACTGGTCCTGCGCTCCGAAAGACTGATAAACCTGGTCTCTCTCATCACCTAAGATATTATTAACCTTAAGGCTTAGTCTCATCCGCTCATTTTCACCAAATGATTTGTTTGCAGTAAAATTTAAGCTATGGAAAGGAACTGAATAAATATCGGGTTTATCTGTAATTCCTGTGAAAAGCAAAGTCGGTCCCTGAACATTGTAGTATAAACCTGCCTCTATTCCATTATTTAATCCCGTATAGGCAAAACCTCCATTTATAATATATGGCGACTGCCCTTGTAGCTGACGGGTCTCTTTCACCTCCTGCCCTTCACGAGCTGCCATCAAACGAGATTGATACTCTTCCTGTGACATCTCCACGTCAGAATCAATTATCGTCACGTTACCGCTAAAGGTTAGGTTCTCAATTGCAGGAGATATAAACTTAAGGCTTTGCATGAATTCTATCTCGATACCCATTACTGTAGCATCTCCTATGTTTCGAGGCTGAAAGTTATTGTCTGCCGTAGCACTCTGCACCATTTCAATAGCATTGTAAAATTGCTTATAAAACCCGCTTACGGAGATCATCTGCCCACGCTGCTGAAACATCTCCCATCTAAGATCAAAGTTATTGATAAGAGTTGATTCTATATTGCCATCCCATATCACATTTCCTTCCTGATCATATCCTTTATTTAAGGCACCCAGGAAAGTTCGACCTGTTAACGGGTCAAAAATCTCTGCATAAGAAGCTTCTTTAAATGAGAACCTGGCAATTGTTCTTGAATAAGAAACCCTTAGGTTTTGGTTTTCATTTAGAGAATAGATCAGATTTGCAGAAGGAAAGAAATTGAATTCATCTATTACCGTTGAATCCTCAAGAGTTATCCCTGTTTGATTTGTTCCGGTATATTTTTGTGTGTAATCCTCTGCGCGTACTCCAATCACCGCCTTAAGATTTGTCACTGGTTTGAATTCATTTGAAATATATACCGCCGTATTATTAATTGATGAATTAAAGTAATTTGGATTTACAGGAATAAAATCCGGGATAAAATAATTTCCTCTGAACCTGTTACCATCTAACGGCCAGGTGTTTTCAGGAGCTATAATTTCATCAGGATTTCCTGTAAGCTCTATAGAAGGGTCTATAAAGAACTGGAACCTTCTAATTGCATACACTCTTTCTTTATATGTATTTCCTCCTCCAAATTTAACTTTTGCAGGATTGTCATTAAAGTTGTACTCGCGGGTCAAATTTACATTTCCTGCAAGATTCACTTCGTCCAGGTTTCTCCAGATACGTTCAGGAAAACCTCCTTCTGAGGTAATTGAAAGATCCCCTTCGTTACGAACTTCATATCTTGTGAAGCGGATATCAGGATCATCTATTGAAGACCATGTAGGGGAAAGGTTCCAGTCAACCAGCCACTTGCCTTCACCCAAAAAATGCTCTCCGCCAAGGAACAAATTTGTAAGGCTGCGTTCGCTATACTCCAGGTTGTGCTGAAAGCTTAAGAAGTCAGCTCCTTCGTCACTCCCAATGAAGTCGAAGATTCCTGCACGTTTTTCACCATTTTGCAAATGGAGTAGGTTAAAGCGGTATTTTGCATGATCAGTTTTAAGTGCTAATCCGGCAAGGCCACCTAGCAACACATTATTTATTCCCAATCTACCGGTCTGCAATTCACGTCTTTCAAGTTCAAAGTTGGAACGATCACGTTCATCAAGTCCGTAACGGGCATATAGTGCGTTGTTAAAAAAATCAGTAGTGTTCTTATAAGAAAGTGCAAGATTATATCCTAATGTATTATCTCCCAGAGCTGTTTGATCACCTGCCGAAAAGCTCAGGTTATAATCCATAAAGCTGGTTCCTTCCATGGCACCAAGTTCATTGTTAAAGCTTCTCAGCTGGTTTTTATAATCTCTTCCTTCCGGTGAATTTGGATCTAAAGTCCGTGGGTCAATAATTCCGCCTGTAGTGTTATTTGTTATTTCTTCATCAGAGAATGGCAATTCTCTTGTACCATCATCAAAGGCCAGAAAATCAGTATTCCCTCCTTCATAAGTCAGGAAATTGTCCTGGAAGTGCATGCTTGGGTTATAACCCAACCCAACTGCTCCTACAAGTGATCTTTCATCAGGGAAAGCTTTGGTTTCTATATTTACGATACCACCGGTAAAATCAGCCGGCAAGTCCGCTGTAAAAGATTTGGATACAATTATATTGTCCAGAACATTGGTAGGAAAAATATCCATCTGCAGTGAATTACGATCAGGATCCAATCCTGGCACATCCATTCCATTAAGAAGGGTCTTAGTGTAGCGGTCGCCCAAACCGCGAACAAATACATATTTCCCTCCATCTATAGAAACGCCGGTGATCCTTTTAGCAGCAGCGGCAGCATCAGAATCTCCTATTTTGCGAAATTTTGCAGCAGAAATACCATCAATCAGATTAGCTGATTTTCTCTTTACGGTCATCAGGGCTGCTTCTGTAGTCCTTAATACTTCAGCTTTAACTACTACCTCCTGTAGTTGCTGTGATGTTTCCTTTAGACGGATCTGATCGATCAAGGTCACCTCACCAGGTTTTACCTCCACTCCGGAAATCGTAATAGGCTGATAACCTATATAAGAAGCCTGTAGATCATGAGTACCCGGCTCAGCTGGGATTTCGAATTTTCCATCAAAATCAGTTACGGCACCCGTAGTTGTACCTTTGATCACCACTGTTACTGAAAAAAGTAGTTCTCCTGTAGCGTCATCAATTACTGTACCTCTTATAGTACCCTTTTGAGCAAAGGCAGAAACTGATAAAAATAAAAATACGAAAAAAAGTAAATTTTGGAGTTTAAGCATGTGCTTTATTTCTTTGCTAATCTTTTGCAAAGTTGCATCTATAACTAGCGAATTTGGTTACTACACAATTATGTCCTTGTTAAATCTTTGTTACGCAGCTGAGGATAAAAAAACCCCAATGTTAAGAAACATCGGGGTTTTAAACTTTTGGTAAATCGCAGGGTTACAATCCTATTTCACTAAGCGCACCTGATTTTGCAGCAAACGTCCAGTTGAAAGCAGAGATATCTGCACCAACGGTTGCATTTCCAAGTGCGTCAATTGCTGTTACCTTAGTATCCTCAATTCCAGTAAAGAAATCACCTACCACAGTTCCGGAAGGAAGGATTGCTTCAAAACCTCCGGTAATCTCACCTACTGTAAGTGCAGCATATTCTTCAACATCCTGACCGGAAGAAAGGCCGAAGAACAGAATATTGCTCATTGTTACATCTGTATTAGCATCAAAATCAATGATCCCACTTGCCCCACCAAGATATACTGTGCCATTTTTTATTACATAATTTTCGTTGGCAAGAGCACCTTCAGGGCCATCAAGCTCGAAAGCTTCGTCGCCAGGATTTACCACTACAAAATTATTAAGGGTACCGGCATAAGCCTGGTCAGCATCGATGGCATCGTCACCAGCATTCCAAACTAAAGCAGAGGTAACATTTACAGTTCCACCGAACCATTCAATTCCGTCATCCTGGTTTCCAACTACCTCAATGTGGTCGATTATCGTCCCGGTACCAACACCGCCAAGTGTAATCCCGTTGATTTCGTTTCCTTCACCAATGTTAGCGCCGCCATGGCGAACAGAAACATATTGGATAACACCAGAATTATCTGCAGGATCAGTACCACCATAAAGACCATTTGGATCAGTAGCAGGGATACCTTCTATTTGTACAGAAACAGCATCAGCAGAAATCGGAGCATTTCCGAGTATCAGTAATCCTCCCCAGAGCCCATCCACTGAAGGGTCTATATTAGGGCTTACAATCTGGCCAGGTATGATATCATCTGATGCAGAAGTGAAAATTATCGGAGCATCCGCAGTACCTTGTGCCATTAATTTAGCCCCTCTTGCAATTAATAATGCAGTTGCATTAGAACCTGTACCGGACTGGCCTTTTATTACAGTACCTGCCTCAATTGTTAAAGTAATTCCATTTACAACTGCTACACGAGTGGCAAGTTCATAAATCGTATCGCTATCAAAAGTTGTATTGGCAGTAATGTTACTATCAATTACTTTCACCGGAATAGCCGGAGCCGTAACTGTAAGTATATGGGTAATGGTAGCTATATCACCATCAGCATCCTCAGCAACAAAATCAAATTCAATTGTAGAAGAGGACTCTTCTCTTGTAGGGGTATAAGAAAAATCTATTGCCTGGTCATCTGCTGTAACATCGATAATATCAAATTGTACACCATTTTTATTTATAGTCAATGTTCCGGGAACATCATCCATATCGATTGTTGCCGTTACAGGTCCTAATTGCTCACCTGCCTGAACTGAAGCAGATGCAGGGATCCCGGTGATTTTAGGTACAGCACTTGCAGAAATATTTATAACACCAGTAGCATCATCAGAGTCACCCTCTTCATCAGTAACAGTAACAATAAAAGAACCGGCACCCGCTTCAGCCCCTGCTGTAAATTCTACTATAATATTACCAGATTCATCACCTGCGGCAGGTTGAGAGGTAATGTTAGCAGTACCGCCAGTCACTGCAGAAAGAGATGCTTCGACGAAACCAGCCTCGGCTATTAATTGAAAAGTTAAGGATGTTGTTTCACCCACCTGAACAGCGGCAGGAGAAGGAGCAGTAAGCACAGGCGCCTCCAGATCTATAATCTCATCATCATCACTACAGGATGAGATGGTTAGGATAGACCCGGCCATAAATAATAATGCTAGTAATTTCTTCATTTGATCAATAGATTTTTAGTTTCTGAAATAAATTCATGAGCAAAGGTGGGAATCAGATATTAACTCACTGCTGAAGAAAAGTTACTATATCGTTAATACACGATGTTGTTGTGTTAAGTTTTTATTAAAAGCAGAGTGCAAATAAAAAAGGCTTTCTTTCAAAAGCCCTCTCATTATCTTCTAACACTGATTTCGTAGGTTAATTATTTGTTAATGGGCACTTTATTCAAAATTGCCTTAACCACATCTGTGGTGCTTACATTATCGGCTTCGGCTTCATAATTCAGGATGATCCGGTGATTCATGATATCCATTGCTACTTCCTTTATATCCTCAGGAAGAACATAATCACGGTCATCCATAAATGCCACGGCTTTTGCTGCAAGATTTAAATTAATAGTTGCACGGGGAGATGCGCCAAATTGTACATATTCACCTTCTGCATCAAGCCCATACTCCTTAGGGTGACGTGTAGCATATACCAGCTCTACGATATATCTTTCAAGGGCAGCATTAATTGACACCGTATTAATTTCATTACGGATGGCAAAAATATCTTCCTTAGTTAGTACAGTTTCTACTTTATAATCAAACTGCATATTAGAAATCCTCCGCATTACTTCAAGCTCCTGCTCTTTAGTAGGGTAGGTTACGTTTACCTTCATCATAAACCGGTCAATCTGTGCTTCGGGAAGCGGATAGGTCCCCTCCTGATCTACCGGATTTTGTGTCGCCAGTACAAGGAATGGCCTGTCCAGAGCAAAGGTGGTTTCACCAATAGTTACCTGTTTCTCCTGCATGGACTCCAGTAATGCCGACTGTACTTTGGCCGGAGACCTGTTTATCTCATCGGCAAGAATTATATTGGAAAATATTGGTCCTTTTTTGACTTCGAATTTTGACTGCTGCTGGTTATAGATCATTGTTCCCACCAGATCTGCCGGTAAAAGATCGGGGGTGAACTGTATCCTCTGAAAATCCAGGTGCAGCACATCAGCAAGTGTACTTACCGTTAAGGTTTTTGCCAGTCCGGGAACACCTTCCAGAAGAATGTGGCTGTTTGTAAAAAGGCCAATCAGCAGTCTGTTTATCATATACTCCTGGCCTACCACAACTTTACCCACCTCCTGATAAACCTGCTTTATTTTATTTCTATGTTCCTGCTTCTGATCCGTAACTTGTGGTTCCTCCATTGATTTTTTTATTTTCTGAAAGTTGTGCAATAATAATTAAACGGCACAAAAGAATTTTTATTAAGGGCAGATAAACCTTCTCGCCGGAATATTAACAAAATTACTGTAAGGCAGTTAAAAAGCTAATATGCGAAAGTTTGTTATTGGAGATATTCATGGCGCCTATAAAGCTTTAGAGGAGTGCCTCGAAAAAAGCAATTTTAATTATGAGGAAGACCTGCTTATTTCTTTAGGGGATGTTTGCGACGGCTGGCCGGAAACTGCACAATGCATAGATGA
The DNA here is from genome assembly GCA_051418055.1 of Candidatus Cyclobacteriaceae bacterium M2_1C_046. Lineage (GTDB taxonomy): Bacteria > Bacteroidota > Bacteroidia > Cytophagales > Cyclobacteriaceae > JBPRGH01. The sequence continues at coordinate 183,297 of JBPRGH010000010.1, read as the reverse complement.
GCTGCTAAAAATAAAAAACCTGATATTGGTTTTGGGGAATCACGATCAGTGGGCACTGGAGTGGATGCAAAATGGAAAAGCTGATCATTCCTGGTTAAGCCAGGGGGGCAGACAGACCATTGAATCCTATAAAAATAAAGAAGTTCCCAAGAAACATGTTGAGCTTTTAGAGAATGCTGAATTGTATTATCTCGATGAAAAGAACAGATTATTTGTTCATGCAGGAATTGATCCTGACCTCCCTCTCGACAGGCAGGATCCCCAAACATTTTTGTGGGACCGTAACTTTTTTTCTAAAGTAAAAAGAATGCTGGACAATGAGCAGAATTATTCCCTTACTGATTTTGAAGAGATATATATCGGTCATTCTCCCATTCACAGATTGGGCTTCCATAAACCCATAAAAGTTGGGGAAGTATGGCTTATGGATACCGGCGCCTCATGGGATGGTGTGCTGAGCATGATGGACCTTGATGCTAATGAAATTTTTATAAGCAGTCCTCCGGCTGACATATATCCATCCGGTAGCGGAAGACTGTAAACCTCCGTGGGTCTACCCTGTTATTACCATACAGACACATTAAATAATAGGGGTATGGATATTGGTGTAGTTGGATCCAAATCCAGGATAGCATCTAAATACATGCTTTTTGGATTTGCTGTTTTTAATGTTTTTTCAGGAATTATTTTCAGCTTTACAAATGAAGAGCTGTTTAAGTTTTTTGTGACAGAAGATGGTTATGCTGAATATTTAACAGCCTTTTTCCTCCTGACATTAGCAGTTATAGCATATAAGAGAGGCCTGAACATATCTAATAAAAAAATTCGATTATTCTACTTCTTTATTGCCGGTTTATTCTTTTTTGGCTTCGGTGAAGAAATTTCCTGGGGCCAACGAATAATAGGATTTGGGACTCCCGAGCCATTGGAAGAGATAAATGGGCAAAATGAATTCAACCTACATAATCTCAATATCAATGAGGTTAATTTAAACAAGGTAATATTTGGCACCTTTCTTTATTCAGGAGTATTAACCTATTTTTTACTTGTTCCTCATCTTTATAAGTACAATAAAAAAATTCAGAACCTTTTTAAAAAATTACGTATCCCAATTCCTCACTGGAGCCATGGGATCTTATATTTTTTATTATTCGCTAGTTTACATATTGTAGATCGCCGTAGCTGGGAAATCCAGGAATTGACTTTTGTTACTTTTGTTCTTATTGCTTTTTTATTTCCTGATAACAAAGAGGATATTTAGTATTAATTGAAGCTCAGAACCTGATCTGAAGAAGCAGAGGCCAGTGCACTTACTAAATACTGACGTATTTCGGGGGTTTCCGAATATGGTGTAATTAATTCACGGGCATCAAGTAAAGAATTAAAATTTTGATTTCTATTAAAAAAACCATGCCCAATATAGGCACCATTTTCAATTAAAACCAGTGATCTCTCTCCACTTTTCCGGCCTTTTCCTACTATTGCGCAGCTTCCAATATCATCTTTACTCCCTATTTCTTCAAAAAGCTTTTGGATCCGTTTATTATATTCTTTTGCTTCCTCTTCCTTAATGCAGGCTCCTTTACAAGTGCCTAGAGCATGATCATAACACGCGGCTGGTACTTTATGTAACCCGCTTAACCTGGAGCATAATTCAAATTCTTTGACTTTCTCTTGTAAAAAATGCCAGGCCTCACTATGGCTTCTGAATGTTTTAACTGGTTGCATTCCAGGCATCTGCCTGTTTACAGCCAATCTTATATAATTATTCTGGTCTTCAAAATGAAAAAGTCCCCATAACAGGCGATCATTTTTTTGAGAGCTGTTGTATTTTGGCCATAACCGTTTTATTTCCAGGGATTCGTGAATTAAAGCGATAAATTCATTACCTGTCAACTCATATTTTATCTCACAGATTTGATTCCTTATATTTTGGTTTGACCAACTGCCGCCTTTTCCACTAAAATGTCCTGAGATTCGCTTTTTAATATCCTTGGCTTTACCCACATAAATCACCTCTTGCTTATTATTAAGAAAGTAGTAAACTCCAGGTTTTTCAGGTAATGCCTCAAATTGCACTTCAGAGATCATGGACGGCAGCCTCATTTCTTTATTTGTTGTTTTTAAAAGCTGTCCGATTACCCCGTTTCTGTCCATCCTCAGCAGCTTATCAAAAATTATTGCGGTAGCCTTTGCATCACCTCCCGCACGATGGCGATCGTGCACGGGTACTTTGAAATGAGCTGCAATATTTCCAAGGCTATAAGAGCGGAGCCCCGGGACCAGTTTTCTCGTTAATCGTACTGTACAAAGCTTCTTTGCATTAAAAGCATAACCTGAATCCTGAAGCTCTTTTTTTATAAAGGAAAAATCAAAATGCACATTATGAGCAACAAAGATCTTATCTTTTAACAGCTCAGCTACTTTAGGAGCGATTTGTTTAAATGGTGGGGCATCCGTAAGCATTCCCGGCGTAATTCCGGTAAGGCCGGTAATATATCCCGGAAGAAAATGTGAAGGGTTAACTAATGATGAAAAGGATTCAACTACCTGTGTGCCATCATGAATATAAATGGCTACCTCCGTAATTTTATGCCGCTTCGCAAAACCTCCTGTCGTCTCAATATCAACAATGGCATACATAATTTACAAAAGTACTTCAGAATAACCTTTTTTCAGTTAAATTGTAATTACATAAAAATAATAAATTATGCGATTAACAGCAGCAATTATAATCTCATTATTTTTCTTATCAGGATGTGGCATGGAAAATAGGTCAGGATGCACCCATAAAGCTACTGTAGTAGACAAATCAGATTTAGATGGTTGTAAACTTCTTTTTAGGCTGGATAATGATCAAATGCTTGAGCCGGCGCAATGGGCAGTAACAAAGCCTGAATTATCAGCTGGTGAAACTTATTATATTGATTATGAAGAGGTGGATATGATGTCGATCTGCATGGCAGGTAAGATAGTAAAAATCACGTGCATAACTAAGGCTGAGTAATTTTAACCGCGAGGAGCGCAAGGAAGGCGCAGTGTTCTTAGCGTCCACCGCGGTTAATTTCTTTACCTTATTCTCTCCCTTGCCTCCTGGTATTCTTGTAGTAATTTATCGATAATTTTTTGAGCCGGTAAGATCTCATTAATAGCCGCAGATATTTGTCCTATTTCCAGCTCACCTTCGTCAAGGTCGCCTTCGAATATTCCTTTCCGTGATCGTCTTTTCCCCAATAGCTCACGCAGCTCTTCCGGTGTTGCACCTTGCTTCTCAGCAGTAAAAACTTGCTCATAAAATTTATTTTTTATCAGCCGCACAGGAGTAAGCTGCTTTAGTGCCAGAATAGTATCCCCTTCCTGCGCCTCTACAACCCTCTTCTTAAAACTTTCATGAGCGGAAGATTCTTTGGATGTAGCAAAAAGACTTCCTATCTGCACGCCTTCAGCCCCTAAGGCTAGTGCCCCTAAAATAGCTTTACCACTGGCAATGCCTCCTGCCGCAATAAGTGGGATAGTAATGGCTTCCCTAATCATTGGTATAAGGCAAAAAGTGGTAGTTTCTTCCCTACCGTTATGGCCACCGGCTTCAAAACCTTCCGCAACAACAGCGTCAACACCTGCCTCTTGTGCCTTTAGGGCAAACTTCCTGCTTGAAACCACATGTGCTACTTTAACGCCCTTATCTTTAAGTACTGCTGTCCATGTTTTGGGATTACCTGCTGAGGTGAAAACAATTGGAACCTGTTCATCGAAAATTACCTCCATCAAAAGGTCGATCTGCGGATAAAGTAAAGGTACGTTTACTCCAAATGGTTTATCTGTGGCTTTTTTACATTTTATTATATGCTCCCGCAGAAGCTCGGGATACATAGAACCGGCGCCAATAATACCCAGCCCCCCGGCATTACTTACGGCAGAAGCAAGCTTCCATCCGCTGCACCAGACCATTCCCGCCTGAATAATAGGATATTTTATATTGAATAAAGACGTTATACGGTCATTTGCTGTAAACTCTATATTATTAATAGTCATTTGCAGTAGGATTAATAACTTTGCACGCCTGAAATTACAGCATGAAAAGCAAAATCGATAATCTCCTTGTAAAATTTCTGATCTGGCGGATGAAACACATCAGCAACAGGAATTTTGTGCTCTTTCTGGGAGTGGTGATAGGTGTGATTGCCGGTATAGCTGCTGTTATCCTTAAAACAACTGTGCATCTGATACAGGGTTTGCTCACCAGTGGCTTTGACATCAGGTACCAAAGCTTTTTATACATCGGTTTTCCTTTGGTGGGCATACTTCTAACGGTTCTTTTCACCGAGTTTTTTTTAAGGGAAAAATTAGGCCATGGCATCACACAGCTGCTTTATGATGTTTCCAAAAGATCCAGCATTATAAAAAAGAGCAAGATGTACAGCCGCATGATCACCAGTGCCTTAACAGTCGGTTTTGGAGGGTCAGTTGGTTTAGAGGCACCTATTGTAGTCACCGGATCGGCTATCGGGTCTAATGTTGCCCAGCTAATGCACCTCAATTATAAAAAAAGGACGTTATTAATAGGCTGCGGAGCTGCAGGTGCTATTTCTGCAATCTTTAATTCGCCCGTGGCGGGAGTTATATTTGCACTGGAGGTAATACTGGCAGATGTTACTATCGCCATGTTCATTCCGTTGCTAATTGCTTCGGTAGCGGGTTCAATAACTTCCTTACTTTTACTAGGAGATGAGGTTTTATTCACCTTCCGTTTAAAAGATCCGTTTACAGCTGGCGATGTCATCTACTATATTCTCCTCGGAATAGTTTGTGGCGTGGTCTCCGTATATTTTACCCGAACCACTTATTGGGTAGAAAATAAGATCCAGCAGATAAAAAATACCTTTTCCCGAGCTATTATTGGCGGGATTTTACTTGGTTTAATTATTTTCTTTTTACCTCCAATTTACGGGGAAGGCTATGATACGATCAAGAGATTATTGAATGAAGAAAGCTTTTCAATTTTTAATACCAGCTTATTTTTTAGCGAAACTGATAATCTTTTGATGCTGGTATTTTTTCTGTTTGCCATTGTTTTAATAAAACCAGTAGCATCCGCATTAACGATTGGGTCAGGCGGTAGCGGCGGGATATTTGCGCCTTCCTTATTTTTAGGTGGTGTCACAGGATTTTTATTTGCCATTACTATAAATTATCTTAATCTGGGAAATATCAGCCCCAGTAATTTTACCCTTGTGGGAATGTGCGGCATGATGAGTGGTGTACTTCATGCGCCATTGACTGCAATTTTTCTTATTGCCGAAATAACCACAGGCTATGAATTATTTGTTCCCTTGATGTTGGTTTCAGCTATTGCTTATAATTCCTCGACATTTTTTGAAAGCCATTCTCTATACACCAAGCATTTAATTGAACGAGGCGATTTAATCAAATACGATAAGGACAGGCAGGTATTGAAATTAATTGATCTCAATAAAATAATAGAAACAGATCTGTTAAAAATTCATCCAAAGGCTACCCTTGAAGACCTGGTGAACCTGGTGAGAAAAAGTAAACGCAATATTTTTCCGGTAGTTAATGAGAAAGGTGAGCTAGCCGGAGTAATTACTCTTGACGATATAAGGGAGATCATGTTTGATGAAGAGGAAAGAAAAAAGACACTGATCCAGTCGATCATGCATTCGCCCCCTGCCTTTGTTAGCAGCGATGAAGATATGGAATCTGTTATGAGTAAATTTGAAATGACAGGGGCCTGGAATTTACCTGTTATTGATGATGGGAAATATGTGGGATTTTTATCCAAATCCAGAATATTTAACACCTACAGAAAAAAGCTTATCCGACAGCATCGCGAATAATTTAACATTACATTTGTTTTCTGCGGCACTACTTAGAAATATTCCCTGATTATCCAATTTTTTTACACTTTTTTTAATTCAAAAAGTTGTTGCAACATAAATATTTAAAGTTGTCCACAAAGGATTCATTCAAATGTAATCTTCTATTATATTGATTTACAGATACTTATGAAGTTTTCAGCAAGGAGTGTGGATAACTAGTGGAGAATGTGGATAAGATTTTCTTGCTTTTTTGACTTTCTTTATTTTGTCTAATTTTGATCCGCACTGCAGCATCATTTCTATTTTTCTTCATAAATATTACGTCAAATACTTATACAGGAAAGCCAACAAAATAATCCCCTCCTGCTGATGTTTATTAACTTTATGTTACCCAAGTATTAATTTGCTTCTCACGCAATTTTTAAGAACTTTTAGCATTCTGACAAAACTTTTAGCATCTTTAAATTGTACAAATTGTCAAATTAAAGACAGGAAATTTTGTGCAATCAGCAACCCAAATATTCAAACAAACGTTTACTAACTCATTATGAAAAAATACATTGCCTGCTTTTCAATTTTTCTCCTACTTTCTCTCTTCACCGAGTCTTCCGCACAGGTCAAGATAATTAAATTTGAAGAGCTGAATAATTATTTAAATTCCGGATCCGATAAGGTCAAAGTAATTAATTTTTGGGCTACCTGGTGTGCGCCTTGTATTAAAGAGTTACCTTATTTCGAAGCGCTACAGGAAACCTACTCGAATAAAGACCTGGAGCTACTGCTAGTAAGCCTGGATTTTGTAGAGCAGAAAGAAAAAGTTACTAAGTTCCTTGAAAAAAAAGATATAACTGCCAATGTCTGGCTGCTGGATGAATCGGATGCGAATTCATATATTGATAAAGTAGATCCGCGCTGGAGTGGCGCTATACCTATGACAATAATTATAAATCCCTCCACCGAAAAAAGGATTTTTCTTGAAAAAGAACTGACAAAGGAAGAGCTTGAAAAAAATATAAATACATTACTGAACTAACTATTAACCCTATGAAAACAAAAATTATCCTTTTCTTTGCTGCCGCATTTATAAGTGTCGCAGCTGCTCTGCCCAATGGCGGATATGAAATTGGCGATACTGCCAGTGATTTTAACCTTAAAAATGTAGACGGGAAGCAGGTTTCATTATCTGACTATAAAGATGCAGAAGGTTACATTGTGATTTTCACCTGTAATACCTGTCCTTATTCCAAAATGTATGAGCAGCGAATTATTGAATTGCATGAAAAATATGCCGATCAGGGATTTCCTGTAATTGCCATAAATCCTAATGACCCAAAAAAATCACCCGGGGATTCATTTGAAAAGATGGTAGAGCTGGCTGATAATAAGGACTATCCTTTTCCTTATGTTTATGATGAAACTCAAGATGTTACCAAAGCTTACGGAGCTACAAATACACCGCATGTGTACGTACTTGATGAAGATCGTAAGGTAGTGTATATCGGTTCTATTGATAATAATCCTAAAAGTGCAGAATCTGCTGATAAATATTATGTAGAAGATGCCATTAAGGCAATAAAAGCAAATAAACTTCCCGAAACCACAAAAACCAAGGCTATCGGATGTACTATTAAATGGGCTTCATAAATCCTGGGGATAAAGTAATTAAAAAGCTGCTTTCGGGCAGCTTTTTTTATGTCCCAAAAACACTCCTTTATCGCCGGCTGGTATAAAAATCAAAAAGGTTTCTTATATTCGTTAGAGGATATATCCTACCCAGTTTCTCCAAATTTTCCTAAATTCAAATGAATAAAGACATACAATTCCTTCCGGATTATTACAGAAATTATGTAAATCAGGTGCCTGAAGAAAAACTCCTTCACGCCCTGATCAATAATGGTAGCAAACAAGGTGAATTTTTTAAGAATCTACCGGAAAAGAATGGTGATTACAGGTATGCTGAAGGCAAATGGACGGTTAAACAGGTAATGAGCCACATCATTGATACCGAAAGGATCATGTCCTATCGTGCTTTACGTTTTTCACGAAATGATCAGTCACCCCTTCCAGGATTTGAAGAAAATGATTATGCACAAGCCAGCAATGCCTCTAACCGAAGAGTAGCTCAGTTGACAGATGAATTTATAAGATTACGGGCTTCAACGGTTGATCTTTTTGAAAGCTTTTCTGATGAAATGCTGAAAAGAACAGGTGAAGCTAACGGACAGAAGATCTCTGTTGATGCAATAGGATTTATCATTGCAGGTCATGCCATTCACCATATAAATGTTTTAAAAGATCATTATCATCTGTAATGAGATACTATATCCTCTTATTCCTTTTCATTCTTTCTTTGATTTCAGGCTGTGCAGGTATTCAGCGGAGTGCGCTTAACAGTCATTTAATTGATCTCGAGCAAAAATTTAATCATCATACGGGACTTGTTCTTTTTGATGTGGAAAAGGATAAAATAGTATATGATTATAACGGGGCTAAATATTTTACACCGGCATCAAATGCTAAACTTTTAACCTTTTATACATCCCTTAAACTATTAAGCGATTCCCTTATCACATTTGCTTATCTACCAAAAGGTGATTCTATCATTTTATGGCCTGCCGGAGATCCTTCGTTCTTAAATCCTGAATTCCCCGAAAGCAATGTTATGGATAAGCTGGAGACTGCCGGAAAAGAGGTCCACCTCTCTTTCTCCCATTCAGAAGTTGAACCATTCGGACCGGGATGGGCATGGGATGATTATCCTTATACTTTTTCTGCCGAACGAGCGGCTCTACCACTTTATGGAAATTATTATAGCATTAGTGAGACCGACAGCTCATTATACATTTCAATTCCCCACTTTAAAAATACGATTTGGCTGTCTGATTCAGCGGTAAATACTACTTTTTACAGAGACCCGGCATCGAATGACCTTTTTTATTATCCGGGAAAGGAGGATGAGGGTGACACTACAAATATCCCTTTCAAAACATCCCATTGGCTCGCTTCACAATTACTGGCAGATACTTTAAAACAGTCGCTGTATTTTACAGATATACCATTTGATACATCAGCTTCTTATATAAAAAGTATCCCGCTGGACACCGTATATAAAAAGTTGATGCAGGAAAGCAATAATTTTGTTGCCGAACAACTTTTGCTTCAGTGCGCCTTTGTTACCAATGGTGTTTTAAATTCTGAAACAGCTATTCGTTATGCTTTAAATAATTACCTGGATGACCTCCCCCAACAACCTGTATGGAAAGATGGATCAGGATTGTCGAGATATAATTTAATTACACCCAACAGCCTTGTTGTACTACTGAACAAAATGTACAGGGAATTCGGCAGGGATAAGCTGTTCCCGTTAATGGCTGCGGGAGGTAAATCAGGAACATTAAAAGATTATTATAAAACCGATCCACCTTATATTTTTGCCAAAACCGGAACCTTAAGCAATAACCATAATTTATCGGGTTACCTTATCGCACAGAGTGGTAAAGTTTTTATTTTTAGTTTTATGAATAATAATTATCCCACCTCATCTTCTATGGTGAAAAAAAACATGGAAGAGATTTTGTGGGAAGTGCACCTGAACAACTGATATAATGAGATATATATTTTTAATTTTACTTTTCCTCTCGACCTATTCTTATGGACAGCAAATCGATAGCCTTGACTTTAAAATAGGACAGATGATCCTTGTGGGGCTTGATAATGAAGGGGCCATACCAAATGAAAACCTTCTTAAGGAAATAAGGTCGGGCAGGACAGGGGGGATAATCATTTTTGAAAAGAACATCCCTCAGCAAGATTCATTCATAGAGTTGAAAAAGCTGGTATGGAATATACAAAATGCGGCTCCTTATCCATTATTTATCGCTATTGATCAGGAGGGCGGAAGAGTAAACAGGCTAAAGACAAAATACGGATTCCCCCGCTCAGTAAGCGCCAGCTACTTGGGTAAGCTGCAAAATCCTGATTCCACACGTTTTTATGCCGAGATCACCGCTGCAACATTAGCAGGTTTAGGAATAAATGTAAATTTTGCCCCCGTTGTAGATGTGGCTGTAAACCCTGATAATCCAATTATTGCAAAAGTAGAACGTTCTTACTCTGCTGAACCTGATTCTGTTGTTCTACATGCCGAGCAGGTAATAAAAGCTCACCGCCAATTTAATATACTTCCTGTTTTAAAACATTTTCCGGGACATGGCAGCTCACATGCCGATACACATTTGGGAATTGCCGATGTTACCAGTTACTGGCAGAAATATGAGCTGGTCCCTTATCAGCATATGATCAATTCAGGAGTTGTTGAGGCCATTATGACAGCACATATTGTTAATAGAAAACTGGAGCAAAAAGGATACCCCGGTACACTTTCTGAAATGATCATCACAAATCTATTGAGAAACAAAATGGGTTATGACGGATTGGTATTTTCTGATGATATGCAGATGCATGCCATAACAAAACATTATGGTCTTGAAAATGCTATTGAATTAGCAATAAAAGCTGGCGTGGATGTAATGATCTTCAGTAATAATATCAGTGGAAGTGAGCTTCAAACAGTGAGCCGCGTTCATAAAGTAATAAAAGATCTAATATCATCAGGTAAAATTCCTGAAGAGCGGATAAATGAATCATACCAGCGAATTATGAGGATTAAAAGTCAGTGGTAGTTATATTTGATCTATGGAGGTATTCAATTTTAAAGAACCATCAGCACAAAAAGTCCCTATATTAATAAGTGTACCGCACAGTGGCACCTTTTTTCCTGAAGATATAAAAGCAGATTTTAAACCTGAACAATTATCGAGCCTTGAAGATACTGACTGGTATGTGGAAAAGCTTTATGATTTTGCTCCTTCACTGGGTATGTCAATGATTGTTGCAAATTATCACCGCTGGGTAATTGACCTCAACCGTAACCCTGAAAGCAAACCACTTTATGATGACGGGAGAAATGTTACCGCATTATGCCCTACTTCCACATTTAATGAGAAGCCACTTTATCACGAAAAACGTATACCCGGCGCAAAAGAAATTGACCGGCGGCTGGAAAATTATTATAAACCATACTATGAGAAGATCAGTGAAACCCTCGACTCCTTTATTAATGAATTTGGCATTGCTCTTCTCTGGGATGCCCATTCAATAAAGCAGTATGTCCCCGGAATTAAAAAAGAGATTTTCCCAGATTTAATAGTTGGTGATAATGATGGAAAAGCTGCCGGAGATGGAATTTCAATGATCGCCCTCGACAACCTGGAAACTGAGCGTTATAATCTCGCCTATAACAAACCTTTTAAAGGAGGGAATATAACACGTCATTTTGGAAATCCTGCACAAAACCAGCATGCCCTTCAGCTTGAGATGACGAAAATTAATTATATGGATAATGATGAGGTCCATTATGATGAGCAGCGGGCAGGGCATATGCGAGAACTGTTAATCAGTGTTTTTTCTTCCTTAATTGAAAAATTGCCTGATGAAAGGATATAAGTTTGTAGGATTAAGGCAAAAAAACAGCTGGCTTTCTCCGGCTTTTATAACTGTAGATACGAAGGGATTTGTAAGCTATATCGGGAAAGAACCTGAGCCTCACATACAATATGAAGAAGTAAAAGGACTGGCACTGCCTGCTATTCCTAATGCACATTCACATGCTTTTCAATATGCAATGGCAGGACTGGCAGAGGTTCATCCAAAGCAGCAAGCAGCAAATGACTTCTGGTCATGGCGCAATAAAATGTATGAAGTAGCTCTTTCCGTAGATCCTGAAGATGTGGAATCCATTGCCACCATGCTATACGCAGAAATGGTGAAGCATGGTTATTCACATGTTGCTGAATTTCACTATCTCCATAACGATCAGCAGGGGCGGCCTTATGAAAATATTGCTGAAATGAGTGAGCGGCTTATCTCTGCTGCACATACTGCAGGAATAAATATTACGATCATTCCCATGCTGTATCGGCAGGGGGGATTTGGTAAACCGCCGGAGGAGAACCAGCGGCGGTTTATAAGTAAATCCATTGAAGATTATATAAATTTAACGGAAAACGCAATCCGGCTTTCGGAGCAGTATCCACATGCCAGAGCAGGATTTGGGGCACATTCACTTCGTGCGGCAGCAAAGGAAGATATCCAGCAAGCTTTGGACACTTTTGGTAGTGAATTACCTTTTCACATCCATATTTCCGAACAGCTAAAAGAAGTAGAAGAGGCAATACAAACATTGGGAGCAAGACCGGTTAAGTGGCTTTTGGATAATTTTGATATAAATGAAAATTTTCATCTCGTACACGCAACGCATCTTGATGAATCGGAAATTAAAGGTATTGCTTCGTCAGGTGCCAATGTTATTCTTTGTCCTTCGACGGAAGGAAATCTTGGCGATGGGATTTTCCCTTTACATCAGTACATGCAGAATAATGGCAAATGGTGTATTGGCACTGATAGCCATATTGGACTTAATCCACTCGAGGAGATCCGCCTGCTGGATTACGGTCAGCGGTTGACCAGCCATAAAAGAAATACATTTTTAGCTGACAACTCAAATTCCGAAAATGCAGCCGTAGCTTTTTCTCATGTTATACAAAATGGAAGAAAGGCAATGGGTATAGACGGCGGCATCGAATTTTTTGAACTCGGAAAACCATTCAATGCTTTTGTCATTGATAGCTACCACCCGCTTTTATCATCTTCCGATCAGTACTGGCTCTCTACCGTCACCTATCATATGGATGCATCAAATATATATGGCACTATGATTAATGGTAATTGGATAGTTAAGGGCGGCTTTCACATCGAGCAATTGAGTATCAGGCAGAACTTTCGGAATACCCTTAAAAAGCTGAAAATCCGAAACAGGTAACCCGCTGTTCGTCGAGATAACCGACCACCTACCGAAGCTTTCTGCTTTTGGTTTGATTACTATAAACCTTATTCCCTCTATTGCATATTAATAAGAAAAAATGGTTGAGGAATGAGAAGAATATTTACTTTAACATGTCTGGCTTTTATAGTAAGTGTAAATGCATTTGCTGAAAAAGATTGTGGAGAGAGCTGCTTTAGCTCCGATATTGTTTCTGTTGTACCTACTGAAGGAGGCTGCTACGAATACACACTGCAGGTAAGCTGGGCGGGTGAATGCACTGCGGCGCTTTCTCATTATACTGTAGAAGTTCCCTGTGGGGAAGTAACAGCACTTTCTAATTCTGAGAATTGGGCCCAGGAAATAAATGTTACAGATCCTACCACAGGATTAACAGGTTTTAAAATAGATGATATACAGGATTTTGGTGAGGAAGGAAGCCCTGAAAGCTTCACTGTTACATTTACCATCTGTCCGGATGATAATTGTGAAACAGACTTAAGCTGCTGGTCACCTAAGGTGGCATATAAAGCCGCTACATGCGCCTATTATGAAACTATAGAATATTCATGCAGCAATCTTGATGCTACATTATCTATAACAAATGCCACATGCTCTGACAGCAATGATGGTATTCTAGAAGTAAATATTTTAGATGGTACCGCACCATTCACCTATTCCTGGTCAAATGGTGATACCTCAAGGATAATAAGCGGTTTATCGGGTGGCACATATGCCGTAGTCGTTCAGGATGCTCATGGCGACACTCTTAATCTATCTGCGGCCATTGTTGCCCCCGAACCGCTTAGTTTAACTTATGACATTACACATACCAGCTGTTCCGGTAATGCTGATGGCTCCATAACAGTCTCCGCTAATGGAGGGACTGCTCCTTATAGCTATGAGTGGTCAGAAGGCACTACTGATGCTAGCCTTTCAAATATTGCTCCCGGTGATTACAGCCTAACAGTAACAGATAGTGTTGGATGTACGTATTCTCAGGCTTTTACAGTTGAATCCTCAAATTCCATTGCTGTAACAGCTACTGTAATTAAAGCATCATGCTCAACAGCTGATGGCGCTATAGATGTAACAGTAACAGGAGGATCCGGAAATTATACTTACGCCTGGTTAGATGGTGCGACTTCTGAAGATCGAACTGATCTTACTCCTGATTTTTATACACTGACTGTATCTGATGATCAGGGTTGTGAGTCTACGAGAACATTTTCAGTCAAAGAAGATAATCCATTATCTGTTTCAGGTACAATAACTCCTACCGGCTGCCCGGATGACAGCACAGGTATGATAACAGTATCTGTTTCAGGAAATACCGGAAATGTTTCTTATTTGTGGAGCACCGGAGAAACAACAGCCACTATTGATGGTCTTAGCAAGGGACGCTATGAAGTAACTGTAACAGATGAAAGCAATTGTAGTAAAACAAAAGGATTTTACCTGTATGGGGAAACTATTGAAGTGGTAAGCGATATACAGCAGCCTACCTGCTATGGGGATGCAAATGGCGCTATCAATCTGACTGTCGCAGATGATGTTACTATCTCATGGTCAAATGGAGAATCAGGAAGTTCCATAACTAACCTTTCTGAAGGGTTATATACCGCTTCATTAACAAATTCAGCAGGATGTGAAGCTACTTACAGCTATTATATTGATGCCCCTGATAGCCTGAGCTTTACATATACGGTAACCAATAGCACCTGTGATTCCAGCGCTTATTCAGTTTCTGTAGCTGTAAGCGGAGGGACAGCTCCTTATACGATAACATGGGAAGATGGTACTGAAGGCACAACTAAAGAGAACCTGACTGAGGGTAGCTATACAATTAATATTACAGATGCACAAGGATGTACCACTTCAGGGACTGTAACTGTAAAAGCATCGGTAGCCGGCTGTGATACTACTGACGACACAACCGATAATACAGATGATGGCACCACTGACGATGGTACTACCGACGATGGTACTACTGACGATGGAACTACTGATGACGGTACTACTGATGATGGTACCACTGATGATGGAACCGGTGATGATACCACTGATGACGGTAGTAATGATGATGGAACCGGTGATGATTCAGGTGACGATGGCTCTAATGATGATGGTTCCGGGGATGGTACAGGCGATGGTGATAATCCTGATGACGACGGAAATTTGGATGACCCTATAAATGATGAAAGCTGTTCAGATCCCTTTGATATAGCAATAGTAAAAGTGGAAGATGGTGATTGCAGCTATTACGAAGCCACGGTTACATATAATGGCGACAAATCATACGGTTTATCACATGCTACATTATCTGCTTCATGTGGAGACCTAACAGCTGTATATACTGATCTTGGTATCTTTGAAACCGGCACTGATCCTACAACAGGTGTGGAAGGTATAAAAGTGGACGAGATCCAGGGCTTTGGCGAAACTATTGGAGAAGAAACATTTAGCTTTAGCTTTGAACTTTGCTCCAGCGACTGTGAAATTGGCAGTGAATTAGAGTTTGTAGTCGGTTATAAATACGGACAGTGTGTATCCTATGATACAGTTTCTTTTACAATAGAAGGTACGACAACAACAACTGCCGTTTATCCGAATCCGACTTCTGAAAGCGTATCATTCAGTCTGTCAGATATAATGAGCAGCAGCAAAGAAGTTAAGGTCGAACTTTATAATCCATTTGGAACAATGGTAAAAGAAATGATATATAAAACATCAGATGAAATATCATTAGATATTATCGGGCTACCTGCCGATATCTATACTTACAGGATCATAAATGATCGTGCAGTGGAAACCGGAAAAATAATGGTAGTGAGCGCTAATTAATTTTTGTTACATGCAATTTTTAAAACAGTGGGGCTTCGGCCCCACTTTTTTTACCAAAGAGGGAAAATAGAGATACTTAATTTGCCTTCTCGCTATGACGATAGATTACCGTCATTGCGAACGAGCAGACCAACCGTGTCGATGGAAACAAACTCCTAGCGAGTGAAGCAATCTGTTGATTAGAAGACGTGATTGTTTCTCACCCTATCAGTCTCTCAAAGAGGGTTCTGATACTCTGCTAGATGTTAGTGATTTCTTAAGCTTTAAGATTAGACTTTAATTTATTCTGAAAACCTTTCCTCAGTTTACTCAGCTTTGGGTTAATGACCATCGCACAATACGGCTGCTCCTGGTTCTGCTCATAATAATCCTGATGGGCCTCTTCAGCTGTATAAAATGCCTTAGCTTCCAGTATCTCTGTTACGATAGGGTCATCGAATACTTCTGTTTTGGTAAGGTCTTTTATTTTTTGAAGGATAAGCTTATGTTGCTCTTCATTATGGTAAAATATAGCAGAACGATAATGTGTTCCAACATCTGCTCCCTGGCGGTTTAGTGTGGTAGGATCATGGGTGGCAAAAAATATATCAAGCAGGTTATCATATGAAATTACATCCGGATCAAATTTTACCTGTACAGCCTCTGCATGGCCGGTCCTTCCGCCACAGACTTCCCGGTAGCTAGGGTCCTTTACCTTTCCCCCGGTATACCCGGAAGTAACTTCCTTTACTCCTTCTAACTGATTAAATACTGCCTCTGTACACCAGAAGCATCCACCTGCAAATGTTGCTATCTCTTCCTTCATAAAAATTTTACCGTTTCACATATATTTAACTCTTATATCTGCTATGTGTTTAAAACGTATAGGATGAACCAAAAGATGTTCTTGAAAGATGAAAAAGAAAAGAAAAAAATCAGAAGAAGATAACTCTTCAGCTGATAAAAAGAAAAAAGAAGAAGAAAAGAAAAAAACCTCTCAGGAGGAACATGATGAGGAAAATGATTTCGGAGGCCTGTCTTCACGGGACCTAAAGAAAAACCTTGGGTGTGGGGGATAAAATATGCTATAATTACCCTTAACTAATCTTCTCCCTTAAAGTGAATATAAATCACTGGTATGGTAATTGATCAGCTTCTACTGGATCAACAGAAAATTATTTAGACCATTGATCTTTATGTAACTTTACTATTGGCATTCCGTCTTGGTATTATTAAACAGTAAAAGAATATCCGGTTAATAAACTAAAATGAAGCATTTAATTATATTTTTCACCTTTATTGTCATCTTATCTTCATGTAAAACTCCTGAAGAAGAGCCGGAATTTAAATATGTCCATAATGTACAGGTTAAAAAAATTACCGGTCAGGAAGTCCTTCTAAATGCTGACGCTGTATTCTATAATCCTAATAACATGCGCATGAAGCTCCGGGGAGTTGATGTAGATGTTTTTGTAGAAGAAAAAAAAGTTGGTGAAATAAACCAGGACATTAAAACGGATATCCCTGCCCTTGATGATTTTACCGTTCCTTTTGATGCTACTTTTAACATTAAAGAAGTCGGGGGCTTAAATACGTTAATGAGCGTGCTTGGAGGCAAAAAACTGCTGGTAAGATATAAAGGTAATATTCGAGTAACGGTTAATAACTTCCCGTTCCGGGTTCCGGTTGATTATCAAGACGAGGTGAGCTTCAGGTAATTTCATTTCCTACATCATCTTTTTAGATGCTTTAATGGCCTTTCCGCCAAAGAGTTTAAGCATCATCAGATTTATTATGGCACCGGCCACACAGTAAAGGCATATTTTTTTCTGCTTAAAGATCATCACCCGTAGATAATCCAAAGCTCCGGCAGCATTGGCCGCTATGGCTCCACCAAGTAAGATATCCCAAATTGGCTCTCTTCCTGATTTTTTTGTGCCCTTAACACCAATAAGGACAAGTATCAGCGCATATACAGTTGCACTAACCGGACCATCAGGTACACCCATTTTATAAGCCTCAGCTGAAGCATTAACATAATTGGAATCAATCCCTTTTATTGGCACATCCGGTAGCTTTCTAATCACTCCCAGCTGATAAAGAGATATAATAATGAAATCCAGCAGGCCTATACTGGCCAATATTGCCAGCTTTTTCTTAATTTTAAGATTGGGATTATTTTCTTTTCTAAGCTCTTCCTTTATTTTTAATACCTGCATGTAGTAATAACTAACTACAATGTGGTATGTTAAATGAAGATATATTTTATTTCAATCTTATATGCTCAACCAATATTTACAAAAGGCTTATGAAATTGCTTTAGAGGTAACCAGGCCTGAAGCCGAGAAAACTGATGCCGAAGGAATTTGGGTAGGGCAGACAATGAATGCTTTGAAAGAAGCGAAAATGACAGGGTTGGTAGTACCTAAGGAAAAAGGTGGTTTAGGATTTGGTCTTACCGGTTTAGTAAAAGTTTCTGAAATATTAGGCAGGGAAAGCGGATCTGCCGGATTATGTTTTGGTATGCATTGTGTTGGCGCCGCGGTGATAGCTGCAAAAGCAACAAAATTCCAGCAAGAGCAATTTTTAAATCCAATAAATGAAGGAAAGCATATCACCACACTGGCTGTAAGTGAGCCCGGCTCCGGTGCACATTTTTACTTTCCCCAAACTTCATTAACTCCTGAAGGAGATCATTATATAGTAAATGGTACGAAGACTTTTATTACTAATGGCAATAAGGCGGATTCGTATGTCATATCGACAGTTGGGGCTGACCCAGAAGCTGCGCCTGATATGTTTTCCTGCCTTGTTTTGCCTCAGGGAACACCGGGTATGAAATGGAAGGGTGATTGGGATGGCATTGGTATGAGGGGAAACAATTCAATAGGCCTGGAATTAGATGATGTATATATACCAAAAAATCATCTTTTGGGAGAGGAAGGGCAGCAAATGTGGTATATGTTTAATGTTGTGGTACCATATTTCCTGATGTCGATGTCAGGCGCTTATCTGGGTATAGCTGCGAGAGCGCTTGATGAAGCAATTGCTCATATTTCTAACCGGACCTATTCTCATAGCGGAGCACAGCTGGCTTCTAATAATCTCATCCAATCTAAAATTGGAGAGTTGTGGACCAGGGTGGAATCATCCCGCAGATTAATTTATTATGCTGCTGAGCAAGGCGATATTGGAGAAGAACAAGCGCTGCCGGCTATTTTGAGTGCTAAAGCAGACGTAGCCAATTGTGCAACTGAGGTTGTAAATGAGGCAATGACCCTATGTGGTGGGATTGCATATAGAGAAAGCAATATCTTTAGCCGCCTGCTACGTGATGCACGCGCAGCACATGTAATGGCTCCGACAACCGATATGCTGAATATTTGGCTCGGCCGCGCATTACTTTCGCAACCTATCCTGGGAGATTAATAATGGAGGCTTTATTTAAAAATATTGGTGAGAGTAATTTAAAGAAGCTCCGTAAGAAACTTGTGGATATTTCACTTAATGAATATAAAGATGAGCACGATTTAAAGGATGATACTGCCTTGTTCATTATTGGAGAAGAAGGCACCGATCTTATTCCCACAATTCAAAAGATTAGTAAAAAAGATCCTGACCTTGGCATATTAGTAATTCCCGCCAAACCATTTATGCTAAATCATTTAAAAGCAGCAATTCAATTCGCTCCTTTTATCGGCAGCAATGTAAAAATTATAAACTCCATAGATCAGCCCGGCCTTAAGGAGACAATCAAGCAGCATTCAGAACTAACAATCAAGCGCAAGAATTTCAGGAAAACAAAAAAAGTATCTGTTGAAGACCTACAGAGTGGTTTCAAGCTTGATGGTTCGCTAAAATCCATTTTCCTGGATAATTTTTTATCTCAGTCTCCCGTCGGGGTGATCCTTCTTGATAATGATAATATTATTCTGGATGTAAATAAATATGCTGTAAACTATCTTCCCGAAATAGTTGAATACCAGTCAAAGAATATATTTAATTTATTTCCTGCACATAAAAAAGAAATTAAAAAGTTTATAAATCACTCTCATCCGGAAGGAGATAATATTGTACTGGAAATAAAAAATACTGAAGGGGATGTTAAATTTGCACGTTTCTATCACTCTATAATTGATTCTCCAAATACCACCTATAACATCCTCATTTTTTTAGATATTACACGGGAGAAAGAATCTGAGCTAAAGAACGAACAATATCTTAAAGAACTTAAAGCCCATAACACAGAGCTTGAGCAGTTTGCCTATATTGTCACGCACGATCTAAAAAATCCTTTATCCACAATAAGCCTCAGCTGTGAAATGTCGGAGGAAGGAACAGTTGAGGAAAAAAATCATTACCTAAGCATTATCAGCCGATCTGCAAAGAACCTAATTCAAATGCTTGAGGGACTGGAGGTGATGATAGATGTCCGGAGAGATAAAGAGCAACAAACAAAAAAATTAAATATTGCAACTGTTTTTGCCCATGTACTGAATGAGTATCAATATCAGATAGACAGCAAGGGTATTGAGATAAAAACAATTTTTAAACAGAAAAATATTCAGTACGTGGAGTCCTACCTCTTTAGCATCCTCCATAATATGATCAGCAATGCAATCAAATACAGCAGAAGTGGATTTCCTCTCGAGCTAAATATAGAAACGGAGCAAAGGGGTAAATTTACTTTGTTAAAAATCTCTGATAACGGTATAGGAATTGACCTGGAGAAATATGGAGATAATTTATTTAAACCCTTCAGGCGCTTAACCCAGCAAGCTGAAGGGAAAGGAATAGGTTTAAGCCTTATCAAATCGATGATCGAAAAGAACGGCGGAAAAATAGAAGTGGAAAGTGCTCCTGGTGAGGGGACTACTTTTTATTGTTATCTGTGCCCTTATGTGTGATAGGAAATAAGAGTAACTTAAATCTGGCCGCCTCCCGATGAAATTATCGGGATCGTGCTTTCGCTACTCACCTCCTGACGCACAAGGCCACTACGGGTTCAAACATGCGCTCAATCACTGGCGGAGAGGCTAACGGATCCAAATTCCATGAAGCATAATTCAGGTGGATCAATGATGTATATATAAGTACTCGCTTTAGATCAATTTATTTGTCGGCACTGCAGAATAGAAGCCAAAATTGCTCTGGCGAAGGGACTATATGCTTTTTAAACCATTTCTGGGTCCTAAAATATTAATATAGGAAGTTGAAATATTATTTTATAAATTGAAGTTCATTTAAAGCTCGATAAATGAATTTTCATATAAGAAATTATACTCCCTTTCATTTAAAGAGTAAAATCAAATATCTTTTTTTTCTTCTTGTTTCAGTAGTTGTTGCATCAGCAAATACTGCTTCCGCCCAATCAGGCATTGCCGTTCCTAAATTAGAAAATCCAATAAAGTTTGATGGACTGGTAGAGGCAGATGAATGGGGGAATATAGATACGCTGTCATTTATCACACATTGGCCCACTTATGGCTCACAATCTCCTTTTAGAACTGTTTATCGTATAGCTTACGATGAAACATTTATCTACTTTTCAGCTATTTGTTATGATGATCCGGAACTTATTCAGGCCCCTTATTTTGAACGGGATAAATGGGAAATGAACCAGGATCAAATTACTCTCGGCCTTGATACCTATAATGACAATGAAAATAATCTTGTTTTTGTAGTAACTCCTACTGGTTCCCGTGTAGATGTCAGCTTTAAAAATGATGCTCAGGGACCTGCTCCGCTTGATCAATCATGGAACAGCTATTGGGAGGCTAAAATAAGCCGGCATGATGATAGCTGGATGACAGAAGTAAAGATTCCTTTTAGCAGCCTGAGGTTTCAAACCGGTTCAGATGATAAAGTAACAATGGGTGTTATAGCATATCGATATATATCAAGAGACAGGCATATGGATATTTATCCTGATGTTCGTGCAGATTGGGGCTTTTGGAGCTTTTTAAAGCCCTCTCAGGCTCAGGATATGACATTCGAAGGTGTACAAAACAAACGCCCCTGGTTTACCTCTCCCTATTTATTGGCAGGCACAGGATATCATTATAATAATAATCCACAAACTGGTGAAAATGTAAAGGTTAAGGATAAAATCCTGGATTTTGGTCTTGATGTTCAACATGCACTTACAGATAACCTGAATATGGACCTTACCTATAACACTGATTTTGCGCAGGTAGAGGCGGATAATCAGGTAGTAAACCTAACCAGGTTTTCTCTTTTCTTTCCGGAAAGGAGAAGATTTTTCCTTGAGCGTTCGAGCATATTTGATTTTAATTATGAAGGCCCGAACCGCCTCTTTTATAGTCGAAGGATAGGGCTGGAAAACGGTAGTATGATCCCGCTTTGGGGTGGAGTAAGGCTTACAGGAAGAGTTGGCAATAATGATATTGGATTTTTAAATATGCAATCTCAGGAAACTGATGCCGTTCCTTCTGAGAATTATGGCGTATTCAGGTTTCGAAGGAAAGTCTCCCAAACAAATTCTTATGTTGGAGGAATGATGACAAGCAGGATCGGCACCGATGGAGAATATAATATGGGTTATGGCGTAGATGGAATCATACAAATTTTTGAAAATGATTATTTAAAAGTAAACCTTGCAAACACTTATTATTCCTCAGATACCCTTCCGGCATTTGCTGACCGAAGCCGTGTTTATCTACAGTGGGAGAAACGTGCGCAGGTGGGGCTTAATTATGCTTTAAGTTATTCATATGTCGGTGAATCTTATGAACCAGGCCTTGGATTTGAGATGCGTGAAAATTATAAAT
Organism: Candidatus Cyclobacteriaceae bacterium M2_1C_046; assembly: GCA_051418055.1. Taxonomy (GTDB): domain Bacteria; phylum Bacteroidota; class Bacteroidia; order Cytophagales; family Cyclobacteriaceae; genus JBPRGH01. The sequence goes on along the minus strand of JBPRGH010000010.1, from coordinate 160,966 downwards.
CATTTGGTGACCGCATCTCCTATAACTGGTTTCCGGGAGAAAAAATAAATCAGGTCAGACAGATGCAGGTAAGTGTTAACAGCTCCGTTTACCTAAGTAATGAGAATAATGAAGTAGAAAGTTTTCTTTTTGCCCCCACTTTCTTAATAGAAGGTAAACGAGCAAATAATATAACATTTGGCTACTCTAGGTTCTATGATAATGTGACGGATGATTTCCAACTTTCAGCGGCAACTATCATTCCGGCTAACGAATATGTAAATCAGGAAATTTCAGCATCTTATTCCTCTCCTCCCGTAAATCTTTTTTATTATAATTCCGAAACCACATATGGCGGATTTTACGGAGGTAAACGTTTTTCATTCAGTTTATCCCCGACTTATGTCATGTCCAAATACCTGATGATCTCCGGCACATTTAATTATAATAATATCGCTTTTGATACTATACCCAACTACCAGGCAATAATTGGAAGGGTCAGGCTCACATCAGCTTTAAGTGTAAAATGGATGATGTCAGCCTTTATTCAGTATAACTCGCTGTCCGATATAAGCATAATCAACTACCGCTTACGTTTCAATCCTAAAGACGGTAATGACTTATACCTGGTTTATAATGAAGTTCTTAACAACAAAACAAATCTTGTAGATACAGACGTGCCTGTCTCACAAACACGAGCTATTCTACTAAAATACATTCACACTTTTCATTTGGGGAGGTAGGCTTTTAGTTTATTTCTCAGAAGGAAGGAGGAAGCTGTGTTTCTGGTCATAAAATTTAGATCCTTTATTCACCGAAACTGCCTCTATTAAACTAAAAAACTTTACAGCCAATTGATTATCAGACTTAAAGTACCTGGAGCGGTCTTTCAGAAGAAAACGAAGTATAGGAAATATTCAATTAGTTAAAAATCCAATTCTGTCATGGACAGTAAAAAATAGGATGTGGTGTTAAGAATAATTTAATAGTTCTTTTTTATTTCTATTAAAACAATTAAAATTAATAAACTAAAATTTAGAGTTTAAAATAATTATCAACCTAAACCGATTACCATGAGAAGTTTAAACTATTATTTATGCCTCATAGCATTCCTCTTTTTAGGATGCGAGGATTTGTTTAATTCAGAGCCAGAACCTGAAATATTTGTAGAAAATATTCAATCACCAGATCAAATTTATCCCAATGCTAAAATTAATGTGGTTCTTGAAGGTGATAAATTAAATGAACTAGAAGTTCAAAAAGTGTTCATAGGGGATGAAAGAGCCTATACCTATAGACACCTAAGTAATAATGTTAATAAAAAAGAGCTAGAAGTAACTGCTCCGGATCAATTAACGCCTGGTGATATAGTTGATTTATCTATTCATTTTTCAAACGGAGAGATTTATCAATCTTCTAAAACTTTCCAGGTTGCATTTTATACTCAGTTGGTAAATGCTGAACTACCAACAGAACTTCTTATATATGAGCCTGTAAAGCTCCTTTTTAAGAATCTTGAATTTGTTGATACTTATGAGTTTAGTGGTATATTTAATAAATATGGTGAACCTATAAATTCAAGAGCAAATGAAAGAATTAAAAGAACGTCCGGAATTAGCGGAGATACGTTGACTTTAAAATTTATTGAAGGTAGGTACCTAAACTTAAAACTTAATTTGTTTAAAGATGGTACTATATTTAAGAGTGTTGATTTTGGAAATTTAACAGTCCATCCAAAATATTATATTCATAAGATGGTCAATTGGTCAACCCCTTATTGGAAACAGGTTGAGACACAAACATTTGGTCCCTTGGATACGATGGCAGTAACATTCTATACTGGTACTATGAATTATGCATCTTTCAACTCATATGAAGTTAATTTAGTTGATCAAAATCAAATTGAAAATCCTCTTGAACGATTTCCCGTAATTGGAATAACTGATGAAGATTACATCCTACGATTTTATTATATTATTTCTGATAGTTTACCCTTAGGGGATTATAATATTAAGGTATATGTACGTTATTTTGATTCATTTTTTAAGCCAGGAAAATTTGATCAAATCACTATTGAATAATTTTTAAATGGAAGAAGGATTAAATCTTGTTAAAGAAATCGAGAAACAATTAATAGAAGTAAAACATTATTTAGTTGGGAAAGGATAGGATCAGCTGAGGTTAAAGGTTTGCATTTTATTATGCAAATCTTTTTTAATATAGCACCCACCAAAACTGCTACCCATTAAACGTAAAAAGCCTGACAATCTTTCGATTATCAGGCTTAAAAGTACCCGGGGCGGGACTTGAACCCGCACGGGCCGTAAAGCCCACAGGATTTTAAGTCCTGCGTGTCTACCAATTCCACCACCCGGGCAACTGAGTTTAAAGTTTCTAGTTCAAAGTTTGAAGTTCAAAGTTTATAGTCTGACCCTTCTTATTTAAACCAGTGGACTTTTAAATAATTAATGGTTGGTTTTATGATTTATTAATTAGGTCATAAAACCAACCACTCAATAAATTTTGAGCGAGAAACGGGATTCGAACCCGCGACCCCGACCTTGGCAAGGTCGTGCTCTACCAGCTGAGCTATTCTCGCTTGTTATTATTACATCGTTTAGAGAACATAGAGATCTGATTGATCTACCAGCTTAGCCTGTTTTACTACAGGCAGGCTATTCTCGCCTGATGTTTAAATCAATCCGTTTGACTGATTAAGGGATGCAAATTTAAGTATTGTTGACAACAAAATGCAACTGTTAAAGAAAAAATTCTTAAAAGTTTAAATAAAAATATTTTGCTCTTATCCATCTGCTGAAGCTGCTGAATCCTAATTAGTTACTTATAACCTCACTTTTGAATTTGTTATCTTCTCATCTCATTGCCCGATCAAACCAAAATAATATTTGTATTTTACGCATAAAATCAGTATATTAAATGGGATTGATCCATGCTATAGAAAATATATTTTGCCAGGATGACTATAGCATCTTATCAATTTTTCTTTTTAAACTTAATAACTAAATTTTTTATGACCGAACATCAAAATCAATCCAAAGAACTTTTGGAGAGGAGAAAAAATATTGTCGCTAATGGCGTGGGAGTGTTTAACACTGCCACAGTAAAAGAGGCAAAAGGTGCCATAATAACGGATGTTGATGGTCGCGAACATATTGATTTTGCCGGGGGGATAGGCGTTGTAAATGCTGGTCATTGCCCGGAGCCTGTTGTGGAGGCTATTCGGGAACAAGCTGGTAAATACCTGCATACTAGCTTTAATGTCGTAACCTATGAGCCATATATAAAACTTTGTGAAGAACTGGCTGAAATCCTTCCCCATGGTGAAAAAACAAAGGCCATGCTGGTCAGCACAGGAGCAGAAGCTGTTGAAAATGCCATAAAAATTGCACGCCAGGCTACCAAACGTCCGGCAGTACTTTGTTTTACGGAAGCTTTTCACGGACGTACCATGATGGCAATGAGCCTGACCAGTAAAATAAGCTACAAGTATGGCAGTGGTCCTTTTTCTCCGGAAGTATATAGAATACCATTTCCCAATTTCTACAAGTACCATGGCTCTCAGGATATGGATGAGTTTGTAAAGACGGAGCTGACCCGGCTGCGGGAAAGTGCCCATAGCATGGTAGATGTAAATAGCCTTGCCGCCATTATCCTTGAACCCATACAAGGTGAAGGTGGATTTAATCCTGTACCTAAAAAATATCTTGAAGGCTTACGCTCTTTCTGTGATGAGCATGGCATACTGCTGATAATGGATGAGATACAAAGTGGCTTTTGCCGAACAGGACATTGGGCCAGCTGGCAACATTACGGAGTCCAGCCTGATATCAGCACCTATGCAAAATCATTGGGATCAGGATTGCCTATTGCAGCCGTCCTTGGCCGTGCTGAAATAATGGATGCTGCCGGACCGGGAACAATTGGAGGCACATATATAGGAAGTCCAATTTGCTGTGTTGCTGCGCTGGCAACCATTCAATATATGAAAGACCGCAATTTAAATGAGCGTGCTGTTGAAATTGGCAAAATTGTCAAAGAACGTTTTGAGAAACTACAAAAGAAAATCCCCCAAATAGGAGATGTGAGGGGAATTGGCGCTATGATAGGCATTGAGCTGGTAAAGGATAATGATCCTGGCAAACCACATACGGAGCTTTGCGATAAAATAGTAAAAGGTTGTGCTGCAGAAGGATTAATTCTGCTGAGTGCCGGTACTTTTAAAAATGTCATCAGGATCCTCTCCCCCTTAGTGATCACTGATGAGCAATTACTTACAGGTCTCGATATTCTGGAAAACCAGATAAAAGTACATGCAGATATACCGAATGCAGTGGAAACATAAAGTAGTTAATTATTTCCAAACAATTAATTACCAGTAAAAAGAGCTTTTACAAAATTTATAACAAAAAAATATTAAATATCTAAATGACGCCATTTGCAATAGCAGGAATCCAAATGAAAGTTTCAGCCGTCGCTCCCAATGTGGAAATGATGAAGCTGAAGCTCGATATAACAATGAGCCTTTATCCATGGGTAGAAATGGTAGTATTTAGTGAGCTGTGCGGCTATGGCCCACTTACACATACGGCACAGGAAGTGCCGGGAGATTTTGAGCATGAGATGCAGGCAATGGCTAAAAAACATGGTATTTGGTTGTTACCCGGTTCTATATTCGAAAAGAGCCACGGTCATATTTATAATACTGCTACAGTGATAAATCCTCAGGGTGAGATCGTTACCCGATACAGAAAGATGTTCCCATTCTTTCCATATGAGGTAGGGGTGACCCCGGGTTCTGAATTTTGCGTATTTGATGTGCCTGGCGTTGCCAAATTCGGCCTTTCTATATGTTATGACATGTGGTTCCCTGAAACAATTCGTACACTGGCTGTCATGGGAGCCGAAGTGATTTTACATCCTACCATGACCGGCACTATCGATCGTGAAATAGAATTATCCATAGTACGTGCTATGGCTGCTGTAAACCAATGCTACTTCTTTGATGTGAACGGACTGGAATCAGGAGGTAACGGAAGGTCACTGGTTTGCGGCCCGGATGGCAGAATAATATATCAGGCCGAGGGTAATGAAGAAATTTTCCCCCTTGAGCTAAATATTGATCGCGTGAAGAGAAGCAGGGAACTCGGTGTACTACGACTGGGTCAGCCCTTAAAAAGCTTTCGCGATCACAAAAGTCAATTCAGTATCTATCAGCCCGGGACAGATCTTCCATATCTCAATTCTCTGGGTCCTCTTATAAAGCCAAACAGGCTGGGTGATCTTGCAAAATTGAAAAAGCGTGAAAATGAATATGAACCTCCTTCAAATCCTACAGGATATAAAGGATTCGATGAATTTTAAATAATAAAATTTTAAAAAAATGGGTGGAGTATCATCAAAAAAACAAAAAGCAGAAAAACCTTTAACAAACTACATAAGCTGGTTTGAAATCCCTGCTGTTAATTTTCAGCAGGCAGTTAATTTTTATAATCATATCTATGGAATTGATATGGAAACTAACTTTAGCGGGAATCATGCCATGGCCTTTTTCCCTGCAAAAAATGGAATTGGGGGAGCTATAGTAGCAGGACCAGGTTCCACGCCAAGCGACACAGGTTCTTTACTTTATTTAAATGGCGGTAAAGATCTAAATCTGATTCTTGAAAGAATAGAACCAGCTGGTGGAAGAATAGTAATGCCTAAAACACTAATTACCGAAGAGGCAGGATATTTCGCCATTTTTATTGATTCAGAAGGCAATAAGCTTGCCTTACACTCAAATAAATAACATTATGCCTCCAAAGAAAACGATAAGTTCAAGTCATTATAATATTGCTCAGCTAAGAGTTGAATTATGGAACAAGTTAAAGGCTGAAACCACTAAACTGGAAGCTAGTACAAGAGGTTCTGAGGAGGAGAAAAATAATAAACAGAATGTCCGGAGGTTGTTAAAAGACCTGGAAGGAATAGAATGCTATTTTGCTTTTCCGGGCATCTCGCGGATACGTGGACTTATAGAAATGCTCGACAGGCAGGAGCATACGGCGCTTAATAATAAAATTACAGAATTTACAAAAGATTTAATCAGCGACAGGTATAGGAATAATCCCGAAGCTGGTGACGATGAGGAATCAGGTGTTGAAATTTCTGATAGTCGTGATGCTACCGATGGGGGGAAAAAGAATTATTTTGAGGTGCTGATCGTGGAGGATATATCTCCACAAGAAGAAAGCAATCTCCGGCAAAACCTTAAAGAGCTGCAGGCTTCCAATGAACAATATATTTATGGCATTGTCGTCCAGCGTTCTTTTGAAGATGCTATGATTGCTTTACACTTCAACTACAATATACAGGCGGTAGTAGTCCGTTATGCTCCCCCTTATCATTCAAAAAAAGTAACGCCACAGATAAAACCCTTTATTCAGAATGTTTTAAATCTAAATTTAGCCACCACACCACAAAGTGAGCTAGGACCAATACTTGGAAATCTTATTAAAAAATTCAGGCCGGAACTTGATGTTTATTATGTTACCGATACATCTCTCGGTAAACTTAAAGATAGCACGCTTAAAAGCTTCAGACGTATATTTTACAGGGTAGAAGATCTACAGGAATTACATCTTACCATAATTAGAGGGATAAGCGAAAGATATGAAACGCCATTCTTTACTGCTCTTAAAGAGTACAGTAAAAAACCTACAGGTGTTTTTCATGCAATGCCCATTTCAAGAGGTAATTCAGTATTCAAATCAAGGTGGATAAATGATTTTGGTAATTTTTATGGAAGAAATATGTTCCTTGCAGAAACTTCTTCTACCACAGGAGGTCTTGATTCCCTTCTGCAGCCAACAGGGTCTTTAAAAAAAGCACAAAAAATGGCTGGTGAAGCTTATGGTTCGCAGCAAACCTTCTTTGTAACAAACGGAACATCAACAGCTAATAAAATTGTAGTACAGGCGCTCGTTAAACCAGGGGAGGTTATTCTTATCGACCGTGATTGCCACAAGTCACATCACTACGGCCTTGTGCTGGCCGGCGCTTATCCTGTTTATCTGGATTCTTATCCAATAGAAGAATATTCTATGTATGGTGCAGTGCCTCTGGAGCAGATAAAAGAAAAATTACTTAGATTGAAAAAAGCAGGAAGGTTGGACCTGGTAAAAATGCTGCTCCTTACCAACTGTACCTTTGATGGCCTGGTATATAATGTGGAAAAGGTAATGCAGGAGATACTGGCGATAAAACCTGACATCATATTCCTGTGGGATGAAGCCTGGTTTGCCTTCGCCGGGTTTACCTATAACTATAAACAACGCACAGGAATGTTTGTAGCCAAAAAACTATATGAAAAGTATAGGAGCAGTAGCTACAGAGAAGAATATACAGAGCATATAAATAATCTTGAAAAGGATGAACTCCCAAAACTCCCCAACCCGGATGAGGTAAGGATAAGGGTTTATTCCACTCAAAGCACACATAAAACTTTGAGCAGTTTTCGTCAGGGTTCCATGATCCACATTTGGGATGAAGATTTCCGCAGAAAAAGCGAGAATACTTTTATGGAAGCCTATATGACCCACACTTCTACTTCACCAAACTATCAGATGCTGGCTTCGCTTGATGCGGGAAGAAGGCAGGTTCAGTTTGAAGGTTTTGAGCTCGTGGAAAAAAGTATAGAAATGGCTATGGTATTACGTGCCAAAGTTAATGACCACCCACGCCTTAACAAATATTTCGATGTCCTGACGGTAAGTAATTTTATCCCGAAGGAATACAGGGAATCTGGATTATCAGAATATTATAACAAGAAAGATGGTTGGAACAGAATGGAAACTGCCTGGGAAAAGGATGAGTTTGTACTGGACCCTACGAAAATCACCCTCCACATTGGCCGTACTGGAGTAGATGGGGATACCTTTAAGAACAAGTACCTGATGGATAAATTTAATATCCAGATAAATAAAACCTCAAGAAACACGGTCTTATTTATGACCAATATAGGAACCACAAAAAGTAGTGTTGCATACCTTACCAATGCATTATTAAAAATTGCTGATGAGCTGGACGAGGAATTTTTAGCGCTGAGTGAAAAAGAAAGCAAGATCCGCCAGAACCGCATAAAATCCCTGATAAAGGATTTCCCGCCACTTCCTGATTTCAGCTATTTCCATCATTCTTTCCAGGCAGTACCTGGAGTACCCGGAGGTAATATTCGTGACGCATTTTTCCTTGCCTATAATGAGGAGAATTATGAGTATATGCCTCTGAATGAATGTTTGCCGGCAATGGAGAATGGCCGAATTCTGGTCGCTTCCTCTTTCATCATTCCTTACCCTCCCGGATTTCCTGTGCTTGTACCCGGCCAGGTGGTAAGCAAAGAAATCATTCATTTTCTTACCGCTCTGGATGTGTCAGAAATACATGGGTACAGGGCAGACCTGGGGCTTCGTATTTTTAAAGAAAGCGTGCTAAACAGGCAAAAAACTGTCACTTCCATGGGTTCTACAGGCAATAACAAACAAAAGAAATTAACCACCAAAATTTAAAACTAATATGGCAACTAAAAAAGGAAATAAATCAGATTCATCCGTAAAAAAGAAGACTAACCCTGCTACTTCCAGTGCAACCAAAATACCCGGTGTTCCTGGTGCAAGGGCAACAAAACATTCAGCAAAACCTGCTTCAAATACAAATACAGGCAAGAAACCTTCCAGAAAAGTTGAGCTAAGTGGAGTCTCAGATATACGGAGATCTTTCCATAAAAATGAAGAGCCGCTATATTTTATAAGCGCTACAAATTTCAATCTTCTGGGTGCCGATGAGTGGATAAAGGGATTTAAATTTATCTGTCACATCGAATGCTTTGATGGATTACACCCGAATGTGTTTTCACCAAAAACAGAGATCCCGCACGATGAATTTGAGGGCATTGAAGATATAAATAACTACCTTTTACAGCACCCTGAAGTACAGGATTACCTGAAAACCCGATCAGTAGACGGTAAAGCCGGTAAAGCTATGTTCCTTATGTTCAATGAAAAGACAGAGGAGCTTGCTGAAAAGTTAGGCCTGGAAATAATGTTTCCAAAGGCCGAAATGAGAAATTTTCTGGATAATAAAGTAAACACGAATCGTATTGCTGAAAAAGCAGGAGTAGCCTGTGTCCCTTATGTGCTTGCACAGGTAAAAGATTATAAGCAGCTCACAAAAATTGCTAAAGATCTTGGGAGCGACCTTGTAATACAGACTCCTTTTGGAGATTCCGGGCATACAACTTTCTTTATTTCTAATGAAGAAGAATTCAAAAAGCACGAGGAAGAGATCATTAAAGAAGATGAGGTTAAGATCATGAAGCGTATCCGCTGTAAGGGGTCAGCTATTGAAGCCTGCGTGACAAGACATGGAACAATCGTTGCTCCTCTGATGACCGAGCTTGTTGGATTTAAAGACCTTACTCCATACGAAGGTGGGTGGTGTGGAAACGAGATCTATCCTAATGCATTCACACCGGAATTAAGGGCAAAGGCAATTGAAAATACCCAGCGATTTGGTAATCAATTGCGCAAAGAAGGGTACAAGGGATATTTTGAACTCGATTATCTTATAGATCAGGATAATGGTGAGCTTTATCTCGGAGAATTAAATCCACGTGTAACAGGAGCAAGCTCAATCACTAATCATGCGGTTTTTGCCCTGGCAGATGCACCTTTATTTATTTTCCACATTTTAGAGTGGATGGATATTGAATATGAATTGGATGTCGAAGCCCTTAACAGCCGCTGGGCTAATCAGGATAATATTGACGGGTGGAGCCAGCTTATAATTAAACATACAGAAGACACCATCGAATATGTAACAGAAGCACCAAAATCAGGTATCTGGAAGATGTATGATACTGGACACATACAGTTTGACAGGATGGACACGCACAGAAGAGCCGTGGAAAATGAAAATGAAGCATTCTTCCTAAGGATTACCAGAAAAGGTGATTACCTGTATGAAGGAGCCGATATGGGTATTCTTGTTTCGAGGGGCCGTATGATGACGGATGACTTCAGGCTTAACAACAGAGCAAAACATTGGATAAAAGCCATTCGCTCACAGTATAAATCAGAGATGATTGAGGATAAGAAAAAGCCGAAGCAAACAGGTGCTTTAATTAAATAAGGCGTTTCCTTAGTTCAGCAGGAAAATTTCCACCATTTTGCTGTCCTTTCAGGAATCTCTTATAAATAAATATTCATCTATTATATGCATCTACATTTCAATGCCATTTCCGAACCTGGTAAACCGGGTTCGAAGTGGCAACGATTATTTAAAACTCATTGGGAGGAATACAGAGGGTGGTTTATTTCTAAAGGAGCATCCTTTCCTGATTTAAAGACTTCTCAGGCAGCGCTTAAAAAATATATGCCCGAGATGTGGCCTAATTATAAGCGGTTTTGTAAACTGGCAAATGCAGATGAGATAGCGGCACGTTTTCTGACAGGGTTTCAGCCTCCTCCCTACCTCAGCGGCTGCTCTCAGGCAGTATTAACGGGGAACAATATTAAGTTAATCCGTAATTATGATCACCATCCGGATCTTACAGAAGGAACACAATTGTTAAGTGCATGGAATGGCAAAAAGGTAATTGTCACAAGCGACTGTTTAATAGGAGCTATTGATGGCATGAATGAAGATGGTTTGGCTATTTCCCTAACATTCGGTGGCCGCAGTGTTGTAGGTATGGGTTTTGGAATACCATTCATTTTAAGATATATACTGGAATTTTGCAGCAACGTAAAAGAGGCCGTAGAAGCCTTAAAGCGTATTCCCTCACATATGTCTTACAATGTTACGGTAGTTGATAGGACCGGGGCCTTTAAAACTGTGCTGGTAGCGCCAGACCGATCTCCAGTAGTGACTGATTTAGCCTTTACAACAAACCATCAGGGAACGATTGAGTGGCCGGAAAATGCAGCCTTTAATAAAACATTAGAGAGATCTGCCTTTTTGGAAAATATTTTATCCAGAAAAGAAATAGATGCGAATGCTGTAGCTGATTCTTTTCTTCAACCGCCGCTTTATAACACCCGCTTTAGTGAAGGTTTCGGTACACTTTATACATTAATATATCAACCTGTAAAAGGAACAGTACAAATGCGTTGGCCAAATGAAGATTTAGCCCAGAGTTTTGAAGGTTTTCAGGAACATTCTAAATTGATAAATCTTGATCAACAGAAACCTGTACAAACATTGATAAGTCCATGGGATCAGGCCAGTATGGATATTTTCGCAAGAATAGAACAAAAAGCTAATGATCGGACTGTAAATCAAATAAACTGGCAGGTAACAGAAACATTGATAGATGCAATGGCTAAGGCTAAACCTTCTGTTGATAAAGAGCAATTGAAAAGCTTGCGGCACAGGATGATGAGCCGGGGAAAATTATCATGGGAGGTAATTTCAGATTTTTGGTCATATATTGGGAAAGGGGCTCCGGGCAAATGAAAAATTGGAATTTTAAAAAAGCCCTACTTAATTATTTATTTTTAAACATAAGCAAATTATAAAAATGGAATTTCGCAGCATTAATCCTTTTAATGGAGAAGAAGTAGGGGTTTATAAATCACATACTTCAGAAGAACTGAATAGCATCCTGATCAGATCGGGGGAAGTTTTTAAAACCTGGTGTAGGGAACCACTTTCCCATCGAACAGATCTTATAAAAAAGGCTGGTCAGGTATTGAGGGATAATGTTGAGGAATATGCCCAAATGATCACCTCAGAAATGGGAAAACCTATTTCTGAATCTAGAGCTGAAGTTAATAAATGTGCCTGGGTATGTGATTACTATGCTGAAAATGCTGCCGAATTTCTTGCAAATGAAGAAATCCAGACTGATGCCAAACGTAGCTTTGTAAGGCACGATCCGATGGGCTGCATATTTGCAATTATGCCCTGGAATTTTCCATTCTGGCAGGTATTCAGGTTTGCTGCACCAACACTTACTTCTGGAAATACCGCATTATTAAAACATGCGCCAAATGTATTTGGGTGTGCACTCAAGATAGCGGACGTATTTAAAAAAGCAGGATATCCTTCCGGGGTATTTCAGAACCTGATCGTACATCATAATGAAACGGAAAAAATTATTTCTCATGATGCTGTAAATGCTGTAACCCTTACAGGAAGTGAAATGGCAGGTGCTGCTGTGGCTGAAATTGCAGGTAAATATATTAAAAAGAGCCTGCTGGAGCTGGGAGGGAATAACGCTTTTATTGTATGGGAAGATGCAGATATCGATTTAGCAGTAAAAACCGCCGTTTCCGCCAGAATGCTCAACTGCGGTCAGAGCTGTATTGCTGCCAAACGATTTATACTTGTGGAAGGAATCCATGATGAGTTCGTTAATAAATTTACTGATGCCGTAAGCAAGTTGAAAGCAGGAGATACGAAAGACGATGTGACCCAGGTGGGGCCGCTCGCACGTAAAGATCTTGCGGATCAACTCAACCGTCAGGTAAAAATTTCTGTTGAGCAGGGGGCAAAGATCCTGCTTGGCGGCAAACAAAACAACTGCTATTATGAGCCTACCATACTTGGAAATGTGAGGCCGGGTATGGCTGCATTTGAAGAGGAAACATTCGGTCCGCTTGCCGCAATTATAAAAGCCAAAGATATAGATGAAGCTTTTGCCCTCTCCGAAAAATCAAAATATGGTCTTGGTGTTTCTGTTTTTACACGTGACATTAAAAAAGCAACTGAGCTTGCAGATAGGATCACAGATGGTGCATACTTTGTAAATGAACTTGTAAAGTCTGATCCTCGATTGCCGTTTGGCGGAACAAAACGTTCAGGATACGGCCGTGAACTTTCAAAAGAAGGGATGATGGAATTCATTAATAAGAAAACAGTTTATGTAAAAGGTTAACTCATTAATTGATTTAATAGGTTTTTCCCACATCTCAATTATAATCACCGTCCGCTTATTTAATACTATTAGTTAACAACTATGCTATTAAACCCGGAAAGGATAAGGGATACTAATGAAGAGGAGGAGATAAATAGATTAAGCTGCCAATGCTGTCAGAATAACATCCTGAATTATATCGGCTCCAAAGAAGGTTATAAATTCTATGAGTGCTTTGAATGCCATTTCACTTTTGCTGATGGTGTACAATACAAGGAAATGGTAGATACCTACCGCTAATAAACTAAAATCTCCGTCATTTCGAACATAGCTTACGATAATCTTAAGCTTTGTAACTATTAGGCATGCGAAGAGAGAAATCTTACTCATTATTTAGTACATACTGCTATTCGAGGAGTAAGATCTCTCCTATCATCGAGATGACGCCGGAGGGGACAAAAGGAGCAGAGAGAAATCTTCGTGCACTTCTAATTAATACACCAATCAACCAAACAACCTGATAAACAAACTGTTAATAACTCATAACCAATCATATCCAAAACTTATGAAAATATTATTCTATCTATTTTCGCTTTTTTTCATTATTTCATGCGGCCCCACAGAAGAGAAGGAGATCGCTGATGACATGAGAGAAACTCATAAAATGATCCAGGAAGCCCATAACGAGTTTCAAATGAAGCATGACAGTGTTAAAGCTGCCCATCAGCAATGGGTGAGCGAAAATCAGGAACTTATTGAAGAAGACTCAGCCTATAGAGATTTCCGGGATCACCATCAGGCAGTTATAGATAAACATGAAGCACTTATTCAGGAGCATAAAAATCTAATTGACAAGCATTCCGCTGTACTTGAAAATCCTGATCTTGGAAATATGACAAAAGAAGAGCTTAATGAACAACTTGACATGATGAGTAGGGAACACGAACGTATTCGACAGGAGCATACGCAGATGGAAAATGAACACCACAGGATAAAAGAAGAGCATAAAAGGCTTGCTCCAACAGAACAGGAATAGTTTCTAACAAGAATAAAAAGCCTACTAGTCTTTGTATTAGCAGGCTTTTCCCATTTTAAAGAAATCCTTTAATTGCTGGTTTACCAATCGAAAAAAGATTAAAGATCAGACTTAGTTTTTCAATCTGTCCTGCCGGTTACATTTGGTGCGATAAATCTTTAAAAGGCTGGAAAATTCTATTTTTAAATCCTTTTGGCATCTTTTATGTTTATTTAACAGCATGAGTAGATTTAGTATTTTAATAGTCCTTGCAGTAATTTTTATTTCATGTGGGGGTAAAGATGTAAGCAATCAGGATTTAGTCAACGGTAGAAATGGAAGTAAAGAGGTTAATAATGAGCCTCCATCTCTTGATTATCCTAAAAAAGAAGCAAGAGACGTGCTCGATAAATGGATAGATAGCACAAAAGTTAATCTTGACCTGCCCCAGGTAGATGAAAACCGCTTTCATCAAAGCCTTTTAAGATTTTATACCCAGCGAAATTTTAACCCTGCCTGGGAGTTAGGACCTGCTCAGGAATTGATTACACTGCTCAACAACCTGGGGAATGAAGGGCTCAATCCGGATTTATTTCCAATTGATGATCTTCAGCACTTGTTCGATAAAGTAAAAAATGGAGCGGATGCAGAATCCGGTGCTCAACTGGATCTTATGCTCTCGGGCACCTACTTAAAAATTGCCGATATAATTGCGACAGGGAAGGTGAAGCCGGGAGAATTTAATAAAAGCTGGCATATCCGTCCCGACAAACCGGATGAGCTCCATATCCAGCTTAAACAGGCAATAAACGGTGAAGTAGATAGATCATTGGATTTCTTTCGCCCACAGTATGTGCAATACCAACAGCTTATTGAAGAGCTGAGCCGTTACAATAAAATCATTGAAAATGGAGGTTGGCCGGAAATACCATCCGGAGAAACGTTAAAGCCGGGAGATTCCAGTAGCCGGATATCAACTTTAAAACAGCGTTTATATATAAGCGGCGATTTTAATAAACCACCAAATGAATTACAAAATCCCAATACTTATGATGATGCATTAACTTCATCTGTGAAAATTTTCCAGCTACGTCATGGCCTGGAGCAATCAGGAGTAGTAGACGATGAAACACTGAGATCTTTAAATATCCCTGCCACAATGCGGCAAAAGCAGATCAAGTTAAATATTGATCGTATTCGTTGGTTTGCCTCAGGTGATATGCCTGATACCTATGTGCTGGTAAATATACCTGAATATCGCCTGCGGGTATTTGAAAATGAGAAGCAGATAAAAATAATGAAAGTAGTTGTCGGTGAGGTGGTGAATACTACACCTATTTTCAGTGATTATATTGAATATGCCATATTCTCACCTTACTGGAATGTTCCCGAAAGTATTGCGGAAGAGGAGATCTGGCCTACTGCTAAGAGAAATCCCGACTGGCTGATAAGGAATCATTATGAAGTGCTGGATGGATGGAGCGAGGATGCCAATGTGGTGCCGGTTTCAGAAATTAAATGGGATAGTATCGATCACTATAACTATCGTGTCAGGCAGAAACCCGGCCCATGGAATGCACTCGGCCGTGTAAAATATATGTTCCCTAATGACTTTGCCATCTATCTTCATGATACTCCCGCAGACCAGCTTTTCGATAAAAAGCATCGTGCCTTCAGCCATGGGTGTATCCGCATTGAGGATCCTGTATGGTTTGGTGACTGGTTATTCCCTCAATATACGGCACAAGATATACAGCGTAAAATGACTGACGGAGAGCGTGATATAGTGCCAACTGACCAACATATCCCGGTTTATATTTTATACCTCACTTCATTTGTTGATGAGGATGGCAGGCTACATTTTAGAAAAGATCTTTACGAACTTGACAAGCAGCTGGCTCAGGAATTTGACCGCGTTTAAAAGCTATTAGTATTCTCAAAGAAATGAAAAAAGCAGGTTTACACCTGCTTTTTCTAATTTTTCTCTGGCTAAAAACTATTCGTAATCAATACTTCCCTTAGAACTTTTGACTAAATAGTTAGCATAGTCACGACTTCTTTTGTAGATAAAATTCTTATCCTTAAGCATGAATAGAATAATTGCAATAACAAGATAAATCCCTGCCACTGCTCCATAGCCCCAAAAACTGCTGTCAAACACTACATTAAGATAATTTGCCAACATTATACTGGCAAATAATAAAAACAAAATTGCAATGAAGGCAAGAGCGCCGAAAATGATTATTTTGCTGATGATCTCAGCAGCACTTTCTTTTAAATTTTGCTTCTTCGACTCAATCTTAGCCTCGACATGTCTTATGGGACTTTTAATTATTCTTCCAACTTTCGTCATGGCTTAGCTGCCTGATTTTGTGGCTTTCTTTTTTACTTCCTCAGCTTCTTCAGTAGCCTCCTCACCAAGGGCCATTAGATCATCCGCAGCATCTCTAACTGCTTTTTCAACTTTTTTATAAGTCTCTGTCCCTTTATCGGGAGCAATAAGAATACCTAAAACAGTACCTAATCCTAGTCCGGCTAAAAGCCCAATAAATAATTTTCCGTTATCTTCCATAATTTTAATAGTTTTAATATATAACAACCTAATCAATAAACTGATTTAAAAACCAGCTAATTATCGCAAGCACTATACTGAACAATAATGCCCACCAAAAGTTATCAACCGCAAAACCTGGTACCAGCCAGGCAGTTAGCATTATCATAAGCGCATTGATAACCAGTAAGAATAAACCCAATGTCATCACTGTTACTGGCAATGTAAGTATGACTAAAATGGGTTTTATTAAAATATTTATAATCCCTAAAACAATGGCAACAATAATGGCAATACCCACTCCTTCCATATAAATCCCATCCAGGAGATAGGTAGTAATAAGAATAGCTACCGTGGTAATTAAAAATCTTGCTAAAAGCTTCATAATGGTGGTATTATGCAAATTATGAAATTACTTCCCGGCCTTTGCCACTGAAGATTCCCATTCCTTAAATTTATTCATTTGATCATCAATAGAATTATAAACCCAGATAATTACAGCAAGATCATCGGTAAATCCCAGAATGGGAATAAAATCAGGAATAAAATCCACTACCATTACGAAATAAACAACTGCACCGGCAATTTTAATGATAGTATTAATTGGTATCTCCCGGTACTGACCCGAAGCATAAGCACGAAGCATCCTTAAAAACAGCCTAAGTTTGGGAGTAAATTCTTTCTTCAATTTATTACTTGCGGCTTCATCCTTAAGCTTCTCAAAGGCCTGGCTTATTAAAACAAACAAGCGGCTTCGGCTATAGGCATATTTCTTAGCAATATTCATTGCCAGCTGAAATGCCCTGGAGTGTATAAGCTTGTTCTTGTCAGGTGCTGTTTTCTTACGTGTCCGGGTGGTGGTTTTTTTCTTTGCCATTTAGTTATTTGTTGTTAATCATCTGTTACTCCTCCAAAACATATACAATAGAATTAAAAATTTGTTCAGCCAATTATCTCTTTTTACCCCTGTAGCCGGTTACATTCAGGCACAGTAATTGTATAATAATAAAGCAAGAGTAAGTTAAGTAATGCTTATTGATGCATTACTCAATACTTCTTCATATTGTTTGGTTTGGTAGAACCCTCCCTCATAAAACCGGGAGGGTTTTTTTGTTGACATCCTACCACAATCTGGGGGATAGATCCTCTACAATTTTTAGTTTTTTCACAATAATCACACAGAATCTATTGTTCCTGATTAAATTTAAAAAATATAATGGAGAATTTATTTAATAAACGGGTAGACCAATTTCATCAGGAATCTTTGCGCTATGAAAAACGTGCGCGATTGGTATCCACCATACGTGTTTTAGCTTTTGTTACCTTCCTCGGATTATGGATTTTTTTTATTAGTGAAGAATATTTTCTTTGGTTTTTAATTTCACTCATCCTATTCCCTTTTGCTTTTGGCTTACTTGTTAATAGGCACAAGAAAATAAAGTACAGGAAGAAGTTTTTACAGCATCTCGCACTGATAAATAAAGAAGAAATAAACCGTCTCCATTACAAACCACAACATTTTTACGACGGCACCCGCTATCAGGATGAGGAGCATCCGTACTCCGGTGATCTCGATATCTATGGATATAAAAATATCTATCATTTCCTCAACAGGTCAGCAACACCTGCCGGTGAAGAGGCACTTGCTACATGGTTGGCAGCTCCTGCCCCTAAAGAGGAGGTAAAAGCTCGGCAGGAGGCAGTAAAAGAATTAAAAGATGAACTAAACTGGCGACAGGAGATCCAGGCTTCAGAGCTTGAAATAGAAAAGGAGCACCATCTTGAGCTATTTTTTAAATGGCTTAAAGCTTCAGAAAAAATGCCGAACCTTCTAATTGCTTATGGAATGGCCGCTATTACTTTAGTGGCATTGATTTTCTGGATACTTAATGTAGTGAGCTTTTATATCCCGGTGATTTTAGCCCTGATCAACAGCTTTATTCTCAGCCGGTATAGCAAGAAGATTAAAGACCTATCGGAGATGACCTCCCAGGGGCTTTCCGTGCTAAAAAAATACCGACATATTATCCACCTGATCGAAAATAAAAAATTTAATGCACCTTATCTGAAAGATACCCAACAAGTATTTAAAAGTGATAGCTATAAAGCCTCATCCTCGCTTAAAAGACTTGAGCGTATACTTGAGTTTCTTGATGCAAGAAGCAACATGTTCTATCATGTGCTAAATATTATTGTTCTGCTTGACCTGCACCTCATCCTTCAATCTGATAAATGGAAGGGCGCAAACAGAAAATATGTTATCCAATGGTTTGATGCTATAGGCAAAGTAGAAGCAATATGCAGTTTTTCAGGATATGCCTTTGCTAACCCGGAGCTTATTTTCCCAACTATTTCAGATGAAGAATATGAGTTTCAGACGACAGAACTTGGGCATCCATTGATTCCACCACATGAACGTGTATCTAACGATTTTGATCTGGCAGGTGAAGGGGCTGTTGTAATTATTACAGGCTCTAACATGTCAGGGAAAAGCACCTTTCTTCGTACTGTGGGTATAAATGCAATTCTTGCCTATGCCGGCAGCCCCGTTTGTGCCAAAACTTTCCTGATCTCTGAATTTGATATTTTTACCAGTATGCGTACAAAGGATAATCTGGAGGCACATGTTTCTTCCTTTTATGCTGAACTTAAGCGTATCCGCCAGCTACTCCAGAAGCTAAAGACAAATACAAAACCTGTTCTTTATGCTCTCGATGAGGTACTAAAAGGAACGAACAGCCATGATCGTCATGCAGGAGCTGAAGCTTTGGTAAGGCAGCTGAATAAGCTAAATTGCATGGGTATGATATCTACCCATGACCTTGAGCTAGGTGCCATTGCCAGTGAAGATGAACATATTAAGAATATGAGTTTTAATAGTGATATAGTAGATGATGAAATCTTGTTCGACTATAAGATCCATGAGGGCATCTGTCGAAGCTTCAATGCAAGTAAATTAATGGAGAAAATGGGGATAGAGATTAATAAAGCATGATAAATAAATTTATATATCTTTTGTCGGCATCGCTGATTACCACATCCTGCGCCTATCAGGCAGATCAGGTTGGTGAGCAGCAATCTATTAATAAATTTAATGACCCGGTAATTATAAAGATCAATGACTGGCAGGACCGGAGAATGACAGATAGTCTTATCTTTTTGCTGGAAAACAGTGATAATCCTCTTTATAAAAAAGAAACTGCACTGGCATTAGCATCAGTACAGGATAAAAAAGCTATTCCTGCCCTTGCAGAGCAGCTGGATCATTCCTCGCCGGAAGTACGTAAAATGGCTGCCTATGCTTTAGGCCAAACCTATGACTCATCGGCAACGTCAGAATTATTTGATGCGTATAAGAAGGAAGAAAAAGCAGATGTTAAATATTATATTTTAGAAGCTGCCGGAAAAACCGCTTCAAAAGAAGATTTAGATAAATTATTAGACCTTGATATTGAATCACAAAAAAGCACAGAAGGAATGGCCTGGGCTTTATACAGGGCTGGAATAAGAAATGTTTTTTCCGAAAGCACAACACAGGCAGCTTTAAATATTCTTGATACTGCTTCATCTAAAGAAGCACAACTTGCAGCTGCACATTATCTGGGTCGATTAGGGGATATTACTATTCCTGATTGGGGATATATAACTCTTAAAAAAAGTATCGGGATTGAAGATCCGGAAATTAGAATGGCAGTTGCTTCAGCATATAAGACGGTGCCTCCGCAAGTTTCCGCTTCGGTATTTCAACAGCTTTTGGAAGATGAGGATTACAGGGTACGTGTTAATGCCGTTAAAGCATTACCTGTTGTAATTTTAAAAGACCTGCAAAGGGATCAGGTTAGATCACTGCTCCTCCATGAAAATCCTAATGTAGGGGTTGCTATGGGTGAAAAGCTAATAAATAATGCTACTTTATTTACGGGTGAAAATTATCAGGGATGGATTGAAGAAGTTAATAATACTCGTATAAAAGCTTTATTATTTCAAGCGGGATTAAAGGGTGATGAAGAAAGTGATAAGTTCATTTCTCAGATCAAAGAGGAATATGCTTCGGCAACCTCACCTTATTATAAAGCCGCGCTCCTTCAGGCACTTTCGGAAGATCTGAAAGCGCATAAATTCATCATTACAGAAACTTTCCGAGCAGATCATCCCGCCATTTCCACTGCTGGAATTTCTGCTCTGGCACATTTGCGGAGCCAGGGGAATTTTCCTGAAGCATTGAAACCGGCCTTTAACGATATCCTGAAACAGGCTATTGAGTCCGGTGACGCTGCTATGATAGATGTGGCCTCTGCAGTATTACGGAACCCCTCACTGGAATATAAAGAAGCACTTGAAGATATTGATTTTCTTTACAAAGCAAAGGAAAAGCTAAAGCTACCGAAGGAAAATGAAACATTGCAGTCTTTGGAAAAAACTATCGCTTATTTAGAAGGGGTACCACCAAAACCGGTCGAAAATAAATTTAATAACCCGATTGACCGGGCCTATTTGGAATTTATTGAAAATGAACATTCAGCAACAATAAAAACTAAAAAAGGAGATATTGAAATAATACTTTATACAAACCAAGCTCCCGGTAGTGTTTTAAATTTTGTAGAACTTGCCCGGAAAGGTTATTATGATAATAAGGGTTTTCATCGTGTAGTTCCCAATTTTGTAGCACAAGCTGGTGGTAACCGGGGTGATGGCTGGGGCGGAGAAGATTATTCTATACGATCTGAGTTTGGTGACCTAAAATATACAACAGGAACTATAGGAATGGCCTCTGCGGGAAAGGATACTGAAGGCACACAATGGTTCATTACTCACTCGCCAACACCTCATCTTGATGGCAGATATACTATCTTTGCGCAGGTGATAAATGGAATGGATGTTGTTCACAGACTTGAGGTTGGGGATTCAATAAATACAGTAATAATAAAGGAATGATTCAGGAAATAGGATTACTTGGTGGCGGACAATTGGGAAGGATGTTAATTCAGGCAGCAATAGATCTTGATATTGCTATACATGTACTCGACCGAGACAAAGATTCAAGCTGCAGGCATCTGTCAACATCCTTTACACAGGGTGTACTAACGGATTTTGATACTGTTTATAATTTCGGCAAACAGTTTGAGCTTGTTACAATAGAAATAGAAAATGTTAATACAGAAGCATTAAAAAAACTTGAGCAGGAGGGTATAAAAGTATATCCTCAGGCCGATGTCATAGCTTTAATCCAGGATAAAAGAACCCAAAAAGAATTCTACAAAAAAAATAATATCCCTACAGCTGATTTTCATTTGGTTGAGAATAAGGAAGAGGTATTTAAACATCAGGATTGGCTGCCATTTGTTAATAAGCTTGGCCGTGAAGGGTATGATGGCCGCGGCGTGCAGGTCATGCGAAGTATAAAAGATCTTGAAAAAGCTTTTGATGCACGTGGCCTTGTTGAAAAGCTTATCGATTTTGAAAAAGAACTTTCCGTACTGGTCGCCAGAAGTGCTAATGGTGAAGTAAGTACTTATCCTGTTGCAGAACTGGTTTTTCACCCGCAGCAAAATATGGTGGAATATTTATTTGCTCCTGCAGAAATAGATCCCGAGATTGAAGAAAAAGCACGCACTGTCGCTCAGCAAGTTGTAGAATCTATTGGCATTGTCGGATTACTGGCAGTAGAAATGTTCCTGACAAAAGATGGAGAGATCCTAGTAAATGAAATAGCGCCACGACCTCATAACAGCGGGCACCATACCATAGAAGCATGTGTAACTTCACAATATGAGCAGCATCTCCGTGCAATTATGGGATTACCATTGGGTGATACGAAATTATTGATGCCGAGTGCAATGGTGAATTTATTAGGAGAGCCTGATCACAAGGGGCCGGTATTCTATGAAGGCCTGGAAGACGTGCTTAGTATGAGCAGCACCTATATCCATCTTTATGGAAAAAAAATGACAAAGCCTTTTCGTAAAATGGGACATGTAACATTAATAGCAGATGACCTTAAATCCCTTAAGGAAAATGCTCTAATTGTGAAAGATAAAATTAAAGTTAAAAGCAAATGAAGCCACTTGTAGGAATAATAATGGGCAGCGATAGCGACCTGCCGGTGATGAAAGAGGCCGCTGATTTTCTGGAAGAACAAAAAATTCCTTTTGAACTTTCCATTGTTTCAGCACACCGCACTCCGGAACGGATGGTAGAGTATGCCCAGAAAGCACATACCAGAGGTTTAAAAGTAATCATAGCAGGAGCAGGCGGAGCGGCACATTTGCCTGGCATGGTAGCTTCAATTACTCCCCTTCCTGTCATTGGGGTCCCCGTGAAATCCAGAAACAGCATTGATGGCTGGGATTCTGTTTTATCAATCTTACAAATGCCTGGTGGAGTTCCAGTAGCCACAGTAGCTTTGAATGGCGCTCAAAATGCAGGGATCCTTGCAGCACAGATTTTAGGGGCTTCCGATAAAAAAATATTAGAGAAGATCCTGGCTTATAAACAAAAATTAAAGGATAAAGTCGAGCAAAAAGCAAAATCTTTAGAGGCTAAAGGATATAGAGGTACCCAAATTGGTTTCAAGTAATAAAAAAATCATTTATATTAGCTCTCAACCTTAAACCTTACCGAATGAATCCCGGAAAAAGCGGATGGCTAGCAGAATATTTAGAGTATAGATCCAGTTTCCCCGAACAGGAAGTATATCAGGGTCAGCATCCTGATGAATCTCTTTATCGCCTTATACAGCCTACAGGTGTTATGTATGGGCAACCTGTTAATGCTGTTGCCCATCCAGATATGGAAACCTGGAGTGCTAAAAGCAGGATGAAGATCCTTTTAGTGGAAAGCCTGCTGAACAGTTCCTTCCTCTTTCAACAAAAAAGTACTATTGATCTTTCTGATACTAATTCAATAGTAATTAAAATAGCCGACTTCTATATAGATGTTTATCCTGATCTTTCCGTTAGCAAGACCACCCTTTTCGGAAAGAAAAAGCCTACTTTACAAATTGCGGAAAAAGTTATTGACAGGCGCATTGAGTCAAATTATATGCAGGACCAGAATTTCTGGTCAAGGTTTTTTAATAATAGCCTTTTATTTGTTGATATCTATCTTTTCGGGCAGTGGCTCCATACCCATGGTGACAGGATGATCGTTGAATTCCTTAAGGAAGAAAAGAAGAATCTCTATAATAAAGTATGCCAGGTAATGGCTGCTGCCGCACATAGCAATAAAAATATTGAAGATGAAGAACGAAGGCTTTTTGCTTTATTTGTAGGATCAACAGGCCTTTCCTCCGAAGACAAGAAAAATGCTCTCAAATTATTTGAAAATGGTCTTTCGCTAATGGAGATCAACTTCCCTGAAAATACCTCCTGGATAGTTAAAAAATATTATCTGGAGCTTTCCTCATTGACAATTTGGGCAGACAAAAAAGTTGAAAAATCAGAAGTACAATTTTTAACTGAGCTATGCCAAATGCTTGGATTAAGCGATGATGATTTCGAAAACAGTATGATAGCCGTTGAGGGCTTTGTCATCAATCACTGGCAGGAGCTTGATTATTTGCAGACAAAACGGAATTTTGAGATCGTCAGCGAAAGGTTTGCTGACAGGCTCTCCCGTATGATCCTGAAGAATAAACAGCGTATGATAGCAGCAATTCACTCTGACCTGCAGCTAAGAAAGTTATTCATAAAAGCATCCACCACAACACTTAAAGAAGCAGAAATTCAGGAGTTGGAGCATAGGTTTTTCATAGCTTTAAAAAATATCCCGGCCTTTAGAATAATTGAACTTCCCCAAAAATTTTTAGAGTACAGAGTAATTAAGCGCATTATCCCTGAAACTATAATTCGGGATATCTTAAATAATAAAGAAGCTCTCGAAGATTAAACCTTTGGATTCTGATTGGCAAGTGCTCTTTTTGGTATAAGTAAAGAAAGCACAACTGACAAAGTCAGTGTCAAAAAGATAATTGAAAAAGACATGGTTATCGGCACATGAATATTCACAATTTCAAGCAGCATTTTGGCTCCGATAAAAACAAGAATAAAGGAAAGCCCCTTTTGAAGAAGATAAAACCTGTCGATAATACCCGCCAGTAAAAAGAATTTAGCCCTTAACCCCAAAATGGCAAAAATATTAGAAGTATAGATTATAAATTCATTTGTTGTAATGGCAAATGCTGCAGGAATAGAATCAACAGCAAAAATAAGGTCTGTCGTTTCTATTAAAATAATTACAAGGAACAGAGGAGTAAAAAGCAACATACCCTGACGGCGGATTACAAACTTCCCACCATAATCTTCACGGGTAAAGTTTAAATATTTTCTGGCAAATTTTAATACCGGGTTCTTCTCAGGATGAATTTCTTCTTCCCCGTCATCAAAGTAAATCTTGATCCCGGTATAAACAAGGAATACACCAAAAATGTAAAGTATCCAGTGAAATTTGGCAATAAGCAAAGCACCAATAAAAATAAATATAGCCCTAAATACAATCGCACCTAAAATACCCCAAAAGAGAATATTATGATAATATTCTTCCTTAACCCGGAAATAACGAAGGATCAATAAGATGACAAAAATATTATCTACTGAGAGTGCGTATTCTGTAAGATAAGCTGAAAAATATTCAAGGGTAACATCTGCACCTCCGTCATATAGATATATAAGATAACCAAATGCAACAGAGATTAATACCCAAAAGATTGATTGATAAAGTGCGGATTTAGTAGAGATCTTATGCGCTTTCCTATTAAAAACACCCAGGTCAAATATCAGGAAGAGAATTATTATTGCACTGAATAATATAAATAACAATCCCTCATGAGAGTTACCAAAAAATGAAACTAGCAACATATATTACCCAGCGTCTCCAATGAAAAAAATGAGCAGATCAAAATATAGTAAAGAAATTTTCTTCAAACAAACTGTAAAATTAATAAATTAATTTAAATCAAAAAGCTTACATCAGTTTGTTTTTAGAAATTTATAAATATTTTTAATAATGTAATGATTATCAATCTATTATCTGAAGATCTTAATTAAGCTGGAACTGTAATTTAAGCAGGTTTTTATAAAGCCCATCCTCAGAAGTGCTTAACTCCTCATGTGATCCGGCTTCTATAATCTGACCCTCTTTCAAAACAAAAATCTTGTTAACCTTACGTATAGTGGCCAATCGATGAGCAATAATTAATGTTGTACGACCTTCCATAAGCTTATCCAGCGCCTGCTGTACAAGCAATTCAGCATGTGCATCCAGAGAAGAGGTGGCTTCATCGAGGATTAATATAGCCGGGTCTTTTAAAATTGCACGGGCAATGGCTATCCGCTGACGCTGTCCTCCTGATAATTTTATACCACGCTCGCCAACCATTGTACCCAATCCTTCCGGAAATTTTTCAATAAACTCCCAGGCATTCGCCTTTTTTGCTGCATCTGTTATTTGCTCTTCAGAGGCATCAGGATTCCCATAAGCTATATTCTCCCTTATTGTCCCCCCAAAAAGAATAACCTCCTGTGGCACTATCCCCACATTATTACGATACCTATGCAGGTCAAGCTCATTTAGCTCTTGGCCGTCTATTTTAATATCACCGTCCTGAGGACGGTAAAAGCGAAGTAAAAGCTGGATAATCGTAGACTTTCCTGCTCCACTTGGTCCAACAAGAGCAGCTTTTTCACCAGGTGCTATTTTGAAGGATATATTTTTCAATACCTTCACCTCCGGACGGGTAGGATAGCTAAATCCTATATTCTGATATTCTATAGCACCTTTTATATCTAATGGTGCAGCATCTTTCTTAATTGGCTCTTTATCCTCATCTAATATCTCCAGTACTCTTTCAGAGGCGCCAATTGCCCTTTGCAACTGCCCATAAAGATCGCCCAGACCTGCTATACTTCCCCCTATGAAAGTTGTATAAAGTACAAAAGACAATAAGTCGCCAATAGATAGATCACCATTCTGCACCTGGACGGCACCAAACCATAAAACGGCTACAATACTTCCAAAAAGGGAAAATATTACGAAAGAAATAAACCCTCCACGATAAGTTGCCGCCTTTAAAGCAATAGTAACTGACTCATCAAGTGCTTTTCGGTATCTCCTTGATTCAAAAAGCTCATTGGTAAATGCTTTAACCATTGAAATAGACTGGAGCGTTTCCTCTACAATAATATTGGCATTGGCTAAGGTATCCTGCGTCTGCTTAGAAAGCCTTCTAATAAAAGTACCGAAAGTGATAGCCAGAATTACCAGCACCGGCACAATTGCCAGCATAAAAAGCGAAAGCTTAGGAGCAATCACAAATATTACCGCTGTCCCAATAATTAAGGTAGCAAGCTGCCTTATTAATTCTGCTAATGTTATGGAAAAAGTATCCTGGAGAAGAGTTACGTCAGAGGTGACCCTGCTTATTAATTCTCCCACCCGACGCTTATCAAAGAAGGTCATCGGTAGTATCACCATCTGATGATAAAGGTTCTCCCGTATATCCGCCATAGCACGTTCGCTAACACGGGCAAATAAATATACTCTTCCGAAAGATACACCAGCCTGTAAGAAAAGAATACCAAATAATATAAAGGCTATCGATTTGATAGAATCTGCAACCCAGGATTCTTTGCCTGAGGCCAGGTCAAGTAATTGCCCTGCCAAATAAGGAAAAGATAAAAGCAATAAGCTGGAAAATAATAAGCAGATAAGCCCGGTGATAAAAGGTGCTTTGTAAGGCAGCATATAAGAAAACAGCTTCCTTAACTTCTTAAAATTTTCTTTATTTAATTTACGTTTATCTGCCGGTTCAAGTGGTTCCCGTCCTCGTCTTTTCGCCATTTTATCACTTTCTTCGAATCTGCAAAGTTAATGATTTTAATTAACGGACGTGATCAATTCCGGTTTTATATCCCCCTGAACATAGAAATTTACACGGTCGCGGAATATCATCTTTTGTGTGCCTTCCAAATAATAGCTGCTTATGTACGGTGTCACTTCATTAAGGTAAAATTGGAGCCTTAATGTGCGTTTCGAATCATATAACCAATGGTCTTCGGAAACTTCAGCTTCCAGCTCCTGCAGCCGGTCATTCTGATAAGTGAGCATCAGGTATTTTACTTCGAGCTCATCTCCCTCTTCGGCAGGTACATATTTTATTATTTTCTCGCTACCGTTTTCCTCCACAGTTTTTTTATACCTGTCGTCAAAAGCAGGTTTATTAATGTTTGCTTTCCGAAAAACATTCAACTCGAGAGCCAAGTAAGAACTGTCTGCTATATATTTTGCAGTATCAAATTTTCCCTCAAGTTTAGCTATCTTATGCACCTGCACAGTCCAGTCTTCCATTAACTCAATCTGTGAATTAATCAAACTGTCTGCATCAAAATACTGTGAAAACCTCCTGGTCTCCTCGGCAGTATTCTCACAAGCTCCGATGCTCAGTATAGCAATAAAAAATAATAATATTCTCATGTCACTCTTTAAGCAAAACCTCACCTGTCATCTCTTCAGGTCTATTAACACCCATAAGGGCAAGAATTGTTGGGGCAATATCACCTAGCTTGCCGTCTTTAATTCCTCCTCCATAGCTTTTGTCTACGAGAATACAGGGAACAGGGTTTGTTGTATGAGCAGTATTTACACTGCCATCTTCATTATACATAAAATCAGCATTACCATGATCTGCTATAATAAGAGTGGAATAATCCTGTGAGAGTGCTGCCTCTACAACCTCTTTTGTACATTCATCCACCACCTCACAGGCTTTTACAGCTGCATTAAAATCACCTGTATGGCCTACCATATCAGGATTGGCAAAATTCAGGCATACAAAATCAACCACACCTTCTTTTAATTCAGGGACAATTTTATTGCGGATCTCATAGGCGCTCATTTCCGGTTTCAGGTCATAAGTTGCGACTTTAGGGCTCGGACATAGTATCCTTTTCTCACCTTCAAATTCTTTCTCCCGACCCCCTGAAAAAAAGAAGGTAACATGCGGATATTTTTCTGTTTCTGCTATTCTTATCTGCGTTTTACCGTTTTTAGCTAATATTTCGCCAATAGTATTCTTTAAATCATCTTTCTCAAAAAGGATCTTTATATTCTTAAAGCTATCATCATAACGGGCCATTGTAACAAAATATAATGGCAGGGTGTGCATTTCATACTCAGGAAAATCCCTTTGTGAAAGTGCAATGGTAAGCTCCCGCCCCCTGTCGGTACGGAAGTTGAAAAAAATCACAACATCATCTTCTTTTATTGTTGCCAATGCATCGCCCTTCTCATCCACCTGAATAATTGGCTTTAAAAATTCATCAGTTATTCCTGCATTATAAGATGCTTTTACCGCATTTAATATATTTTCCGACTTCTGCCCCTTACCCTTCACCAACAGGTCATAAGCCTCCCTTACTCTTTCCCAACGGTTGTCGCGATCCATCGCATAGTAACGTCCGATAACAGAAGCAATATTACCCGTAGATGTTTTTAAATGGTCCTGCAATTCTTTCAAATAGCCAAGCCCGCTTTTCGGGTCTGTATCCCTGCCATCTGTAAAAGCATGGATATATACATCGTTCACACCCTGCTCTTTTGCCGCATTGCATAATGCCTTTGCATGATTGATATGGCTATGGACACCACCATCAGATACAAGACCTAAAAGGTGCACATTTTTTCCATTCTCTCTTGCATATTTCAATGCACCGGTTAAAATCGGATTTTCATGAAAAGAATGATCTTCAACGGCTTTATTTATTCGCACCAGGTCCTGGTAAACTACCCGGCCAGCGCCAAGGTTCATATGCCCTACCTCTGAATTCCCCATCTGTCCTTCCGGAAGACCTACAGCCAGGCCTGAGGTGTCGAGGGTGCTGTTAGCATATTTTTTATATAAAGAATCAATAAAGGGGGTGTGAGCTTTATCAATTGCTGAAACTTCTTTATTTTGGGCAATACCCCAACCATCTAAAATAAGTAATAGAACTTTTTTATTCATAATTTTCAATTACACTTGGTAAAGTTCCGGCTTTTTTTAGAAACTTGCTCATTAAATGGCTAAAACAAAAACTTTATACTTCTGTCAAAATTGTGGTTATGAATCCCCAAAATGGCAAGGCAGATGCCCTTCCTGCCAGGAGTGGAATACTTTCGTCGAAGAGCAGGTAGTTACAGGCCCGAAATCTAAGGTTGAGCAGCAAAAATTTATTGATAAGGAAGATCATCTTCCCAAAAAAATTACGGAGATCGGAGCTCAGAATTTTTCCCGTTTAGTTACCGCCGATCAGGAGTTTAACCGTGTGCTTGGTGGCGGCATTGTCCCCGGATCTGTAATATTAATTGCAGGTGAACCTGGCATTGGAAAATCTACTTTACTTCTGCAGTTATCCCTTTCGCTTAGTGAGGCCAAAATCCTCTATGTCAGTGGTGAAGAAAGCCTTCAGCAAATACGCCTGCGCTCCGAAAGGATTACAGGAGCAGATAATGAAAATCTTTATTTGTACTCAGAAACCTCCACGGAAAAGATCATTAAACAGGCAAAATCCCTGAACCCGTCCCTGATCATTATCGACTCCATTCAGACTCTCCATTCCCCCTGGATCGAGTCTGCACCGGGATCCGTAGGCCAGATACGCCAAAGTGCAAATGACCTTATTCAGGTTGCCAAAGAGAAAAATATCTCTATTGTTATGGTAGGCCATATTACAAAAGAAGGAAGTATTGCAGGCCCCAAGGTGCTGGAACATATGGTGGATACGGTGCTTCAGTTTGAAGGTGACAGACATCTCAGCTACCGCATCTTACGTACCCATAAAAACAGGTTCGGATCAACAGCAGAGATGGGCATTTATGAAATGCAGGGAGATGGCATGCGGCAGGTAAATAATCCCTCGGAAATATTGATATCCCAAAAGAGTGGCGATCTTTCAGGAGTAGCTATAGGAGCAACATTAGAGGGGAATCGCCCTTTGCTTATTGAAATTCAGTCGCTTGTCAGCCGGGCAACCTATAATACTCCGCAACGCTCCTGCACGGGTTTTGACCAGAAAAGGCTAAACATGCTACTAGCTGTACTGGAAAAAAGAGCAGGTTATCAGTTTATAATGCAGGATGTATTTCTGAATATGGCCGGAGGAATTAAAGTGGAAGATCCGGCAGTAGATCTCGCAATTTGTATTAGCCTGGTTTCATCACTGGAAGACCTGCCGGTAGATGACAGGTTTTGTTTTGCTGCAGAGGTTGGACTGGGTGGTGAGCTTAGAAGCGTAAATCGAATGGAGCAACGTATTGCTGAGGCCGCAAAACTAGGATTTAAGAAGATTTTTGTTTCTACCTTTGGACTGAAAACCGTTAACATCAAACAATTTGATATTGAAGTTGTAGGAAAGGCTAACATCAGGCAGGTTATTGAAGCATTATAAAAATGGAAGATTCTACATTATTTTACATACTCCTACCACTATTCATCTTTTTTGCACGTGTTCTGGATGTATCAATTAATACGATCCGTATTATTTATGTCCTTGCTGGCAAAAAATATATGGCTACAATCCTGGGTTTTTTCGAGTCCCTGATATGGCTATTGGCAATCCGCCAGATATTTGAGCATCTGGATAATGTTTACTCTTATATCGCCTATCCTGCAGGGTTTGCCTGTGGCATTCTTGTAGGTATGAAAATTGAAGAACGTATTGCCCTGGGAAAGGTGGTGGTAAGAATAATCAGCAGCGAAGACATGGGCCCTTTTAAGGAACATCTTATTGCTAATAATATGAGGTTTTCATTAATCAACAGCCAGGGTATAAAAGGACCAGAAACAATTTTATTTACTGTAGTCAAACGTGAAGAGCTGTCGGAGGTCGAAAATATAATTAAAAAAGACATACCACATGCTTTTTATACGGTTGAAGGAATTAAATCTGCGAGCGAAAGTGGTTTACTTATAGAACAACCAACCCGGAGAGGAATAGGCAGCTGGTTAAGCTCCGTCAAGAGGAAATAAATTATTAACCAAAGAGTATCTTTCCTTCATTCCATTCCATCCTTGTAAACCTCCGGTATGAAAAGCTAAAATTTTTGAGCCCGGGGGAAAATATCCTGCCTCAATTAATTTAAAAACACCATACATCATTTTTGATGTATAAATAGGATCCAGCAGAACATTGTTCAGGATCTGGAAATCAAGTATAAAATTTATAAGCTGTTGGTCAATTTTGGCATATCCGCCAAAATGATAATCATGTTTAACAGACCAGTTTTTTAAATGGCTATTCCCCGTATGATTTAAGAGACTTGCAATGTCATTTTCCAAACCTCCTTCAGCACCTTTTAAAGCTGAAAAGCCAAGAACGTTATTTTTCCCCTCCAACCCTTTAACCAAGCCTGCCAGTGTACCCCCGGTCCCTACAGGAGTTATCCAATAGTTGTAGTCTTCATATACCTCGTGGATTATTTCCGCAACTCCTTTTACAGCTAAATCGTTGGTTCCTCCTTCGGGAATAAGATAAAACCTTCCAAATTTTTCCCTTAAAGCATTAATGAAATCCGGCTCTCCTTTCTTACGATAGTCGCTGCGGGAAACATAATGCAGCTCCATTCCATGCTCAGAAGCGAATTTTAATGTAGGATTTAAAGGTAATTTTTCCTCACCCCTTATCAAACCAATGCTTTTCATGCCATGCTCTTGAGCTGCGGCAGCCGTGGAATAGATATGATTGGAATAAGCGCCACCGAAAGTTAGGATGGTATCATAGCCTTCATCTTTGGCCTTTTTAAGGTTGTACTTCAGCTTATACCATTTATTTCCCGAAATATAAGGATCGGTTTTATCGATACGGCCTAGGTGCAGCTGGATTCCAGAGGATTCCGGTGTTGTAACTAAAATGATTTCCATGTGCCTCGAAATTAAAGAATTAGGTGGTCTCATTACCGACATTTAATGAAATTCAAATTAAATTCAGTTGTATTTAATAAATAGTATGAGTAAATTATAATTATGCCACAAACATTAAAAAAAGATATTAAAATAGAACGTGTTGCAGTAAAATACGGTACTATCACAGCTGTTGGATTTATCGCATTTTTTATTCTGATGCGCCTGCTTGGCCTTGCTCAAATCCTTGAGTTACGCTCATTAAATTTTTTGATCTTATTTGCCGGAATATTTTTAGCAATCCGTTATGAAAGTATGAAAAACCCGGATTTTGCCTATTTTACAGGATTAGCAACGGGAATAGCCACTGCTGGGATATCATTAATTATTTTCTGTGTTTTCCTGGCTATTTATCTTGATTTAATTGACCCTGCTTTTATGCAACAGATTAAGGAGCATGAAATGTTTGGGCACTTGCTAAACCCATATATTGCCTCCGTTGCTATATTATTTGAAGGCGCATTAAGTGGAGTACTCATTAGCTTTATATTAATGCAGTATTTCAAAAAATCCCATCTCGGTTCAGAAGAAAAACTTTAAAATTTGTTATTCCAATAATTATTGAGGAATATTCACCACAACAGGCTGGTTTTTAATAGCTTTGACTGCCTTTATTCAAAGATTAATCAAAGGCATTTTAATTGCACTGGAAATAG
The DNA here is from genome assembly GCA_051418055.1 of Candidatus Cyclobacteriaceae bacterium M2_1C_046. Lineage (GTDB taxonomy): Bacteria > Bacteroidota > Bacteroidia > Cytophagales > Cyclobacteriaceae > JBPRGH01. Next base: position 127,918 of record JBPRGH010000010.1, on the reverse strand, counting down.
CCTGAACAATTAAAATATGAGGCCATATACAAAGCTTAAGCTTCAAAATGTATTATTTGTCACACTTACCTGGGTCATCCTTGGAATACTCATCGCTTATTATAACCATTATATTGGAAAAAGCATAGAGGAACTGGAGTATCAGTCTTATGATCTTGAAACCAATATAATCACCAATGTCATCTCAACTTTCATTGCGGGGCTTTTTGGGGGAACAATTCTTATATTTTTCCTAAAAGATAAATTCCGAAAAAAGCCCCTGGGAATATCCATTATAATTTATGTGATGAGTATAATGGCAATAATTATTGCCCTTTCAGTAATAGCTTATACATTTTATTTTTGGTTTTATGAAGGCCCCTCTACATTTCAGGAAGATTTCTATTTCAATTTAAAGCAGTATCTGGGTACGAATACGTTTTGGCTCAATATGGTTACCTGGACACTTATTGCAACCCTTACCATCATTGTTTTACAAATCAATGATAAATATGGCCAGGGAGTTTTTTTCAACCTTCTGTTGGGAAAGTATCACCGACCAAAGTATGAGAAACGAATATTTATGTTTATGGACATGCGGTCCTCAACAGAAATAGCCGAGGAGCTGGGCCATCGGAATTACTTCAGTATGCTCAATGAAATTATTGAACTGATCACTGAGCCAATAGTAAATTCAGAAGGGGAAATATATCAATATGTGGGAGATGAGGTTGTTGTTACCTGGCTCATGGAGCGACAAAGTTCGGAAGCTAATGCCATCAAATGCTTCTTTGCCATACGAGATTTAATACGAGAGAAAGCAGATTATTTTAAAGGTAAATATGCTTATGTCCCTCATTTTAAAGCGGGAATCCACTGTGGAGATGTGACTACAGGAGAAATAGGCACATATAAAAAAGAAATAGTATTTACTGGTGACACTGTAAATACTACTGCACGCATTCAGGAAAAATGTTCCGAGCTGGGAGAACGAATTCTTGCCAGCGAACATCTTTATAATTACATGAAAGAATGTACTCCATATTATACTTTCCGTGAAATAAGCGAAATGAATTTAAAGGGTAAAAAAGAAATTGTTAAATTATATGCCATTGATAAGGTTATTCATTCCGTAACGACCTGACAGAATCAGCAGTAGCTGATTTATATGACTGAAAGCTTACTGTTAGGATACCTATTATAACAGTAACAAGAGCTGCAAGAGCAAATGGCACAATACCAATTGTAGTTTTACATGCAAAATTCTCGAGCCACTGAACCATTAAATATGCTGCAACAGGAATTGATATTACAAATGCCCTTATTATTAGCTAGGCAAAATTACGACTGGGGTAAATAACTATTTAAAACACCCGGGAAAATAATAAGCTGCATCAGAGGGTAAATATTAATACGATAATACCTATAAAAGAGAAGATACCGAGCCATATTGCTATGCCGGCCATCCATGATAAGGTTCTGTTTCGCTGTTGTAGGTAATCTACTTTTAAGGTCAACTCTTCCAAAAGCTTTGCCTGCTCTACTTCATAATTTTCAAGCTGCTCCACTCTTGTTGATATATCCTTTTTCTCACCGGCTTCCTTTTTGATATTTACAACCTTACCAAAGAGATCTGCAGCAACCGGAGCAAGGCTTATGGCAATATTAGCTAGTGGATGAGGCATTTGAATAAGAGTTTAGGTTCTTTTAAATATAGTAATTAACGTAATAAAAATGATTACTACAAAATTATTTTATTTTGAAAGATAAGCCCGCTTAGATAACGGAAATTTAAGATAGGTCTATTTTACCTTAATCTATAAACAAAGAAAATCCCGTATCTACATGTAAAATGCAGACAGGATAATTAAAAAAAGTTATAACTAATAATTTCAGGAAAAAACTGCTCCTGAAATTGTTTAATCGGGTTTTAACCTGCTTTTAAAAGGCTGTCCTGATCGTAATTATTTTTTCTTATTTCTTTCTTTTCTAAATCAAACCAGGCGCATTGTACTACATTTTCCTTAATGTATCTTAAAACTTCCATAACTCGCCCGGTTTTTTTGTTTTTCACAAAATCACCTTTTCTATATAATCTCTTCATACGCGTTTTCAATCACACAAAAAACAAAGATCGTTGTATAAGTATACGTAAATTTTTGAAATTTTGATGCTTTAATTAAGAAAGTCCTGCTTTCGCAGGACTTTCTTCTTTGTTCTTTTTATAAGCCTAAACCGTAATAATAGGTTCCCCGACGGTCTTCATAAACACCTTCCATCAGAATTCCGCCTTTTTTATTCTTAAGGATATCAACCACCTGCTCTTTTGATCTTACAGGTTGATTATCAATTTTAGTTATTATAAAACCTTCCCTCATATCAGTATTTTGTCTGATCTTACCAGCCATTAAACCGGTTACTTTTACACCAGAGCTGATATTGAGCCTTTTTAAGGTTTCTCTATCGACATCTTCGAGTTCAGCGCCCAATGCAGTAAGAATTTCAGCTTTTTCTCTCTTCACCGGCTCGGTGCCGCCTTCAAAATTCTTAAGGGTAACGTTAAATGTACGTTCTCTTCCATCACGGCTTACCTTCACATTTACAACATCCCCCGGACGTTTCGTTGCTACAAGACCAATAAGATCTGCTGGTGTACGCACTATTTTACCATCAATCTCGGTAATAACATCACCTTCTTTAATCCCTGCTTCTCTGGCAGCGCCCTGAGGAGCTAATACTGCAACATAAGCACCACGATTTACCTGCAAATCAAGCTCTTCAACCAATTCGCTGGTTACATTTCTTATCTCTACACCAATAAGTCCACGCTGTACCTCACCGTATGTTATTAAATCCTGCACTACACGGTTAACAATATTAGATGGTACAGCAAATGCATATCCTGAAAATGCACCTGTAGGACTGGCAATTGCGGTGTTGATACCTATAAGGCCACCGGTAATATTTACCAGCGCACCTCCGCTATTACCCGGATTTACGGCAGCATCTGTCTGAATGAAAGATTCAATGGCCATTGTATCAGTTAAAATATTAATGCTTCTGCCTTTGGCACTGACAATACCAGCTGTTGCGGTTGATGTCAGGCTAAATGGATTACCTACAGCAAGCACCCATTCACCCACCTGTACCTGGTCAGAATCTACCATAGATAAATGAGGTAAACCTGATTCTTCGATTTTAATCACAGCAATGTCTGTTGTCGGATCTGCTCCAATTACTTTTGCCGTATAAGACCTGTTATCATTCAAGGTAACCTCAATTACATCCGCATTGTCAATCACGTGATTATTAGTGACAATAAATCCATCAGAATTAATTATAACACCTGAGCCACTCCCTGATCTTGGCCTCGGCTGAATATCCTGGCGCTCTCTTAAAAATGGACCAAAGAAATCCCTGAATTCCTCAGGTATTTGCTGCTGTGCCCTTGCGTCTCTTCTTGCTGTTTGAGTAGACCTGATATGTACCACAGCAGGCATAGCCTTTTTTGAAGCTTCTGTAAAATCAAAAATCTGCTCTGCGGGTGCATCCACATAATTAACATGTGATACAGGTATATTTCTCTCATCTCCTGTAAAAAAAGCCGGCTCATCACGTACCAACTCATTTACACCTATTGTTATGCCGCTTCCTAAGATGGCGGCTAATATTAATGTGCTAAATTTCTTCATATTTCTCTCTTTTCTCGTCCTAAATTATTAACCTCCGTGGAGGGAGTTAGTTAATGAAAAGGGTACAAATCTTGCCTTTTCATTAAATATATTGCTAAGCAACTTTTATTGCTATTGGAGTTTTTTTTCTTGTCTCAGAAAATCATTAAAGAAGGTTGATAGAAAATCCTGATTCCTTCTTATCAATTTCACTCTTAAATCCTCCTTTTTATTTATTACTTTTTATTATTCAGTTAATTAACTCTACAATTGCAATGCCAACAATAATTTTTTACTTTTTTTACCTATACATAATAGTATTCTGCCATTGTGGCTGGATATTAATTGAATCTAGATTTTATTGCGCCATTATGTCGAGCTCTGAAAAAACTTACCAGATATAACAAATACCTATTTTCTTCGTTTTATACCACGATAATTTGACAGATTTTTGTTTACCTTTATTCACTAATACCTACATTTGATTTTATGAAAAATTTATATAGCCTGCTATTCATTTTCTTTGCCTCATTTCCTGTCTTTGCGCAACAATCAGTTTCGGAAGCAAAAGAAGCATTACAAGAAGAAGAATTTGAGCGTGCAGAAAAAATAACTTCCGATTTATTAAGAAATGATCCGGTAAATAAGGAAGCTCTTTTAATAAGAGGAGAAGCGAGATTAAACACAGGCTCGTTATATGGTGCTATCGGTGATTTTTCCCGAGTTATTGAAATAGATTCTACTGCTGCCGAAGCATTTAACCTGCGCGGTGAGGCTAAATTATCGCTGGGAGATTATTATGGTGCCTATGAAGATTTTAATAAAGCTGTGGCCAAAGATGATTCAAAAGCCGATTTTTATAATAACAGAGGTTTAGCAAAATATAACCTTGATGATCTGCAGGGAGCTTATTTTGATTTTTCGAAATCCATCGAACTGGATAAAAAGAATGCTGATGCTTATTTTAACCGGGGTGTTGTAAAGGCAGAAATGAATGAATATATAAGTGCTGTTGAGGATTATAGCGAAGCCCTTAAATTGGATGACAAGGACGCGGATATATATAATTTCAGAGGTGTTGCCTATTTCAATTTAAATCAGCCTGATAAAGCCCTGGCGGACTATAATAAGGCAATAGAGCTGGAACCAAAGAATCCTGTATATTGGGAAAACAGGGCCCTGGCATATAATGTAAAAGAGGAGTATGAAAAAGCTTTGCATGATTATAACCAGGCGCTGTCTTTAAATCCGGAGGATGCAGAAACTTATAATCTCAGGGGCGTGGTAAAGTATAACATGGGCAATCATAAAGAAGCCATTGATGATTATACCTATGCTTTAAATATTGATCCAAGGAATGCCATATTTTATTTGAACAGGGCATTAGCATATTCAGAGCTAAAGGAATATCGCTCAGCTATAGCAGATTATGATACGGCCATCGAATTATATCCTTACGATCCTTATGCCTTCTATGAAAGAGGGTTGGCAAAAATTGAACTGCAGAAACTTGTGGATGCCTGTGCCGATTTCAAAACGGCTTTAGAAATGGGTCTGGAAGAAGCGGCAGAAGCTATTGATCAGCATTGTAACTAAAGATTAATCTTCGATTACAACGCCTTTCCAAAAGGCTACTTTATCTTTAATTTCCGAAGCTGCCGGTTTTGGATCAGGGTAAAACCATGCGGCATTTTCATTAGTTGATCCTTCTATATTCAGGTGATAATAGTAGGCGGTCCCTTTCCAGGGACATTCCGAACGATTAGGAGATATTTCAAAAAATTCTTCCTTAATTGTATCTTTAGGAAAATAATGGTTTCCTTCAACGACTACTGTCTCATCACTTTCTGCTAAAACATGATTATTCCAGACTGCTTTCATAATTTATGTCTATTCTTGTTGCTTCATACTAACAATAAAATTGCTCCAGGGTTAATGGGAGAGCGTATTTAATGAAAATTCTTTTTTTAATTAACGGCAAGAGCAAAAAGCTCAACAAAATAAAAAAGCAGCTTTCAAAAGCAGATATTACTGACCATGAGGTAATTATTACTGAAAAAGCCAGGTCGGCAAAAGCTATTATTGAAAAGTGCTGTAGCCAATACTCTCATGTGGTAGCAATTGGTGGTGATGGTACTATCCATGAAGTTATTAATGGTATCATGGCTTCAGAAGATGATCAAAAGCCTTTATTCTCTGCGATTCCGGCTGGTACCGCTAATGATTTTGCCAAAACGCTAACTTTTCCTGCATCCATAAAAGAATTTTCTAAAGTTCTGGAAAATCCCGTTGTTAAAAATATTGATATCGGTGAGCTTACTTTTACCAATTTCAATGGAAATCCTGAAAAAGCCTGGTTCAATAATATAGCGGATATCGGAATTGGTGCTGCTGTAGTGGAAGAGGTGAACCTGCTACCAAAAAAGCTGAATGCTAACATTGCCTTTTTTAAATCAATTATAAAAGCTTTCAGAAAATATAAAAATATCCCGGTTTATTGTGAAGCTGATGGTTGGGATTGGCAGGGGCAGATAAAAATGTTAGTTATTGCTAATGGCAAATACTTCGGAAGCGGACTTTGTATAGCTCCTCATGCCAGCATTGATGATGGAAAATTTGCCATAACAATTGGGGGTGACCTGAGCACAAAAGATTATATCTTTAACCTCCCCCTTCTAAAACGGGGGAAAAAAGTACAGCACCCTCAGCTATTTTATAAAGAAGCAAAAGAAATCAAAATAACATCCCCACAGCGCTGCCTTCTTGAGGCGGATGGTGAAATAATAGGGCTAGCTCCAATATCAATTAAAATCCTCCCACAAAGATTAGGTGTGATGGTATTAAAAGATTAATTTTTCCTTACAGCAATAACCCCCAGATGATACTGCTCCCAGCTTTCAACTTTTAATGGTTCAAGCCATTGCAGTTTAAATTCAGCAAATAGCTTTATCAAATGTTGATCTGATATCAACAAGTTATTTTCTTTATCTTTTTTAAAAGCACCATTACCCCCTAAAAGAGTTCGAATGAAGAGGAAACCTCTGGATTTTAGAGTTGCCGTAAGTTTTTCCAGCATTGCCATATACTGCTGCTCATCAGCAGCATGGTGCAATGTATTAATACAGATGATACTATCAAATTTTTCTTTAAATTCAGCATGCTCAATTGTGGATTGGATAAATTCTGCCTTACCTCTGAAAATAAGCCTGGCAAACTGAAGCGCTTCAGCATTTGGATCAATTCCAGTTACTGAATAATTATTATCAATAAAATATTTCAGGTTTCTCCCTTCCCCACAACCAGCATCTAAAAGTGTCTTTATGTCGGCAAACCTGCCTTTAAGGATCTGGTCCAAAAGAAAAAGATCTAAATTACCGAGGGATTTATTCAGCTGTCTGTGATCTGTCATAAAGCCAAATTTAATAAGCTTTACCTATTCCTCCGGTACCTTCCATTTGTTAATCATTTCTACAGCATGTTTCTCATCCTCCCAGCCCTGAATAATAATATTTGTTCCTTTTTTATAATTGGCAAACCAGTCTTTTATAATACCCAAAGCCCCGGGATACTCATCTTTCATACATTGCAAGGTACGGCAGTCTATAACTTTTACCTCACTATTTACCACAACACCAATTATTTTATGATCTTCTTCTCCATTATCAAGAAGCTTTAATACTCCTACTGGTGCAAATTCAAGCAAACTTCCCTGTTTTATGTTGCTGCCAATTACCAGCACATCAAGCGGGTCGCCATCTCCACCTCGATCTTTGTCCATCATAGTGGATGGGATGAAGCCATAATTTCCCGGATAAGGAAGAAAACTTATAGTGCGTGGGTTGTCATTGATAAGCTCGACTTCGAATTTATTCTTCAGCACATTGTATTCATATTTTGTATTCGTCCCGGCAGGTATTTCCACCACCATAAGTGCATTTCCGTACTCCGAAAATGTTGGGTATTTATAATAATTTGTGCAGGAGCAAATTGCTAATGCAAAAAGTAAGAAAAAATTTCTTTTCATGATATGACTTTCTTAATAAAGAAAACTACTAACTTTTTGTTCTGATCAACAGACACTTATGTCTTACAACACCTCAATGTTACTATTTATTTTAGTTTTTACTAACTTATTTAGTATTTTTACAGACATGAGCGAGGACGGAAATTATTTCAAAGGAAGAGGGGCGCAGGTTAAGCCAAGTAATCCATTTTTAAAGCAGCAGTATGTTACAGACCACCCTGAAGGTTTGGATGAAAAGCTGCTTGAGGAAAAGCCTGTAACTAAAGTATATTATGAACATCCGAAGAAAATTGTTAATAAGGTAGACAGCCCGGATGTGGGAATGGCATACTCACTTAATGCCTATCAGGGCTGTGAGCATGGCTGTATCTATTGCTATGCGCGTAATTCACATCAATACTGGGGCTATGATGCCGGTCTCGATTTCGAGACCAGGATAATCGTGAAACCTGAAGCACCCGCTTTACTGGAACAGCACCTGCTTAACAGGAAATGGAAGCCTCAACCTATAGTGTTATCAGGAAATACAGATTGTTATCAGCCACTGGAGCAGAAGTATAAACTGACACGGCAGTTGCTGCGTATATTTTTAAAATACCGACATCCGGTCGGAATAATAACGAAAAATACACTGATCACCCGCGATATTGATCTTTTGCAGGAATTAGCCCAACATGCTTTGGTGCAGGTACATTTTAGCATTACTACATTAGATGAAGAATTAAGAAGGGTAATGGAGCCACGCACTGCCACGGCAAAGAATAAGCTCAAGGCAATGCAGCAGTTAACTGAATCCGGTGTTCCTGTCTCCGTTATGCATGCTCCTATAATTCCAGGCCTAACCCATCATGAAATACCAGCTGTCCTGAAAGCGGCTGCCGACCATGGTGCAAGAAGCGCCGGATATACAATGGTCAGGCTAAACGGAATCATTAGCGAGATCTTCTCCGATTGGCTAAAAAAGAATTTTCCTGACCGGTATAGGAAGGTCTGGTCACAGATATGTGAAGTTCATGGTGGCAGCGTAAACGATTCAAGCTGGGGCAGGAGAATGAAAGGAGAGGGCAAGATTGCGGAGGTTATCGCCAGAATGTTCGCCATTCATAAACAGAAGTATTTTGGTAACCGCTCAATGCCTGCATATAACCTGAATGCTTTTCGTCGGGGTGCTAACCTGAACTTGTTTGATAATGACCTCGTTTAACTATATATGAAAAATCTTTTTCTTTTAATAGCTATAACTTTTGGGATCATACTTTCTTGTGAATCACAAAGGAATTCTTCGGACCGGCAGAAATCCAATTTTAATATAAATCCATCGGAAGTTGATACCGCTACTTTTGCCGGCGGATGCTTCTGGTGTGTAGAGGCAGTCTTTGATCGCACTGCAGGTGTTGTTGAAGCTGTTTCAGGTTATAGCGGAGGAGATAGATCAAACGCTACCTATGATAAGGTAAGCAGAGGCTTAACAGATCATGCCGAAGCTGTTCAGATCTACTACAAACCGGAAGAGATCACATATGACGAGCTATTAGAGATATTTTTTGCTACCCATAATCCCACCCAGCTAAATCGTCAGGGCCCCGATATTGGGGAGCAATACAGAACAGCCATATTTTATCATGATCAGGAGCAGAAAAGAAAGGCTGAAAATTATATGCAGAAACTGGAAAAGGCAGGAAAATATGAAGATCCTATAGTCACTGAATTAAATGAGCTTAAAGCTTTTTATATAGCTGAAGATTACCATCAGGATTATTATGATGCACATCCCAATAATCCATATATAGTATCTGTCACGAAACCTAAAATCGAGAAGTTTGAAAAAGAATTTCGTGACAGATTAAAACCTCAGTATCGTTAAATATCAACCAGCACCTGATTTTTCAGAAGATCGTCCATCGTTTCACGCTTCCGTATTAAGTGTGCTTTCCCCTTATGGATCAATACTTCCGGAGGCCTGAAACGTGAGTTATAATTTGAAGCCATCATAAAGCCATATGCTCCGGCATTCTTTATTAATAAAAGATCTCCTTCCCGAACTTCATTAAGCTTGCGGTCAGCCGCAAGAGTATCTGTTTCACAAATGTAACCAACAATAGTATACACCCGCTGTGTTCCACTTGGATTAGTAATATTTCCAACGGCATGATAAGCATCATACATCATTGGCCTTAGTAGGTGATTCATACCACTATCAACACCCACAAATACTGTAGCGGGAGTTTGCTTGATAATATTTGCTTTTACAAGTAAATACCCCGCTTCACTAACGAGAAACTTACCGGGCTCAAACCACAATTCCAGCTTTCTTCCATATTCACGGCAGAACTGATCAAAAGCTTCACCTAATTTTACACCAAGGTCATAGATGTTAGTGGTGATGTCACCAGCTTTATAAGCTACTTTAAAGCCACTACCAAAATCCAGGAATTTAAGATCAGGGAATTCTTTTGCCACACCGAATAATATTTCTGCAATTTTCAAAAACACCTCAGCATCAAGAATATCCGAGCCAGTATGCATATGCAGCCCTGATACATTTAAGCGGTAGGTTTTCACTACGCGCATGAGATGAGGTAACTGATAAATTGATATCCCGAATTTAGAATCAATATGCCCAGTAGAGATCTTACTGTTGCCTCCCGCCATTATATGCGGATTAAGGCGGATACATACGGGGACAGTATTATGATATTCGTTACCGAAATGCTCAAGGATAGAAATGTTATCAATATTGATCACAAGTCCCATTTCAACAGCTTCTTTTATTTCCTCAAAGGCAATGCTATTTGGAGTGAAAAGTATTTCTTCCGGTTTAAATCCTGCCTTCAATCCCAACCTGGCTTCCTGCAGGGAAACTGCATCCATTCCGACACCATTTTTTTTCATCAGGCGAAGAATTGAAACATTCGTTAGAGCCTTTGCGGCATATTTTATTTTGAGATCCTGCCTGGAAAAGGCATTCTTAAGGGTTTGGATCTGCTTTATAATTTTTTCTGCATCATAAACAAAAACTGGAGTATCAAATTCTTCAGCGATCTGCTCAAAAGTTACTCCTTGTATTGAAACCGGAAAATCACTCATTTTTTAACTTGAAATATGTATTTGATAAAAAAAAAGCCGTCTCTTAAAAGACGGCTTCGATTGATAGTATTAGTTTTTTAGTAGTTACTTCCTGCTCTGATCATTGCGCAACGGAAGCCTATCGTAGCCGTCGAGGAGTCCTGATCGAGATATCTTCTTGTTCCCGGAGACAACCAGTAGGCAACATCCTTCCAGCTACCCCCTTTATATACGCGGGCTTTATCTGTAATTAAAGAAGTAAATCCTTCAGGATTATTTTCCCTGTCACTATTATAAACATAATCGTCCCCTCTCCTTACTTCATCAAGGTATCCATCACGACGGATAGGGTTAAGGTCATCAAAATCCTGGAATGACAACGGACGGTAAACATCCATTACCCACTCGTTTACGTTACCCGCCATATTATAAAGACCGAAGTCATTCGGAGGGAATTCATATATATAAGAAGTAATTAAAGCTCCATCATTTAATTTTCCTGCAATACCTGCATAGTCACCACGGCCTCTCTTAAAGTTTGCCAGGAAATAACCCATCTCTTGGCCGTAAGGATTACGTAATGCATGACCATCCCATGGGTAGATACGCTGGTGAGTTTGATTTTCATCTAACCACTGGGTACCAATAAGAGCTGTAGCAGCATATTCCCATTCTGCTTCAGTAGGCAGGCGATAATCTGGTAGCACAACACCTGATTCCAAAGGAATTCTTCCTTCCGTTTCAGCATATTCATCACCTTCGCCATATTCCTCATATAGCTTCATGTTTACAGCACGTGTTCTCCATGCTGAATAATCATTTGCCTGTACCCAGCTAATTCCCACTACAGGGAAATAACGAAATCCAGGGTAACGCAGGTAATGATCGGTATAGGGATCATTAAAAGCCAAACGCTCTTCCCAAACAGTTGTATCCGGCAATGCCGCCATATACACCTCTCTGCTTGAATCAGAAACGTTTAGGTAATGCAGATACTCTAACCAGTGGATATTGGCAACCTCTGTCTCATCCATATAAAATGATGCTACAGAAACTGTTCTTTCCAAATTGTCCCTCCTGTTAAGTACGTCCTCTTCAAAAGAACCAATTACAGCACGCCCACCTTCGATAAATACCAGGTTAGGCCCTTCAGGCTGTCCGCTAAATGGATTAACCATATAACCCTGGTTATCTTCATCGTTATAAACCAATCCAGTCGCTGTGCTCATCTGCCCCGGGTGTTCCGCCGTAGGACGACCACCTCCGCCTCCAAATAATCCGCAGCCGGTAAATAATACCGCTCCACCAACTACCAACATAGCACGATTTAAAAATGCTGATCCTCTTATCATGATCTAAAATTTGTTTCTATATAAAAGCAAATGCTAAAATAGTCATATTTTGCATTATTACGCAAATTAAATATTACTCTTACAATATACCAATATTATTGAGCAAAATTTCTTACTTATTGTATAAACTTATTCCAAAAGAAATTATTGTGTATCATTATCAGATAAAATTCACCTTTCAGGAACAATTTACTCCACTTAATGCAAATTTAATTTTTCCTCAACCTATTTGCATGTAAATTAGAAATAAAAGTAAGATTATTTTTAATGAACTTAAACCACTCAAATAGATTATACTGGATCTGCCAGATTTTTGGCTGGATGGCTTTTTACGTTATCTATACTTCTATAGCCATATTTTTTACCAAATTTTCGTGGATAATTTTAGTTGGGTATTTAAATACGATTACAGTAGGTTTTCTCTTAACCCATGTTTATCGGGAAATAATCAAGAAAAGGGATTGGCTAAATCTTGGAATAAAAGGACTTGTATTTCGAATATTAGGTGCTTCTTTTATAATAGGTATAATTTGGGCCAGTATTGTTCTTCCGGTTAATGAGTGGATAAGGAATACCTATGCCACACCTGATCAGTTAACTCACGGCCATCGCGACCTTTCCTATGGTATCTGGCTTTTTTATGCATTTAATCTATCCATTATCGCTCTTATATGGTCTCTGATCTATTTTATCTATAAGTACATCACGAATTACAAACAGATAGAGGTGGATAAATGGAAACTTGAAGCTGCTGTAAAGGATGCCGAGTTATTAGCACTGAAATCGCAGATCAATCCTCACTTTATGTTCAATTGCCTTAACAATATAAGATCTCTTGTAATTGAAAATCCGGAAAAAGCACGTGATATGATCCTGCATCTTTCCGATCTGCTTCGTTATTCATTACAGTTCTCTAATAAAGAAAAAATAAATCTGGAAGATGAGCTTGATATAGTTAAGAATTATCTGACACTGGAATCTATTCAATATGAGGACAGGCTTAGTTATAAGCTGGAAATCCATGAAGATACCCTCGAAATGAAAATTCCTCCGATGGCCATACAGCTCCTGGTGGAAAATGCAATCAAGCATGGTATATCTTTGCTTCCCGGCGGAGGAGAAATAAGGATCTCAACTCATCTTGAAAATGGGAATTTAATCGTACAGGTAATGAATACCGGTCAGTTATCTACCCCTGCCAGCGCTTCCGGCATCGGGTTGAATAATGCTGCGGAACGACTCAGGTTAATATTCGGTCAGCTGGCAAAGCTTACTGTGGAAAATATTGATGAAAAATATGTCTCTGCACGATTTACCGTACCAGTACTTTATTAATATGTAATATTAAAGCGAAACTGATCCATTTCTTCAAACTTTGAACTTTAAACCTTGAACTTCAAACTAAACCATGAAAGCAATAGTAATAGATGATTCCCGCTTAGCAAGAAATGAACTTAAGAGAATTTTAAAAGAATTTGATCAGGTACAGGTGATAGGTGAAGCTGCTAATGCAGATGAAGCCCTTGAAAAAATTGAAAATGAAAAGCCTGATGTTATTTTTTTAGATATTCAAATGCCGGGAAAGGATGGTTTTCAGCTGCTTGAAGAAATGGAGGAAGTGCCCCAGGTTATTTTCACTACCGCTTATGATGAGTATGCGCTAAAAGCATTTGAATTCAATGCGCTGGATTATATACAAAAACCAGTACAAAAAGAAAGGCTGGCAGGCGCTATCAGTCGGGCTGCAGAAAAGATTGAAAAAAAGAAACAAACAGAAGAAGAGGATAAGCTTAGTGAGGAAGATCAGGTTTTTGTAAAGGATGGCAACCGTTGCTGGTTTGTGCAGCTAAAGAATGTACGGCTTTTTGAAGTGGATGGAAATTATACAAAAATTTATTTTGAAGATCACAAACCAATGATCCCCCGCACGTTAAATTATCTTGAAACAAAGCTTGACCCCAAGGTTTTCTTCCGTGCAAATCGCCAGCAAATAATAAACCTGAAATGGATAGAGCGTATAGAGCCCTGGTTTAGCGGCAGCATACGTATTTATTTAAAGGGCAATCACGAGGTTGATGTATCACGTCGACAAACACAGCGTTTTAAAGAGCTTATGAGCCTTTGACAGAATTGAATTTTATCATCAGCCCGCTATATTATAAATTAGTAATCAATTTGAAGCATGTAAACCTTAATTAACTTTCCCATATTGGGAATATATTCTAAATTTAGCATCAAGCAGCGCCCCAATATGCTTCCAGAGCGCCTAATTCTTTATTGGCATACTTTTAGACCCTTCGAGTATAAAAGGAACCCAATATGAATATACTTGAATTTAACCACCTTACCTTCGACGAAAAGTGTGAGAACATAGCTACTGAAGGCAGATACCTATCATTTAGGTACATTGAAAACATGAAGATCTATCTCTATGCCATTGATGACTTCTTCGTGGAGATCTCATTTTCCCCATATCACCATAAAGTAGTAGGTATTGATGCGTTTAATAACGTAGATCTGTTAAATCCTTATCTCGAATTTGTGAATATTGATCAGCTTGCTTTCTGACCATTTAGCATAGCAGAAAATATTTCTTTTGCCTGATGGATGCTTTGTACTTCTTCAACTACAAGGATCATTTTATCACGTTGCTCTTTTAACCTGCATTTTTTGGGATGCTCCTGTACATATTTTAATATTCCCCCGAATACTGAAGAGTTGAAATACTGTTCACTATCCTTTGTAAAGAAATAGCAGCGCAGTTTTTCATTTTTAAAATTAACCTTCTCAAATCCGAGATCTTCAGCTTTCCACCTCAGCCTTACCGTTTCAACCATTTCTTCTACTGGTTCAGGTAACGGCCCAAATCGATCCTTCAGCATTGTAGTGAAATTTTGCAGCTGCTCTTCATTTTTGATATTATCAAGCTGGGAATATAAATGGAGCCTCTCAGAAATGCTATTTACGTATTCCTCAGGAAATAAGATCTCCAGGTCAGTTTCAATCGAACAATCCTGAACAATATGTTTTGTATGCTGGCTTAGCTCTTTGGCAAACAGATCTTTAAATTCCGTCTCTTTTAGCTCCTGTACAGCCTCATCCAATATCTTATGGTAAGCGTCAAATCCAAGGTCAGTAATAAATCCACTTTGCTCAGCTCCCAACATATTGCCTGCTCCACGGATATCAAGATCGCGCATGGCGACTTTAAATCCATCCCCAAGCTCGGAAAACTCTTCCAATGTGCGTAAGCGTTTCCTTGATTCGGAACTAAGGCCAATTGTAGGAGGGGTAAGCAGGTAACAAAACGCTTTTCGGTTAGAACGACCTACTCTTCCGCGCATCTGGTGAAGATCAGAAAGACCAAACATATGCGCCTGATTTATGATAATGGTATTCGCATTTGGAATATCAAGTCCCGATTCGATAATATTAGTGCTAACCAACACATCAAACTCACCCTCAATAAAACGCATCATGGTTTTCTCCAGCCGCTGTCCATCCATCTGCCCGTGGACAATCCCTACACGGGCATCAGGAACAAGCCGAAGAACAATATTTGCCACACTTTCTATATCACCCACGCGGTTATGTACAAAAAATGCCTGCCCTCCCCGTTGAAGTTCAAAGCTTATGGCATCTCGGATCACCTCCTCATTAAATGTATGTACTTCTGTTGTTACCGGCTGTCGGTTAGGGGGAGGAGTAGATATGACACTCAGGTCCCTGGCTCCCATAAGTGAAAAATGCAATGTCCGTGGAATAGGCGTAGCTGTCAAAGTCAGCACATCGACATTTACCTTAAACTCTTTTAACCGGTCTTTCACCTTCACGCCAAACTTTTGTTCCTCATCAATAACCAGAAGGCCCAGCTCCTTAAATTTTACATCCTTACTGACAATACGATGAGTACCTATTAATATATCCGTTTTCCCTTCCTTTACTCTTTTTAAAGTTTCCTTTATCTGTTTTGCTGTACGAAAGCGGTTGATATATTCAATTTTTACCGGAAAATCTTTCATTCTTTCTGAAAAAGAGCGGTAATGCTGAAATGCAAGAATAGTTGTCGGAACTAAAACAGCTACCTGTTTACTATCGGTTATCGCTTTAAAAGCGGCACGGATCGCCACCTCTGTTTTTCCAAAACCAACGTCACCACAAACCAGCCTATCCATTGGGTGCGGCTGCTCCATATCCTCCTTTACATCAACAGTTGCCTTAGCCTGATCGGGCGTGTCTTCATAAATGAAGCTCGATTCAAGTTCCGCCTGGATGTAAGTATCTTTACTAAATGGAAATCCCTGTGCTTTTTTCCTTTTTGCATACAGGCTGATCAGATCTTTAGCTATGTCGGCAACTTTCTTCTTGACCTTCGCCTTTTTATTTTCCCATTCCGGAGAACCTAATTTGCTCATTACCGGAGCTGATCCTTCTTTGCCGGAATACCTGGAAATCTTATGAAGCGAATGTATACTAATATATAAAATGTCATCGTCGCGATAGACAAGGCGAATGGCTTCCTGCTCTTTACCATTTACCTCCTTTTTCTCCATACCGGCAAATTTTCCAATCCCATAATCAATATGGGTAACAAAATCGCCTGGCTGAAGTGTGTGGAGTTCCTTTAATGTAATTGCTTTTGATTTTGAATGGCTCTCCCTTACCTTATAACGGTGAAAGCGTTCAAATATCTGATGGTCTGTATAAACAGCAATTTTCATCATGCGGTCTATAAAACCGCGCCTAAGGCTTATATTAAGATCATTAAATTGTACAGTGGGATCTATCTCGAGAAAGATCTCCCGTAATCTTTCAAGCTGTCGTACTGAATCTGCTGTAAGTAATGTGACGATGCCTTTAAGCTGGTTTTCAGAAAGGTCGGCAGTAAGCAGTTCAAAGTTTTTATTAAAAGAAGGCTGTGGCTCGCTCTCAAAACGAAATTCTTTGTCATAAGTAGGTGAGAAACGGTTTCCAAACTCAATATGCATCAACCGTTTTTCCTGCTCCTGAAATGAAGCCTGGGTTTCAAAAAGATCTTCCGGGTTGAGCACCACTTTTGTCTGACCACTTTGCTTAAGAATATCCTGAAAACTTTGATTGGCTTTATCAAAATATTTGCCGATGATATCGAGGGTTTGCTCGTAGTCTTTAAACCAGATCTTTGTATTTAGCGGCAGGAAATCAATAAAACCTTCGCGAGCTTCCTGAATCAGCCTGGTTTGTACATTAGGTATCAGGTTTATTTCTTTTATGGATTCAACAGAAAGCTGATTAACCGGATCAAAGGTACGGATGCTGTCGATCTCATCGCCAAAAAGCTCCAGGCGGTAAGGCAGATCGTGTGCATAGCTGTAAATGTCAACAATACCACCTCTTACAGCAAATTGTCCTGCTTCATAAACGAAATCGGTTTTTACAAAATCGTAACTAACCAGAAGCTCGGTTAAAAATTCGACATCCAGTTTGTCGCCAATTGCTACATGAAAGGTATTTTTCTTCAGTGACTTTTTATTGATCACCTTTTCGGTCAGTGCTTCGGGATAAGTGATAATTATTTCTCCTGTTGATGCTTTATTGTTGATCCGGTTGAGAATTTCCGCCCGCATAAGGATATTAGCATTCTCCGTTTCCTCAAATTCATAGGGGCGTTTATAGCTTGTCGGAAAAAACAGTATCTCTTTTCCCGGCAGGAGATTCTGAAGATCGTTCTGGAAATAAGCGGCCTCTTCTTTATCATGCAGCACTACCAGGTGGTTCTGATGGTTGTTACTGTAAGTAGCAGCCAAAACCACAGCATCCAGGCTGCCTACTAACCCTCTCAAATGTATATTTTTATGCTCATTCGGTTTTATGGTTTCCCCCACTGCACCAATGATGCTGTCATTGCGATATAGTTGTAAAAAATCCTTTACCTTCATAATTAAGGTTGCAAAACTAACAAATAAACGGCGCTTTGGTGGTTATGTTGAGAAATCAGTCTCGTCTTTTAATCAACAGATTGCTTCACTCGTATAGAGTTTGGTTTTTCATCAACATCCATTGGTTTACTCGTTCGCAATGACGGTAATACCATCGTCATTGCGAGAAGGCATAACATGTTTCTTCATTTGCAGAAGCTCTGTGCCGACGAGGCAATCTTTCCTTCTGATCGAAAGACTGCTTCACTCGTATTGAATTTGTTTTTCATCGATATCCATCAGTCAACTCATTCGCAATGACGGTAATATCAGCGTCATTGCGAGAAGGCGAACCTGAGTTTCTCATTTTGCAGAAGTTCCATGCCGACGAAGCAATCTTTCCTTCTGATCGACAGATTGCTTCACTCGTATAAAGCTCGTTTTTCATCATTATCCGTTGGTCTACTCGTTCGCAATGACGGGGAGGGAGAAGGTTATATTATTTAAATAGATTATCATAAAGATCCTTCCAATTTGGATTCATCGATACAATCAGAGCAATCTTTTTAGCTCTTGACCCTGCTTTTAACTGCTTTTCCCGTGCTATAGCTTCTTCAATAGAATGATATCCTTCATGATAAACAAGTTTAAAGCAGTTATATCTTGCCGTAAAGCATTTGGGGTAAAATTTTGTTTTATGCTTATAAACCCTGTCATTAAGGTCAGAAGTAGCACCTACATAAAGTACAGTATTATTTTTATTAGTCATTATATATACCGATCCACCTTTTACCATAGGATATCATCTGCTCAGGAGTCGTTAAAATTAATTAATTAGGATTATAACTACAACTTTAACGTTTACCACGTCATTGCGAGAAGGCGAACCTGAGTTTCTTATTTTGCAGAAGTTCAATGCCGACGAAGCAATCTTTCCTTCTAATTAACAGATTGCTTCACTCGTATAGAGCTTGGTTTTCATCGATATTCTTTAGTCTACTCGTTCGCAATGACGGGGAGAGAATGGTTTTATAAAAACAAAAAAGGCCGACCCCCTTGGCCGACCTTCTCTTACTCAATCTATAAATTAACCATGAAAAACTACTTCATCAATCTTATTTGTGCATTTCCTAACAACTCTTTGCCTTCATAAATAGAAACTGTATAAACTCCTTTTTGCAGTTTCTCTGTAGGCTTAAAGCTGATATTCGCTCTCTTTATTTTCTTGGCCACATACATTTCTGTACCAGCTGTCAAAACATCCTCATTTACATCAAATAAGGTAACAAATTGGTTTCCTTCTATTTTTACACCTACTGGTTTTGTAAGTTCAAGCTTAAAAGAATTCTCATTTACTTTTCCCATCAGGTGCTCAGGTATATCAAAGCTTACCATGATGTTATTGGTTTTGCTTGCCTTAACAGTAAGTTTATCGTTCTTTTTCTTTAAAGACTCAATTCTAAAATTATCAGCAAATAATTTCTCCTGCTCCATTTTATTATACTTTGCTAATAATTCCTTTTGCTCTTTCTGAAGCATTACCAGCATCTGATCTTTATTTGCCAGCTGTGCGGTAAGGTCTTTATTACCATCAGTTAACTGA
Organism: Candidatus Cyclobacteriaceae bacterium M2_1C_046; assembly: GCA_051418055.1. Classification (GTDB taxonomy): domain Bacteria; phylum Bacteroidota; class Bacteroidia; order Cytophagales; family Cyclobacteriaceae; genus JBPRGH01. The sequence continues at coordinate 108,326 of JBPRGH010000010.1, read as the reverse complement.
GTTATTTTAGCATTTAATTCTTCCTGAATATTCTTCAGTGCCTGAAGCTCTTTCTTATATTTTGCTAATGAAGCATTATCCCTGTTGAGCTTAGCAATAGTAGATTCACTCTCCGATACTTTTTTATTAGCTTCTTTTAAATATTTATCCAGCTGCGCATTCTTACCCTGCAATGATGCCAGGTTTTCTTTGAAACTCTTGATCTGTTTGTCGAGGTTAAGCTTTTCGGATAGAAGCTTTTCGCTCTTCAATTTTTGAGATGTCAGATCTTTTTTCAACACGTCATTCACATTCACATGGTAGATCATCATACCAAGAGAGGCGAGAAAAAATACTGTCACAACCAGTGCAGTAATTTTAATTTTGTTTTCGCTTTTCATAATAATTGTTGCCTTTTGTGTAAAATAACGGCATCATTATTAAAGCCAGCTTAAAGCGAAATTAAAATGTGATTAAAATTAAGATTTCCTGAAAATCAGGCTAAAAACAGTGCCTTTTCCCAGAGTTGAATCTAAATTAATTTCAACATTGTGCATATGGAATATCCTTTTTGCCAATGGCAAGCCTAAACCATACCCTCTAAAGGAAGAGGCATTGTCGGCCCTGTAGAAAGGTTGAAAAATTTGTGCAATATCTTTTTCAGAGATTCCAATTCCCCTGTCCTGGATATTTACACTTAATTCTCCGGATTTTTGTGTGAAATTAACACGTACTTCTTTCCCAGCTGAAAATTTACAGGCATTTTCCATAAGATTATAAATGGCTGATTTCAGCAAGTAATCATTTCCGTTAATAATAAGCACCTTCTCATCTTCAGGGAAGCCTTCAAAGTCAACAATGATCTGGCATGTTTCAAATTTCTTTTTAACCTGCTCCATAGCCTCAAAAAGAATATCATCAATTCTTAATGGTCTAAAATTAGCTATAATAATAGATGGGTTTGTCTGAACAAGGTCCAGAAGACCATTGGTAAGCCTGGACAGGCCTTTAATATCTTCCAGAACAGATTTTAAAATACCTCTGTATTCTTCGGTTGACCGGGCGCTCATTAAAGCAACTTCTATCTGACCAGTAACAGCTGTAAGAGGGGTGCGAAGCTCATGAGATGCATGAGAAACAAAGCTTTTCTGACTATAAAAAGCTTCCTCCAATTGATTGAGCATTAAATTAAATGTTTTTGCCAGCTCTGCTATTTCATCTGTGCCGTTCCCTTCATTAACCCTGGCGCTCAAATTCTGATCACTGATCTGCTTTACTTCTTCAATAACACCCGTAATAGGTTTAAGCGCCTGCCCTGAATATATCCAGCCCCCAATAAAAGTAAGTATTAAAATGCCTGCAAAAACAAAAATCAGTATCCACTTAAGATTACTGATCTTATTTAAACCGAACTTATCAAAGGCTGATGCAATTACAACAAATCGATCAAACTCTCCGGAATATAAAACACCAACAACAGCTCTTCCATTCTCTTCATATCGAATATCCTCATTAAGCCGGACCTCGTTTATAAGATCCTGATCAACCTCATAAAAATCTTCTTTTTCACTACGGCTATAAATAATTTCATCATTAAAATCATATATGATTAGTGTTTCTTCATAAAGAGAGGCAGTATTTTCTTCTATAATTTGAAGTAACTCCTGGTCAATTTCCTGCACATCTACCAGTAACTTTGCAGTATTGGTAGCTTTATCATAAAGCCTGTCGTAAAACTGCTCCTGGCGAAAATTAGCACTTAGTCCATAAATAATAATAAAAGCAAAACAACTAATCAATGCAGTGATCAATACAAATTGAAGAGTAAGCTTTAATCTAATCTTCATGTTCTTTTAAGACATAGCCCATTCCGATATGGGTATGAATAAGCTTTTTCTCAAATTCCCTGTCTATTTTTTTTCGTAAAAAATTAATATAGACATCAATGACATTAGTTCCTGTGTCAAAATCAATATCCCAGACTCTTTCAGCTATATCTACCCGGGAAACCACGCGGCCTTTATTTCTTGCCAGATATTCCAGCAATACGAATTCTTTGGCTGTTAGATCTATATTCTTACCTCCCCGTTTGACACTTTTACGGTCCGGGTCTATTTCGAGATCGGCAATTCTTATAATTTTATCTTTTAAAACCTGACCTTGCGGACCAGAGGATCGCTTCAAAAGTGCTTTTAATCTTGCAAGCAGCTCCTGAAATTCAAAAGGTTTCTGAAGATAATCATCAGCTCCTGCATCAAATCCCGAAAGTTTATCTTCTAAAGTGCCGAGTGCGGTAAGCATCAGGATCGGTATCTTTAAACCTGCCTCTCGTAACATTTTGCATAGATCGAAACCATTTATCTGCGGCAGGTTAACATCTAAAATAATAGCAGAAAAACTTCCGCTCAATGCCATACTTTTTCCAATACGGCCATCGAAAGCAATTTCTGCTATAAATTTATTTTCTTCAAGACCACGTTTGATAAAATCAGCCACTTTGGGCTCATCCTCAATGATCAGGATCTTTTCCAATATTATGCTGCAAGTTTAGATGCATCCGGCTTCTTAACATGATCGGGAACACCTCTAAGGTCCCAAACCAATCCCAGCCAGCTCATCATTTTTAAACCATAGTAAGTGATATCTATTTCCCACCAGAAGAATCCCTGGCGTGCAGAGGCCTGGTAATAGTGATGATTATTATGCCATCCTTCACCAAGAGTTACAAGGGCAAGGATTAAGCTGTTTCGAGATTCATCGCCAGACTTATAACGCTGATTACCGATCTTATGCATCAGTGAGTTTATTGAAAAAGTGCCGTGAAATAATATTACGGTGCTTAAGAAAAAACCTACAAATAAAGTCGATAAACCTGCAGTAGTAAACATATCTGCAATCCCTGATCCATTAACTATACCACCTAAAGCCATTACTATTAAAGCCAGAACTAAAGGAGGTATTAAATGATATTTATTCAACCAGCGAAGCTCAGGGTATTTTGCATAGTCGCCAATCACTTTTAATTCTGTGTGCTTGTGCTTATTACTTGCAATCCAGCCCATATGGGAATACCAGAACCCATATAATTTCATTGAATGCGGATCTTCAGGAGTATCGCTGTGACGATGATGGATCCGGTGATGTGAAGCCCACCATAAAGCTCCTTTCTGAACACTGGTTTGAGCCATAAACGCAATTACGAACTGAAACCAGCGGGAGGTTTTATATGACTTATGGCTGAAATAACGATGGTATCCACCGGTAATCCAGAACATCCTGCTAAAATAAAGGACACCACATACTGCCCAGTCAAAAAGGGTAGCCCCTGTAAAAATGGCACCCAATGGTATCAGGTGCAGTATTACGAAGCTTAATCCGGGAAAATTCGCGGATTTTAAAGTGGATTTTAATTGTAAAGCTTGCATTAAATATTTTTTTAATATTGACCCTAGAACGGCGGAAAAAGAAGTATAGTTCTTTCTGCTGCCTTTCTTTTAAATCATTTTACAAAATTGGCTGTCTGAATGATTAAAACAATCTTTTTTGCATTTATTTTATAACCTCCAAAGCACCAAGATCAGGATTATTGTCACGCATCTTCCCTTCCAGATCAGTTTTTATCTCCGGTAAAACTATCCCCTGATCAATTGCCGGGGATAAAGAGTCCAGGCTGTAATTATATTCTTGAGGTGCAATAAAGAGAGGATCTATATTTATATAATTTTGTGTTTCAAAAGTATTAAGGGTGGTTTTAAGAATGTTGCTTAAAAAGTTTACTTCAAATACTTCATCCTCCACTTCGCTCAATATTATCTCATCACTAAGATCTCCCCAAATAATATTGTTTATCAATTCTGCATGAAGAGGTGCCGTAAGAACTGAATTATCAGATAATATAAGATTATTGGAAAGTATGAGGGTAGCCTCCTCCCGGAAAAAGTCAAAAGAAAAATTAGCTAATGTGTTATTATAAAACTTATAATTACCTCCGGCCAATGCGGCTATGGAAGCCTCTCCGCAGTTATTGATCAGGGAATTATATACATATACATCTGAGGTAAAAGCTAAAACTCCTGCTCGTGCTATATTCTCTATTCTTGTATGGCCGATTACAACATCAAAATCGGTATTATCATCCGGAGCACCCACTCTGATCCCCAGTTCAGCATTTCTTATATCGGTAAATTGAAATTCATTTCCTGTGCTTCCCTCTAATAAATAAATTCCCCGCCATTGCCCCGGAGCATTTCTATATCCCTCATCCCACCGGTCATTTGAAAATAGAACGCGCTGATCTGATGTACCCTGGGCTTTTATACTTCCCCATACAAATATTCCGGAATTAAAATGAGAGAATATCCTTGCTCCCGGATCAACAGTTAACGTACATAAGGAATCCACCACGACAGCGCCAAAAACCACATATGGCTTTTCATTGGTAAAGCGTGCATCACAGCTTAGCACGGTATCTTTTAAAAAAACCGCATCCTGGCCCCATGCAATTAATGGAATAGAATATTTGTCGTGACTTATTACCTGGAGCTCGTCTTTTATTATAAATGGAGTATTTTCCCCCCGATTGTCAATCTCTGCCTCCACCAGAACAAGCAGGCTGTCTTTACCAAGGAGCTGTACATCATTAAAGGATTTACCTTTCTCTCCATATATATAGAGAGAAAAAGCAGCAGCGTCTTTAACGGCTATCTTATCTATAGTTATCGCTCCGCTCGCCTGATTATAGATCTTAAGCCGCTTTGTAACACTTCGCGTTTCAGTAAATAACGTATCAAAGAAAATGGTATCCTGAGAAAATGCCAGGACACCAATTTCAGGTTCAATTTTTAGCTCGACTTCAGGCTCACAACTAAAAACCGATATGCCCACTAAAAGTATAAATACAGCAAAAAAATAATCCCTGAGGTTATTCAACGCCGCCTTCTTTAAGCTTTTCAGCACTTTCAGCCAGATGTAATTGTTCAATGAAGTCATCGATCTCACCATCCATAACGGTGGGAAGGTTGTATTGCGTATAATTAATGCGATGATCCGTCACACGGCTTTGGGCATAATTATAGGTCCTGATCTTATCCGACCGATCGCCACTACCTACCATTGATTTCCTTTGTGCACCAACAGCTTCATTATGTTTTGCCAGTTCGATCTCATACAACCGGGCTCTCAATACTTTTGTGGCCTTCTCCAGGTTCTTGATTTGAGATTTTTCATCCTGACAAGTAACTACCAGTCCGGAGGGAATATGTGTTAATCGTACAGCTGAATAAGTAGTGTTTACAGACTGACCGCCCGGTCCGGAAGAACAGAAGGTATCTTTACGGACATCATTCATATCCAGGTCTACCTCTACTTCATCCATTTCGGGCAGTACAGCAACCGTGGCTGCTGAGGTATGGACCCTTCCCTGTGTCTCTGTTTGCGGAACACGCTGTACACGATGCACTCCTGACTCATATTTCAGTGTACCATAAGCCTCAGAACCGGTGACTGTACTCACAATTTCTTTATAACCTCCTGAAGTACCTTCAGTTAAATCCATCACACTTAGCTTCAGCCCTGCTTTCTCACAAAAGCGCTGATACATGCGGAAAAGATCGCCTGCAAAAATAGCTGCCTCATCACCCCCTGTACCGGCACGTATCTCAAGGATAGCGTTTTTGTCATCATTGGGATCTTTTGGGATGAGCATATGCTTAATCTCTTCTTCCAGCTTCTCCTTTTGAGGCTCCAGCTCATCAAGCTCCGCCTTGGCCATATCGCGGAAATCTTCATCCTTTTCCTTAGAGATGACTTCCTTGGCACTTTTTATATTACTTAAGACGTTCTGATATTCTTCGTATTTCTTAACCTTCTTTTCAAGATCTGCATACTCCTTACTCAATTCTGAGAATTTTTTGTGGTCAGACATCACATCCGGTTGTACAAGTAGCTGCCCTACCTCTTCAAAACGATCTTTTATTTCTTCTAATCTGTGAATCATATACTTCTGATTTCAACTGCAAAATTAATAGAATAATTCATCTCTTGCACCGTCCTTTAGCTTTAACCGCAAGGTACCACTTCCGGTCAGACCGCTACAGGGCGGTCCGACCGGTGCCACGAAAGATGACAAAATATTTTTACCTCTTTCTGAAATGGAAGCTTTTAACCTCTGGGTGCCAAAACCGCAGTTTATCTTTTTTAAATTTCAAGAGCTGCAAAATAGTTGACCATTAAATCATTTATTCTTACACTGCAAATTTTATTTCTATTGCTGCTAAACAACCGTAAAAATCAGTATCACACAAGATATGGGTACTTTATATTTTAAAAAAGTTTGATAAAATAATGAATATTTATTCCAATGGTTATTATTCACGAAAATTATTACATATAAAAGTCACATTACATTATGAGCAAAATCATACTATTTAAATGTATCCGAACTTATTTTTAAGTTAAAGGCTTCCCCTCATGGGAAAAACTGGCATTTTTTACCTAATCATCATTAGAGTCGCCACATTATGTACGAGGAAAATATTAAACAGCAGCTTTTTTATAATCTCTTTATAGAGGCCCCCCTAGCACTATCAATTTCTAGTATGGAGGGTAAGATCCAGTTAGTCAATAAGTTTTTTTCAAAAATGTTTGGCTATTCCGAAAAAGAACTTATTGGTTGTCACTTTCGGGAAATTACCCATCCAAAGGATATTTCAGGAGGTGATGAATTTTATCAAAAGCTTATTGAAGGTGAGTTGGTAAGCTACGAAATTGAAAAAAGATATATTTCTAAATCCCAAGATTCTCTTTGGGGCCGTCTGTACGTTTCCTTAATTAAATCAACAGAAGGGCAACCTTTATATATTCTTTGCATTATTCAGGACATTACCGATAGAAAAACAGCTGAACAAGCTCTGTTAAATAGCGAGAAGAGATATAAAGCTGTGCTTGATAACTCAAAAGACTTAATCTGCCGATACTCTGATAACTTTACCCTTACCTACAGTAATAAGTCATTCTTAGAATTTTTTAATCTTTCTAATAAAGACATTGGTAATCTTAATGTGCTTGATTTATATCAGGACAAGGAAGACATTGAGAGGTTTAAATCGTTAATTAACCTGCACCAGATAAATAATGAACCGATCTCAAGAAGAGTAAAGATTGACTCCCCAAAAGGGGAAAGATGGCAGGAATGGATAACGACAGGTATTTATAGTGATGAGGGTAGTTTGCTCGAAATCCAATCTATTGGCCGGGATATTACAAAAGAAATAGAAGAAAAAGAACAAATACAGGGTTATAATAAGCTTCTAACGCAATATGCAAAAGAGCTTAACCAAGCTAATGGTCAATTAGCATCCCTAACACGATTATTTGATTCCGTTCAGCGTAACACCAAAACCGGTATCTGGAATTTGGATTTATCTTCTGATCATATATTTTGGTCAGATGAGCTCTATCGTATTCATGAGCTTGATGAAAAGAAAAAGTTGACAATTGAAGAAGCCCTGAGTTACTATGCCATTGAACATCAGGTTCTCGTGAGGGAAATTTTTTATGATGCTATTCAGCAGAAAAAAGAATTTGATTATGAATTAAGAATAATTACCGCAAAAAACAATCTACGCTGGGTCCGGGTAATTGCCAGTCCTGTTATCGAAAAAGGGGAATTGATTTCCGTCCAGGGTATATTTCAGGATATCACCGAAAAAAAGTTAGCCCAGCTAAAAGCTCAGGAACGGCAGGAAAATATAAATGCTATTATTGAAAACACAAATGACCACATCTGGTCAATTGACAAAAATTATAAATTAATAATAGCTAATAATGCTTTTAAAAAGTTTATACATTCCATCTGGGGAAGAGAAATAACTGAAGGTCAATCTATTCTTATGGATGAGTTTCCTTCTGAAATAATAAAGATCTGGAAATCATTTTACGACAGAGCTCTTTCGGGTGAAAGCTTCAAAACTGAACGGCACCTTCGGAAGGATAATTCATTAGTACTGCATGTTAGCTTTAGCCCTATTTATGAAAATGGTAAAGTAGTGGGCGCAAATATCATTTCCAGGGACATTTCAGATGTAAAGAAGAAAGAAGCTGAAATAGAAAGGCAGAGGGAGTTTCTTCTCCAGGTACAAAGTGAAGCTAAAATTGCAGCCTGGCGAAGAAATTATCTAACAAATACTTTAGAATATACAGAAACTCTTAAGGAAATCTTTGAATTTGAAGAGGGGGAGGTTCATTCAAGTAATATTTTGGATGTTATGAATACAATGGTCCATCCCGATGATCAGGAAAGAATAGAACCAATAATTAAAAGAGTAAGGACCACAGAAGATAAATCTGTTTTTGTAGAAACAAGAATAATAACTAAAAAAGGTAATACGAAATATATCCGGGTTATAGGCGGAGAACCATATAAAGACCCAACTTCCGGAGCAACAATTTTATCGGGTAGCACACAGGATATTACATCCTTTAAATTACAGGAGCAAAGGCTTTTGGATAATGAACAAAGGGTAAAAGCATTGACTTATAATTCTTCACTGGCAGTAGCCGTTGCAGATTTTGATGGCAGTATCCTGGAATATAATAATGTATTTAGAGATAAATTTGGTTACTCTTCTAAAGAGCTAAAAGGATTAAATTTTAAGCTCCTTACCCATCCGGATGATCAGGCTCACACTGCCCATTATATGAAACAATTAAAAGATGGGAATATAGAAACTTGTCAAACAGAAAAAAGATACTTACGAAAAGATGGAAAAGTTATCTGGGGCTTGTTAAATATAAGTGTTGTAAAAGACACCAAACAGCAGCCTATATATGCCATTGGACAGCTCCAGGATATTACTATTAAGAAAAGTGAAGAATCAAAAATCAAAAAGATCGTAGAGGAAAGGACCTCCCAGCTGGAAGCAATAAATAATGAGCTGGAGGCATTTACTTATTCCGTATCCCATGACCTCCGTGCCCCACTGAGAAGTGTCAACGGCTTTAGTGAGGCACTCCTTGAGGATTATGGAGACGTATTAGATGATGATGGAAAAGTTTTTCTAAATAAAATTTATGATGCCAGTGTGCGAATGGGCCACCTCATAGATGACCTCCTGCACCTCAGCAGGATCTCTAAATATGAATGCCATAAACAAAAAGTAAACCTTTCACTTATTGCCCAGAAGGTAATTTCCGGAGTTTCTATAAAAGATGTTTATAGTCTGACTAAATTTAATATTGAAGATGAATTATGGGCAGATGGAGACGAAATTTATTAACCATACTTATGGAAAACCTCATAAGCAACGCCTGTAAATACAGTAGCAAACACAAATCACCCATAGTATCAATAGGAAAAAAATTAATTAAAAATCAACCTGTCTTTTTTATTAAAGACAACGGTGTCGGTTTTAATATGGATTATGCAGGCAATTTATTTCATGCCTTCCAACGGCTTCATTCTGAAAAGGATTTTGAAGGAACCGGAATAGGCCTTGCCACTGTTAAAAAAATCATAGACCGCCACCAGGGAAAGATATGGGCGGAGGCTAAAGAAAATGGCGGCGCTACATTTTATTTTAAGATTTAATTTAAATGCAGATGAAGAAGGGACCGGTTTTATTAGTTGATGATAATGAAGATGACTTGTTTCTTGCTAAACGGGTTTTTAAAAAGCTGAACATAGTTAATAATATCGAAACGGCGAGAAATGGTAAAGAAGCCTTAGAGCTCATTTTAACACGAGATAAAGCTGATCAAAAGTATGAACTTATCATTATGGACCTTCAGTTACCTGTACTTAATGGAAAGCAGGTCCTGCGAGAGCTGAAAAAAGAAAATTGTTATAAAACACCAGTAGTCATTATGAGCACAAGCAAAGAAGATAGGGATGTAAACGAGTGCTATGACCTTTTAGCTAACAGCTACATCAGAAAGCCGGTCGATTCCAAAGAATTTTTAAATATTATTAATGAAGTAGTAAACTACTGGTTTAATGTAAACCGAAGCGCCAACTAACGAAGAACATGAAAAAAATATTATTCATAGAAGATTACGAAGATGATTACAGCCTGCTCCTTCGTCAAATAAAAAAAGCCGGTTATGAAATTGAGGCAAAACGTGTGATGGACAGAATTAATCTGATACAGGCACTTAAGGAGCCGTGGGATGCTATAATTTGTGATAATAAATTGCCGGGGCTAAATGCATTTGATGCCCTGCAGCTGGTAAGAGATATTAATCCGGACCTTCCCTTTATTATCGTTTCAGGATTTCTGACAGATAAAGAGGCCAGACGTGCAATGGATTCAGGTGCCAGTGATTATATTATTAAAGGTGATTATAACCGGTTTATTCCTGCATTAGGAAGAGAGCTGCGAGATTATAAGATCAAGCAGGAAAAAAAACTCATAGAAAAGCAGCTGATAAAAAAAGAAGAGGCTTTTAATCTGTTAACCGAAAATGCCCAGGACCTTCTATTATTGGCTGACGTTAAAGGAAAACTACTGTATGTCTCATCGTCAGTAGAAAAAATAGCCGGTTATAAAGTAAATGATGTACTGGGCAGGAATATAAATGATTTTCTACCCCCTGATAATCAGGAAAAATTTCAGATGATCCTGGATGAGATCAATAAAGGCATCTTACGCACATTTAAGGCTACTTATGATGTAATTAAATCCGATGGCTCTATTGTTGTTCTTGAAAATATAATAAAGCCTTTTTGTAATGAAGAAGGAAATATAATTTTAGTTTCTACTTCAAGGGATATTACAGAAATAATTAAATATCGTAAAGAGATCTCTAAAACTGAGAAGCGTTTTACCGTTGCCGCTCAGGAATTACAGCAGTTGCTCCATTATGCCAATGCTCCAATTTTTGGCATAAACTGGAACGGAGAGATCAATGAATGGAACCCACGTGCTGAAAAAGTGATCGGTTATAAGCGGGAGGAGGTAATTGGCAAAAAGTTTTTCAATAATATTATACCTAAGCCACATCAGATGCCCCTGGTACGCATTTTTAAAAATGCCCTGACTGATAAAAAAGCCACAAACTATGAAGTTCCAGTGATTACCAAAAATGGCGATCAGAGAATAATGCTTTTAAGCGCTACTCCCAGAAGAAATTTTGATGGTGAAATAATAGGTGTGATCTGTTATGCACAGGATATTACCGATCAGATTGAATACCGTGAGCGACTTGAAAAAAAGGTAGAGGAGCGAACAAAACAATTGGAAGATGCTTTAAAGAAGGAAAAGGAGCTGGCGGCTTTAAAATCAAGATTTGTGTCCATGGCCTCCCATGAATTTAAAACACCTATAAGCACGATCTCTTTTGCCGCCGACTATATTGAAAGATATTTTGAAAAGGCCCCCAAAGAAAAGATCATCGAGCGTTTGCATAAAATAAAAGAGCAGGTAAACAATATGGTGTACCTGCTAAATGATGTGCTTACTATTGGCAAAAGTGAAGAAGGGAAAATAAAGATCAATGCCAAAGAGATAGATCTTTCGGATTTTATTTCGAAGCTTCTGGAGGATGTCGAGATGTGTAATAATTCTCATAAGATCTGTGTTGAAAACGATTTCCCCGAAGATCTTAAAATTACCACAGATCCAGTACTTTTGTCTAACATCTGTACAAACCTGCTGGAAAATGGAATTAAATATTCTCCTGAAAAAAACCAAATTATCTGGAAGGCCAAATCTCAGGGGAATAAAATTGTTTTCACTGTTCAGGATTTTGGAGTTGGCATCCCGCTCGAGGACCAGGATAAGGTCTTTGAACCTTTCCATCGCGCCTCCAATACCCAATCTTTTGAGGGTACAGGATTAGGCCTTTCAATTGTTAAACGTGCAGCGGAAACGCTGGGTGGAAATGTAAAATTGATATCATCTTCTTCAGAAGGCAGTGTTTTTGAATTTACGCTACCATTAGTAAAGTAATAGTAATATATAAAGGGGAGAAGGTGCTTCTCCTGCTCTTATGAAAAAATATTATGCCACTCCACATTTTATTGAACCGGCTGAACATTTTTCCTCCTGTTTTTATTAGTATATTGATATTATTGCTTTAGAAGTAATACTTCTATGTAAGAAATTTCCGGCGCCTTTTAAATTTTTTAATTTTTTTAGCAATAAAATCCGGGAGTACCTTTCCGTTTCAGTGTATAAATAATTATATTTAATAAAAACCATATATTAATTATTATAATGGTTTATTTATTTATATTATTATTTATCTATATTTTATTATTTAAATGATCCAGTAGCATATACGATACGGCGCTTTACATAAATGAAACAGCAGAAATATACCTTTAATGACACAGCAGAAATATACCTTACTTTTAGTAGAAGATGATGAAGATGATATCTCCTTATTTAAAGAACATCTTGAAGATTCACATTTAAATGCAAAATTAATTTGTGTTGAAAAGGAAGAGGATTTTCGTAGGGAAGTAGAATCAAAGTCCATAAATGCAATTATCTGTGACTATAACCTTCCTGGTTTTAATGCAATGGCAGCTCTTGAGATTGCGAATAATCAAAAACCGGAAGTGCCTTTTATTTTAGTTTCCGGAATGATCACCCAGGAAATTGCCTCTGAAGCATTAAAAACAGGAGCAAAGGATGTGATTGAAAAAGGTGATTACTATAGGCTTATACCTGCCATAGAGCGGGAGCTAAATGTTCTAAATCTCCGCTCTACCAAAAAAGTCATCGAAAAAAAGATCTATAAGAAAGATGCGATCTTACAACTTATAGCAGAGAATATTGATGAAGTAATAGGTATGGCCTCAACTGAAGCGAGAATTATCTACCTTTCTCCTGGAATAAAGAAAATAACAGGTAAAGATGTTTCTGAATTTATTGGTAAAAAAATCTATGATTTTATTGATGCAAAAGATGCGGAACGGATAAGGTCCACTATAAAACATGACCTTTCAAAAAATATCCCGCGTACCTATAAGATCAACCTTAATTTTCTAACTCCGGATGGTGGTGATAGGATTATACTGGAAACCCTTATTAAACCAATTGTAAGTGATGCTAGGATCACCAAATATGCACTGGTTTTAAAAGATAAGACAGCCGAACTGAAAAACCAGGAAGAGCTGGCTAAAACTGAAAAGAAATTCAAAACACTTTCAGAAGAACTGTATCGGATCTTTCATGAATCTGACTCACCCTTTTATTCGTTGTCCCTGGATTCTACAGTTGAAGACTGGAATAAATGCGCGGAGGAATTAACAGGATATTCTAAGGAAGAAATATTAGGCCTGGATTTTCTTGATGTTCTAGTTCCTCCTGAGGATCATTTGTCTTTAATAAATGTTTTTAAGGAAGAACTAATTAAAGGAAACTCAGTCAATCACGAAGTCCCCATTATCACAAAAAAAGGTGACAGAAGGATATGGCTTGTAAATGCAACACCAAGAAAAAATTTTAAAGACGAAACTATTGGTGCATTAAACCACGGTCAGGATATTACAGAATTAGTGGAATACAGGGAATCCCTGGAAAAAAAGGTAGAGGAAAGGACACAGCTTTTAGAAGAATCCCTGGAGAAAGAAAGAGAATCTTCTGCACTGAAAATGCGGTTTATCTCTATGGCCTCGCATGAATTCAGGACACCGCTCAGCACAATGAAATTTGCTTCCTCCTTTCTTCGTCGTTATCAAAAGAAGGCCACAGAACAGCAAATAAATGAGCGCCTGGATAAAATAGATGAGCAGGTTAATAATATGGTCTATCTTCTTGATGATGTCCTGTCCATCGGGAATAATGAAGCAGCTAAAATCAATATCAACCTGAAGGAGATAGATCTGGATCATTTTACATCATCTGTAAAAAATGATGTCGAGCAACAATATAATACCCATGAAATTATAATAGAAAAAGAAGGTTTCCCGAAAATGATCGTTAGTGACAGGCTTTTACTCAACAACATTTTTATAAACCTGCTTACCAATGCATTAAAATATTCACCGGGAGCCAATAAAGCTATTTGGCGGTTTCAAACATCTGAAAATATGCTTATTATTACAGTAGAAGATTTTGGAATCGGCTTAGATGATGAGGAAATAACTAAAGTTTTTGAGCCTTTTTATCGTGCATCAAATGCAGGTAAAATTGCGGGGACAGGTTTAGGCCTTGCCATAGTGAAAAAATCTGTGGAAAGTTTAAATGGCAAAGTAACACTAACCAGTAAAAAGAATAAAGGCACTAAATTTATTATATCTTTACCGATTAATGAAGCAAAAAAAGATCCTGTTAGTTGACGATACCATTCCTCTTCTCGAAGAGCTTTCTTCTATTCTGGAAATGGAAGGATATGATGTACGATCATTTTTTTCAGCGCCTGATGCCCTCGATTCTCTCAAACAACATGAACCGGACATTATTATTACTGATATAGTAATGCCAAAAATGAGTGGAATTGAGTTTATTAGTCATCTAAGGTCACAGGAAAAATATAAAACAAAACCTATAATTGTACTTACTGCCGATAATACACTTTTAAAATCAGATAATTTAGATAAATTTAACATTCATGCGCTTTTATCGAAGCCATGCAGTGTCGATAAATTATTAGAGGTTATTGAGAATACCACAAATGGTTAAAATTTTACTTGTAGATGATCATGCTCTTCTTCGGCAGGGCCTGGAAAATATTCTTAAAGCTATTCCGGATTTTAATATTGTTGGTTCGGTTCCTTCCGGAGAAGACGCTATTAATTTTTGTAATGAAAAAAAGCCCGATTTAATCCTGATGGATATCATGATGAAAGGGATGAGCGGCCTTGAAGCTACAAAATGGATAAAAGACCAGCATGATGATATTAAGATCATCCTGGTTTCTTCTGAAGTTTCCGAGGATCTTGTTAAAAAAGCAATGGCCTGCAAGGCTAACGGTTATATCCCTAAAAATGAAGACAAGGATGTAATTATTGATGCAATCCGTACTGTCCTTAAAGGCAAACCCTACTTCAGCAAAGAAATAACAGACATGGTATTCCAATCCTATTTTCAGGAGCAGACTGGCAATAGGGTAAAGAAGAGATCTGCCGAGCTTACTCAGCGGGAGGAAGAGGTGCTGGAGCGGATTGCCATGGGATTATCTAATGCTGAAATTGGAGAAGAGCTTTTTATTAGCATTAAAACGGTGGAAAGCCATAAGGCAAATATACTTTCTAAGCTTGGGCTGAAAAACACAGCTGACCTCACACGTTATGCTATTAAACAGGGCTATATCTCACTCGATTAGGTAAAACCTGCATTTCTTTAAGGGATTTCCCTATAAAATACTCATACTTTTCCTGTATTGCGCCTGCTAACTTTCCTTAGCCGTTAGCACATTTTTAACTAAAGTTGGTGCAATCCATCGGCGATATATGCATTTTATCGATTAAAAACACTTCTTATCCTTATTCTCCTGAATTTTTAAGATCAGGGATATCCTCAAAAATTTGCCCTCTCTAATGTCGAAGTTTGATATGAAAATTAAACAAAAACAGACATGAAAACTTCTACACTATCAAATGCCGGCACATTAAAGTATGCCATGGTCCTTATCACTTTCCTTTTATTAAGCTTATTCCAGAACGCTAATGCACAGGAGAAAGAATGGGAAGAATCTACCAAATTTACTTACACAGGGCTCGAAGCTTCTTTTGGATTAAAAGCTTATAAAATAGTAAGCTCTATCCCTGAAATCCAAAATGACTTCCTGTTACAGGAAGGAGGAAGTATCGGAATGGTTTTTGGGAACGACTATTCACGTTTTATTATAAAGCCATTAGGTTTTTATTCAGCAACAGGCAGCTATGCCCGCACCATAAATCTTTTTACCGTTGAGGCTGAAAACAATACCTACCTACTTCAGGCCATTACTAAAAAGAGCAGGCGGTTTGACATCTACAGCAGCCTTGGTATGAATTTTCAGAGCTTTAAGTTCTTCGGACATTATATAGATAAAGATCAGCGCCCATCCTATAATAATAAAGCCGGTAAAGAGCCTTTTTTAGGAAAGATTGAAAATTTTGCCATCAGCTATGGTATGGGTGTGGAATACCGCTTGCTGCATAATGAGGATTTTGTACATCTTTTCCTTACCGGAAAATCAAGCCTTCCTATTCAGAGCAGCACAAATTCTGATATTTTTAAAGAAACACATTTTGAAAGGCATTTTGAGCTACAGTTTGGTGTACGCTTTGGTCTACAGAAATATAGCAAACCATTTACTGAATAATTACCCTGCTCCAGCTAAAACACCACCTTTAAAAGTAAAAGCGATGCCTTCAAATAATAATTTATGGAAAAAGTTAGTCTCAGCTTATGATAAAATTCAGGAGCAAAGATTAATGAACAGAAATAAGGTACGAGCCAATAAGATTTTCTTTGATGAATTATTTTCAGAGATCCTGGTAGAAAACAACCTGAACATCCGGCAATCAAATGTCCGTTATCATTTTGATTTTGCAAATACAGAAAAGTTTTATTCAGATTTTCTACGCTTAAAAATTATTCTCAAGCATCTGTTAGTAGAAGCATTTGAAAAATCAAAAGCCACCAATGATCCTGAGGTTATGATCCATGTGAATACCGAAGGGATCAGATGCAGGCTTTCTCTAGAAATTAAGGGATATAGTTCCGTTCAGCAGAATGAGATGAACTCTTTAGGTTTAATTCATAAGGCACTGGATGAAATTAAAGGCAAAATAAAATTTATAAATGAAAAAGCAGGAATTTCAATTAACCTGATGCTTCCTGATCTGTATGCTATCCAAAATAGCGATCTATTAACAGCTACAAACATAAATATTAAAGCTCCTTGTATTTAATTCCTAATTTTCATGTCTTCAAAGATTAAATACAAACCAGATGAGACTGCTGCCCCCAGGCATAATATCCTTTTACTTGAGGAAGATTGGTCTCATCTGGAGGAGCTTTATATGATCTTAAAGATGGAAAATTTAAATGTTTTCCCCGTCACTTCTCCATCGAAGGCTATGGAGCAAATTAATGATATCCAACCACACCTTCTCATTATTGGAATAAACCGTCCATTCCTGCCAACACTGGAGTTTCTAAAACTAGTAAAAAAGATCCCACAATATGAAGAAATGCCTGTGCTTGCCTTTACCGATGACAGATCTTTAAGGCTGGAATCTATTTCAAGGTATAATGTGGAGTATCTGTTTCAGAAACCTTTTTCTGTGGATATTTTAATAAAAGCTATTCATAAATTACTTAAATAAGCTAAGGGATTTCCCTACTGCCTTTGAGGATTTCCCTTATCATTCAATTCTGCTGAAGATCCATTAAACATTCTCTTTTTGTAATTAGGCTTCAATTAGGTCCTTTTAACTGTAAAAACGACGTTTTATCCGCTTTTTCCTGAAAATTTCAACTCAGGAAATTCCTGAAGGATTAGACCTTGCAGAATATCATATTTGACATATAGATAAGACCAAGAAACGCCAAAACATTTGACCGTTATGAAAAAATTAATTTACCCTTTCCTCTTTCTAATACTAATGGCCTGTGATATGCAAATTGAATTACAGGAGCCTGCAGATCTGTTTGTTATCCCTGAAGGGAAACATACCTCAAATCGACCTTTTAGAGGGTTTGATGGAACTACCCTAAAATTTGATGCTAAATTCCATACCTGCGCTAAATATCAATGCGTGGAACCGAAAAATCAGGCGGATATAAATAAATTGATGGGGTTCTCAAGCTGCGGTACACATCATCATGAAAACAGCGCCCGTATGGGGTGGAGATGGTATAATGATCAGCTGGAGATATTTGCTTATGTATATGACAATAAAGAAAGAATTGAAGAGTTTATCACAGCTGTGCCCCTTGATGAATATAATCATTTTCAAATTCAGCGAAACCAGCAGGGATATCTGTTTACCGTTAATGATGTGGAAAAACAAATTGTAACTTCTTCTTCATGTAGCAGCACTGCCAATTATATGCTATGGCCTTACTTCGGCGGTGATGAAACAGCACCTCATGATATTACACTTAAAGTTGATGTTCTGGAGGATGAAGCAACAAGTGGAGACACTAATGATAGTAACGGGTAATTAATTTTCAGATTGTTTGTAAAAGGCAGAGAGCGGAAGTTTTCTGCCTTTTTTGTATTCTTCATCTCCGAGTCCTCTCCGAGTGACCCGGAGGAAGAAGAAATCCATTCCCTCTTCACTTCCAAGTTGACTCGGTGGAAGAAGAACTCTCCTCGACCGCCAGAGCGGGCCTGACCGCCGGATAACCACAACCTGAAGCTAGGAAGCAAAAAAGCTTATCCATTCAATCTAATTATAATAGATTCGCCCTTCTCTAAAGTCATCCTGTAAAAAAATATATAATGCTCAGCCTGGATCAGTGCATTAATCGCCGGTCAGACCCGCTGGGGGCGGTCAGACCGGAAGGGTATGCGACTAGGACGAAGAAGAAGATAGGAAACCCTGGAGAATTAAATTTTCCTCTGCGAACTCTCCGTCCCTGGGGCTTCGTGGTAAAGTGCATATTAGGAACGGCTCAGTTATTTTTCTCCTTTAGCAAAAACTGAAATTTGTTCCTATTTTTGAAGTATGAGATCATTTTTATTAGCCATTGTAGTTATCATCTTCTCGTCATGTGGACAACAGGAGCTATCAGAAGAACAACGGAAAGAGATAAATAAAGAGCTGAAAAACCGGAAGCCTGTAAAAATTCAGGAGGCAGAGCTTTTATCAAAAGCCATGGAGATAGCGCAAAATTCATGGAAGGATACAGCAAAATCAGATTATAGCTGGAAAATCTATTCTCAAGAGCCAAATGATCCTGTTCTCAACAGCCTCTGGTCAGCTTATACTTATTCGTTTGAGCAAGGCACTATCCCAGGAGATAATGTGCAGCTAGGGGATACCGTAATCTACTATAGCCGTCCTTTGTATCAGGATAAAAACTTTTATGGAATGGCTGCTTTACTGATACCTAAAAAAGATATTGTCCTTCAGATAGTTCAGGAAGATCAGTAAAAAGCATCTTCAAAATGCATGATATCAGGAGAAGAGGTTTTCCTAAAATAAATACTGATGATATCAAAGCGAATTAGACCCTGCCAGTCTTTTTCTAACAAATACTGGTCGGCTGTCTTAATGATCATTTCCGCTTTTTTATTATCTACCGACTCTTCCGGATGACCATAGCCAACATTGGTCCGCGCCTTCACCTCCACAAAAACAAGCAGCTGATCTTTTTGAGCAATAAGATCAATTTCTCCTCTCTTGTACCGAAAATTCTCTTCCAGTATTTCATAACCTTTTCCGATCATATATTCAGCTGCTAATTTTTCTCCCTCTTTACCGGTGTTAGATGCTGGCTTCATGTACTTTTGTATTAATGGCTGTAAGATATTAATTTAATGCTACAGACTCAGACGTAACTTTAGAAATCTTGAACCCGAAAATAAATAAAAGAACTATTATACAGCACCTCGGCCTCGTTGATTACCAGGAGGCCTGGGATTATCAGACAGAACTGTTTAATGAAATAATTCAGCAAAAAATAGAAAATCGCAATCTTTCCATTGAGCAGCAAAAACCAACTCCCAACTATCTGCTCTTCTGCCAGCATCCGCATGTGTATACGCTGGGAAAAAGTGGTGATGAAAAAAACCTGCTGTTAAATGAAAAGCAGCTGGAGGAAAAATCGGCAACCTTCTATCGTATAAACAGAGGTGGTGATATCACCTATCATGGTCCGGGGCAGCTGGTGGGATATCCGATCCTTGACCTGGATAATTTTTTTACCGACATTCATAAGTACCTACGGCTCATTGAGCAGGCCGTGATCAATACATTAGAGCACTATAACATTAAATCTGGCAGGGTAGAAGGTTTAACAGGTGTATGGCTTGACGGAGATGACCCTGCCAAAGCGAGAAAAATTTGTGCCCTTGGGGTAAAAACCAGCCGGTGGGTCACTATGCATGGTTTTGCATTTAATATAAACTCCGATCTTGATTACTTTAACAACATTATACCCTGTGGTATTTCCGATAAAGCCGTTACAAGCCTTCAACAAGAAATCGGGATCCCTGTTGATTTTGAAGAGGCTAAAGAGATCGTAAAAAAGGAGCTGGTTAAATTATTTGAAATGGAGGTTGCACATGAGGAAAGACATCAAAATACCTGAAGTAAAAAATGTACAAATAGCCATTGTTAAAGAAGATGAAGAATCATGGAAGGTTTATATCATCAACAACAATAATACAGATATAAATGATACCCTGGTTGTGACACGTGGCTACGGGCAAAGAGATGGTAATGCAATCCAAACCTCTACATTAAGACATTATATAGGCACTGTAAAAGCCAAAAGTTATTCAGCTGTCGAAAGGATGGATCCTGAGCTGTTTGACCTCAGTCACGAGTTCTGGGTCACATTTTATATAAAAGAAAACATCTATGATAAGAAGTTCATCTTTCGCACAGAGTCTTTGAGTGAAAAAAATCTTTCGTATATTAAAGAATTAGATGCAGAAGGAATAATACATACATCATGAACAGTCAACTGGAAAACATCCTTTTTTTAGACCTTGAAACGGTCAAAGCCACCCATCAGTACCACGAGATGGAAGAGCGCCTGCGTAAGCAATGGGACAAAAAATCTGTCTGGTTAAATAAAGACGGCAACAAACTACCCGAAGATATCTTTACGGAAAAGGGAGGCATTTATGCTGAATTCGGAAAAATAGTAGTTATCGGCCTGGGCTTTATTAAAATTGAGGACGGGGAACCAACATTGCGTATTAAAGCGTTAAAGAATCACGATGAGAAAGCTTTATTAACTGAGTTTATAGACATCATCAATAAATTCCCTCCAAACGACCTCTGTTTTTGTGCCCATAATGGTAAAGAGTTTGACTATCCTTTTTTAAGCAGAAGAATGCTGGTAAACGGGCTACAGCTGCCTGATGCATTACGATTATCAGGGAAAAAGCCGTGGGAAATAAAGCATCTTGATACGCTTGACCTCTGGAAATTTGGAGATTATAAACATTACACCTCGTTAGAATTATTAGCTGCATTATTTAATATACCCAGCAGTAAGGATGATATTGATGGAAGCATGGTTGATTCCATCTATTATAAAGAACAAGACCTGGACCGAATTTGCAAGTATTGTGCCCAGGATGTCGTGGTTACCACACAGTTATATATGAGGCTCATCGGTAAGCAATTAATTAAAGACACACATATCATCTATGTAGATGAAAACCTAACACTTACCGAAGATTAGTGGTTAAAAGTGTTGAATAAAAGAAATTTATGAGTAAAAAAAGAAAATCCGATTCAGGCGGCAGAAGAAATCATCTTCCTAAACTGAAAAGCAGAGTATTAACATTATTAGATAATAACCCGGACGAAGCCTACTCGCTGAAACAGATCAAAAGAAAGCTGGGCTTTAAGAGAAAAGATATTGTACGTCAGGTCCCGGAAGCATTGGATGCGCTAAAAGAAGAAGGTCGCATCGAACAATTAAACGGGGAGATGTACAAAAGTAATCGCGGCGAGGTAGAAACCGTAGGTGTCGTCGATCATGTAAATTCCCGTTTTGCCTACATCATCTGTGAAGGACTTGACGATGATGTTTATGTAAAAACAGATGACCTGCTAAATGCATGGGATGGTGATAAAGTTAAGATACATTTATTCCGCCATAGAAAAGGCAGAAGGCCTGAAGGAAAAGTTACTGAGGTTATAGAGCGCAGTAAAACCAGTTTTGTAGGTAAAATAGAATTCTCAGAAAATTTTGCCTTTGTTATTCCGGATAACCGAAAGCTTCATGAAGATATCTATGTTAAAAAGCAGGATATAAAAGGGGCAAATGATAATGATAAAGTGCTCGTAGAAATAACTTCCTGGCCACAAAAAGGAAAAAGCGCCGAAGGTAAAGTAGTTCAGTCTTTAGGGCCTGCCGGTGAAAACGAGGCGGAGATACATTCAATAATGGCTGAATTTGGACTCCCATTTAGTTTCCCAGAGGCGATTACAAAAGCCGCTGAAGAAATTCCTGTAGAGATCACTAAAAAAGACATTGAGGAAAGGAGGGACCTTCGAGAGGTCACTACCTTTACCATTGATCCTGTTGATGCAAAAGATTTTGATGACGCACTTTCCGTAAGGAAAATGGATAATGGCCACTGGGAAATAGGTGTCCATATTGCTGATGTTACACATTATTTAAAAGAGGGTACTTCTTTAGACAAAGAGGCTTATAAACGCGGAACTTCCGTTTACCTTGTAGATCGCACTATTCCGATGTTGCCTGAAAAGATCTCCAATTTCCTTTGCTCTCTCAGGCCTCGTGAGGATAAGCTAACCTATTCTGCCATTTTTGAATTGGATGAGGAAGGAAAGGTATATGACCGGTGGTTTGGACGAACCATCATTCATAGCGATCGCCGTTTCACCTATGAAGAAGCTCAGGCAGTTCTTGAAGCCGGCATTGGTGATCATGCCCAGGAGCTGGCACTTTTAAATAAGATCCATCATATACTTCGAAGAAAACGATTTGAATCGGGAGCGGTAAATTTTGAAACTACAGAGGTGCGTTTTAAACTTGATGAAAATGGCAAACCACTTGGCATAGTGCCTAAAATACGCCAGGATGCACATAAGCTGATTGAAGAATTTATGCTTTTGGCGAATAGAGAGGTAGCTACATTTGTATATAAAATGCTTCCGGGAAAAAATAAAAATACTTTTGTGTACCGGACGCATGACTTCCCTGATCCTGAAAAAGTAGGTGCTTTTGCACAATTTGCAAAAAAATTCGGTCATTCACTTCAGGTGGAAAAAGAAGAAGTTTCAAAATCCCTGAATAACCTGCTTGCAGAAATTGAAGGCAAGCCTGAGGAAAATGTTTTGCAGTCACTGGCTATTCGTTCTATGGCAAAAGCAAAATATAGTACTGAAGAAGAAGGGCATTTTGGTCTGGCTTTTAAACATTATAGCCACTTTACATCACCAATTCGTCGATATCCTGATGTAATGGTGCATCGGCTTTTAGATCATTACCTGAATAATGGTAAATCTGTAGAACGTGATCCCTATGAGCAGAAATGCGAGCATACATCGGAACGTGAAAAAGTAGCTGCCGATGCCGAACGGGCTTCCATTAAATATAAGCAGGTTGAGTATATGTCTACCATGCTGGATAAAGAATTTGAAGGGCTTATTTCAGGTGTAACTGAATGGGGCCTTTATGTGGAGATCATTGAGACAAAATGTGAGGGCATGGTAAGGCTTGCCGATCTTACTGATGATTTTTACCAATTTGATGAAGAAAATTATCGTGTCGTTGGTTTTAACAATAAAAAAATATACACTTTAGGGGATAAAGTTAACGTGCGTGTTACCGATACAAATATTGATAGGCGCACAATAGATCTGGAATTGGTAAATGATTGACTCAATTAAAAAACTAACTGATTTACTTAACAGTAAGCTTGAAAGTGAAAGATTTGGTGCAGACCCTGAAGAGTTATATGAGCCTATCCGCTACATTCTTTCAATAGGCGGCAAGCGCATGCGCCCATTGTTAACATTACTTGGGTATAAATTATATAAAGATGATGTGCTAAAGGCTGTTGATCCGGCAATGGCAATAGAGATCTTTCACAACTTTACGTTGATGCATGATGATATTATGGACCAGGCGCCTCTACGCAGAGGAAAATCTACCGTCCATGAGAAGTGGAATATGCATACGGCAATTTTAAGTGGAGATGTAATGATGATCAAAGCTTATGATAAGTTGTTGGATCTTCCTGCAACAATTCTTCCGGACACGCTTAAAAAGTTTAATAATTGTGCGGTGGCTGTTTGCGAAGGACAGCAAAAAGATATGATCTTCGAAACTCGAAGCAATGTCAGCGAAGAAGAGTATCTTGATATGATACGTCAGAAAACTGCCGTATTATTGGGTTTTGCTCTGGAGCTTGGCGCCATAGTAGCTGAGACAAATTCAGCAAACCAAAAGCACCTTCGACAGTTTGGTGAATCAATAGGAATTGGATTTCAGCTTAAGGATGACCTGCTGGATGTTTATGGTGATGAAGATAAATTTGGCAAACAATCAGGGGGTGATATAATTTCCAACAAGAAAACTTATTTGTTGATCAAGGCGCTGGAATTATCGGAAGGAAAGGATAAGAAGAACCTTGAAGAATGGCTTGCGAAAAAAGAATTTGATAACCAGGAAAAGCTACAAGCTATAAAAGAGCTATATACTAAAGCCGGGGTAGAAGAAATAACGAACCAAAAGATCCAGGACTTTTATAAAAAGGCCCTTAGGCACCTGAATGATGTGACTGCACCATTGAATCGTAAAAAGCAGCTTAAAGAGCTGGCAACATTATTAATTGACCGTGAAGTTTAATTTCTACCTGTTAATAGTCCTTTCCTTATTCGGTTGTCAAAAAATAACAGAAGTTCCGAACCCGCTCCTGACGTATATCTGGAGTGGCGCTCCTACTACTAATAGCATTGTAATTAAATTTAAGACAGCAGGTGAAGATGAAGCCCGTATTTTCCTTCACAGGACATCTCAGTTAAAAGATACCTTTGCTACAAGTGAATGGATAATTACAGACAAAAAGGATTATTATACCGGTGGAGTTAAATTTGAAGATTTACAGCCGGGTATTGTTTATTACTATTCGTTACACACAAAATCAGGATCAGCACCAATAAGTGGTAAATTCAGGACTTTACCGAAAGGCCCCTCCTCCTTTAAAATTGCTTTTGGCTCCTGCGCCCGGACAGCATCAAACCATCGGGTATTTTCCAGCATAAATGAAAAGGATCCGTTATTCTTTATGAATGTGGGAGACTTTCATTATGAAAATATCGATCAGAACTGCTCCTATAATTTTGCCGAAGCTTATTTTGATATTTTGAGTACCCCTCGTCAGTCAGAGCTGTATAGCTCACGGCCCTTTGTTTATGTCTGGGATGATCACGATTATGGACCTAATAATAGCACTGCTTATTCCAGGTGCAGAAATGAGGCTTTAGAAGCTTTCCGGCATTTTATACCACATTATCCACTAGCCTTAGAAGGCGATGAGGCTCCTGTTTCTCAATCTTTTTCAGTAGGACGGGTGCGTTTTATCCTTACCGATCTTAGGTCCACTAAGATCCCGCCTGAATATGATGGTTGTGAAATGATAGAAAGAGGTACCAATTTTGGCCCCGACGAACATCTGGAATGGTTTAAAGAAGAACTGTTAGCAGCAAACGATAGTGGTCAAATTGTTGCATGGGTTAATCCGGTGCCCTGGATCAGTAGCCCCGAGAGTTTCGACTATGACTGTGATGAAAAAGATACCTGGTCAGGATATCCCGAGGAAAGACAGGAAATTGCTGATTTTATTAAAAATAATAACATCAATCTTTTTATCCTAAGTGGGGATGCCCATATGCTGGCGATTGACGATGGAACGAATAGTGATTTTGCAACCGGAGACGGAGGTGCGCCTATCCCTGTTTTTCATGCGGCTCCACTGGATAATGTAGGCATTGTTAAAGGTGGGCCATATAGCCATGGTTACAGCAGAAAACGCGGCCAGTTTGGGATGATGGAAGTTTCTGATTCTGGAGGAAAAAATATTTGTATAACCTTTACCGGTTATGATTCCAGGGGAAGAGTTGCAACAAATCGAAATGCTCAGCTTCTTACCTATAAATTTTGCAGGGATTTATTATAAATATCAACCTTTGCCCATCCTGCATATGAGGCCGGAACAATCAATAAAATCCTCTCTGCGTCACTGCGGTTTAGCGGTAAAAGATTTTAATTAATATAACACACGCTCACATTAACCGCAAAGACTGTGAGGCGCTAAGATTCGCTAAGCCTTTTCTCTGCGTAACTCTGCGACTTTGTGCCCTTGCGATTGAAAACAATAAGGGCAGTAGAACCTAGCCCAATATTTTACCGAAAAGAAGAAAGACATATCGGCTCATAAAGATAATTTTAGGAAGTTTAGAACTGAAGCATATTTATTGAAACAATAAGTAGAAAAAATCTAAATAACCTATATTGTTATGCATGCCTACTATTTCTCTTATTTTATTTCCTTAAATTAGCTGTTGAAGCAAATTGGCGTCATAAATGACAGGAGCAGAAAGATTTGAAAATAAAAAAGCCTCTTCCGATGATTATCAGAAAGAGGCTTTTGAAGTGGTGCTGAGTGGGCTCGAACCACCGACTCACGGATTTTCAGTCCGATGCTCTACCAACTGAGCTACAGCACCATTCTCTAAATGAGGACGCAAAACTAAGTGAAAAAGTTTGTTTAACAAAAAATAAATTAGAAATAATCTCATGATAATCGCCCAGCAGATTGCATTTTTTATTGTCCTTGCCGTTGCGACCTTTATTCTTGTTAAAAGGATACGTAGCATTCGTAAAAATATCCTTCTAGGAAGGGATGTCGAACTTGAGCATAATCCTTCGGCCCGTTGGAAAAATATGCTTTTGGTCGCTTTTGGACAGAAAAAGATGTTTAAAAGACCTATCCCGGCTATTCTCCATCTTTTCCTTTATGTAGGCTTTATTATTATTAATCTTGAGATCCTGGAATTTGTATTAGATGGCCTTACCGGACAGCACAGAATGTTTGCACCTTATCTTGGTGATGTTTACAACTGGATGATGAATTTCTTTGAATTCCTTGCAGTAGCTGTATTACTCTCCTGTGTGATCTTTTTAATCAGAAGGAATCTTCTTCATATAAGAAGGTTTGAAGCTCATGAAATGACAAGCTGGCCAAAAATTGATGCTAATGTCATTCTCATTTTCGAGATCGTTCTGATGATGGCTATCTTAACCATGAATGCTTCCGATCAGCTTTTACAGCAGAGAGTAGATACTTATATAGAAACTGGAGATCTGTTTTTCAGCGGGTTACTAATGCCTCTCTTTGAAGACCTAACAGTGTCACAATTAATTTTTGTGGAAAGGTTTGCCTGGTGGTTTCATATTATAGGAATTTTAGGGTTTGCTATTTATGTAACCTACTCAAAGCACCTCCACATTTTTATGGCATTCCCAAACACCTATTATGCTCGCACCATACCAAAAGGAGAAATGCGTAACATGGATGCAGTAACAAACGAGGTAAAGTTGATGATGGGACTGCCTGCTGAGAATGCAGAAGCAGCGAATCCTGAGGAAATTGGAAGATTTGGAGCAAAAGATGTCAATGACCTGGCATGGAATAACATTATGGGTGCTTTTACCTGTACGGAATGCGGCCGCTGTACGGCAGAATGTCCAGCCAATCAGACAGGCAAATTATTATCACCAAGAAAGATAATGATGGACACAAGAGACCGTGCCGAAGAGGTAGGAAGGAGTATCGAAAAAGGAGGCAAAGGATTTGACGATGGTAAATCTCTTTTCGGGGATTATATAACCAAAGAAGAAATAAATGCATGTACCAGCTGTAATGCATGTGTTGAGGCATGTCCCGTTTTAATTAATCCACTGGAAATCATTCTTGATATCAGAAGGTATATTGCCATGGAAGAATCGGGTTCACCACAATCATGGAATGCAATGTTTCAAAATATTGAGACCAATTTTGCCCCATGGAAATTCCCTCCAACAGATAGATTTAACTGGGCTAAGGATTTAAAAATTAAAAATGAACAATGAAAAATTAAATTAGCTATTGAACCAATTCTTAATTTTTCATTCTTAATTCATAATTAAAAAAACTATGGAAATAAATATACCTACAATGGCCGAAATGTCGCAGCAGGGGAAATCTCCTGAAATCCTTTTCTGGGTAGGATGCGCAGGCTCGTTTGATGACAGATATAAAAGAGTAACACAGGCATTCGTAAAAATTTTGAATGCGCTGGATATAAATTTTGCCGTTCTTGGCCAGGAGGAATCCTGTACCGGAGATCCTGCACGAAGGGCTGGTAATGAATTCCTTTTCCAGATGCAGGCCATGTCAAATATTCAGGTTTTGGATGGATATAATATCAAAAAAATTGTAACAGCATGCCCACACTGCTTCAACACGATTAAAAATGAATATCCTGCTCTAGGTGGGAATTATGAAGTTATCCACCATTCAACATATCTGCAGCAGCTGATCAATGACGGAAAAATAAAGCTAAAGGAGGGCGGTAGCTTCAAAGGCCGTCGGATTACATATCATGACTCCTGCTTTTTGGGCAGGGCCAACAATATCTATGAGGCTCCCCGAAATGTTCTGGAGGCACTGGATGCCGACCTGGTTGAAATGAAACGCTGCAGGACAAAAGGATTTTGCTGTGGTGCAGGTGGTGCCCAGATGTTTAAAGATGCTGAACCCGGAAAAAAAGAAGTAAATGTTGACCGTACGGAAGAAGCATTAAATACCGGTGCCTCAACCATTGCTGTTGCCTGTCCTTTCTGTATGACCATGATGAGCGATGGCGTGAAAAGTAAGGAGAAAGAAAAGGAAGTAAATGTTAAAGATCTTGCCGAACTAATTGCCGAAGCAAAAGGTTTATAAAAAGTATGTTTATACCATTTGAACAGCTACGTAATGACGCCAGGATCTGGGTTTATCAGGCAGACCGCTTTCTAAATTCAGAAGAGGTGGATTTTTTAGCTCAGAATTTAAAGGTTTTTACCAATCAATGGGCTGCGCATAAAAAGCCGCTGAACAGCTCTTTTGTTATTTTAAATAATACACATGTTATTATTGGAGTTGATGAATCTGTTAATGATGCCAGTGGGTGTTCCATTGATGCCTCAGTACACGTTATACAGCAACTTGGACAAGAGCTTGGGGTAAATTTCTTTGACCGTAAAACAGTGGCGTATGTTAAAGACCAGCAGGTAGAAATTGCTTCTTTTGATGAACTAAAAACATTGATTGAACAAGGGGTAATTAAGCCGGAAACACTGGTTTTTAACAATTTAGTATCCTCTAAAGAGCTTCTTGATTCCAACTGGAAAATAGAAGCACGCAATAGCTGGTTGAAAAGATACTTTAAATCTTCGCTTGCATCATAAATAATATAATTAAGCGTTGGTTTTGTATCACTTCAAATGTGTATTTTAGTGTGGAGCAAAAGTGACTATGAAAAAATTACTATTTTTACTTATACCTGTTATATTGCTTTCCTGTTCGGCTGAAAAGAAAGCCCAGAAAGCGTATGAGAATGGCAAATATCAGGAGGTGATCGACAGATACTCTAAGCTGGCAAAAAAAGAACCTGCCAATCCTGAAAACTACTACTATATAGCTAAATCTTACCTGCTAAGTAATAGACCACAGGAAAGTGTTCCTTATTATGAAGAGGCCATTAATAAAGGCATGAGGGGAGATACTATCCTGCTGGCTTATTCCTATGCCTTAAAAACAGTTGGTAATTATGAAATGAGCCGAAAGCAACTGGAGCATCTTACCAATAAAAGCAATGACGATAAAATATTAGCGCTGGCTAATGATGCCCTGCTTGATCTAAACCGTCTTGAAAACCTTAAAGAAAAGCAAAGTTATTTCCGTGTTAAAAATTTAGAGGAGATCAATACAGATGCCGCTGAATATTCTCCTGTTTATAATGATGGGTTTTTATACTTTACCTCCAACCGCACATCAAATAAAATATATGAAGCTACAGGCACACCTTTTACCGATATTTATCGCGTTAAAACACAGGGAGCCAATGTAGATACGCTTTCTGTTGAAGCCCTTGATAAGAAATTAATTAATGATCCGATCATCAATGAGGGTTCTGTGACCTTTACCCCAGATGGCCGCACAATGATCTATGCAAAAGGCAACAGCGGCAAAAAGAAAGGGACAGCTGATGTTAACCTATACATTACCCGCTACAGAAATGGGGAGTGGTCAGAGCCAAGAATGCTGAATATTAACCATCCCGGCTATTGGGATTCCTCTCCTGCTTTCAGCCGTAATGGAAGAACTTTATATTTTGCATCTAATCGCCCGGGAGGACTTGGCGGTACTGATATTTATCAGGCTACAATGGATGCACGAGGCAGGTTTAGGGATGTAAGAAATTTAGGGTCCGAAATTAATACACCGGGTAATGAAATGTTCCCCTATATCTCTGATGATGGTCATATGTATTTCTCCAGTGACGGACATCCCGGCTTTGGAGCCCTGGATATTTTTGTTGCCAAAAGGGTTAACGGCCAGACCTCAATAGAAAACATGGGTGAGCCGGTAAATAGCAATGCCGATGATTTTGGTATCTATATGTTTAAAGCTGACAGAGGCTTTTTTACATCAAACAGAGCTGAAGGTAAAGGTGATGATGATATTTATACATTTGTGAATCAGGACCCTGACCTGAAGATTGTGAATTACTTCCTTGAAGGTATAACAATGACCAAAGAGGACAATGGTGATTTAACTGTTCTTCCACGCGTACAGGTAAAGCTTTTGGATTATAAAGATGAGGTTCTTGATGAAACAATCACTGAAGAGGATGGCAAATTCAGGTTCCGTGTTTATGAACATGAAAATTACAGGCTTGTAGGAGAAAAAATGGGTGATACGGAAAATTATTTCGTTACCCGCGTACCATTTACCACTGTCGGACGGGCCGCAGATCGTGATACACTGACACAGCTAGTTACAGATATAAGCTATGATACTCTTGTTGTTTTAGAAAAAATTGAGAAAAATAAAGTTTTTGTTCTTGAAAACATTTATTACGACTTCAACAAATATGATATTCGTCCGGATGCTGCACAGGAGCTTGATAAGCTGGTAACTATTCTTGAAGATAACCCTCATATCAAGATCGAGCTTAGCTCACATACTGATAGTGTGGATACCGAGCGTTATAACCAGATGCTTTCTCAAAAAAGAGCAGAGTCTGCCGTGGAATATATCGTGGACCAGGGAATTGATAAATCCCGACTTATAGCAAAAGGTTATGGTGAATCTTTCCCTATTGCACCGAATACCAATCCTGACGGAACTGATAATCCGGAAGGCCGTGCCAAGAACCGTAGAACCGAATTTAAGATCATTGATGTGGCTGCAAGACCAGATAAAGGTTTTAATGAGGACAAATATTTTGATGATGAAGAGGGTGGCGATTAGCATTTAGGAGCATTTCAGTTACCTTTGTAGTAGGCAAAAAATAAGTTGTTATGAGTGACCGCTACGAAGGAAGGGGAGTTTCCTCCGGCAAGGAAGATGTTCATGCTGCAATAAAAAACCTTAGCAAAGGGCTTTATCCCAGGGCATTTTGTAAAATCGTTGAAGATCATTTAGGGCATGATGATAATTACTGCACCATTATGCATGCCGATGGTGCAGGCACAAAATCTTCCCTTGCTTATATATACTGGAAAGAAACAGGCGACATTTCGGTATGGAAAGGCATAGCACAAGATGCTATCGTTAT
The DNA here is from genome assembly GCA_051418055.1 of Candidatus Cyclobacteriaceae bacterium M2_1C_046. Taxonomy (GTDB): domain Bacteria; phylum Bacteroidota; class Bacteroidia; order Cytophagales; family Cyclobacteriaceae; genus JBPRGH01. Next base: position 76,879 of record JBPRGH010000010.1, on the reverse strand, counting down.
GAATACCGATGACCTGCTATGTGTCGGAGCCACAGACAATATCCTGCTTTCCTCTACAATAGGCCGCAATAAAAACCTTATTCCCGGTGAAGTTATTGCCGAAATTATAAACGGCACTGAAGAGGTGCTGCAAATGCTTCGCGATAACGGTATGAACATTATTTCCACAGGAGGCGAAACAGCTGATGTGGGCGATCTCGTAAGGACGATAATTGTTGATAGCACCGTTACTGCCCGAATGAAAAGGGCAGACGTTATTGAAAATAAAATAGAGCCCGGAAATGTTATTGTAGGGCTTGCATCATACGGACAGGCGACATATGAAAATTCCTATAACGGAGGAATGGGCAGCAATGGATTGACCAGCGCACGACATGATGTCTTTTATAAGGAATATGCAGAAAAATATCCGGAGAGCTATGATCCCCTTGTTCCTGAACTTCTCCGGTATAATGGATCATTAAAACTTACTGACCCTTTACCCGGCGTTCCTGTCACAGCCGGCGAGCTTGTACTTTCCCCAACAAGGACCTATGCCCCTGTAATGATTGAAATATTCAAGCACTTTAGAAATAGGATAAACGGAATTATCCATTGTAGTGGTGGCGGCCAGACCAAGGTCCTTCATTTTATAGATAATATTCATGTTGTAAAGGACAATCTCTTTAAAACCCCTCCTCTTTTTAAATTGATAAAAGAAGAAAGCAATACTGAATGGAAAGAGATGTATAAAGTCTTTAATATGGGACATCGGATGGAGCTTTATGTACCGGAAGAGATTGCAGAGGATATTATCAAAATTTCAGAGTCATTCCGGATACCTGCGCAGGTCATAGGTAGAGTTGAAGCTTCTGAAGAAAAACAGCTAACCATAATAAATGATGAAGAAGTTCTTATTTATGAGTAAAATGCTGTGCCTGGCATTATTGATTATGAGTTGCCAGCGTACTTCAGAACATCCTAGAGAAATTTTAGATCGAGATAAATTGGTAGTAAAAGACCCTCATTCATTTGCCGATATACGGGAGGCTAAAATGTCTCACCTTAACTGGGATGCTGAAGTAGATTTTGACAAGCATGTTATTAATGGTGTGGCTACCATTCAGTTTATAGCTGCACATAGCGCCAAAGAATTAGTGCTCGACACAAAGGAGCTTACTATACATGAGATAGTATGGCCCGATGGTACCGAAGCAGAGTATAAGCTCGGTTATAAAATTAAATTTCTGGGCCAGCCACTTCATATTCAGCTAAAAGAAGGGATGGACAGTGTAATTATAAGATACACAACAAGTGAAATGGCGGAAGCATTGCGATGGCTAAGCCCTCAGCAAACTGCCGGTAAAAAACACCCTTTCCTCTTTACGCAATCACAGGCAATACTGGCAAGGTCATGGATCCCTTTGCAGGATTCACCAGGGATACGGTTTACTTATAATGCTACCGTTAAAGTACCTGCTGATCTTATTGCACTTATGAGTGCCGAAAACCCTCAGGAGAAAAATGGTTCAGGAGTTTATGAATTTAAAATGGAACAGCCTATTCCTGCCTACCTGATGGCATTATCAGTGGGAGATCTCGAATTTAGTGCTTTAGGTGACAGAAGCGGAGTATATGCCGAGCCAATTGTAATTGAAAAGGCTGCCTACGAATTTGGGGATCTTGAAAATATGATCTCCACTGCAGAAGATCTTTATGGCCCTTACCGCTGGGAGCGTTATGATATAATTGTACTTCCCCCAAGTTTCCCGTTTGGCGGCATGGAAAACCCGCGGTTAACTTTTGCTACACCTACAATTTTGGCGGGAGACAGGTCATTAACTTCACTTATAGCCCATGAGCTGGCGCATTCGTGGAGTGGCAATCTGGTAACAAATGCAACGTGGGACGATTTCTGGCTTAATGAAGGATTCACTGTTTATTTCGAGCAGCGGATAATGGAAGCGCTTTATGGCAGAGACTATGCGGAGATGCTGGCAAGTCTTTCCTATCAGGGCCTACAGGATGAAATCCAGGAGCTGATTGCTGAGGGCAAGGCAGCAGATACTGAACTTAAGCTAGCTTTGGAAGGAAGGAACCCGGACGAGGGAATGACATCTATTGCTTATGATAAAGGATATTTGTTTTTAAGATCAATTGAAGAAGAAGTTGGCCGGGAAAAATTTGATGCTTTTCTTAATAAATATTTCAGTGAAAATGCTTTTGAGGCAATGACAACTGAGGATTTCCTCGATTATATTCAGACTCATTTATATGCTGCGAATGCCCTGGATTATCCTGAAGAACGACTTACAACATGGATCTATGAAAGTGATTTACCTGAAGATGCCCCAAAACCCACTTCAGATAAATTTGCAAAAGTTGAGGCGCAGCTGGAGAAGTGGATTGAAGGAACACCGGCTAAACAGCTGAATACAGAAGAGTGGAGCTCACATGAGTGGCTGCATTTCGTTCGTTCATTACCGGATACACTTGAGCAGCAAAAGGTTAAGGAGCTGGATGAAGCGTTTGGATTTACTTTAACAGGAAATACTGAAGTACTGACCGCATGGCTGGTAAAAGCCATTCAATATCAGTATGATGATGCGAATAAAAAGCTTGAGGATTTTCTTACGGAAACAGGAAGAAGAAAATTTCTAATGCCTTTGTATAAAGAGCTGATCAAAACAAATGATGGTGAAATCATGGCCAGGAAGATCTATGATAAGGCACGCCCAAACTATCATTATGTTTCAACAAGCAGCATTGATGAGCTTTTGAACTGGATAAAGGAATAGTAGCCTAAATTGAAAGATTTTCAAACTACTACAACGTCTCTTAAGAATAACTTTTTACCGCCGGGTGGGGATTATTGAATGAAGCCGGCCTTTTTGGCTGAACAGCTCATACTATAAATCTTATTAAATTAAAATCCGATCAATCAAGTTAGGGGCCATTTATAAAACATTTATTAATAACCCGCCCATTTTTTGCTAACTTGTAGTTCATGAAGATCCTCTGCAGCATTATAGTTTCTACTTTTCTGGCTTTTCACCTTTTCCCTCCAAAAGCTTTAGGGGGTCAGCTGCCCGATGGTTTTATAGAAACTTTAATTGCTCAAAACCTCGATCCGGTTTCTATGGCGATAGCGCCGGATGGCAGAATATTTATAGCCGAAAAAAATGGTACTATACTAATTGTAAGAGATGATAAATTATTAGAAGATCCCTTCCTTACACTTGAGGTAGATAATTACAATGAACGCGGCATAGCCGGAATTGCTTTCCACCCTGACTTTGAGCTTAATAATTTATTTTATGTTTATTACACTGTAGCCGGAGCAAATCATAACCGGGTAAGCAGATTTACAGCCAATGGAGATTATTCTATTCCCGGAAGTGAAGAGGTACTTCTCGATCTTGATATCCTTTCAGGCACCATCCATAATGGTGGAGCCATGAATTTCGCCCCTGATGGAACGCTTTATATAGCCGTTGGTGATGGGGCTCGTGCGGAGAATTCACAGGAAAAGACAACACTCTTAGGAAAGATCCTGCGTATCAATGATGACGGCTCTATTCCTGAGGATAACCCTTTCTATAATGAGCTGGAGGGTAAATACAGATCCATATACGCCATGGGGCTTCGCAATCCATTTACTTTTGATATTCATAGTTCTTCCGGAAAAATTTTTACTACTGATGTAGGGCAGGCTGATTTTGAAGAGATAAATGAAATAATAGCAGGTGGAAACTATGGCTGGCCAATAATAGAAGGATATATTAGTAATCAAACACCTCCTGAAAATTACCAGGACCCTGTTTATGCATATTCTCATGACATTGGATGTGCTGCCGTAGGTGCTGCCTTTTATGATCCTGAAGTATTTGCCTTCCCCTCGGAATATCACAACATGTTTTTCTTTGGTGACTATTGTGGGGGATATATAAAAATGCTTGATCCTGAATCTTATAAGGTGAAAGGTATATTCGCAAGTTCTATTGATCGTCCTTTGTCTTTTTTGGTAGATTCAGAGGGATCATTCTATTATCTTGACAGGGCGGGAATCGGAGGAGGCTCAGAGCAGGATAATACCAGCACTACAAATGGAAAATTATGGAAAGTAGAATATACAGGTAGTGGCGCACCCTATATATCAAAAAATCCTGATCCTAAATTAATAACCGTTGGAGAATCAGCCACATTTGAAGTAAAGGCTTCAGGAGCAGGGACTCTTGAGTATCAATGGTTAAAAGATAATGCTACAATTACAGGTGCAAATCAGTCCGTTTATACACTTGAAAATGTTACACTTCTAGAAAACGGCGCTCAATTTTCCTGTATCGTCTCTAATTTGGAAGGGTCAGATACCAGTGCTACTGCAACATTAACTGTTTCCGATGGCAATCGACCGGAACCTGTTATTCAATTTCCTGAAGATGGAGCTACATACCGTGCCGGTACAACAATTACTTTTAAGGGTGAAGCTACAGACCCTGAAGATGGCCAATTGTCTGAGGCTAATCTGGCCTGGTTTATTGATTTTCACCATATGGATCATACACATCCGGCAATGCCACCTGTGGACAGTGTTGCAGAAGGATCATTTACAATTCCAACTGTGGGAGAGGTTGATGATAATGTATGGTATAGGGTTTATTTGATAGCCACAGATAGCGAAGGCCTTACCCAAACGACTTTTAAAGATATAATCCCAGAAAAAACAATAATTTCATTACATACCGAACCTGCCGGCCTTTCTCTAAATCTGGATGGGAAAAAAATTGTGGCGCCACATGAAAACCTTTCTGTCATAGGAGTATTAAGAACTGTTGTTGCGCCGGAAATCCAGGAGTATAACGGCAACTTATATATGTTTGATAAATGGCTGGAGGTGAATGATGGTTCAACAGTACAATTCCATGCTCCCGATTCCACTGTAATGCTAACCGCAATATATAATCGTATTCCTATTGGCAGCGGAATTGGGCTAAGAGGTTATTATTACAACACAAATACTCCTGATTTTGAATCTTCACCAATATTTAACAGAATTGATTCTGAAATTAATTTTGAATGGCATGGTGGCAGTCCTTCCACGGATAACCTGGGAGATGATTTCTATACAATCAGATGGCTTGGAGAGATCCAGCCTTATTTTTCGGATACCTATACCTTCACCACCCTTTCGGATGATGGGGTTCGTTTATGGATAAATAATGAATTAATTATCGATAAGTGGATACCCCAAGGCCCTACAGAATGGAGTGGATCGATTATTTTAGAGGAAGGGAAAACATACCCCGTAAAACTTGAATATTTTGAAGAGGCAGGCGGGGCTGTAGTTAAATTATTCTGGTCCACCTCGAAATTGCAACGAGCCATTGTCCCACAATCACAACTTCATCCTGTTCTGATCAATTCTTTAATTAAGGGAATTAGTAATAAAATAGTAATCTATCCTAATCCGGGTAAAGATGAGATATTTATTAAATTTCCCGATGAAAAATTTGCCTCTGACATTCAGCAGATAAGAATTTTGACCCCTGAAGGAAAAATACTGTCAGCGATACCCTTTGTTATTCTTGATAAGAAGGTATTAAAAGTTAATGTACAACATATTTCACAGGGAATATACCTGCTTCACCTTACGGGTAAAAAGAACAGTGTTTTACTTAAAATAATTAAAGATTAATTTATCCTTTTTCTTCAATGACAAAGAACCCATCATTTCCCTGCTTCTGATAAAGCGGCATAAGAATTCGCGCATCCCATTTTGATTTTATCTCACCATTTTTATCAGTAGCAAGAAGTTCATTTTTTCTGATCTTCTGAAAATTCACAAATCCCGGCTGCATCTTAAATTCATCTTCTTCTTTTATTTCATGCCGGTAGATGATATCAAATGTTTTTTTATCCTCCATTATAATTTTTGCAAGCACATTATTGCATCGCTGATAACATTCCAGGTGCTGAGCGCCTACACAGCCGCTCTGTACCAATGCTAAAAATATAACCGCTTCACAATTCTCTACTGATGATATCTCATCGTGCTGCCCTGATTCCAGAGTAAATCCATTAAACCCGCTGCGGCAAAAATAAGCATCAATCGTGGTAGGGATCATTGCAGCAAATCCAAGAACGGAATGTACCGGAAAGCGACGTGCAAAAGTCAGGCACTCCCCTTTTTCCTCTACACTGAAATAGGGGATACTTTCTGATGATGTAGTATGGCAATCGAGAAACCATTTGTTATCATATTTATCAAAATTTAGCTTTTCAATATAATCCAGGATCTCTTTTGCTTCCTTTTGTTCGGTGTTTAGATTTTTTTTATTGGAGGTAATGATTTTATCAACCTCTTCTTCACCCCAGGAGCGATTCAGGTCCTGATCAACAAATCGCTTTGCTTCCTTTAGGGCCGACACATTTCCGCATAGTCCAATAAAGCTGCCATTAATAGGCACCTTATTTTTTTCTAAAAACCTAAAAACACGATCTAACGCTATAATTCCACTGGGCTCATTGCCATGAACACCGGCAGTAACTAATAATAAAGGTCCGGGATGATTATGAGTGTAGTGTCCAATTTCCCGACTTGTTTCTACTGTTTTATCGAGTGCTTTAAATTCTACTTTTATCACGACTTATTTTGTTTATCCATTTGTTGGAACAGGTGTTTCGAAAACTGTACGAAATCATGTTCTGTAACGATCCCCGCAAGATTATTGTTATCGATCACTGGTAAGCAAGTGATGTTTAGATCCAGCATAAGCTGTATTGCATCAATGATCAGATCATCGGGAGTTACAGTGACCATATCTGTTAACATCACATCTTTTACAAATTCATCACCAGGATTAAAATCTGGTTTAAGCATTTTTTTAAATAATAATTTTTGGGTTAGTAAACCGGCAAGTTTACCGTCTATCGTTTCTACAGGCAAATGGCTAATGTTCTTCCAATCCATGATGTTACATGCTACTTCTACCAGATCATCCTGCCTAACGGTGTAAAGGTTTTTACTCATTATCTGCTCAATAGTCCATGAGCGGCAGGACCTAATACCAGCCTCACCGGTTCTGACAGAAGACCATTCATGAACGGCCTTTCCATTCAGTTGCCTTTTAATGATCCCTGCTGTAACATTAGATGCTGCTTCATCCGCGGATGTCGCATCTTTTAGCCGGTTAAAATTATCCAACATCCATTTAGCTCCCGTTTTTCCGGTATCGACTCTTTTTTCAACTATTCCAAGATAATGGTTTATTTCATCCTGATCTATACCGCTTTTTTCCAATCCTTGTCTTGCTATTGGCAGTAGCTCATCCATTATTAATTCTTTGGCAGATACTTTTGTATTTTGCACCCAGTCGAATTGTACATCAAGACCATACCGGGCTGCTTTATAAAAATTAGATTTAGCTTTATCAAAAGTTAATTTATTTTTTATTGTAGCATATTTTTTAGGCATTCCACGCATCATACCAGTCCAAAAAGCAGTATTTGCAAGTTGATCCTCCAGAGTTGGGCCAGAAGGAAGGATCCTGTTCTCAATTCTTAGGTGTGGCTTTCCTGAAGTTATACCATAACACATTCTGTTCCACCTGTAGATAGTTCCATTATGGAAATTTAAAGCTTCAAGCTTTGGTATCCCTCCATCGTTAATTATATCCATTGCATTCTCATCGATATCGGTTCCGACAAGAATTGGATATTGGGAGATGTCTTCCTGAAAGATCTCTAAAATAGAATCCTCTACCCAAGCATTACCTAATAATACCCGTGGGTTCTCCTGCTTATGGTTTTTATATGGTTTACGTGTATCTGTAGTTTGCTGAAAAAGGGAAATACGGGTTTCCTGCCATAGCCTCTTTTTAAGAAACAGGGGCGAATTTACAGATGCTGCAAGAATGGGTGCTGATATTGCCTGCGCCCAATTGTAAAGCGATGCTGCCTCTACAGGATTTATCTGCAGATGTATCTGAAAACTTGTAAAAGAACCGCCAAATACGGTAGGGTTTTCACGGGTTATTAGCTCATCCAGCCCTTTAATATGAAACTCATAATTTTTACCTCTTGACTTGTTTACCATGTTAAGCATGGTCTTATACCTGGGGCTGGGAGTGAGGTTGTCGAGGGAAAGATGCCTTCTTTTTAAAGTAGGTAATATACCCGTTAAAATAATTTTTGCATCTCTTTTTGCCGCGGCATCAATCACCGGATTTAACTTCTCCAGCAGGTTTTCTTTTAATCTTGAAAATACCTTTTCCTTAAATTCAAGAGGGTCAGCATTTATCTCAAGATTAAATTTGGCATATTCGGTAGTAAGGAAATCCGCGTCTAACTCATCTAATATATCAAGGGCTATTGAAGCCGGATTCCAATCCTTATCAACAAAATCAAGCTCCTGCTCTGCTCCAATACGAACTTTATCCTTCTCTAATAAATCGTTTTCCAACATATATTCCAGTGCCTTCATATCATTAAGCACCTGCTGCATAAATCTCTTTTTCTGTCCAGGATTCTTCGCTACTGTTAATATTTCTTTTCCCATTTATTTTGGTGGCTATACATTCAATTGTTTCTATTTATATAACTATATAGAAGTAAAAATGATACCAATGAGCACGATATCCCTTGTAATAACTATAAATTGCTGATAATTAATGTCTTAAGCAGAGACAAAAAAGATGCCTGCATTTTTTAATGCTTTTATTGTAGAAAATTATAGGCAATGATGAAGAGAATTGGCGATTTTTATGAGTATTTTCAGGATATCAACATATCCTGCCCATTATTAGAGCTTACTTATTCAGCCCCCATTCCTCGCTGCCCAATTATTTATCAGGGAAAATTTTTTGCTAATTCCTCTGATCCTATTCCAACAGTTGTTAAATTAAATATCTGTTTTAGCTTAAAGCATTATGAAAAAAATAATCATTCTCTTTATTTTCTTATTTATTTCCGTTGCTATTCCTGCTCAGGAAAAAGCTGCAATAGAAGATTATCAAAGAGCGGTAAGTTTTCTTCCGTATAACCTGTTTAATAAAAAAGTATTTAACATTCATATTGAGCCTCAATGGTTTGCTGACAGCACCGGCTTCTGGTATATCCATCAATCAGCAAAAGAGAAAAAATATTTAAAAATTGAATTCCCCGGTCTTAATAATGCAGAATTATTTGATCATGCAAAACTGGCTCATCTCCTGACAAATACACTTAATGAAGATATAAAACCAGATGATCTCCCTGTCACGAATGTGAGTTATAAAGATTCTAAAGAGCTACTGTTCACAGTAAAGAATAGACAGTATAAGTTAAATTTAGAATCTTATACTTTAACCGCTAACCAATCGAAATCAAAAGAAGATAAAAAAGAGAAGCTTTCTCCTGATAAAGACTGGATTGCATATGCAAAAGATTACAACTTATATATTAGATCGGCAAAAAATGATGAAGTAAAGCAGCTAAGCTCCGACGGCAAAAAGGGATATGAATATGCTGCTCCGTATGGTTGGGGAGATATAATTATAGGTGAAGGAGGTGAAAGGCCTGAGCAATTCTATGCTGACTGGTCTGAGGATGGCAAATGGATCTATACAAATATTTATGATCTAACAACTGCACAAAAAATGTATCTGCTCGACTGGAGTATAGATACATTATACCGCCCCGTGCTGCTATCATATTACCGCGGATCACCCGGAGATACGGGAATGGTATATGTTGAGCCTGCATTTTTTAATGTCAAGACAGGAAAAGAAGTTAAACCTGAATTGCCAAAAAGCACTCATATCAATAGTATCTCCGTCACGTGGTCTGAAACTCCCGGTAAAGTTTATTTAAGAAGATCCAGCCGGGGATTTAAAAATTTATCCCTTTATACTTTCGACCTTCAAAAAGAAGAGCTACAGGAAATTTACTCCGAATCAAGCTCAACAAATATTGATAATTTTGATTTCCAGCTGGCTGAGGAGAGCGGAGTATTATTTTTTCTCTCCGAAAAAGATGGCTGGAGGCAACTTTATAAGCTTGATCTTGAAACTAATGAAACATCAAGAGTAACGAATGGAGAATATTATATTAATGATATTGAGCATATAGATCAGGAAAATAAGCGCATATATTTTTTAGCTTCTGGTAAGGAAAAAGGGCGAAATCCATATTATCAGCATCTTTACAGCCTGTCCTTTGATGGGGCTGATTTGAAATTGCTTACCCCTGAAAACCGCCATCACGATATAGATTTTTCGCCGGATGGGAAATATCTCGTAGATAATTTCTCTACTTCAAACGATAAAACAGTTACTGTTCTAAGAAGTGCCTCTTCAGGAAAAGTACTAAAGGAAATAGGAACCGCAGATATATCCGCTCTCAAAAACTGGCAGCCTCCACAGGAATTTTCTGCGATAGCTCATGATGGTAAAACTGAAATTTACGGTGCCCTTTGGAAACCAACTCATTTTAATCCAGATAAAAAATATCCGATAATTGATAATAGCTATACAGGCCCCCATACAAATGTATTTCCTAATTCATTCAGAAGGACATTTTATAATCAGGCATTAGCAGAACTTGGATTTATTATCATACAGGTTGATGGACTGGGAACAGCAAAACGCTCTAAAGCATTTCATAATTACTCATACAAAAACCTCGGTGGAGGATTGGTCGATCATATTGGAGCTATACAACAGCTGTCTGAAAAATTCAGCTGGATAGATACAACTCGTGTGGGAATATTTGGTCATTCGGCCGGAGGATATGATGCAGCACGAGGTTTGCTCGCCTTTCCTGAATTTTATAAAGTTGCAGTAGCAAGTTCTGCCGACCATGATCACCGAATGGAAAAAGCCTGGTGGCCGGAAATGTATATGGGCTGGCCTGTAGACTCTACCTATCACCTCCAGTCTAATATAACAATGGCAGGAAATCTAAAAGGTAAATTGCTGATCACCCATGGCGGAATTGACGAAAATGTTAATCCTTCCGCAACCTTTAAACTTGCCGAAGCATTAATAAAAGCTGATAAGCAATTTGATATGATGATACTTCCCAGCCAGCGACATGGGTATCAGGGGGATCATGGAAAATATTTCACTAAATTAAAGTGGAATTACTTTGTTGAACACCTTTTGGGCCTGGAGCCTATCTGGGATTTTGTATGGGAAGAAGAATAATAAATATGATTTAGAAATTATAGTTTCTTTACTAATCTTCTTAATTTAGATAACTACCTGAATAATTATATATGCAACAATCTAAATATCTTATGCTTATCTTACCATTCATTCTATTGGCCCAGGGATGCAAGCATGACTGTGAGGATGTAGCATGTTTTAGCTCTCCGGATCCTATATATTTTGAGTTGATTGATAAAGGAACAAGAGAAAATCTCTTTACCAATGGGACCTATAAACCTGAAGATATTAATATAATTGATGTGGCCACCGAACAGCCTGTAATTTCCAACTTTATAACTGAGAATGGAGTTAATCTGATCCAGCTGAATAGCATTGGCTGGCAAACGGAAACTGTCATATATTCTATAAATCATCTGGACACTCGTCTATTTGAATTATATATTGAAGCTGAAAGATTGACAGAAAACTGTTGTTCATTTACAGAGTATAATTCAATTCGTATCCAATATGCTGAAGTAGAGCCTGTTCCCAATGCACTGTTGTATAAAATTCTAATAGAATGACCTAAGAAAAAGTATCATTATACAAATCATTAGATAAAATGACCATTATTGGCCTAGATGCTGCAGTACAGGATAAAAATATTGGTTGTATCCTGGGAGAGTATAATAACGGCTCTTTTACAATAACTGAACGGTGGGATAGTAAAAAACCCTTTATAGCTACCATAGCTAGTTGGATAAAAAATTCGGAAAAGGCAATATTGGCAATTGATGCCCCTCTTGGGTGGCCGGTTTCGTTTAGGAAAACATTAAATATACACTGCGCCGGCAGGCCTCTAAATATAGAGCCTGATCTGTTCTTCAAAAGAAAGACTGACCTTGATATCTCCCGCAGGTTTAAGAAAACAACACTGGAAATAACGGCAGATCGTATTGCCCGTACTGCTTTTTTTACTTTGCAAAGGATCGGCAGTATTGAAAAAGAATTAAATTTTGAATTTCAATTGCTGTGGAATACACAGGAGCTTAATAAATTTGGTTTAGTGGAAGTATATCCTGCTGCCACCTTATTATCAAATGGCTTTTCAATTAAAGGTTATAAAAAAGATAATATTGAGGCAAGGAAAGACATTTATGAAAAATTAAAAGTTTATTACAACTTTATAAATCCTAATGGAGTAGACCTCATTTCTATAGAACATGATTTTGATGCATTTATCTGCTGCCTGGCAGGTATTGATTTTATTGAAGGAAAAGCTGCAGCCCCTGAAAAAATTGATCAGGATATTAAAGAAGAGGGTTGGATATGGGTGAAAAATTGAGCCAATAGGAAAATGTATTATTTCAACCAATTTGATCATTTAATAAAAACCTGAAGTGCTGTTTTTCAGTTAGGTTACTGAACGCGCAAAAAACTAAAGAGACTTAAATTATTAATGCTTAGCGTACACAAACGTGCCTTTTTAAAAGATTTAGGAGCATTCCTTCATATCCCCGGTTTTTTATCTTTATCTACATTTGTAGTTATCATTTTTTTTGAAGAATGGTATGCCCTTATTCCTTTTGGTATTCTGACTATAATCAGTTTTGGACTGGGGCAATTGTTTTATCGAGCATTTTACACTTATGAAGAAACTGTACCTGGCTCATCATATGCATTAATAAGCCTGGTTTGGATGCTCCTCCCTTTCCTGGGTACTATTCCCTTTTATGGAGTATCTCTCCTTATTCCTGAAGCGGATATTAGTCCACAGATGGCCATTTTTGCCAATTTCCACAATTCCTTTTTTGAATCAATGTCCGGGTTTACAGGCACCGGACTCACAATGCTTGATGATCCCAGTATGATTCCTCATTCAATCCAGTGGTGGCGTTCAATTACAGAATGGGTTGGTGGCCTGGGAATTATTTTTCTTGCAGTAGTAATACTTGATACAGCACATAGCAGTGAGAGCCTATATCAATCAGAGGCAATGGGGTGGAAAAGTGAATATGATGATCCAAAAAAGAAAATAATAAAGATATTATGGATATATATTGCTTATACTTTTTTATCCGTCACTGTTTTTTTTCTTGTAGGTATGCCCTTGTGGGAATCGATTAACCACGGGATCACGGGTATATCCACCGGAGGCTTCTCAATAACTAAAGATAGTTTCACTGGTTACGATGAAAGAATAAAATGGGCTGCTGTTCCCATTATCCTTTTAGGGTCTTTTAGCTTCAAAATCCATGTGTTACTTGTAAATAGAAATTTTAAAAGATTATTGGAGCAAACCCAGTTAAGATATTTTGTAATCTTTTTTATTTTAATTATCACCCTCTCATTCATAGCAAATAGTGAAGCAAGCGCGGTGGATGTTTTTTTTCAGACAACTTCTGCTTTGGGTACCTGTGGCTTTAACTCTGTCGCTCTTTCCGAGTGGCCCGCTTTGTTTTTATTTCCTCTGCTAATTGCAATGTTTTTAGGTGGTAATTCAAGCTCGACAACCGGTGGGTTAAAAACACAACGTATAGCATGGTTAATTAAAATAATGAAAGAAAACGTTAGGCAAGCCATTACTCCTGATAAAGAAGAATTTAGGTTTAAATTAACATATAACGGTAAACAGATCGAAAATGAAGAAGCATTCTTAAAAATTAGACTGGCTGCCATACTACTGTTTGTATGGATTATTATCCTTACTGCTGGTACTTTTATGCTTTCCCACATACTGTATGGTCAATATAATTTTTATGAAATACTATTTGAGGTTAATTCGGCATTAAATAATGTAGGTTTAAGTTCCGGAGTAACTGGACATCAATTACCTACATCCGCCAAATGGATCCTAAGTATGGTTATGTGGGTTGGAAGATTAGAGATAATGGGTGTAATTGTTATGTTTACCATATTTATAGGCAGAGGCAAAAAGCAAATAAAGCAGGTATAGTAGGGTGTTTATAATAAGACCAATAATATTATTTATCAATACCTTTGTATCCATAAAACTCTCTTAATTCCCTTAACCTCTCGACATGTCTTTTACTTCATTAGGTTTACATTCATCTTTATTAAAAACACTGGAAGCAAATGGATATACTAAGCCTTATCCAATACAGCAAGAAGCTATCCCTGCTATATTGAAAGGTAAGGATATTTTAGGCATTGCTAAAACAGGGTCGGGCAAAACGGCAAGCTATGCTCTTCCCATATTAAATAATTTACAGGGTAAGATTGTCGATAAAAGCAGGCACATTAATGCATTGGTTATGGTGCCTACACGTGAACTGGCTATTCAGGTGTGGGAGGTTTTCAAACTTTTTGGATCAGCCCTTCCTGATGATATAAAGTCATTTGCCGTATACGGTGGTGTATCTATTAACCCACAGATGAAAGGTTTATATGGCACCAATATTTTAGTTGCTACTCCGGGAAGGCTACTGGAGCTGGTTGGATCAAAAGCAGTTCATTTATCAGATATTGATACTCTTGTCCTGGATGAAGCTGATAAAATGCTTAATCTCGGTTTTAAGGAAGAGATGGACCGTGTTTTTAAACTTTTGCCTGAAAAGCGCCAAAACCTGTTGTTCTCTGCAACACTCAGCAAAGATGTCCAGCATATTAAGGAGCTTTTACTGCATGATCCTGTTGTAATTAAAATAGAATCAGGATCAGAAGCTGAAGATATTGACCTGATCAGGCAATTGGCTTATTTTGTGCCCCAGGAGAAGAAAGGTCCTTTATTGCGATATTTAATTAAAACCCATGATCTAAAGCAGGTGCTGGTTTTTACTTCATCTTTACATAAGGCAGATACTGTAACCGAAAAGCTTCGGAAAAATGGTGTAAGTGCTGAAGCTATCCACAGCAAAAAAAGCCAGGGTGCCAGGACAAAAGCTTTAAAAAACTTTAAGGAAGGAAAACTTCCGGTATTAGTAACAACAGACCTGCTTTCCAGAGGAATAGATATTGAATTCTTGCCACATGTTATTAATTATGAGTTACCCCGCTCTCCAAAAGATTATATTCACCGCATCGGAAGAACAGGGCGAGCTGGTTCTGTTGGGGAAGCTATTTCTTTAATTTCTCCCGAAGAACAGCATCATTTTAAAGTAATACAAAAGAAAATGGGCAAGCCGGTAACCATGATTGACAGTGAAAATTTCGATTTACAAGGATATTAGGCAAAATAGTATTTAACTTTCTAAACAACTGATCCTGAATTATTGCAGTTAATCTGTTAAAGTGGTCGTTGACCGAGTCGGTGTTTATATTTTAACTAATACGCTCTACATTAGTATCAACAAAGCCAACTAATAGACACGGAAAATCCCCTGGAGACAAGGTCTTCGGGGGATTTTTTTTTGTAAGCTGTGAGCCTCTGAATTTAGGTTAACTAAATGAAATTTAAGCCTCTTATTATAATATGTTTTCTATTCTTTCTTTAAACTGATCCGGTTCATCAATATGAAAAGCAATTATTTTAAACTTTTTCTTCATTCCATATAATCCTGTTAACTCTTTTTCCTTCTTTAAATGAAGAATTATATTATGGCTTTCAATTTCTCCTAGAGGTGAAAGTGCCCGAGATAATTTATTCTTAATCAATGGTTTCGCTGAAAGTTCTATATGATCAATGTCAGATAATGAGATTTCAGCTTCATTTAAAATTCCATATTTTAGTGAAAGGATATCTCCATTGATTGAAATTGGCCTTTGGGATAAGGATTTAGCAAATCCTAAAACCTGAATTGCAGTATATAAACTTAATCCTGTAAGTATCCAGGCTGCAAGACTGCTCCACAAAGCAAGAAGAAAATGAAGGGCAACTGTCTCAATGCCTATAAGTAAAATAAACACTCCAAATAAAGCGGGAGTACCGCTGTTTTTATGGTAGGAGAATTCATTTTCCTGCAGCCTTCGATTTTTCCAATTAATAAATCCGTAATAGATCACTGCTACTTCAGTTGCAAATGGCAATACGAGTTTTTTAGGAAGGATTTTATAACAAGTGCTTTTCAATGTATTGAAAAAATCTGGTGAAGATCCTTTTAACGCCTTATATTCTTTTACTGCACCCCTTACTTTAACCACCACAAAAATGAGTATCGAAACTTCAACTACCGGTAATGCCCAGGTTTTAAATAGTTGCAGGTAATTTTGGCTTTCCTTTGGTAAAAAGTAAGAACCAATTAATAATCCCACTATCATAACAGGAACCACTGTTGTATTCGGAATCTCACTTTTTCGGATAAGCAGGAAATAAACAAATGGCACCAGCAGCAATAGATCTATTGTGATGGCTATACTCAAAATTTCATTCCCTACCAGCAATTGAGACTTCATTAGTAAAATCAAAATTGCCAGAAGGATTATTGGCACCCCAAATGAAATTAAACTCCTATTTAGATCTAATGTCCTATTCATTTTCTTTTAAAAACATCCTCCGTGAACCATTGCGGGTCCCTTGCGACTCAGTGGTTAATAATTATCTCCCTACCATAAATACCGCATTTGAAAAAAGCAATTTCCCATTGTCCCAGAAGCCACGGAACAGCGGATTATCAACCATGTAAACCACTTCACCGCTACCCATAGGTTCTACCCCAAAAACCAGGCTGTCCTTTAATTTTTGAGTAGCATAAAAACCTGCAAACCCACTAATTGGCTTTGCTTCCCCTCTTAAAGTACCCACATTCCCCGCATCTAAATATGAATACTTAAGCTCATTGGTTTTTAATGTATAATATTCATTTTCATAACCATAAGCAAGCGGATGGGTATTGTCAAGCTGGATCTTATAAATCGCCCCAAAAATTGAATTGCTGAGGTCATCTCTTTCCAGGTCGGAGTATGGATTTAACGCCTCATTTTCCAGCACCTCTTCCCGTGATTTTTCAAAGGCTATTTTTTCTTCTTCAGAAGCAAATGACTTTAAGCCAAATCCTTCTTTCTCAGCAAAGCTTCGTAATGCATTGCCCTGAAGTATTAATCTTCCTCCTGCTCTTACCCAGTCTCTGATTTTACCTAATGCGCTTTCATCAAATAACTGATAGTAACCATGAGGCACAATAAAAACATCATATTCTGATAGGTTGACACGATTGAAATAATCTGTTCCAATAACTGTAACAGGGTACTCCAGCTGGCGCTCAAAATAATGCCAGATCTCTCCAAATGCCAGGGAAGAAACCTGTTCGCCGGCCAGTACCGCTACATTAGGTGCTGCCACACGGCTTATCTCCCCCGATCCGAGATCTGGGCCTGCTTCAACAAAACCGGATTTTACAGGGACAACAGTTCTTTCCATTTCTCTGGCACCATCTCTTACGATCTTTGTAAAACGATCACCTAAAAATTCATTTGTTCTTCGTGTGATTACTAAAGAACCCCGGTTATAAGTTTTACCATCAATTGTAAGGGGCTTCTGCGCCACACGTACATTTACCCGATTTTTCAATAAATAAGCGAGGTATTTGGCATCATCAAAACTGTTGTACTTCATTACATAAGCATATGGCCTTTCCATATTAACAGCTTGTGGCTCTTCAGCTTTATATTTTCCTGCCGGGGCAATTCGTTCGGTAGTAGCAAATGTTTTTACACCATATGCATAAGGTAAAGACCAAGCTGTGATATCATAGGTTAAAGTATCCGTTACCATTGTTTTAGGTTCAAAAAATACTTTTATCAACCGTGCCATGGGCTGATAAGATGAAATCACTATATCGCCCTGCTTTAAATTAATTTTAGTATTTGATTGTGTCTGGTAATCGTAAGCTGTAAATGCTTTTCCTCCCACAGGAGCTAAACCATAGGTGATTTTTTGCTTATCAAGAAAGCGGGTAAGCCTCTCGATCTTATCCGGTTCATTGTCCCTGCTAATGATATAGCTATTGTAATAAACAGCAGGATTATTCATGTTGTCGGCAAAATACTGATCAAATTCCTTTACTACATTGGAAGCATTTCGGGAAGTAACCTCCACAGTAGAAAGTCCGGTAGTGTGATGATGGAGCGCCCGATCTCTAAGTGTTAATGTATCGCCATATTCAGTAATTATTCCTAAACCGGCATACCCGCCACCAGCTTGTTCATATGTCATTCCGATAGCACCATTATAAGTTGGATATGTATCACCATAACTCGGATAAAGGAGATCGAAACGTTCTTTTGTAAAGTAAAGCCATCCTTCCTCATCAAAATAGCGGGCATTATTCCTGCCAATTTCTATCTGAAATTCCCGCTGCCATGGAGTTATCACCTCGTGAAAAGGTTCCGCTGCAGGGGCAAAATAATAGGGGCTGTTATATCCCTGCTCATGGAAATCCACATGGATATGCGGCATCCACTTATGATATAATTCACTTCTTTGTGCGGATTCTATTTGTGTCTGCCATGCCCAGTCACGATTCAGATCAAACAGATAATGGTTAGGCCTTCCTCCCGGCCATGGTTCATGATGCTCAATAGCATCTCCATTAGGGTTATAGCTTCTTCCGCCAAACTGATTGTAAAAATTAGCATATCGGTCACGGCCATCAGGATTTATACATGGATCAATCACGACCACAGTATTCTTTAACCACTCTTTGGTTTTTTGATTCTCCGGATCAATAAGATCATAAATTGTCATCATAGACGCCTCAATAGAGGAGGATTCATTGCCATGTATATTATAGCTCAACCAAACAATTGCTATATCATTTACAGAAGGCTCTCCTTCCATCAGGCCCGCACGCTGCAGATTAGAGGTCCTGATCTCTTCCAACCGTGCCATGTTTTCCGGAGAAGATACAATTGCAACCATTAGTGGGCGGAACTCATATGTCTCACCGTACTTTATCAGCTGTACGTTGTCATTTTCCTCAGCAACGTGCTTATAATAATCCACCACAAAATGATGCCTGGTGAACCTTTCACCTACTTCATATCCTAAAAATTCAGCAGGAGCTTTTGTTTGTGCTAAAGCAAGAAAGCTTTGAACTATTAATAATAATGTAACTATTTTTTTCATTCTTTACTGTCATTTGTAATCCAGCCATAAATATACCTGTATTCAATTAAAAACAGGTGCATTTTTTTATAAGAGGGAACATACTTTTGTAACCTGAGGTAAGGCAGCGGTGTCTAAGAAAAAAATCACACACGATTATGTTAAAAAATTATCTGGCAATCGCATTACGCAACCTTTCAAAAAATAAGCTTTTTTCTTTTATTAATATTTTTGGCCTTGCACTAAGCCTTTCGGTATGTATGATTATTATTATGGTTGTAATCGGGCAGACAAACCAGGACCGTCATAATCCGGACCGGGAGAAGATCTACAGGATTGGCAGCCGGTGGATAAAGGAGGGGCAGCGTTCAAATGATTATGCCACCTCACCATTGCCGCTGGCGCAGAAACTGGAGAATGAGTATCCCGGAGTTGAATCGGCTGTGCGTATTCGCCGGGGCTTTGGAAATGGCTGGGTAAAAGTAGAGCGCGACCTTAATATTCCAGTGGCCGGATTTTATGTAGATCATAATTTTCTTGAATTTTTCAAATATGACCTTTCTTATGGTGATATAAATACAGCATTAAAAGAACCTTATTCAACCGTACTGACTGAGCAAACGGCTTTAAAGCTTTTCAACCGTACTGATGTGGTAGGTGAAGTTCTTGAGGTTGGGGACCTGGGGAAATATACTATAACAGGCATAATAAAATCCCCTCTTCCCAAATCACATATGGTGTTTGAAGCACTAGCTTCAACTTCTACCCTTCCACAGCTGGAAACTCAAAATGAATTTAAAGGATATCTGGATTCCTGGGATAATTATACTGCAGGCTGGGTATATCTAAAGCTTGACGCGGAGGCTTCTGAGGAGCAGATCAACAGCAACTTTGCGGAAATTATTAGTTCAATTACTCCCGAAGAAAACAACGGTAAATATGAATTTTTCCTTCAGCCTTTAACAGCAATAAATCCCGGGCCTTTAATGAATAATGCCATTGGCCCGATGATGCCAATGATCGTTGTCTATTTTTTAGGTGGTTTATGCCTGATCATTATGCTGACCGCCGGGTTTAATTATACAAACCTTTCAATAGCGAAATCATTAACGCGTGCGAAAGAGGTGGGTGTAAGGAAAGTTAGCGGTGCAAGCCGAAAGCAATTGTTTGCTCAATTTATTATTGAATCTGTCGTAATTGTCTTGCTGGCTTTTGTGCTGGGGATGGTTCTGCTTGTAACATTTTTTAAGCCAGCTTTTGAAGGACTATTGTTTGCAGATGTGCTGGAGTGGGGGGTTTCATTAAATTCAACCGCTATAGCAGCATGTTTAGCATTTACTATTGTTGTAGGAATATTGGTTGGACTATTACCTGCCTCTTTATTATCAGCATTTAATCCAACCCAGGCATTAAAAGGTCTGACAGGTAAAAAAATTATATCCAAAGTAGGTTTAAGAAAGACTTTACTCGTATCGCAATTTGCTCTTTCACTAATTTTCATCATTACTATGGTGCTTGTTAATAAGCAGTTTAATTTATTAACGACCTCCGATTATGGATTTAATGCTGAAAATGTTCTGACACTCCGGGTGAAGAATGATAATTATTCTAAGCTTAAAACTGCAATTGCAAAATACAGCTCAATAGAAAATGTGGCGGCTGCATCGCATATTCCTTCAGCAGGCACTACAAGGGGGGAATCAATTAAAAGAAAGCTTTCTGATGAGGGTAGAGGAGTAGATTACTTTGTTGTTGACGAAAATTATCTTGACAATTTACAGATATCACTTGTTGCAGGTCAAAATTTTCCTGAAAACATAACTGCACTTGAAGAGGAGCGTTTCGTGCTTATTAATGAGAAGGCGTTAGAATTCTATCAATTTGAGAATGCTCATGCGGCAATTAATGAAAGCCTTTATCTTCCTGATTCAGCTGAGGTGAAAATTTTAGGAGTGGTTGAAAATTATCATCATCAGCCAATGATGATGGATGTGGGACCTTTAGTTTTAAAACATACCCCTGAAAAATATAATGTCCTGCAAATTAGATATGCTGCTGGAAACCGTGAGCAGGCTGAAAAAGATATTAATGCTGCTTACCTGTCAATATATCCTAATAGGAATGTTCAGCTCGAGCCACTGAATGCAGAGATAAAAGAATTTTATGATATCCTTTTCGGTGACCTCATAAAAATCTTCGCATTATTTTCGACGCTCGCAATTGTTATTGCATCTATGGGTTTACTGGGAATGGTAACTTATACCGTACAGTTAAAGCTTAAGGAGGTATCCATTAGAAAAGTATTAGGTGCCACAAGCCCGCAGCTGGTGATGGTGCTATCACGTGGATTTATACTTTTGTTGGGGATAGGTATTTTAATAGCTGTTCCGGTCGCTTATTTTCTAAATGACATATGGCTGCAGCATATTGCTGTTAGGGTTAATATGAATGTCGAAGTCATTGCATTAGGCATCGGAATTATACTGTTATTCGGGATCATTACTATCGGTTCCCAGACTTTACGTGCTTCCCTTTTAAATCCTGTTAAGTTTTTAAAGGATGAATAAAAAAAGCAGCAGGCCTGGTGGCTATTTGCTATAGTTTATTCTATAAGCCAGGCCTGCTGCTACATGAAATGCACGGAATTCAAAATCAAAAGCAGTTTGGTCCGTTAGAGGACCAATAAAGCCTGCCTGAAGATCTGCCTGAAAAGATTTAAGGCGAAACCCCGCCTGGAATGCAGGCTCAAAAAAGTAAGCTGTTTCACGTGTCGGGTCAATGGATATATCATCAATGTAATTATGGAAGTCAACCCTGGTAAACCTGAGAGCAACAGAAGGAACAAAAACTCCGAGATTGAAAGCTACGGAAGGCTGAAGGAAAGTGCGCTGAAAATCTCCTTCTGCAAAAATGGGTTCAGAAATAATATTTAAATCTGTAGCTGAGGCGTTTCCAAAGCCATGACCTGCATAGATTGTTGCATTGCCTTTGCCAAAGAAATAGTGATAACCTATTCCTGCTTCCAGAAATTTGTGCTCATGTTTTTTTGTACCATCCCCTTCATATTCCTGATCTGCATAGGAGCCATTCGCCATTATGCCAATATTTTCTGCTACCATAAAATTGGTATTTAATCCAATCCCATTGTTAGAAAACATGGCACTTAATTTTACCTCCCCTTTCTCAGTAAGGTCAGGAATATTTCGTGTGTTGGGCACATATACCGGCGCACACTGGGTAAATATTAATGCAATAGCTAAAAATGCAAGTAGTCTGATTCTCATGTTAATTTTTATTAATGAAATATGCGCATTTATCCTATTCATAATTAAACCGGTAAGCCAGACCAATTGCAGCAATAATAGGAACATAATTAAAGTTTATTTCATCATGTTCAAAAGCTAAAGATATTCCTAGCTGTACATCAAATTCATAAGGACCCTGATGCATTCCCAGTTGAAAAGCAGGTTCAAAAAAATAACCTGTTTCAGAAGTAAATGAAGAGGTTGTCTCTTCATAGTATTCCGAAAAATGTACTCTTGAAATTCTTATGGCAAAAGCTGGAATTAACACTTTTCTGACAAAAGAAAATGATGGCTGAATAGACGTTCTGCTGTAGATGCCTTTGGCAAAATATGTATTGATAAATAAAGCAGTGTCCACTTCTGTAGCTAAAGATTTCCCATATCCATGGTTAATATATAAAGCAAAATTTGCTATTCCTATTTTATGATGGAAACCGACCCCAACTTCTCCGAATGTATGCTCACGGCTTCGCTCTGTTTTTTCATCTCCTTGATTGATAACCGACCCATTGATCATGAGACCGAGATGATCCGTTACTAATATATTACTGTTCAGACCAAACCCGGATGTAGAAAACATTCCGGTTAATTTTAACTCCCCGGGCTTATCAAGATCAGGGATATTACGGGTATTAGGTGTATATACAGGTGCACAATGAGTAAATAGCAACAGGATTACGGTAACTATTACTAATTCCCTCACCATATCCTTATATTTATAGTTCTCTCACCCAAATATTCCTGTAGCTCACCAAATCCCCATGATCCTGAAGGATAATGGCACCATCTCCATGGGCTTCATATTCAGGCAGCCCAATATACTCTGTCTTTCCCTCAATAAGGACATTATTTTGTATTACAACACCATTATGTAGTACTGTTACTCGTGCCGGATATTTTACACTTCCATCTTCATCAAAAACAGGGGCCGTATAAATAATATCATACGTCTGCCATTCATCAGGCCTTTTGGAGGCATTTACTAATGGGATATGCTGCTTATAAATACTACCTGCCTGTCCGTTTGAATAAGTTCTGTTGTTATAGGAATCCAGTATCTGTACCTCATAACGCTCCTGTAAAAAGACTCCGCTGTTACCTCTTCCCTGCCCTTCACCTTTTACTTTTTCCGGTGTTTTCCACTCAAGGTGAAGCTGAATATCGCCAAATTTCTTTTTTGTCCGTATATCCCCGGCTCCCGGATTGACAGTCATAAACCCATCGTTCATGGTCCATTTCGCTTCACCGTCTTTTACCGATTCCCATTCAGAAAGATCATTTCCTTCAAATAAGACAATTGCATCCGAAGGAGGAGAGGCAGCAGTTCCCGGATCAATTTTAGCCGGTTCAGGTTCCCATTTTTCCGTATGTTCTGGTGTCCAGTTTGGTTTTTCCTGTGCCATAAGAGCTGCTGATAAAAGTGAAAGGCAGAGAGAAGATAATAAAATAAATTTCATAAGGCTCTAATATTTAATTAAATATACTGGATTCCATTGCCTTAATCAACACTTTAGTTCTTCTGGTTTTACCCGCCACCGAGGCGATAAACAGGGTATCTTCCAAAAGCCTCCTCTGCATAAGGTGAATTCTCGTAGATAAACCTCAGCTGCGCATAAGCATTAGCATCTTCATTAGCCTCTTTCCATGCTTTAAATTTTTCCATCAGCTGAGGATCCTTTTCAAGTAATTCTTTAGCAAGATCTTCAAAAACATACGGGCTAAACCCTTCCTTACGCTGTAAAATAGTATCAAAATAATTCCAGCCAAAGTAAGAATCATGTGCCTCGGGTTCTAAAGTTTCTATCAGGTAACGTCCGGCTTTCTGATGTACCGGAAAGATATAATCTCCTTTTCTGAAATTAACCTGCTTAATAGAACTCTCCACTTCAATTTTAGAATGAGGATAATGTCCTTCATATGCACGGTCAGCCGTTTCATAATTTTTTATATGGTACACCTCCACATTCATTACACTATCATTTTTAAGCCGTGTAAACTCAGCCTTATTCTTCACAAGCAGATCAATCACCTCATGCCAGCCCTGTGGGATTATATAGGCCTCAGGAATTTTTATAAAATTAGCAGGCGTAAAGTGATTATAATAAGGGATGGCTTTTTGAAAGGGTTTTTCATGATCATAATATAACCGGTGCTGACCGGTTAATCCACTTTCTATCATTCTTCCTTCATAACCTAAAAATTGTATTGTGTCGGCTTCTTCTCTGTTTAGCTGCCAATCCATAGGATATTCTTCTCCTTTCTCTGGCCACCACTCTTTATTATTACGTAATTGAAAAATTTGCTTCCGGTGCTGCTTTCCTGTCTCCATGGCAGATATCAGAAAATCATAAGTGGATTTTACACGTACCTCATACGGCTTGAGCATATGCGTTTCTATCATCATGCCAAGCGTATTAAAAAGTGCGGTATAACCGGTAGAGTAGCGGGGCCAGTCCATAAACTGAGAAAATCCTGTATCGGGGGTGCGGTTAAAAACATTTACATAAGGCGTCATTGGATCACCTTTTTCAATCATGGCTTTTTCCATTGAAGGAATAAATTCTTCATATAAAAATTCTCCCGTTTTGCTGTAAAGCTTGTCGTGCTGAGTAAAAAGATGAGTGATATTATGCTGGTAATCAGCTCCGTTGCTGACATGTGTGTCAATGAAAATATCCGGCTGCACTTCATGGAAGACCTCATAAAAGCTTCGGGTATTGCGGGTATCCGCTTTTATAAAATCACGGTTAAGGTCATAATTTCTTACATTGCCACGAAAGCCGTACTCTTCCGGCCCCTGCTGATTTACCCGTGAGGTAGAATTTCGGTTTAAAGCCCCTCCAATATTATAAACAGGTATAATATAAATATCAAAATCTTTTAGCAGCGGATGATCTTTCTGCACAAGGTCTCGGGCCAGCATCATAGATGCATCAATCCCATCAGGCTCTCCGGGGTGTATGCCGTTATTAATCAAAAGGCGCAGTTTATCACCTCCACCGCGGCTTACTTTCACCAGGTGTAACGGCAATCCTGAATCTGTTAATCCTTTTTCTGTTACAGTAATTTCTTCAAACCCCTCTGACAGCTGCTGATAAAAATCAATAACCTGCTCATACGTTGCGGTCTCTTTACCTTCAGTTTTTTCAAAGGTGGTAATAAATGTATTTTGTGCGATTACATATATTGGGCAACAGAGAAGTAGAATAAACAGCAGGTTTTTCATAATTTTAAAATTAAATAACGTGCAAATTTACAGTTGTTTTATAAACCTTAACCAAATCTTATGACCAATCGCCGGGCCTACCGTATTAATAAAGCCGGAAATATCCAGCGTTTAAAGCTTGTTGAAGAAACGACTAATGATCCTAAAGACAATGAAGTGCTGGTAGAGGTAAAAACAATTGGCCTGAACTTCGCTGATATCTTTGCCATCCTCGGTCTTTATAGCGCCACTCCAAAAGGGAGCTTTGTTCCCGGACTTGAATTTTGTGGCGTAATTTCAAAAACAGGGAAGGACGTACAAAATTTTAAGGCAGGAGACAGGGTGATGGGGGTAACACGCTTTGGCGGATATACTTCACACATTAACATCGAGCAGGATTATGTGGTGCCGTTGCCGGACAACTGGTCGTTCCAGGAAGGAGCAGGCTATCTCGTGCAGGCATTAACTGCTTATTACGGCCTGTTCCGGCTGGGAGAAGTGAAAAAAGGAGATACTATTTTAATTCATAGCGCTGCAGGAGGTGTAGGAATCCAGGCTAACCGAATGGCTCAAAAAGTTGGCGCGTATACCATAGGGACCATCGGCAGTGACAAAAAAGTTGATACTTTAAAAGAAGAGGGATACCAGGATTATATCGTTCGGGACAAAGATTTTAAAAAGAAGCTCGGGCAAAAGCTGAAAGACCGGGAGCTTAATATTGTAATGGAATGTATCGGAGGACCTGTCATGAAAGCAGGCTATGACCTTTTGGCTCCGCAGGGACGGTCGGTAATCTATGGGTCTGCCCGTTATGGAGACACTTCAAATAAGCCCAATTGGCTGCGCCTTGTCTATTTATATTTAAAAAGACCAAAGATAGATCCTCAAAAAATGATCGAAAATAACAAAGGGATCCTTGGTTTCAACCTGATCTGGCTTTATCATAAGAAAGAGCTGATGCATGAGATCCTTCAGGAAATGCACGAGCTGGATTTGCCTGCACCACTTGTAGGCCATGAGTTTAAGTTTGAGGAGCTGCCGAAAGCAATAAAGCTTTTCCAAAGTGGAAAGACTACGGGAAAAGTGGTTGTGAATGTGTAAGTAAACCTGAAATCTGAAAGAGGAAATCTGAAAAAAAGAAAAATAACATCAAATCTTCCTCAGTCGCTCGCGTCCCGCGAATGACGACTATAATAAGGCATCTGGCCGCTTTGCGGTATTGCAGCAATCGCTTATTTCTTATGCTTTAGACGTTGAGCCGGTATTCAGAGGCCCAGAAGATATTTATCACTCGGCAGAGCCAAGTAATTGAAAGGAGCTATATTTTTATTTATGATTTCAGATTTCCTCTTTCAGATTTCTTTTTTATGATTTCATATTTCTAATTTCCCTCAGTATCTTGGTAGATTAAAATCACCGGCAGTATGGCAAAGACAAAGGAAGGGAAGGAAACACCGCTAATGAAGCAGTACAATGCTATTAAAGCAAAGTATCCGGGTGCATTACTTCTTTTTCGTGTGGGTGATTTTTATGAGACTTTCGGTGAAGATGCTGTCAAAGCCAGTAAGATCCTGGATATCGTCCTTACCAAGCGCGCTAATGGTGCGGCATCTGAAATTGAGCTGGCAGGATTCCCTCACCATTCTTTAGATACTTACCTCCCCAAGCTGGTCCGTGCCGGCGAAC
Source organism: Candidatus Cyclobacteriaceae bacterium M2_1C_046 (assembly GCA_051418055.1). Taxonomy (GTDB): domain Bacteria; phylum Bacteroidota; class Bacteroidia; order Cytophagales; family Cyclobacteriaceae; genus JBPRGH01. Next base: position 49,576 of record JBPRGH010000010.1, on the reverse strand, counting down.
GAGTGGCTATTTGTGACCAGCTTGAAAATCCGAAGGATGTAAAAGGAATAGTAAAACGAGGAGTAACCGAATTAGTAACTCCCGGACTTTCTTTTAATGACAACGTCCTTGAGAAACGGAGCAACAATTTTCTCGCTTCCCTTTTCTTTGGAAAAGAATATATTGGAATAGCTTTTCTTGACCTGTCAACAGGTGAATTTTTAACTGCCAGGGGCAATGCCCCCTATATACAAAAGCTGATGCAAAGCTTTCACCCATCAGAAGTAATCTATTGTAAGGGCAGCCGAAAAGCTTATGGTGAGCAGATCTCCGATGATTATAATACCCATTGCCTGGAAGACTGGGTGTTTGCCTACGACTATACGTATGAAAAGCTGATCAGCCATTTTAAAACCTCTACTCTTAAGGGATTTGGTATTGAACCTTTGGGTGAGGCCATTATTGCAGCAGGGGCTGTTCTGCATTACCTTGAGGATACCGAGCACCGTGAGATCAGCCATATCTCTTCGATATCAAGGATAGAGGAAGAGAAATATGTATGGCTGGATAAATTCACCATCCGCAATCTTGAGCTTGTTTATCCGCAGCATGAAGAGGGGGTGAGCCTGTTGCATATCCTGGATAAGACCGTAACTCCGATGGGTGCCCGGCAGATGAAGAAATGGACTGTCCTTCCGCTAAAAGAAATTGAATCAATTAAAAGAAGGCAGTCAATTGTAGAGGCGCTGGTAAATGATGCTGATCTGTTGGAGCAGCTGATGATTCCCCTCCGCCAGATCACGGACCTCGAGCGCCTGATATCAAAAGTTGCTGTGGGAAGAGTTAATCCGCGGGAATTGCTACAGCTTAAGAAAGCGTTAAAGCATACGCTTCCCATCAGGCAAACCTTATTAAATGCTGAACATAAAGAGCTGAAAACCCTTGGCGATCAGATCAACGCCTGTGAAAAGCTGCTGGAAAGGATCGAACAGGAGCTGAAAGAAGATGTACCTCTCGTGTTGCACCAGGGAGGAATAATAAAAGATGGCATCGATGAAGAGCTTGATGAACTTCGGAAGATTGCCTATAAAGGGAAGGATTACCTCCTTCAGCTTCAGCAGCGCGAGGTGGAAAAAACAAAGATCTCCTCATTAAAGATCTCCTACAATAAAGTATTTGGGTACTATCTTGAAGTAAGCAATGCACATAAAGATAAAGTCCCCAATGAATGGATCCGTAAGCAGACGCTTGTAAATGCGGAGAGATATATTACGGAAGAGCTTAAGGTTTACGAAGAGAAAATTTTAACAGCAGAAGACAAGCTTGTAGTAATTGAGCAGCGGCTGTTTAATGAGCTGGTTGTTTTTTCCGGAGAATATGTGCCTCAGGTACAGCAGAATGCGCGTGTTCTGGCAAACCTGGATTGCTTATGTGCGTTTGCCCAGATTGCAAAACAGCATAAATATGTAAAGCCGGAAGTAAAGGATGATACGGCAATAGATATTAAAGCCGGTCGTCATCCGGTAATTGAGCAGCAGCTGCCTGTGGATGAGCCATATGTGCCTAATGATGTATACCTGGATAATACTACTCAGCAGCTAATGATCATTACAGGCCCTAACATGGCCGGTAAGTCTGCCCTTTTACGTCAAACTGCCTTAATCGTGCTTCTTGCTCAGATGGGAAGTTTTGTACCTGCCTCCTCGGCTACAATTGGAATTGTGGATAAAGTTTTTACCCGTGTAGGGGCTTCGGATAATTTATCCAAGGGTGAATCTACCTTTATGGTTGAAATGACCGAAACGGCAAGCATCCTGAACAACCTCAGTGACCGTAGCTTAATCCTTATGGATGAAATCGGCCGTGGCACAAGCACTTATGATGGAGTATCTATCGCCTGGTCGATTGTAGAGCACCTGCATAATCATGCGGAATATCGGGCAAAAACACTTTTCGCAACACATTACCACGAGCTGAACCAACTGGCGGAAGACCTACCAAGAGTAAAGAATTTTAATGTTTCTGTAAAAGAGGTTGGGGATAAGATCTTATTCATGCGTAAGCTTAAGGAGGGTGGCAGTGAGCATAGCTTTGGTATCCATGTGGCCCAACTTGCAGGAATGCCTAATCCTGTTGTACTACGTGCCAATGAGATCATGCATTTCCTGGAGAAGGATAAGCATAAGAATAAGACCAAACAAAAACTTAATGAAGTTCCGAAAGCTAATTTTCAGATGAGCCTCTTCGAAGCAGACCCTAAATTTAAAGAGCTGCAGGGAAAACTTGAAGAAATCGATATTAACATCATCTCTCCCGTTGAAGCTTTGCTCAAGCTTAATGAGCTGAAATCAATTCTGAAGGGGAAATAAATTTCCAGATTTGAGATGTGAGAATATTTCAGATTTCAGATTTCCTATTTCAGATTTCTGATTCTACTACTTTTTCTTCTTCTTGGCTTTCGCCCCTCGTAAATGCTTCAGGGTAATTACCTCTTTATTTGTTAAATGTCTCCATTTACCACGGGGAAGGTCACGTTTATCAAGACCGGCAAACATAACACGATCGAGCTTTACAACATCGTAGCCTAACGTAGAGAACATTCTTCTTACCACATGATTCCAGCCGATGTGGATCTCCAGGCCTACCTGTTTGGGGTCTTCTGCGAGCAGGGCGGCATCATCGGCTTTTGCAATACCTTCCTCCAGCTCCACCCCTTCGGTAAGTTTACCCAGGTCTTCCTTTATTATCTTTTTATCAAGCTCTACGCTATAGATCTTACTGACCTCATTTGAAGGATGTGTAAGCTTCACAGCCAGATCACCATCATTAGTAAATAGTAGTAATCCGGTTGTACTTCTATCCAGCCGGCCCACAGGATATACTCGCTGGTCTGTAGCATTTTTTATAAGGTCCATTACGGTTTTACGCTCGTGTGGATCATCTGTGGTGGTAAGGAAATCTTTTGGCTTGTTCAGAAGGATATAAACGTGCTTCTCCGGACGCAGGCGTTTGCCTTTAAACTGCACATCATCACTGGGCATAACTTTATAGCCCATCTCTGTTATTTTTTGTCCATTGACAGTGACCAGTCCGTCCGAAATTAGCTTATCTGCTTCTCTGCGGGAGCACACTCCTGCCTGAGCAATATATTTATTCAGCCTTATCGGCTCCGGTTCGTTGGTGTTTTTTACTGATTTTTTTTTGGACATACTTTTAGTCCTCTTTTTCTTCTTCGCCGATAATATTTGTTTCCTTGGCGAAATCTTTAGGTGTAGGTAGCTGAGAAAGGTCGTTTATACCGAAATATTCCATAAACTGGGTGGTGGTGCCATAAAGCAACGGCCGTCCTATACTATCCGCCTTTCCTTTAATTTCTATCAGTTCTTTTTCCAGCAGCTTTTGAACAGTATAGTCGCAGTTCACTCCGCGGATCTGCTCCATCTCGTTTTTCGTCACAGGCTGTTTATAGGCAATGATACTTAAAGTTTCCAGTGCAGAGGTCGATAACCTTTTCTTGCTCTGCTGCTTAAGTAAAATGCCGATACTTGCCTGATACGCAGGTTTGGTTAAAAACTGATATCCACCGGATGATTTATATATCTGAAAAGAAAATTCATCGGATTCATATTTCTTTTCGATACGCTCAATGGCATCTTCAATATCCTTTTCAGGAACATCCGCTTCAAACATTTCAGCAAGACACTGAATGATCTCTTTTATTTTGAGCGGACTGGCCGAACAAAAAATAAGTGCTTCTATGTGATTCTGAAGAAAATCCAATTAGCTCTGCTGCTTTAATTTTGCCTCAATAGATTGTGTTGTATGAGGAACAGCTCTTAATCGTTCTTTGGAAATTAATTTTCCCGTTACAGTACACACGCCATAAGTACGGTTTTTAATTCTTACCAGCGCGTTTTCCAGATTATTGATGAACTTCTGCTGACGAGCGGCGAGCTGGCTGATGTTTTCTTTCTCAGCTGTATCTGCACCATCCTCCAGAAGTTTGGTGTTACCGGAAGTGCTGTCAGTTCCTTCGTCATTACTGCGGTTTAGGGTGTCTTTTAATATCCTAAGTTCAGTACGGGCCTTTTCAAGCTTTTCATTGATAAGAGCTTCAAATTCCTTTAACTCTTCGTCCGAATACCTTTTTGTTTCTTCTGACATTTTTTTCCTTTCTCTAAATTGACTGCCAAAGTTAAATCTCTAACATTAAAAATAAATATAAATTTATAGGAGATTTATTAATAGGCACTGTAAAACTGTAAAAAATATGAAAAAATTTGCCTTTTTCGGTGCCTACAGGCTATTAAAGTAATATAAAGAACTAAAGAAACTTTAGAAAGGAAAAGTTCATTTTTTACCCAAAGTATATAATAGCTCCAATGAAAACTCCTTTGGCATTAAATCCTGCACCAGGTTAAACTCCACCCTTCTGTTCAGCTCCCTACCCTCTTTTTCATCATCATTGGTTGCAAATGGCATCTTATTGCCAAAAGCTCTTAAAGCTAAACGATCCGGGGATATTCCATTACTAACCAAATAAGTATAAACAGCCTCGGCTCTTTTTTCTGATAGCTGAAGGTTATAGGCATGAGAGCCGGTGTCATCTGTATGCCCTGCCAATTCCAGCTTCAGGTCTTTATTGCTCTTCATGTATTTAGCAATAGTTTTTAGCTGCTTAAGAGCATCCTCACTAAGATCAGCCTGATCAATTTCAAAATAGACATTTCTTAGCAGCTTATCTTTAAAATCAGAAATCCTGGCCGTCTGTGTTTGTGAGGTTAAAACTTCCTTCTTATCTGTCGTTTTTTCTCTGGCAGTTTTTTCCGGATATAAGGAGGCTATTAAGGTCTCTCCACTGGAATTTTCAGGATTTAGTATAACCTTATAAATATCTTCTGCACCATATGTATCCGGTCGTGTTGTTGAAAAATAAGCATAGTCACCATTATTGGAAACCATGAAATTAATATCGTCTTCAGGTGTATTTACTGAAAGGCCCATGTTCACAGGAGTACTCCAATTTTTGGAATTTTCTTCTTGTAAAGTGTAAAAGACATCAAAGCCTCCAATTCCCTCATGACCTTCAGTGCTAAAAAATAAAACCTTTCCTTCAGGAGAAACAGAAGGCGACTCTTCATTCATACCGGTATTTACTTTTGGCCCCAGGTTTTTTGGTTTTCCCCATTTGCCATTTTCCTGTAATTGGCTCATATAGATATCCAGGCCTCCAAAACCTCCGGGCCTGTCGCTGGTAAAGAATAAAACCGTACCATCTTTAGATAAGCATGCGGATCCTTCAAAGAAATCTGCCGTATTAACATTTTCCCCTATTGTTACCGGCTTGCTCCATTTTCCATCTGTTATAGAAGATGTATAGATATCCCCATTATTTTTATAGCTGTATAAAAATACCTGCTTCCCATCATCACTGATAGCCATAATCATATCATCATATTTTGTATTCAGGCCACTGGTGATTTTACCGGCTGATTTCACCTCTTCATCTTCCTTATCAGCAGAGTATATATCTGTGAACCGATCGCTTTTTTTCCTTTTCTCAATTCTATCCGAAGAAAAAATGAGCTTTTCCTGCTTTGGGTCAACTACAGGGGCAAATTCACTAAATGAAGAATTAACCGCAGGACCTAAATTATTCACCAGATAAACTGGTGATCCCTGCTTTAATTCCAGGGCTTTTTTACATTGGGTAATTCTTAGATCTATTTCAATTTTTTCATCTCTGTTATAATTACGAAATGTAGATCTCGCTTTATTCAGATGATTAAGGGATTTGCCATAATCACCCTGATATTGGTAGGCCATACCCATATATAGCTCGATCTGATCATTAATTTTCGGATCATTCAAATATGCTTTTTTAATATATGAGAGCGCTTTCCATTTTTCATTCGATTCCAGCAGTCCAATACCATAATATAGAGAGGCTTCAAGATTATTGCTATCAGCCTGCAGTGCCCTCCCATAAATTTTATGAGCTTTATCAAAACGGCCTTTATTGAAATGGTTATTCCCTTTTTTTAATAATTTTAATGATTTACTTTCCTGAGCTGAGGAAACTGTTGCAACCAACACACAGCTCATTACCCCGATGATTATTATCAATTTTTTCATACAATGCCAACTTTAAGATCATCCCGGAAGACCGGATATACTTGTTATTACAAATTTGATTGATATGTGAATGCCGCACATCGGTGCATACCTGAATTTATCTAGGGAAATCCCTGAATTATAGGCTTCCTTTACTGCTGATGTCGCCTTGAAGAAAATTCCATAGCAAAATAATCTCATTTATGGCTTATCTGTTTAGCAATAAAGGCTTAGTTTTATACCCTATTGTAATTAACCGATTTTAGAAAATCTTATGAAGAAGTTGTTTTTATCTATCCTTTCCGTAGTCTTTTTGTTTAGTTGTCAAAACCAAAAGACGCAAACCGAAGACGCTACAATGATCCAGTCTCCCGATGCACCTGCTCCCATTTCCCTTGTAATCCATGGGGGTGCAGGGACAATTAAAAAAGAAAATATGGACCCTCAGCGTGAAAAAGAGATCCGCGCCAAACTGGAGGAAGCGCTAAATACCGGTTATGCTGTTTTGGAAAATGGAGGCAGCAGTACTGATGCCGTCGTTGCCACCATTCAGGTACTTGAGCAATCAAAACATTTTAATTCAGGAATTGGTGCGGTTTTCACAGCGGAAGGAAAGAATGAGCTGGATGCTTCTATTATGAAAGGAGAAAACAATGCTGCCGGTGCTGTGGCCGGTGTTTCAACTATTAAAAGCCCTATTGCTGCAGCACGTGCCGTAATGGAAAAATCTCCGCATGTGATGCTGGCAGGTGATGGTGCAGTTGAATTTGCAAATGAAGTGGGATTAGAGCTGGTTGATCCTTCCTATTTCTTTACTCAGGAAAGATATGATCAGCTAAAGCAAGTCCAGGAGAAAGAAAAAACTGAAGAAGATAAAAGACAGGGAATGTCTGATCCTATTTTCCATGATTATAAATTCGGAACAGTAGGATGTGTTGCTTTGGATAAAAACGGGAATTTAACTGCAGGCACTTCAACCGGCGGCATGACCAACAAAAAATATGGAAGGGTTGGAGATTCTCCAATTATAGGCGCAGGCACTTATGCCGATAACGCTACTTGTGGTGTTTCCGCAACGGGACATGGTGAGTTCTTTATCAGGAATGTGGTGGCTTATGATATTGCTGCTTTAATGAAATATCAGAATATGTCATTGCAGGAAGCTGCAAATAAAGTAGTAATGGATAAATTAGTTGAAAAAGGTGGCGACGGAGGCATTGTAGCAATGGATGCCCAAGGCAATATTGCTATGCCTTTTAATACCCCTGGCATGTACCGGGGTTATATAAAAGAAAAAGGTAAGGCGACAGTAAAAATTTACAAAGAGAATTAAGCTAAGCGTATCTCTTTATCACTTCTACGATTAATTCTACGCTCCAGAGCCTGAGGATCAACATTCATGCGGTATTTCATCATTAAATACCTGCGTACAACCTCAGTTCTGGTGCCTTTTTTACCAGCCCAGTTAATAATTTCATTAATAATACAATTCATAGCAATAGCACTTTTCTTATCTAACATATGAAATTATTTTTGAGTTTCAATGGATAAGCGCAATCTTTTCTTTCACTTTTATTAGATTCCCTTGTATTGTATACATTTCTGCTAGAATAATATAATTTCCGGTCGCAGCAAGCACTCCTTCGTTTGTAATTCCATCCCAGAAAAATTTACCATGCAAGCTAAGTGTAGCATTATCAGCAAGTTGTACGATCTTTTTTCCAAAAGGATCATAAACGGTTATAGAACCTATCATTCCCGGAGCATCAAGATTATAGCTTATTACCAGCATATCCTTTTCACCATCATGGTTAGGTGTAAAATAAGGGGAAGAAAGGGTGATGAACCCCTGGCCTGATCCATCAATAAAGTTTTGTGAATTTTCTAACCCCGGTGTGGCAAATCCTGCTGTTGATGAGGCGCTTTGCCAATTACTATAATTATCGGCGGGATCTGTTAAGCTGATCCTTTCCAAAGAAACACCTTCGGTCGATGCTAATATTTCCAGGTGCTGATCTTCATTATATGAAGTAAATTCAAGGACAAGCTGATCTTCATTTAACAAATAAACATTGCCTTCTGCATTGGGCATAGATGGCATTGACGATACCTGGTGGAGATTACCATGCCGCGGATAATCAGCTGCTACTTTATTTGTATCCGTAGTAATGGCCAGATACGAATTCGGCAGAAGCATTTTGGGACCTTTAGCGACAGTATAAAATTTGGTTGAATCATTAGAGATATAAAGGTCCTGTAAGTCAATCACCTTTTCGGAATCATTATATATTTCTATAAAATCAGCTCCTGTAGCATAAGGATCAAATAAAATCTCCGTTAGCAGGATATCCCCTGCCTCTATAGAATCCGGCAGAACGAATGAAGTGTTTGTGTCAGTCATTTCATTTCCAAAACAATCAGCAACACGTTTTATTTTCAACGGATAGATCTTATTCTTCACCAGCAGCTGTTCAGGCTTCAGATATACCTCCTGCTCATTCTCATTTCTATAGATCCTGCTAAAATCCACCTCCGCAGAAATGAAATCCGAAACCTGTACCGAAAGTGGAGATAATGCCTCTGAAAATGACACCCTAACTGAATTAGTATCCGTGACTATTGCATATCTTACAGACGGTGGCAATCTATCATTCATAAAGCCCGCCAAACTATTTGCTGTACCCGGAGTTCCCCCTTCCATATGTTCTGAAAAACTCCAGTTGTATTTTTGCTGGCAGGGAAATTCCCTGCTGATGCGCTCCATTGAATACCCTCCATTGCTTTTGCTATTTCCGTAAAACCATTCGGAGGAGTAGTAAATCTCATCGATGATCCTGTTCTGTGAGTTTTCTGTCAAAATAATCTCATCTGCTGAATTTTTTAGGATATCCCATGATGCCATTCCCTGAACCGGTCCATATGTCATAAAATCTATTGCATATGCTGCAGGACAAAGTATTACATAAGCCCCTGCAGGAAATAATTTTTTTTCAACAGAAATGGCCCTGCCGTTTAGCATCAGTTGGCTTAGGTCAAAGTGCTTATCAGCAACATTCCAGAGCTCTACATATTCACTTTCAGGTAATTCAATTGAAGGAGAGGGATCTGACATAAATTCATTTATAAGAATATCTCCCGTCTCCGGTATTGAAATGGTGTGATAGTCAAACGACATTAAAGTGTCCGGCATTTGGTTTCCTGCTAAATCCCTGACATTAGAAACGAATAATGAATTTTCTCCTTCCCGGAATGACTGGTTAAAGGACAAACTGATCTTATTCCTGTCAACCTGAACTATTTCCGGATGATAAAGCTCATTCAAAAGGATATCCTGAGCTTGAGCCTGATCAATGGTTTCATTAAATACCAGCTGAAGATCATTATTATCAATTATCTCCAGAGCATTAAGATATGGAGGAGCAGTATCAATGATAATTGGGCCTGCATAAATAATATCAAAATAAAATTTATCTCTTCGGGTGGATGTGTATTTACAGCTTATTCCGGCAAAAGCAGATGGATAAATAAGAAATTCCCCAACGGCTGCCGTATCATAAATAAAATCCAGCTCATCTTTTATATATAGCTGCCATTCTCCGGATCTGTAGACAACTTTTACGGCTGTATTAATTTCTGAAGAATATGCTTTCCTGCTGGTAAGAATGGTAGAAATAACCCCTGCTTTGATCTCCTTTAAATGAAACTGATCATCACCTGATTGCCCGAGCTCCAGATAATAACCGTTTGTTGCATGCTGCAAATTGGAAGAATCGGATAGGAGATAGTAGCGGAATTGGTTAGAACCCGAGGGAGCAAATTTCAGGTCGATTGTAAGCTGCCACTCCTGAAGGTTGTCTGTATTGAGAGGTGCAGATAAATAGATAAAGCTTTTATCCTCCGGTCCATTACTGCGTAGGCGGCTTTCCTCTACAAGGAAATTAGCCACATCACCATTCCATCTTGGATTATTTGTCAGGTCGCCGTCAGAAAAATCATCCTTTAGCTGACAGAAGGAGCTAAAAGGCAATACAATTAGCACGAGAAAAATGAATTTTTTCACTTTGAATCTATGTTAGGTTAACTGCTGAAATATAAATGTAGTATTTTTGCGCAAAAGTTAATAGTAAAATAAATGTCCTTTTAATAATTACCGGTGAAGCAGAAAAGTGTGAGCCTTTCTCAGTTCTTTTACCGGATTAATATCTGGACGATTAGAAATAAATAATATACACATGAAATTAGCAGTTGTAGGGGCCACCGGATTGGTAGGGCAGGAAGTGTTAAAGGTGCTATTTGAGCGTAACGTACAGTTTGACGAGCTTATGCTTGTGGCATCGGAAAATTCCGTAGGCAAAGAGCTGGAATTTAAAGGGGAGAAAATTAAAGTTATTGGACTGGCAGACGCTGTATCAGCAAAACCGGATATCGCTATTTTTTCTGCAGGTGGAAGTGTTTCTTTGGAATGGGCGCCAAAATTTGAAGAAGCCGGCACTATCGTTATCGATAATTCATCAGCATGGCGCATGGATCCCGAGAAAAAATTAGTAGTTCCTGAGGTTAATGGACATGTACTAAAAATTGATGACCGAATTATTGCCAACCCTAACTGCTCCACCATTCAAATGGTAATGGCATTGGCACCGCTTCATGTGAAATATAAAGTAAAACGTATTGTAGTTTCTACTTATCAGTCTGTAACCGGAAGCGGAAAAAAGGCGGTTGATCAGCTGATGAATGAACGTGCAAAAGCAGATGGCCCTAAAGCTTATCCACACCAGATAGATATGAATGTGCTTCCTCATATTGATGTATTCCAGGATAATGGCTACACAAAAGAGGAAATGAAGATGATCAATGAAACCAGAAAGATCCTGAATGATCCTTCTATCGGAATTACGGCTACTACTGTTCGTATCCCTGCTATTGGTGGCCATAGCGAATCCATAAATGTCACCTTTGAAAATGAGTATGAGCTGGAGGATGTGAAAAAGATCTTTAATGAAACTCCCGGTATTGTGCTTCAGGATGATCCGAAAAATAATGTTTATCCGATGCCGATCAACAGCCATGGTAAGGATGAGGTATTTGTTGGCCGCCTGAGAAGAGATGAGTCACAGCCAAAGACACTTAACATGTGGGTAGTAGCCGACAACCTTCGTAAAGGGGCTGCCACTAATGCCGTGCAGATAGCCGAGTTTTTGATGGCGAAGCAGTTGGTTTACTGAGTTTAAAGTTCAAAGTTGTTGGTTCGTGGTTCTTAGTTTGTGGTTTGTGGTTTGTGTTTTTAGTTAGAAATTACCAGTACTATGGACTAAAGACTATGGACTAAAGACTATTCCAAATGATTAATGAACTAAAGCAAAAGCAGGTACAGGAGTTTATTTCCAAACATCTAGATGATGACCCTGCTTCTGTTGTTCTTTCAAATAAAGATATCGCGGGTGTTGATATCAGGGTGATTGCTGAGCAGATACGGGCGAAACAAAAGGCGGCAAAGAAATTTCCTACGTGGGCGGATAATCCCAATATTATTTTTCCTTCTGCGCTTTCTGTAGAGCAGGCATCTTCCTTTGAGACTGCCGATTATAAGGCCGCTCTTAAAACTAAAGGGCTTTGCATTGACCTTACCGGTGGGTTAGGAGTTGATACACTTGCTTTCGCTAAAAATTTTGAGAAAGTAATCTATGTGGAAACTGATCCTGTAAAAGTTGAGGCGGCTAAAAATAATTTTGAGGTTTTGGGCCAGGAGAATATTGAGGTGGTAAATTCCTCTGCGGAAGATTTTATAAGCCGGTTTGATCAAAAAGCCTCACTTATATTCCTTGATCCTGACCGGCGGCCGGGAAAGCAAAAAGTGCTGGGGCTGGAGGAAAGCCTGCCGAATGTAGTGGAGCTGAAAGAAGTTTTATTGGATAAAGCAGAAAATGTGTTAATTAAAGCTTCGCCGATGACAGACATTTCCGCCACCTTAAAGTTATTTCCGGAAATCATTCAGGTACATACGCTGGCTATCAATAACGACTGCAAAGAATTACTTTTCCTGTTGGAAAAAGAGACTGCTGAATCCCACAAAATAGTTGCCGCAAATTACACTGGTGAGGAATGGCAATTGTTTGAAGCTTCCGGACAGGAAAAACCTGAATACGCACTTCCGGAAACCTATCTGTATGAGCCAAATGCTGCCATTCTCAAAGCAGGGCTTCAGGATAATTTAAGCACAGCATTTAATGTAAAAAAGCTGCATCCTTCAACACATTTGTTTACAAGTGAGAATCTTCAAGAAGATTTTCCGGGCCGCATTTTTCACCTAAAAGATATTCTTCCGGTAAATAAAAAAGCTGTAAAAATTGCTCTTCCTGATCCGAAAGCAAACCTCTCTACACGCAATTTTCCAGAGCATGTGGATAAACTGAAAAAGAAGCTTGGTATAAAAGACGGCGGAAATTATTATATTTTTGCCTGCAGATTACGTGACAATACTTATAAATTGCTGTTAACTCAAAAAGCTATCTGACATGAGCAAAAAAAAACTCCTTATATTAACTGGCGGCGGAGATTGCCCCGGCTTGAATGCTGTTATTCGTGGAATTGTTAAAACCGCCAACAAGGAAGGCATCTGGGAGGCGTGGGGTAGCATGGAAGCTTTCAACGGACTGACAAGGGAGCCTGCTGAGCTGGTACACCTGACAAATGAGAAAGTTGGAGGAATTCATGTAAAGGGGGGCACAATCCTGAAAACCACAAATAAAGGAAACCCCTTTAACTATACTATAACTAAAGAAGATGGCACTGTTGAGCATCGTGACCGTTCTCAGGAGATCATAGATAAATTAAAAGAGCATGGTTTTGAAGCGGTGATCAATATCGGCGGTGATGGGTCTCAGCGGATTTCTCAGGCATTTTATGAAAAGGGGGTGAATATAGTCGGTGTGCCAAAAACAATAGATAACGACCTTTACTGCACCGACCGTACTTTTGGATTCACTACTGCCGTACAGATTGCTACCGATAGTTTTGATAAGCTGGTAACTACAGCCGAAAGTCACCACCGCGTGATGATCATGGAGGTTATGGGCCGTGATGCCGGCTGGATCGCACTTCATACTGCTATTGCCGGTGGGGCTGAGATATGCCTGATCCCTGAAATTCCTTACGATATAGAAAAGGTCGTGGAAAAAATCAATGCCCGCTATGAGGCTGGCCGTGGCTTTGTAAATATTGTTGTTGCCGAAGGGGCAAAACCAAAAGGTGGTACTGTTTCTACTATAGAAGAAAAAATTGATGGTCGTGAGCATGTGCGGTTAGGCGGAATGGCCTATCAGCTAAGCCATCAGCTGAAGGAAAACGGCTGTAAAGCAGAGATCCGGGAAGCAGTTTTAGGGCATACCCAGCGTGGCGGAACCCCTGTGGCTTATGATCGTATTCTGGCAACATTATTCGGTGTAAAAGCCTATGAGCTGGTGAAAAATGGTGATTTCGGTCAGATGGTATCCTATCGTAATTATGGAATCACTAAAGTCTCTATTAAAGAAGCCGTTTCAAAAATGAATTATGTTGATCCGGAATCCTTTATTGTCACTGCAGCACGAAATACAGGGGTGGTTTTTGGAGATTAACCCACCCCTGGCCCCTCCCGAGGAGGGGACTTAAGTCCCTTTTATAGGAGGATATTGCCAAACACCTTAGCTCTTTCATTTATATTTAAGGCACTTCCCTCTTAGGAGGAAAATTTATTTTCCTCCGCCAAATTCCCCTCCTTGGAGGGGCTAGGGGTGGGCTTTCCTGTCTCCCCCATTCTCTTCAATCCACATGTAGATCTCATTTAGCACCCATTTAATATTCTGCTTAACATCCGCATCATCAAATCTTAGGAATCTTACTCCTAAAATTTCTAATCGTTGCTGTCGTATTTCATCCTTTTTTGGCTGATCATCGTGATAATGATACTCTCCATCTATTTCGATTGCCAGCTTGAGGTCTTTGCAGTAAAAATCTACTATATATTCATCTATTGGCCGCTGCCGGTCAAAGTCATGACCTCGCATCTGCTTTCGGTTAAGTTCCTGCCAAAGAAGAACCTCTGATAAAGTCATATTCTTCCGTAGTTTACGCGCAAGCTCTTTAAGAGCTGGATTATAAGGAATAATTTCTCTTCTTGGCATTTCTCATTTTTATTTCAAAAAAATAAGTTAAAAAATAATTTCCAAATATCTATATAACGGAAGATAAAACCGGCCTTACCTAATCGATCAGACGCCCTGTCTCCGCGCATGCCTATAGCTAGTCGTCAGACCGAAAGCCACAAACTTTTCGATACCTCAGACAAAAAAATTAAAATTTCCCTTGCCAATCTGGAAATAAAGTGAAAAATTGTAGCCAGTAACAGTCAACCTAAACCAAATTATGAACTACCATCACCTTTCCCCGGGATTTCCGGCGGCTATTTTCCCTACTGAGTTTCATGGTCTTTTAACTTCTCATTGCGCATAGCATGAAGAGGCTTTCTATCCTTTGGCTTCTTCTCCTGCTCTTCTATGCAAATAGTTTCGGGCAGACCTATCCGGTGGCGAATAATGTACAGCTGTTGCCTCCTTATTCTGTTTACCTCAGCGATTATGTCTCTCCGGCATCAGATCAGCTAAAGGTACACCTGCTATTGAAGGATCTAAATGAGCCTTTTTATAACATCCGCCTCCACATGCGTATAGAAGGGACCGGTGTTGTGATTGAAAGCATGCCAAATATCTCTGTCTCGCCTATATCTATCGAGGGAGGGGTGCCGGTAACACTTACAGCGGCAGATCTCTCCCCTTATTTTGATATTGATAAGCTCAATTTCTCCGGCATCAGCAAAAATGAATTCCGGCAAACCGGCAGATTACCCGAAGGATATTATCGCTTTTGCTTCACTGTAGTAGACTACCAGCGCCCCGATGCACAGCTATCCTCCTCCCTGTGTGCCAGCGTATGGATAGTACAAAATGATCCGCCGAGGCCAAACCTTCCATTATGCGGCACAGAAATAGCGCTTACTGATATTCAATCCATTGTTTTTCAATGGTCACCCATGCATACCTCTTCACCAAATGCTGCACAGAATACTGAATACCTCTTTCAGCTCCATGAGGTAAGACCAAAAGATCGGGACCCAAATGATGTGGTATTAAGCACCGCACCTATTTACGAGGAGCAGACCAGCTTTACCAACTTTTTTTATGGTCCTGACAAACCTGCTTTAATACCGGGGCAGCAGTATGTCTGGCGGGTGCGGGCAGTAGATATTTTGGGGCGTGACCTTTTTAAGAACAACGGCTTCAGCGAGGTCTGCACCTTCACTTTTGGACAGGATGTCTCATTATTGCCACCGGAAAATATTACGGCAACAGCAGAGGCCCAGCGGCGGGCGCGTGTTCAGTGGGATATGGAAACAGATCCTACCGGTTATGAGGTGGCATATCGCAAAGATGGAAGTGACGGTAATTGGTTCACCACCACAACCACGGATTTTGAAGCACTTATTAATGACCTGGAGCCAAGTACTTCTTACGAGGCGCAGGTGACAAGCCTTCTCAACACCTACCGCAGTGATCCTTCGGATATTGTCTACTTTACAACACCCGAAGCACCGGAATTTACCTGTGGTGAAGAGGAGGTCCTGCTTGACCCTGAGAATTTTGTGCCTCTCAAGAAAGCCTACAGGAATAGCGTATTTATAGTAGGCCAGTTTGATATGCGCCTCCTTCAGGTGGAGGGTAGTAACGGCACCTTTTCAGGAATGGGCGCCATGTATATCCCCTATTTTGCCTCCACCATCACCTGCCAGTTCACCAACATTAAAGTTAATGAGAACCATGAGATGGTAGAGGGAGATGTAATCGCTTTAACCAACGGCATGGCCGATATTCTAGCAGAGTGGGCCACACTTCCACCCGATGATGATGATGATCAGCAGGATGATTACTCCAATGCCGATAATTTTGAAGGTGAAGATATCATTGTAGAGGGTGTGATTGAAAATATAACAGTAGACACGGCGACTAATACTATTACAATAGTTAAAAAAGATGGGACCACTGAGGAGCATGCGTTATCCGGCGATGGAGATTCAGGAAATAAAAATAGCGGTGGCAAGCGCTTTACTGATGAGGGGGAGAATGTGTGGGTGGTGGATACCGCGGGGAATGTTACAAAAGAATCTGGTGGCAATAGCAATAATGGTAATACCACCGATAGCTTGCTATTTGTAAAAAATACTTTAATTGAAGAGACGCTCGAATATCTTAAAAATGAAAGCCTTTTATGGATAGAGAATAATGAAAAAGGACCATTGGAAGAGGGTATACTTAAGCGATTAATGGCTTTACCTGATTGCTTTCCTGAAGGTATTGAAGGAATGCAATATGTATTGGCAAAGCTGGAATATTATGATACACATAAGGAGGAGCTGATTGCCCTGATAGAACAGGATAGCTCCCGAAAAGAAAGATTTGAATTTTTAGGAAGAAAACTTAGTGGAGAACAGCCTCCATATCTTCCTGAGCTTACAGATGATGAATGGGAGGAGTGGCTGTTGATGATTTGTCCGTTTATTGTACCTGAGGAGGAAGAGGAAATTATTATTTCTGGATTAACCCGAAATCCTGATGTTTTAGTAATAAATGAAACTACAGATACTTTAGAAATTGGTATTAATCGTTTAGAAATCAGATACAGCTTATTTGATACATTAAATTTACAAAATACTTCTCTTGAATTTTATAAATTAGAAGAAGATGATACTACAATGGTGACATTTTTTTCTAACCTCCCATTTGGAAAAGAAATAGATTTTAAAGACTCTCGAGATAATAATAATATTGGCTGGAATGGTAAAGGTTCTGATGGCAATGCAATTTCTACAGGATTATATCGTGCAGTTTTAACGGCAACCATAGATAAATCTTTCAGGAATGGATTTGAAGATTATGGGGATTTTTATGTAAAAGGTCCTGAGGTGCCAGAATTTCCTCTTACTGAAGCCCAACTAGAAGAAATTTTTCCAAATACCAATAAAGAGCGCATTAAAAATGTAGTAGATGCTATAAATAAATATAGTAATGAATTTGAATTAACAACTAAGGATAAAATGGCGCATTTTTTAGCGCAAATTGGGACGGAAACCGCCGGACTTGAAAAATTAACAGAAAGTAGCAATTATAGCGCTAAGAGTATATTTAAGATCTTTCTAAAAGTAAAAAGGACTACTAATCAAGGGGCTACTACTTTAACACATAAATATTGTGATTTAATTGAAGGATATGACTGTACTGATGATTCATCATGTTCAGATGTTGGAAGCTATGAAGGACCAAACTTATGTTCCACAACTCCTGAATATAGTTTTCCAACGAAAGAAGAAAATGGAACAACTGTTCCAGATTTTGAAGCTTGGGATATATCAAAAAATATAAAATCCTCTTATATAAATAGTTCGTCACTATTTGATTACGTTTATTGTTGTAGGTTAGGTAATGGAGCCAAATCTACAAATGATGGTTCAACATATAAAGGCATAGGATTTGTTCATCTAACTGGAAAGGGGACTTATGAAGAAGTTAGTAACGCTTGGAATGAAGAATATCCAAATGATCCCAAAGAATTTCATGGATCGGACATTAATTTATTAAAAACAAATATAGATGTAGCAATAAAGGCTTCTTTAATCTATTGGAAAATGAAAGAAATCAATGGCATGATAAATGATGATGATAATGACCTTCTAGAAGTTACTGCAAAAGTTAATTTAGGTTATTACGCTAATTACGTGACGACAAATACAGTAAATGGATATGATCAAAGAAAGGATTATTATGATAAAGCTAAAGAAACACTATAAGAAATTGGCTAGATATCTAATTTGTCTCGGAATAACAATGTTTTATGTAATTCCTTTAAAGGCTCAAAATCAGATAGATTGCATTCAAGGTGTATGGAGAGGATTAATGATGGATATAGAGCCTCATGCAGATTTATCGAAGTACTATATGATAGTTAAAAATGATAGTATAATTTCATATTATTTAGATCAAAACAATATCTTTCATTCTAATTTTAAATTCATTGATTTCGATATCACAAAAGAAAATACCAGTTTTTACAACGTCGATATAAAAAATCTTTTATCTAATTCAACTAATGAGCATAGTAAATATTTTTATACTGAAATTGATATTGACAGTAATGTAGCTGTAGATAAATACTTTTTTTGTAATAATGAAAGTCTTACAAAGCTGCACTTTGAGTTTGAAAAGTTATCTTTTCTGCCATTTAGTGCCTATTCTAATTTAAAAAATAAAACTGATGCTTCGGAGTTAAATATATCTTTTATTCAAAATTATATTAAAAAGGGTAAGATAATAATCAATAGATCATATTTTCATAGCCAACCTGATTATCTAAGTAAACGTAAAGATTTTGTTGTAGAAGGAGATATTGTTATTGTTGATGAAATTAAAAATGATTGGATTAAAGTAGCTTATGAAGGAAAAAATGTAACTACTACAGGATGGTTAAAAACTTCCGATTTAGTTTTTGTAGAATAAAACCCTTCTAGGTGTAGCTTCAGCTACACCTTCTCTATTATCTTCCGTTTCTTACGGAAATTCAAAAAACCTGAAATTATCACTTAACCTCCCTCAATTGTAAAACCCTTCGTTCTGGTCACAGCTGTAGAATTTTGATTTTTTAGTTGTTCATAAAAAAACTAATCTGCTTTTAGAGCCGATAAGTTTTTCATGGTTTATTTCAGTGCTCCAACAAGTTCAAAGGTGGTTCTATCAAGGGGGTCCCGGAATCCGCCTACGTGACTCCGGCGGACAAGTAAATCCGGGAACACGTTGTTCTTAGGAGCCAGAACTTGCGGTAGACAATCTTTCGAAATGCGAACCTCAACTTTTGACAATACAGACAATTAATCCAAAAATAAATATAGCAATTACGGAATTTGATTTAAAAGAAGCATTTAAATATCGCGAGGATGAGCTTTATCAGTTACAAGATTTTGTAGCTCAACATGTTGATGAAGAAAAGTACAATTCTATTCTGGATGTTAATTTTAATGGAGAAGGAGTATTTGATCTTCCGGAAAATTGGATATATTAATTAAAAAGGAAACTCCCTCTAGGTGTAGCTTTCAGCTACACCTTCTCTATTTTCCTCCGTTTCTTACGGAGATTTAAATGCCTGAAATTATCACTTAATCTCGCTCAATTTTAAAACTCTTCAATCCTTTTTGGCTGCTCATAAAAAGATAGTATCGCTTTTGGAGCTAATATGTTTTTCATGGTTTATTTCTGTGCTCCAATTAATTTATTAGTGGTTCTATCTTCGGGGTCCCGTCCCGATAGCTATCGGGACGGGAACACGTTATTTTTTTTTACCGCAGCACTAAGCTTCTCGATTAGCAGCTTGTTTTGTTAATACCCCTCCCCAGTCCTCTCGACGATAGGAGAGATCTTACTCCTCTATTAGCAGTATCTGCCATAAAAGGAGGAAGATTTCTCCCTTCGCACAATATTCTTCAACAGCTTTTATAGTTACGCAAGCTTTGGTCGAAAGGACAATGGAGAGAAGGCAGGGGATTAGAGCTTATGTGTACTTCATGGTTTATATCTGTGCTCCAATAAATTTATGAGTGGTTCTATCTTCGGGGTCCCGGCACAAGGCCGGGAGCTGGGTATATATTATTCTATTAGATTTATAATGCAAATAAAGTTGTTAATTATAATTTTTAGTATAACTCTTCTCCAATATTCCATTTGTTTTTCTCAACAATTGGATTCTACTGCAGAAACAACTGTTAAAAGTTTTTACTCCTGGTATTTAAATGAAGCCTATCCTAAAAGCACCAGTTACTATCAAATACCCCCATATAAAAAAATAGATGAGAACACTTTTATTTTCGACACTGAGGAGTATATAAAAAGACTCAATACTATTCCCTATTTTTCAACGACCTATAAAAGAATGCTGCTAAATCAATTAGAAGTTTGTAATGAGGAAATGATGAAGATAGAGTGGGATTATGAACCGGAGCCTATGTTCAACATTAAAGCCTGCAATTACCTTTGGGGAAATCAATGGGTTGGAGGCCAGGGAGAAAAAATTAGTGGTTTTGAAATAGGTAAAACTGAAATCATTAATAATAATCCTATTTACAATGTGAATCTTTTTACTGACAACGGCTTATTTGTAAAATCCGTGGTCACTCTCGAAAAAGAAGATGGACAATTTAAAATAGCTGATATTAAACTTGATTGGAATAAATAATAAAAACCCAACAGTCCCCCCCCTAGGTGTAGCTTTCAGCTACACCTTTTCTATTTTCTTTCGTTTCTTACGGAAATTCCAAAGATCTGAAATCATCGTATAAAATCTTTCACTAGCGAAAATCATAACCCTCCTCCCCAGTCCTCTCGACGATAGGAGAGATCTTACTCCTCTATTAGCAGGATCTGCCATAAAAGGAGGAAGATTTCTCCCTTCGCACAATATTCTTCAACAGCTTTCATAGTTACGCAAGCTTTGGTCTAAAGGACGATGGAGAGAAGGTGGGGGATTAGAGATAATGCATACTTCATGGCTTATTCCAGTGCTCCAATAAGTTGAGTAGTGGTTCTATCTTCGGGATCCCGTTCCGATAGCTATCGGGACGGGAACACGTTGTTTTTAGGAGCCAGAACTTACGATGAAAAATCTTTTGGAACGCTCCCCTCCGCCAGCGACAGAGCGCTTGTCTGAGCCCGAAATGGCTTTGCGGGAGGCAGGCGAGAAGCGATGGCGCGACCGCCGTGCTGGCTTGTGCGGTTGGGGCGGGGCGGCCAAATAAAAAAGCCACCCCAAAATTTCTTTTGAGGCGGCTTCTTCTCAGACTATATAATTCCTTTTAATTTCTCTTCTCATATGCCGGGCGTTCCGGTTTGGTGAATTTTTCGGGGCTGTTTAATAGCCTCATTACCTCTTTGATTGCAGCCTCAAGTTGGGCGTCGGTACCTTTGGCCAGGCTTTCGAAGTCTTCGACAACTTTAATATCCGGCTCTACGCCATGTCCTTCTTTAAACCACTCCCCATCCGGATCATACATCCTGAAGGTGGGAACTGTTACTCCGCCACCATCAATAAGTGTAGGGGCTCCGGAGATACCTATTAGCCCTCCCCAGGTCCTGGTGCCGATAAGTGGTCCTATGCCTCTTTTCCTGAAGTAATCTGGAAATGCGTCTCCTCCTGAGCCGGCGAACCCGTTGATAAGCATTACTTTCGGACCAAAATTTCCTGAAGGCGGCCACTGCCAGTCTTCGCCATCACGTACGGCCCAAAATGCCAATGGCTTTCTATCGAGCAGCTCTACAAACCTGTCCGGGATCTGGCCTCCGTTGTTAAACCTTTCATCAATGATAAACCCTTCTTTATGCATCTGGCCGTAAAATTGCCTTACCAGCTCATTTTGACCATCCCAGCCGGTGCTTGGAACGAAAATATATCCGATCTTGCCACCTGTGGCCTCATCTACTCTTTTGCGGAAGTTATGTGCCCATGCCAGGTGCCTCAGCCGTGATTCGGAGGACATTGGCTTTACCAATACCTTTCTTGCATTATTCATCGAAGGACTGCTATTCACTGTCAGCTGAACAACGTTATTGGCAAGGCCCTGAAAAGCTGCGTGGATAGGTTTTTTTGTATCCAGCGTTTCTCCATTTACAGCTAAAATATAATCACCTTCTGAGATGTCTACACCTGGCTTTACCAATGGCGACCTCGCCTCCACATCCCACTCGGCTCCTTCAATAATATCTTTGACCTTGAATGCTCCGTTTTCGACAACTATATCCGCTCCAAGATATCCTACATTCATTCTTTCTGCAGATTCAGTATCGCCACCGCCGGTATAGGTATGTGAAGCATCAAGCTCAGCAATAAGATCGCCGATAATAATATTTACATCATTACGGGAATTTGCCTGGTCTACAAGAGTTCCATACCTTGTTTTCATAAGCTCCCAGTCCACGCCGTGCATATTAGGATCATAGAAATAATCCCGCTCAAGGCGCCACACCTCATTAAATATCTGCTTCCACTCCTCTTTTGGGATTACCGTCATCTGCATTTCTTTTACAGGGACTGTCTTTTCCAGCTTCTGATCGGGAGCCACATCAATAACAGCAAGTTTGTCACCTACATTTACAAGTGCCTTTTTTCCATTAGCTGAAGTTGTATAGGAACGTATTCCCTGAACCACTGATTTTGTCTCTCTTTTATCAAAATCATATAGCTCTAAAGAGGGTTTACTCCCTGACGGAGCCCCTGAGTTTGGATATCTGATGAATAATAGTTTTCCATCAACAGCAGCAAGATTTCCAATGTTTCCGGGCTCGATATCAAGCATTTCAATCCTGTTCTCAAATCCTGCAATCTCAACTTCTAAGGATTTAGGCGCTGCCTTCTCTTTGTCGGCTCCTTTTTTGGATTTTTTATCCTCTTCTTCCGGCTTCTTCTCCTCCTCAACTTTGAATTCATCATTTTTATGTGCCGTGATCGACGGTACAGATTTAGTCACGGTTCCTACTGCAATTGCAGTTGTGTTGGGATAAATGAATGTATTGTCAAGATCGGAATACACAGGCCTGAATACCCTGTTGGTAGAAAAGAATATGTATTTTCCGTCAGCGCTAAATGCCGGAGAGTTGTCACCATAGAAGCCTGAGGTGATCTTATCTACTTTAGAAGATTGAGTATCATAAAGGTAAATAGCTGATGTAGCCCTATTTTCTTTTGAAAGAGCGTAAGTAAAATAACGGCTATCAGGAGACCAACTTACATCAAACGATCTTAAGTTTCCTTCAAACATATATTTACCTTCATCGGCTTTTGTAACAGCACCCGTATTTGCATCGATCAGAAGGATCTCCATTGCCTGGTTGATACTTACGATTTTCCTGCTATCGGGTGACCAGTAGATATTATAGTGAAACCCGGAGGGGAAGTTTGTCATTTTTCTTGCCTCCTCATCTGACTGTAGATTTTTGATCATAAGCTGGTATTCGCCGGTTTCATCAGACCAGTAGGCAAGGGATTTACCATCGGGTGACCATGCCGGATATCTTTCAGCAGAACCTGAGGTCTGGGAGATGTTAGAAACAAAACCCTCCGTAGCCGGCAGATTAAATAGCTCACCCCGAGCCTCAGCGATCACACGATTTCCATCAGGTGAAACTGTTGCATTCTGAAGTTGATCGGATACATTTTTTATCTGAGGTATCTGTGTCCTGTGATCAGTGATCACCTGGATATCTACCTCTGAAGTGGCTCCGGAAGCAATATTATAAAGATAGATCTTTCCTCCCGCCTCAAATACGATATCCGTTGCACTGTTGGAAGGGAATGTGATATCAAAATCCTTAAATTCCGTTAGTTGGGTGTTTGTCTTTGAATTCAGGTCATATTTCCAAAGGTTATTTCTTTTCTCAGGACCGTTGTCAGACATATAGTAAATGGCATCGCCAACCCACATCGGCAGCTCATCATTGGCCGGATTATTAGTTATATTTTCTGTCTTATAAGTATCTAAGTCGAAGATCAGGATATCAGGGGCGGTACCACCTCTGTATCTTTTCCAGTTCCTGTTTACACGGCTTTTGTCGGTATAGGCAACTTTATTGCCATCCTCCGAATAGGAAGCGAACTCACCATAAGGGACGGGAAGCTGCTGGGGAGAACCTCCGTCTACGGGGATGGTATAAAATTGTGAAAACCTTTCTTTCCCGCTTTCCCTAAGGGAGGTAAAAAGAACCGATTTTCCATTCGGTGTCCAATCCTGTACGATGTCAGACATTCCATGATAGGTTAGCCTTTGCGGTATACCTCCAGTTGCCGGAAGGACATATACATCATAGTTGCCATTGTAATTGCCTGTAAATGCTATATGCTTTCCATCAGGTGAAAAGCGCGGATAGCTTTCAGGGCCAGCGGGGGAGGTTAGCTTGTTGGCCACACCTCCGGATTTCGGAACTATATAAATGTCATCGCCGAAGGTAAAGGTAATATGCGTCTCTGACACATCGGGATGCTGCATTAAGCGGGCGCTTATCTGGGATCTTGCCCCAAAGGATAATGCCAGTAAGGTAAATAGTAAAAGGATTTGTTTCATGTGTTTAGTTTGGTTCTGGTGTTGAAATTAAAATTACCAATTTAGCGTGAGCAGACAAGCTATATTCTTTGCCTTCTGCCAATTAAACTATTACTGATTTTTTTGTAAAAAGTTACAGCGGCTAGTGCTTTCAAATGGAGTTTAGGAAGATTTACTTATTTATTACTTAAATATACCCCCGAAATTCAAATTAGAAAAACAACCAGTCCCCGGCCAGCCTGAGGAACGAAGGCGAATAGTGCCGGGGCCCCGAAAACAGAACTATAAAAAGAACTTATTGAAACCACTACAAGAACCAATGGAAAGGTAATCGCCAATCGTTAATCAATACTCCAATCTTTAACTCAGTAATTCAAACCACCAGGCAGAGACTCAAATCACCTTGCCTTACTTTTTGCCTTGATGCAAAAAGTAACAAAAAGATCAAGGCTTTGATGATTTGGCTAAATTTCAGCTTTGATTTGCAAAGCAAAAATAAACTCTCCCGATAGCTATCGGGATCAAACAGATTTTTGCAGAAGGTTTATCTTGAGCCTAAACTTTTTAACGCCAAATCCTCAAGGCCAGAATTTAACACCAAGTGGTGAAAAACAACCAGTCCCCGGACCTGTTCCGGGGCTCCGAACCTAGAACCACAAGAATAACTTATTGAAACTACCACTAAAACCAATGAAAAGGTGGAGATCCGAATAAACCTAAACGCATTTCTTCCGCCGCACCCCTTTTATTCCCCAAAGGGATCCGCCGCCAAAATGAAAAGGTAATAACAGCAGTTAATCAATCTTACGACCATTTAACTTGGAGATTAAAATCATCAGGCAGATATAATATCCAAAGGATCCGAAATAAAGTAATCATACCACATGGGATAATTCGAAAAATAAATACTATAAATATTTTACGATGCAAAAGAATTTCGCAAAAAAGGTTCACAGTCAATCATTCACCGTATCCATTGTAAAATAGAAGCATGATCCTTTATTAGGTTCGCTGGTTACCTGTATTATGCTACTATGCGATTTAATGATCTGCTGAATGATAAATAATCCCAATCCCCAGCCCTTTATAAAATCTGTTGTTTGTGACCTTACCCTATAATATCTGTCAAATATTTTAGGAAGATCCTCTTTAGATATACCGATTCCAAAACCCTGAACAGAAACCTTTACTGTTTCAAGATCTGATCTTTCAATTTTCACTATTATCTTATCTGATTGCGGTGAATATTTTATGGCATTTGTCAACAGGTTGTTTATAACCTGCTCCATCCGCACTCTATCCGCCATGACATTTGCCGGATCAATCTCTATTATTAATTCAACCTGCTTATTTTTATGAGCCTCCCTTTGATTTTCCACGCAGCTCTTCAGAATGCTTGTAAGATTCTCCTTCTTTTTTTCAATCGGAAAATGTTCCTGATTTATTTGTGTAATATCAAGTAGGTTGGTGATTAGCACATTCATAGAATCTATGTTATTTATGCATTTTGAAATAATCTCTAAATGTGTTTCATCCTTCAACACACCCTGAAGTATTTCAAGATAAGAACTGATTACTGTAATCGGCGTTTTAAGCTCATGGGAGGCAATAGAAAGAAATTCATCTTTAACTTGTAGAGATTTAATTTGCTGATTGATATTTGTAAAGGTGCCGATCCAGCTTCTATCTGTATTTTCAGAAAAGTTGTCCCGCACAAAAGGAATCCCTTTTAAAAGATACCAGTCAGGATCTTCGGAAGAGTCATTATTTAACCTTACCTGTATCTCAAACGCATTATTCAGTTCTTTTGCCTCTTGCCAATTATCCCTAAAAATTTGCAAATCTTTCTGAAAGATCAAATCTGCAAAGTATACCTTCTTATCCTTTATCTGCTCTTTTTGAGTGGCACGATAATATTGCTTATTTAGAAAATTAACTTCTCCGGAATCTAAAGCTGTCCAGATAATATCCGGCACCTGGTTTGAAAGTAACTCAAACTTTAACTTTTCAGCATCTGCCGTCTTTTTCGCCTGCAAGAGCTCGTTTTCATATTTTTTCCTGTCAGTAATATTAATTAAAGTGACATTAATGGCTTTCAAATTTTCCTGATCGTCGCGGACAGCAACTGCATTTATCAAGCCCGGAAAGGTAGAGCCATCAACTTTTATAATATCAAAACTGATCTCGTTCAAATAACCCTGCATCTTCAGCATGGGCAAAAAGATCATTTCAAAGTAAATTGAATTTCCTTTATAAAGAAAGTCAATAAAGTTGTAGCTGTTAATACTGTCATTGTTCGTTCCTACCCACCGATGAAATGTGGTGTTGGCTTTAATAAGCGTCCCATCGGGCAAAAATGAAAAATATCCACAAGGGGCATTTTCATAAAGGTCTTCTAAATCAATAAGTTCAGTCAATTGTGAATCTTCAGTTACTTTTCTCCAGATAGTCTTTTATTAATTCAATTGTTTCTTCCGGCGCACTCAGATGAGGGCAATGGCCGGTGGCTTTCATGATACTCATTTTGTTATCTTTCATGTTCTGCCTGATATATTCACCAACTGAAAGTGGCGCGATAATATCCTCGGAACATTGTAATGTAAGACTGGGGGTTTTAATATATGAAAGATCCTGACGATTATCAGATAAGAAGGTAACGCGTGCAAATTGTCTGGCGATGGTTGGATCTGTGGCGCAAAAACTATTAGTCAGTTCCTCACCAAGCTGTGGATTATCTTGGTTTCCCATTATTACGGGAGCCATTGTTTGGCTCCATCCTAGATAGTTGTTGTCCATTACATCCAGAAGGTCTTCAATATCTTTTCGTTCAACCCTCCAATATACCCCTCATCGTTAATATACCTTGGACTGGGGCCGATTAATATAAGTTTGTTAAAATATTCCGGCTTCTCGCGTGCTGCAAGTATGCCGATCATACTGCTGACAGAATGCCCTACAAAAATGACATCCTTTAGTTTAAGCTCCTCACATATTTCCAGGATATCCTGCGCATATCCATTTAATGAATTATATTTCTCAGCGTCATATGCCGCAAGATCAGATTTACCCGCTCCGACATAGTCAAAAATGATTAGCTTATAATCATTTTTGAAAGCCTTTGTAATATAGCGCCAAACATTCTTATCACACCCGAAGCCATGGGCAAAAAGCATTGGCTGTGATCCTTTCCCAAAAACGGAGACATTATTCCTTTCAATTATTTTTTGTGCCATATCATTCTATTTTATCTTATTAAGATAAGAAAATTAATGCTCTTTACCACAAAAACAACTCTGGTGATAGCCCCCAGCCCAGCCTAAGGAACGAAGGCGAGTAGTGCCGGGGCCCCGAACCGAAGAACCACAAATCGTAGCGCAGCGGAGATTCATGAGCAAGCCCAGCGTACCTGCCATGCGGGAGCGAATAAAAAGAATTTATCGAAGCCACAAAAAGAACATATGAAAAGGTAATCACCAACTGTTAATTAATCCTACAAAATTTAACTCAATGATTAAGACTATCAGGCAGAGATAAACCAACGCTCTTTTACTTTATTCATACCCGCTATGCATGCGCTATGCCCTTCATGAATTTACATTTCTGTCTTGACACAGAAAGTAACAAAGAAGTCAAGGCTTTGATGATTTGGCTAAAATTTAAATTCGGTTGGCAATGCAAAAATAAACTCTCCCGATAGCTATCGGGATCAAACAAATTTTTGCACGAGGTTGATTTAAATTTAAATTTTTAACGCCAAATCCTCAAGGCCAGAACATAACATCAGGTGGTGGATAAACCAACCAGTCCCCGGCCAGCCTGACGAACGAAGGAGAATAGTGCCGGGGGCCCCAAAAATAGAATCACAAAAAGAGTTTATGAAGCCACTATAATTACCCATGAAAAGGGGACGATCGGGATAAACCTAAACGCATTCCTCCCGCGGCACCCCTTTTATTCCCTAAAGGGAGCCGCCGCGCCTTAAAACAGATGAAAGTAAGCACCAAATCTCATCAACCTCCTCGTTTATCGTCTTTGCGAGGAGGCGGGAAGAGTGAGGTCGCTTAAGTTACCAGAAGTGCCAACGAAGCAATCTGTTTGATTAAAGCTAATAACATCGCATTACTTTTCATGGCCTATTAATCCACTATTATTCAATTCGACATAATTACAGCTATCAAAAAGATTTTTAAGATTAGAAATGTTGTTTCTTATTATATCGAATAGGTTTTTGTTTTTAATATTACCTGTTGTTATTAATAGTAACTTTTTAGGTTGCCCCATTATCATATGAGAATAATAGAAATCTAAATCTTTTGTGATTACTATTAAATCATTATTGTCTGCGTATTTTACTATTTCTTTATCCGGGGATTCATCACCTTTGGGTAAAGAATCTACATGCAATGAGGTAAAACCTGCTTTTTCTAGTATTTCACAAAGTAGGGGAGGTAGTTGAGCATCAACTATAAACTTCATGCTGTTTTAATATAGCTTTTTGTTTTTGTTATTTTAGATGCATAAGCCAGACAAGCTAAAATGTCTTCATGTTCAAGTGCAGGGTAATCTTTTAATATTTCTGATTCAGTCATTCCTGCTGATAATAAATCTAATATTAGCTCCACCGTATACCTTTTATTTCTTATTGTTGGTTTACCATGGCATATTTCCGGGTTAAGTGTAATTCTGTTTAATAAATTTTCCATAGCTTAATTTACGATATTTTTTATTAATTGTTCTACCAGGTTTTATGAGCTAACAATAACGCCCGCCAAATCCTCAAGACCAATCCCTAAAATCATAAAAAATAATCAGTCCCGTCCCGAATGAATATAAGCACCACATCTCAGCAATCTCCTCGTTTATAGTCTTTGCGAGGAGGCGGAAGAGTGAGGTCGCTATTAAAGTAATCGGATGCCGAGAAAGCAATCTGTATGATAGAGGCGGGATTACTACAGTCGCATGGTACTGTATAATCATTAAGTATTCGGCTGCTTCATTATAATAGCAGGGTAACAACCAGTCCCCGGCCAGCCTGAGGAACGAAGGCGAATAGTGCCGGGGCCCCGAACCAAAAAACCACACGAATAACTTATTGAAACCACCACAAAAACCAATGAAAAGGTGATGCTCCCGATAAACCTAAACGCATTCCTCCCGCCGCACCCCTTTTTTTCCCTAAAGGGAGCCGCCGCGCCTTAACACAGATGAAAGTAAGCACCAAATCTCAGCAACCTCCTCGTTTATCGTTTTTGCGAGGAGGCGGGAATAGTGGTGTCGATTATAATAAATGAAAAGGTGATCACCAAACCTTACCACTCTTCAGCAACCTCCGTTATTTTCCGTTATTAAGAATGTTTCTTCACTTCTTCATTATTGTTAAAATCTTTGTCATACTCTACCTCCCCTTTTTTATCGTAGCGTTTCCAATTGCCATGCTTTTTGCTGTTCTTGAAGTTCCCGATTTGCCAAAGCTGACCGGATTCCCGGTAGAAGGTCCATTTTCCCTCCATAAGGTCGTTTTTAAAAGGACCTTCAGCTTTAAGCTGCCCGTTCTTATAATAATAGGTAAGCTTAGTGTCAGTTAGATCATAAACCTTTTGGCCGTTAGCATATAGTTTCTTTCCAAGCATATAGATTTCTTATAGATGTACAATTTAAAAAGTTAAGGAGAAAATTAAAATTTTGATTTGAATAGAATGTTTACGCCAGATCTCAAAGAAAGATAAAAATAACGAGTTACCGCCCTTCGCACCCCCGACCCCTGAAGGGGCGAGCTTGCGCACAGTTAATCTCCACAGGTCGTCCCTTACCCTCATTACGAAGAGACGGCTAGAAATATAAGAGAAAAGAACTTCAAAACGGCATTTGATTAAATAATAGCCTTTTTCCTATATTTAACCTGCAGTTCTTAACCAATAATCCATGAAAAACCATCTTATAGCACTTTTCCTCACCCTTAGTACATTTGCGTCAGCACAAAATAAATTTGAAATAGGTATACATGCAGGGCCTTATTTAACGGCTACTAATGGCGTGAGCGTCGTGGATAGTGTTGTGGTGGATGCAAGGCAAGGGATAATGGGTTTGAGGAGCTTAGGCTGGTAGGTATTTCTGTAAAGTATAGATATAGCAAGCTTATAGGTGGTCTTCTTGAGACAAATATATTTTAATACCTACAATGGTTTTTCTGTATATGACCTAAAAGAGGATTGCCAGTTCTGTCCTGTAAGAAAAGGAAGCCTTGTAAGCCTCTCTCGATTGGATGTTTTTATTGGTCCTTTCCTGTTGCCAAAACTCCTTAAAAATTTAAAAACAACATTTTTCATTGGCCCTAATATCTTTTTTAACAACACGCATGAAAGAGATGCCACTTACTTTAACGGCAAACATCCCCGGACAGCTGAAGTAATAAACTCTCTTGGAGACGCTGTTAACCCTGTAAACTTTTCCCTCAGCTATGGGGGATTTGTTGGTTATAAAAGTGTTTACCTGGAGGCAAAATATACCCCCAGTATTAAACTTTCTGAAAGCATAGAGGTGTTTGACGGGGAATGGTTATTAAATAATCACACGGAGCTTTTGCAGCTAAAGCTGGGATTTTTAATTTCTTCTTTATGGGATAATTAAAAAAATCCACGACGGTTGACCTTAGTACAGGTTTTACTCATAAGTTTTAGGCATGCCGCACCTCCCTTCGTGAACCATGGTTTCTTAACGCCAAATCCTCAAGGCCAGAACATACCATCAATTGGCGATAAAAACAACCAGTCCCCGGCCAGCCTGAGGAACGAAGGCGAATAGTGCCGGGGCCCCGAACCAAAAAACCACACGAATAACTTATTGAAACCACCCCAATAACCCATGAAAAGGTGGCGATCCGGATAGACCCAAACGCATTCCTCCCGCCGCACCCCTTTTATTCCCTAAAGGGAGCCGCCGCGCCTTAATACAGATGAAAGTAAGCGCCAAATCTCAGCAACCTCCTCGTTTATCGTTTTTGCGAGGAGGCGGGAAGAGTGAGATCGTTTTAAAGAAACCCGAAGTGCCAACGAAGCAATCTGTCTGATCAAAAGCTCTATAATGTCGGTATAATCCGAAAGGAGCTGAGTTCCGGAAATCAAAGATTAAAGCAGGGTTTCTTTGGATATTGAAAAACTTAATAATATTATTATACGTTCAAATGATTGAGAAGCTTAATTCAAATGACAGAAGTTACTTTTAATATCGGAAATATATCGCAACATTCTTTTGAAGGCGAGGCGCATTTTTTGAACCTTCCCGTTAAGCAAATGCCTATAAATAATATTCAGGCAGTGACATGGTCCAGGAGTGGATTGCCCCGTAAAGTGATCGCATCAATTAAAGAACATTTAGGAATAACCAATGATGAATTAGGGTTTATGCTAAAAGTATCGCAAAGCACTCTCCAACGTGCACTTAAAAAGAAGAAGCTTGATGCTGATATGAGTGAGCGGATCTGGAGTATTTCTCAATTGGCTGTACAGGGGGAAGAGGTATTTGGCAGCTATGAAATTTTTATGAAATGGCTTAAATCTGAAAATGAGGCTCTCGGCGGCATTAAACCCTTTGATCTTTTAGAGACTGAAACTGGTTTCGATGAGGTCCAAAATTTACTTAATCAGGTAGATTTCAATATCTATAGCTAATGCAGTTATACCGGATTGAAAGGAAAGTTTATGTTTCCGATTTACCCACTGGAGAAGGCTGCGATACCACAAGGGGAAGATGGAATTATGCAGGTACCCGTGTTATATATCTCTCTGGCTCCCCAGCTCTTGCTATTTTAGAAAAAAGAGTAAATAATGGCACATTTCCGAATGACCCTCTGCAAATGCTGGAATATGAGATCAAAAATAATTTTGATATTCTAACTATTCGTGCTGAAGATCTTAGAACAGAATGGAGTACTTCCCCACCACCTGATTTCCTAAAAAAAATTGCTCAGGCATGGATTGACGAAGGAAAATATTGGATAATGAAAGTTCCTTCTGCTATATACCCCCGCTCTCACAATTATCTGCTGAATCCAAATCATAAGGATCATTTAAAGAAAAATCTAAAATTAATTTCAAGTGAAGATTTTTCCTTTGATCGAAGGTTGTATAAAAGTTAAAGGATTTAGGTATTCGCCCGCGGCACCCCTTTTATTCCCTAAAGGGATCCAGCGCGCCTTAACAGATGAAAGTAAGCACCAATTCCTCAGTAAGGCTCCTCGATTATTGTCTTTGCGAGGAGACGGGGAGAGTGGGTCGGTATAAACAAATGAATTGCCAACGAAGTAATCTGTCTGATTAAAACTCTCAATGAAAAGATGATGCTCCGGATAATCCCAAACGAAAGCCTGCCACCGCGCCCTTTTTTTCCTAAAGGAATCAGCCCGCTGGTAACCTTTTACTCACCACCAATTACGACGGTCCAGGGGCGTACATACCAATCGCTGATCAGGCCGTTCTTTACATATGGATCATTCAGGGCAAATGATTTTGCTACATCAGGACTATCTCCCTTAAAAATAAGTACAGCACCATCCGCAGGGTCTGCAAGAGCGCCCGCCATAACCATACTGCCATTCTGAAGGGCATCCTGTGCCAGCTTTAGATGCTCCTCACGGTATTGCGCACGTCTTTCAATATAATCCTCAACTGTTTTATAAAAAAGAATGTAGTACATAGTTTGTCATTTTACAAATACTGCTAATGTAATCATTAAATCTTATATTAAATGACTCTGTTAAGCCAGCTCTTGGCCATCAGAAAGCCAGGAAAAATTGGATAGTAAGTAGTGGCTTTTCTGCTGCTCTCACTAAACTTTCGCTTATATTATTTCTTTAATAAGATTTTTAACGCTAAATCCTCAAGGCCAGAATATAACAACAGGTGGTGAAAAAAACAACCATTCCCCGGCCAGCCTGAGGAACGAAGGCGAATAGTGCCGGGGCCCCGAACCAAAGAACCACAAGAATAACTTATTGCAACCACCACTAAAACCAATGAAAAGGTGACGATCCGGATAAACCCAAACGCATTCCTCCCGCCGCACCCCTTTTATTCCCTAAAGGGGATCCAGTACGCCTTAACAACAGATGAAAGGTACGGCTTTGCATTTCAGCATCCGTCCTCATTTATCGTTTTTGCGAAGAACTAAAATTTCCCGCCGGGAAACACATGAAGCAGAAATGACAGAATTTTAATAAATTAAAAAACTGTCATGGGTAGGAGGTGGAAGAGTGAAATTACCTTTAAAGTTATCGGATGCCGACGAAGCAATCTATAGGTCAGATAAGAGTTTATTTCAGTCGCAGTGGCGCAGGTTAACGGCTGATTTCCGCGACGAAAGCTGCCATCTCACCGCTGTAATAGGAAAAATAATCCTCCTACAGACTCTTTTTCCTTATGATCTAAATTTTTATCTTCATCCTAAATTCTGCATCTGTGAATACTGAACTCCCGCTACCCAAGCCCTCCCCCTGGCGAGCTATTGTCGATGCCATTAAAGGGACGGAAGCAGACTACACCCAAATAAGCTTACGGAAAGCTATATTCCTGCTTTCGGTGCCCATGATCCTTGAGTTGATCATGGAATCGACGTTTGCAGTCGTTGATATTTATTTTGTAGGTAAGCTGGGAGCATCCGCAGTTGCCACTGTGGGGCTTACGGAAACTTACCTGTTCCTTTTATACTCGGTGGCCATTGGGCTTTCTATGGCCATTACAGCGATCATTGCCCGCCGGGTTGGCGAAAAAAGACCGGGTGAAGCAGGAAAGGCAGCCATACAATCTATATTAATAGCGGTGGCAGTAGCCGTACCCTTTGCCGCAGTGGGAATCTTTTTTGCCCGCGAAATGCTGACATTTATGGGTGCTGACCCCTGGAGCCTGGAGCATGGCTACAGGTATACGCAGTGGATGCTTGGCAGCAGCATACTTATAATGCTTCTTTTTGTCATCAACGCTATCTTCCGTGGCGCCGGGGATGCTGCAATCGCTATGCGGGTATTGTGGATTGCCAACGGGATCAATATACTTCTTGATCCCGTGCTGATATTTGGATTTGGCCCAATCCCCGCATTAGGCATCGAAGGGGCCGCAATAGCTACCACAATCGGACGCGGAATTGGCGTGGCATTGCAAATATGGTTGCTGCTAAAAGGAGGCAAACATATTAAGGTAACCCTCCAACAGCTGGTGTTCGACCTGAAAACAATGCTGAACATCCTGAAAACCTCCATCGGGGGAGTAGGGCAGATGATCGTGGGCATGACCTCCTGGATATTTCTAATGCGGATACTGGCGGATATAAGCAGTGAAGCCGTTGCGGGAGCGACCATTTCCCTGCGCATTATGATGTTTATGATGATGCCTGCATGGGGATTTTCTAATGCGGCGGCAACACTGGTAGGACAAAATCTGGGAGCAAATAATCCTGACCGGGCGGAGGCGACCGTTTGGAAGGTGGGCATTTACAATATGTGCTATCTGGTTTTGGTTTCTGTGATCTTCTTCTTCTATAATCACGAGCTGATCGGCATTTTTTCCGGTGATCCCAATGTTATCCGTATTGGTGGGGAATGGATAAGGATCCTGTCCTATTCTTTCTTCGTTTACGGCTGGTGGATGGTGGCCACCCAGGCATTTAACGGCGCCGGAGATACCCGCACACCCACCTATATTAACCTTGTCTTTTTCTGGATCATCCAGATCCCGCTATCATATTACCTGGCCATCCAGCTGGGGTGGCAGCATTCCGGTGTTTTCTGGGGGGTATTTATCTCAGAGACATCTGTGTCTCTTTTTACCCTTTGGCTTTTTACACGAGGGAAATGGAAAAATGCACAGGTCTAACAGGGTAAAGCTATTCCCTCCGCACCCCTTTTTTTCCCTGCCAAAGGCACCCCCTCGGGAAAAAGGGAGCCGCCGCGCCTTAACATAGATGAAAAAAAGCACCACCTCCTCACCCACCTTCTTCGTTTATCGTCTTTGCGAGGAGGCGGGAAAAGTGGTGTCGATTATTCCAACCCGAAGTGCCGACGAAGCAATCTGTCTGGTAGAAGCGGGATTTCTTTATTTAAGTAAGTTGTCAAGAATATCAAAAGGGAGAGACATAACCACCGTTTCCTTACTTTTTATTCTCGTAGTGTTTGATTTTTAAAGGAGATCATGAAATCGAAGATTTGCTTTACCAAATCAAGATTCGGCAAAGCCAATGCTGTGCATTTGCCTTGATGCAAAAAGTAACAAAAAGATCAAGGCTTTGATGATTTGGCTAAAATTTAAATTTAATTGGCAACCCAAAATAAACTCTCCCGATAGCTATCGTGATCAAACAAATTTTTGCAAGAGATCGGTGTTAATTTAAATTTACTCGTCCCCTTTTACCATGCCGCACAGCCCCTCGTGAACCTATCGGTTTTTTAACGCCAAATCATCAAGGCCAGATAAAAATTCAAAAGAAGAACCTCCTCGTTGATTTACGAGGAGGTGATGAATAGTATTGATTAATGCAAATCCAATTGACGCAATTGGTAACCTGGCTTAGTTTCCAGATGTCTCTATTACGAGATAGTTTCCATTGTTCCAGAAAGCCTTTTCATCTTTAATGGTAATATTTTCAACCATCTTATCTGTTCCAACTAACTCATAGCTGCCTTCAGGATGTTTTGTGATAAGTTTGGCTTTTTTTGCATTTACAGGTATTGTAGTTGTTCTGCTTTTATCTATTTTGTTAAAAGCTGTGTCGGGAAGATTGCTTTTAAGCACCTTTACCCTACCTAAGCCAATGAAACCACCTTCTGACGATATCACTCCTAATTCTTTTAATTTTTTCGCATCTCCCACAAGTACATAACCACGATTCAGCATATTATTCAGCTCATCTGCTTTTATTGTCTGGGCGGTAAGCTGGTCTTTCAGATCCTGATTTTCCAGTTTAAGTTGCTCAAGTTCGTTTTCCGTACTTAATAATTCCTTCGTTTTCTCTTTTATTTCTTGATCAAGCTGCAAAAGCTCCTCACTTTGGTCTTTATATTTCACTCTTAGCTCAGAAAGATTTTTATCCAGTGTAAGGACCTTCCTTTTAGAGTTTTCCATTAACGCACGAATGTTTTCAATATGCGTAGCAATGCGGGTTTTTGCGTCTTCAGCACTAAGATTTTCCTTACTTATATTTGCTATAGCCATCTTTTTTTCATCAATGGCCGCCAAATTGTTTTCAATTTCCTTTAATACTTCTTTATATCTCTCTATGCTCACATTAAGAGATTTGGTGTTGTTCTTAAGCTGGGTATTTTCCTTACGGACAGCCTCGAGCTCCTTTTCCAAAGTGGCTATTTTCTCTTTTTCCTCTTTGTTTTCACAAGATACCAAACTCACCAGTAAAAGAAATGCAAAAGATATTATTGATGCTTTCATAAGATATATTTAGTTGATTTACTCCAAAATACGATAAAAAAGCACTAAAAGCCATTATTTTTTTAAATTGATGGTTCATAATTGACACAAGAAGTCAAACCACAGTTTTGAATCGTTAGCTATGCGTTATTCTTATTACATTATATGAAAATAAAAAAGAGGATGATAAAGAATACCGTATTTTTATGCGATAATTTAATATTTAAAAAATGACCACTCCTGAGCTGCTCGAAAAATTCTCATCTCTCAATATCTGGCAGCAAGGAGACCAGCGGGCGCCGCATAAGCCTTTTGTGATCCTAACGGCACTGGCACATTTACAGCGGACGGGAAGTAGTAAGATTTATTACAGGGAGGAAAAGGAGCATCTGATACGGCTGCTGAAGGATTTTGGCCCCCAGAGACAAAGCTATCATCCGGAGCAGCCTTTTGCGCGACTGGCAAATGACCAGGAGAAGGTTTGGATCTTTGATGCGGATTATTTTATTGATACCCGAAATCCACGCTCAGCTTTACTAATCAAAGCAAATGCCTCCGGCCAGTTCTCTGCTGATATTGAAGATTTCCTTTTGAAGAATCCTGCTGCCATAAAAGAGCTGGCAAACATGATATTAAATGAGCATTTCCCTTCTTCCATTCATGAGGATATTATTGATGCCGTAGGTTTGGATCTTCACATTCTCAAACAGATACGTGACCCTGCATTCCGAAACCGCATAATGATTGCATATGAGCGAAGCTGCGCAATCTGTAATTTTAATGTACAGCTGGGCGACACGTATGTAGGACTGGATGCTGCGCATATAAAATGGAAAAAGGCACAAGGCCCGGATATTGAAAGTAATGGATTACTTCTCTGTACAATGCACCACAAATTATTTGATCGTGGAGCTTATACAATTAATGAAAAGATGGAGATTATGGTTTCGGATCAGGCACATGGTACTTTTGGTTTTAAGGAGTGGCTGATGGACTATCACGGCAAAAAAGTACGCCTACCACAACGGCAGCAGTATTACCCTGAACCTTCTTTTACACAATGGCATGTGAAGGAGGTTTTTCATGGGAGGTATAGGGAGTGAATATAAACTTTAAAATATGAAAAAAGATCAAAAGCTTTGGAGCAAAGAAGAATTAATACTTACCATTAACCTATATTTTAAGCTTCCTTTTGGAAAAATGCACAGTGGCAATCCTGATGTTATTAAACTCTCCGAAATATTAGGAAGATCTCCAAACGCTGTTGCCTATAAACTTGTAAATTTTGCAAGCTTTAAAAAAGCGAGGAATTAAAGGTGCCAAAAACGCTAGTAAACTGGATGAACAGGTTTGGAACGAGTTTTATAATGATTTAGAAGAAAGTGCATTCCAAAGTGAGAAAATTTTTGCTGAACTAGAAGGCACTTCTGTTGAAAGATATTTAGATGATCTTGATCTAACAAAAGAAGGATTGGAAAAGGAACAAGTGGTGAAAGTAAGAGTAAACCAAAATTTCTTTAGAAAATCCGTTTTGGCATCTTATAATTATACCTGCTGTATCACAGGTTTGAAGCAACCGGAGCTTTTAATTGCCGGTCATATTATCCCGTGGAGCATGGATAAAACCAACAGGTTAAATCCGCGAAATGGTCTTGCCATGAATGGATTACATGATAAGGCTTTTGAATGCGGATTAATAACCATTACTCCCGATTACAAAGTAAAGATTTCCAATACGCTTACTAAGCAACTGAAAAAGGGGGAAGCGGTTGAAGAATATTTTCTTAAATATGATGGTAAAGAAATATTACTACCATCTAAATTCTTACCCGATCCGGAATTTCTAAAAAAGCATAATAATGAACGATTTAAAGCATAACCTTAAATTCCAATACCTCTACCGCGATGCTGGAAATTACAAACAATTTGGTTCTGTAATATTTCAGAACCCTACCTCTCTTTCTTCTACACAGCAACAGAAATTATAAAGCAGCATTTGATCGACGGCGAATACTTTTATCCCAAAGTATTTAATGTTCCTTGCATAGAAGTTTATGATTTTGATCCTGAATTGGATCATCAATGGTATGAGTTTGAGAAAATCTCAGAAACTGATGAGCCATTTACTGATAATAGAACCATTATAGATTTTATTTCGGAGATTGAGAAAATGGAATCGCTAACCCTCCGCCAGGGATAGAGCGTCTGTCTGAGCCCGGAGGGGCTTTGCGGGAGGCAGGCGAGAAGCGAAAGCACGACCGCTTGCGCTGGCATTGTGCGGCTGAACGGGGCGGCAATTTAATAGTCTTGGGTCTTGAGTAATGAGTCGTGAGCTTTTTTGAAGATTTACATTATACCGCTCATTGATCTTTTAAAGATAGATGCCGTTAATAATGCCACAGAAGAGAAATGCATAGAATGGTTTGGTTCTCTTTTTTATACAACACAACCCCCAAAACTGGCACGTTTTTAGCTGTTAATAAATTGAGGTTTAAGTATTTAGTTATAACAGGTTTTTTGCATCAGGATCAGCTGCTAGTAGAGTAAGGATCTAATCCAGCTCATCAACATAAAAAGCCTCTCCTCTAAATTCACAAAGGTCTAATCACTTTCATCTAATAAATTGCACCTAATTTTCTTTTACACTTGTTCCCCGGAAAAATCACACGTCCTTCGGTTGCTAACTACACGTTCAAAATTTGTTTTGGTAGTGTCCATAATTTGTTTTGCTAGTGTGCATAATTTATTTTGCTAGTGTGCATAATTTGTTTTGCTAGTGTCCAAAAATTATTTTGCTAGTGTCCATAATTTATTTTCCACACGTGCATATTCAATTCAGAAAAATTCTTAAATAAAATAGTGATTATCAATACATTGGCACTATTGTTGTTATAATTTTTGCAATAAGAAGTCTTTCTTAAACCTCTCATGTCATATTCGTTTAGCCTCGTCTTGAAAGCTTTCGGGACGCCTCTGCAATTGTCTGCACGCTCTATAGGTGTGCCCTGTTGTTCTTGGTTTTTGGTTCGTTGTTCTTGGTTCGTGGTTCCAGGTTTTTTAACTGACAGATTGCTTCATCGTCATAATGAGTTTAAAGTTCAATGTTCTAAGTTAGTTAGTGGTTCTTTGTTCCTGGTTGCCAACTGGTCCTGCCAACTGCCAAATAGGTTTTTGGTCTGTGGTTCTTAGTTCGTTGTTTTTGGTTCCTGGTTCCTGGTTCTTGGTTTGTTGTTTTTGGTTTCGTGACGACAGAAAAGTGCGGTGGCTTCCCTTTAGGGAAAAGAAGGGTGCGCACGTGGCAGGTTCCCTTTAGGGATGATAAGTTTAAAGTTCAATTTTTAAAGTTCCAAATTTAAAGTTGGTGCGCTGAACCTTAAACAACAAGCATTGAACTTTAAATAATGTATATTTGATTTGTCTTAACTGGTAATTGAAAAATCTTGAGCATTTCAAATCCCTTCCTATTTTATGTATGAAACGGACCAGAGAGGTTTTGACAAGATCTGATTTTTTAAATAGTCCATTTCGGTTCCGAACTAAAAAATACTTAACTATAAAAAGAGCGTAAAATGAGAGTTTTAGGAATAGTGATAATTACACTTTGTGCAAATATTCTTTGCGCTCAGCAGCTTAAGGAGGCCTGGAGATTTGAAACAGGTTCAAAAATAATTGCAGCGGCGGTTGTTGATGAGGAGAATATTTACATGGGGAATACTGCGGGAAACTTCTATGCCATAGAAAGGGAGACCGGCAAGAAAAAGTGGAGCTTCCAGACTCCCGGAAAGATCCAGTCAAAGGCATTAATTATAAATGATATGGTCTTCTTCGAATCAGGCCATTCCTATTATGCCCTGGATAAATCAGATGGATCGCTGATCTGGGATAAGGTGATAGATGACGCTCCGGAAAAATATACCTCTAAGGAAAAAGAGATCTTATATGAACTGGACCCTTTTGATGACAAACATTCTTCTCCTTCACTCTATAGGAATGTTATCTATGTAGGCACAGGCACCGGAAAAGTTTTAGGGCTGGATCCAGGCTCCGGAGAGGTGATCCTGGAAATTAATACAGAAGGAAATGCACCTGTAAGATCTACTCCTTTTATTGAGAATGATGTTCTTTATTTTGGGGATTGGAATGGCTTGTTGTATGCATATAGTTTAACCACAAATGAAAACCTGTGGAAAAGGAGCACTTACCGGAAAAAACCTTATGCCACCTTTGGAGGCCTGGCTTCTGAATTTGTATCCTATAAAGGCAACCTGATTTTTGGTGCAAGAAACCCAATGTTGAACGTAGTCAGGTTAGAAAATGGTGAAAAGGAATGGACCTATACCGATCCGATAGGCAGCTGGATCATTGGTGACCCGGTGATTTATAATGACACCTTATATATAGCCGGTTCCGACAACTTTTCGATTTTTGCCTTTAACCCCTATGACGGAAGGTTGATATGGCAAAATATCAGGGAGAAAAATATTTATTCAAAACCTGTAGTAACCGATAAGCTGGTGATCTTCACATCGGGAGAAAGCTATAATCCTGAGGGCTCAGGTGAGTTGGTAGTGTTGAACAGGAAAAATGGCGAATTAATCACGCATGTGGAGATACCCAAAGGTTCTTTTGCTTCTCCTGTTATGAAAGACAATTTCCTTTATTTTGGGAGTAATGAGGGGGTTTTTTATTGCTTAAAATTATGAAATGAGTTGAGGGTTTAAAGCTTTAAGTGTTCCTGGTTTTTAGTTCTTGGTTCTTGGTTGTTGTTCCTGGTTCTTGGTTTGTTTGTTTTTGGTTTCGTGACGACAGAAAAGTGCGGTGGCTTCCCTTTAGGGAATCAAAGGGTGAGCGAGGGGCAGGTTCCCTTTAGGGAAAAGAAGGGTGCGCGTGGGGAATCCCTCCGCCAGGGACCGAACGGCCTGTTGGAGCTCGAAGTGGCATTGAGCGCAGGCAAGCGACTAGTGAGGGCCCGACCGCTTGCACTGGCATTGTGCGGCTGAACGGGGCGGCATGATGAGTTTAAAGTTTGAACTAATGCATCTGATACTCCAGCTCCTGATCCCTGGAAATTCTGTATTTCAGGATGTTGATATAATCAAGTGCTGCTTTTATATTATAATCAGCGTAGGCTTTGGTGGCCCACTCCAGGGCAGCTGGTTTGTCGCCATTGATCTCGTTGATGATGGCCATGTTGTAATGGGCACGTCCGGCAACTTTTCTTTTGGGGTTATCAACTTCCAGCGCCCATAGCTCTGCGGCTCCGTCCCAGTCGCCAGTCTGGGCACGGCGTTTGGCAATTTTGAAGTTGTTGGTGCCTTTAACAAAATATTCGCGGTGGACCCTGACCCAGTACGGCATTATACGTGCTGAATAGGAGGAGCCTATGATGTTGCTTACCTGCAGCACAGCATCTTTTCTGCCTATAACAGCCTCTGCTGCCCTTGCAGGATTAATTCCCCTTCCGGTGGAAACCTGTCGGTCGTTAATGATAAATTCATCAAGGATTACCCTGCTGGCGGGATCGTAAATTCTCCAGCCTGTTTTAATAAAAGTGGTAATGGTAACATGGTGCTCCAGCGCCGGCACCCTCACTCCAAGAGGCCCTTTGATCTCCACCGGGACAGAATTATAGGCTACGTTTGCATCAGTATCATAAAATGCCAGTGTAAAGAGTGCATCAACATTATTTTCCCTGCAGAGCCTGTCAACCTCCTCCCATGATAAAGGTGCGGGGAAGACACCCATTCCCGGATTATCTGTTTTTTGCGCTTCAATGATTTCCACTTCTGAAAACCTGGTATTCTGCCCCAGCTCGTGATACAAACCGGCAACGGCCTGCTGTGCAGCTTCTTTATCCATATCTTTCCCCTCCATGGAGAGGACCTTATCAATCTTGTCAATTGCCTCATTTCCTTTGTCTGGCGTAGTGCGGTTAACGACCCCGACCTTCTCAATATAATTTGGAATGGTAACGGGAGCAGGCTCGGTAACACTCAGCGTTAAACCATTTTTGGCGCAGGAGCCAAGGAGTGTTATCAGAAGGAGGAGGAAGAGAGTATAAGGGATGGTTTTCATATTTACATCATGAGGGCTGGATACAATACTGGGATAATTTACGAAAATAATTTTACAAAGTTTATCCGGCGCACCCCTGGCCCCTGAATGCTCTTAAGTTAAGCGGAGTTTATTCTGAGCGGTGGGTTCCCTTTAGGGAATTAAAGGGTGAGCGTAGGGAAAAGCCTTCGCACCCCTATCCCCTGAAGGGGCAAGCTTACGCACAGTCGTTAAAATTACTGGCGCGGTTGGTTCCCTTTAAGGAATTAAAGGGTGCGTGGGCGGAGCTGAGTTATCCAAACAACGCTCTCTCTATTTCATGCAGCACATTATCCATATTTTCTGTCACCTCACTATTTTTAAATCGCAACACTTTTAAGCCAAAAGCTCTCAATTCTGCATCCCGTCCATGATCATAATTTTTATTTTCACTTGTCTCATGTATTAGGCCATCCAGTTCGATAACTAATTTGGCTTTATGGCAATAAAAATCAGCAATATAACTTGCTATAGGATGTTGCCTTCTAAATTTAAATCCATTTAATTTTTTATTGCTTAATTTTTCCCACAGTATTTGCTCTTCAGGTGTTTGCTTTTCTCTCAACTCTTTAGCGTTAGAAAATATATTAGCACTAGCGCCATAAAACATATCTTTTCCATTCATTATTTAAAATTAATAAAGCTGTTATAAATATCAATTAAATTTTATCTACCACCCTTTAAAGGCTATCGAACTCCGAGATTTAGGTTTTGGGGCGCGGTGGGTTCCCTTTAGGGAATTAAAGGGTGATCGTAGGGAAAAGCCTTCGCACCCCTAACCCCTGAAGGGGCAAGC
Source organism: Candidatus Cyclobacteriaceae bacterium M2_1C_046 (assembly GCA_051418055.1). Lineage (GTDB taxonomy): Bacteria > Bacteroidota > Bacteroidia > Cytophagales > Cyclobacteriaceae > JBPRGH01. Next base: position 6,027 of record JBPRGH010000010.1, on the reverse strand, counting down.
TTACGCGCAGTCTTAAAATTACTGGTGCGGGTGGTTCCCTTTAGGGTGATGTGTTTAAAGTTTGAAGTTCAATGTTTAAAGTTAGTTTCTCGTTCGTGGTTCGTTGTTTTTGGTTCCTGGTTTCGTTACGACAGAAAGTGCGATAGGTTCCCTTTAGGGGATCAAAGGGTGCGCGCGTGGCAGGTTACCTTTCGGGGATCAAAGGGTGTGCGGGGGGAATTTTTTAACCGGCTTGAGGCTCGATTTGAGGGCAAATGAACCTTAAACGCAATGACCAGCAAGTGTCGCCAGCCGTAATAAATTTAACATTTAACTTTTAGCACCGGAGTCCTTTCTTTAGCAGAGGGAATTGGGAGGGAATGTTTAAAAAACATAGCGAAAGAATTTTCCTCTTCTCTCGCTATGTCTTTGATTTTTTTATTTCTGATAAATTACCCTTGCATCTCCTATCTTATTCATAAGAGCATTTTCATCAGCAAAGTAGGTGTACTGGTTATTGTACTCTCCTGATGGCTTATCTCCAATAATATATCTTTTAACATTTAGGTCATCAGGGGCATTCAGGACCAGTTGATCTGAAACTCTTACTGTTTCCTGCTCCAGCTTTTGATCGGTGGGCTTTAAATGAGCGACAACATAGAGGTTCTTTTGTGAAGCATATACTTTTTGAATATCCAGCGTATGCATCTGGTTTTTCACTTCAGCCTCTACCATTACCGTTCTTTCCTCAACCTCTCCTTCTGAATCAGGCATGGAAACATCAACATATGGTACTTCAACCTGCTTTTCCTTTTGAACAATAACTACTTCAGGCACAGTAACCGTTTTCGTGCGGGTATCAACGGTAACATCAGCCCAATTAACATCATATTCAGGCATTTCTCCTGATTCTGCCTCTACATCGACATCCAATTCAGGAGATTCTCCTTCTTCAGTTTTTTCTACATCGCAGGCAGAAAAACTTATTAAAAGAGCGATCGGGATTAATAAATTTAATAATCTCATATTTTCATTAAGTTGATTAATTCATACTCCATAACAAAAAAACAGGGCTTTGGTTATCGTAGCTGCCTTTGAGGTTTACATTATAGATCCGAGGTAGAGGGTAAATCCTACTGATGTTTATAAAGTACAGAATATAGAGGTATACTTATGCTATTCTTTTTCTCCAAATTTTTTACGATATCTTTAGCGACAGAACCTAAATTCCGATTATGAAATCTATAATTTGTTTTTTATTACTGGCTTATTCCCTTGGGTTTAATAATTTACAGGCACAGGAGAATGCTACCACGTTTATCCTGGTGCGCCATGCTGAGAAGGACCTAACACAATCTACCGATGATCCAGACCTATCCGCGGAGGGTAAATTAAGGGCGGAGCGGCTGAAGACTTTGCTGGAGGATGCGGAGGTAACAGCGATTTATTCCACGCCTTATAAGCGCACAAGGCAGACGGTACAACCTCTTGCCGAAGCACTCGGCATGAAGATCACTTCTTATGATCAAATGGATTTTGAAGGATTTGCAAAAATGGTGGAAGAGGGCAATGGCGGAAAGATTGTGGTGGCAGGGCATTCATATACTATTCCCGCACTTATGAACTCCCTTTTAGACCGTGATGAATATCAGGTGCTGGAGGATGGTGAGTATGGGCAGGTGTTAATCCTTACTCTTCAGGAGATCGGCGAGGGGACTGTCCTGATTTTAAATAGTAATTAGTCTGAGTCCATAGTCTTGAGAGGTAAGAGGAGGTGGTAGGTTGTTCTGAAATCCTGCCCTTTGCTCCATGCTCCATGCTCCATGCGCTTAGCTCTTAGCCCTCCGCTGCAAAAGGATATAAAGCTGAAAAAATAGCGGATGAGCTGGATATCTCCAACCACACGGTGACTACGCACAGAAAAAACATGCTGAAAAAGCTTGGATGTGCCAACAGCACGGAGTTAATTGTGCTATGCCTGGCTGAAGGAGTGGTGAAGCTTTGATATAGTTATTGAGTTTTATGATTTATTGAATTAATGAATATTGATTTATTCACTCCTGTATGGCCTGCACGGCTGGGGGTGGAGAAAAGCATTGGATCCCGGAAGGGTTGAGTTTACGCGATGGTTTATGGTACTACCTGCGGGAAGGCTCTCTTTAGAAAATCAAAGGGGAGCATGGGGCAGCAGTGCTTTGGCTTGGGAGCTGGTTGTTTTCTACTTTAATCCTGGCAAATAAAAAGAGCCACAGCATAACACCGTGGCTCCATCCTTACAATTGACTTCAGTCTTTTCTACAAATCAATAATCTCGATTATACTCTTGGTATTGTTTTCTGTCAGGGCAATAATTTTTGTTCCCTTTAAATTAATAACCTTTGGTTTTTCGCGTGTATCATATTGTGCTATCTGATCCAGTGCTGGATAGCCAAATGCAGTGATTTTATTTTCTATATAAAAATCATGCGTATATATAATGCTACCATCAGTATTTGTTACTGCACCTCTGATCGTTGTGGAGGCAAAGCTGGTGATATGCTGCAAACCGCTATCGGTGTTAAATATGTCACTTTCACAAATAATATAATCTCCGGATGCTGCCACAAAAAGGTACCAGTAAGTGTAATCGTATTCAGTAAAATACGAGTCTTCTATATCACTGATAAAATTACCTGCATTATCAATCTCCAGATATCGCATATTACGGATACTACTTGTATAATCGATTCCAATAAATACATTTTGCTTATTAGGTACACCGACAACCCTGATTTCTGTATAAGTACCAGTAGAATCAATCAAAGCACCTGTAGACTGAGAATAGGACCTCGTAGCATATTCTTCATTGTATCCAAGATCCATGCCGGCTACAATTATCCCATTTCCATTAACACCCAGGCTCGTGCACTGGTCTCCAGTAGTTATAGACTTTACCAGGCTAAGTTCTTCGTCTGTAGAATAAATATTAATAGAACCATCCCTTCCCGGGATAAATAACTGAAGCCCGGAACCATTATCGGCCAGAATTGAATAGCCAGGAGTGTAGGATAGATTTACCTCTTTGAAGATCTCGTCCTTTATATAATCATAAACGATTATTTTCTGACCACCCGTCTCTCCGATAATTAAATATACCCAATCTCTGGTAGGGTGTACCAGTACATCCTTTATATCGCTATCATATGTGTAATAAAAGAACATTCCTGCAGGATATTTAACGTTAGAGATATTGCTATCAGCGTATCTCCCCTCACTATCATAGGTTGTTATTTTGTAATTAGTTGATTGAAGATAAGGAATAACTGAATCAACATAAGAGGTAACGGTTGCGTCTGTAATGGTAGCAAGGGTTTGATATCCTTCATTACTATTTACCCACCGCTTTACTTCTATTCTCTGGAAATCCTGCTCAACGTTATCAGCCCATTCCAAAAGTACTTTTTTGTATTGTTTTGTAGTAGTAAGCACAGTAGGCACAACTTCAACCGCATTTACAGTAAGGTTTTCTGTTGTGCTTAATCCATTCTTATCTTCGGCAGTAATTGTTATATTATGCACCCCTTTTGTGGTCGGGTAAAGTTGAAAATTGACAACGTTTTCTCCGTTAGGGGATCCTGAAAATACTTGTCCGTCAATATCGCATGTAGCGGTTACTGCCAGGCCTGAAGAAGGAGTATCATCATCCATAACCTGTACAAGGAGATCTACTGTATCAATTGGCATAATAGATACCGAGGAGTATTCCGGTTCTATCATATAAATAGAAGGGGCATAATAATTAATATTTTCTTTAATCAATTGCAGGCTAACATCATATTGGATGGATTCCTCAACAACTACCACGCTACTAGCCATACCAACATCTGTTTTATTTGCAGTAAGTACATAATCACTGGTATCTAATTCATTAAAGAGTACTATTCCATCGGCATTGCTAAATTTTATTGTGCTGGATAACGGGCTGTCAAAATTAACTAAAACAACTTCTGCATTTTCGACCGGTTGGTTTTGTGAATTAGTTACTGTAACCTGTATTGATCCTTTTGGTGTTTCTGTTATATCATCCTCCTTACAGCTTATTGCAATAGAAAGCATAGCCAGAACCAAAAGTAAATTTTGCATTCTCATATACTATTTGTTTAATTTTGAAAAATTTTTGCTAATTAGGACAATTAATACAAATCGGTGCTACTTTATTAGGAGATTTTTTTCAATTAGTTTGTGATTTGAAACTAGTCCTATTAAGTTATAAAATACCACTTATTCCCGGCCCTGTACCGGAACCCCGATCTTAAGAACCCACAAAAAGATAGCCCCACTCATTAACCAATGAAATGCCACAGCGCTGAATTAAGTCGCTTACGGCGGACAAGTAAATCCAGTCCGAAGGATCTTTGGAGAAGACTAATAATTTACATTAACAAGTACATGTGCATTTATTTTATTATATTGCACATGTATTTGTGCATTTATGGTTGAACTATTAGAAGTTTCTCAAAAGCTAATCCGCAAAGTACCTCTGGATTTCAGACGTTATTTATACGATCAGGTTTCCTGGGGTAGTAGGTTAATAGGTATAAAGGGTGCTCGTGGCACCGGAAAAACAACTATGCTGCTGCAATACCTGAAAAATCAAAACCTTTCTACACATGAGGCAGCCTATTTCACACTTGATGATCTTTACTTCACCCGTAATACTCTTCTGGATGTGGCAAAATCATTTTACCAGGAAGGGGGTAAAATTCTGGTGCTGGATGAAGTGCATAAATATCCTGAATGGGCACGGGAGATCAAAAATCTGTATGACAGATATGATGATTTACAGATCATTTTTACAGGATCTTCCATTATTGATATAACCAAGAAGGAGGTTGATCTTAGTCGACGAGCAGTAATTTATGAGCTGCAGGGTTTATCCTACCGTGAGTATTTAAACTTTAAATACCGTATGGACCTTCCCGCATTTTTGCTCAATGAAATACTGGATCCTACTTTTAAGGCCGATGGGGTATTTCCTCCGGACTTCAAACCGCTGGTCTGGTTTAAAGAATATTTGCGTTACGGTTATTATCCTTTTTATCATAAAGAAAAGGAGACATATCATCTGAAGCTTAGACAGCTGGCACGCCAAATAGTAGAATATGACATGGCCGAATTACGAGGCTTTGATATCCGAAATGCAAAAAAGATGTTGCAATTGGTTTATCTTATTGCCCAGCTCGTCCCATTTAAGCCAAACATATCTTCCTTGGCGGAAAAGACAGGGATTCACAGGAATTCAATGCTGAATTATCTACATTTTTTAAATGAGGCAAGGTTAATTGATCTGCTTTTTAGTAAAACCAGCGGCGTTGCCCTATTACAAAAACCTGAAAAGGTGTACATGGAAAATCCCAATATGATGTATGCCATGGCAGAAGATGAGCCTTCAACCGGCACTGTCAGGGAAGTATTTTTTAATAATCAGCTGAAAATAAGGCATCTGATCCAATATTCTGATAAAGTAGATTTTTTAATAGATGGAAAACACCATTTTGAGATTGGAGGTAAATCTAAAGGAAAATCACAGATTAAAAACCTGGCTGATGCGTGGGTGGTAAAAGACGACCTGGAGTTTCCTGTAGGTGATCGTCTGCCCTTGTGGATTTTTGGATTTTTGTATTAAGTGGAAGTTGATAAAAGCCGATTCGCCTTTCAACATCATCTGTGAAACCGGTATAGAAAACTGTATGACGAGGGTTGGTTATGATATATATACATAGAACTTCATTTCAATAAATATAGGAAATTTAATAAAATACCACTTGTTCCCGGCCCTGTGCCGGGACCCCGAACAGAAGGACCACATAAAGAGATAGCCCCAATTATTAATCAATGAAATGCCACAGCGCTGAGGCAGGTCGGTTTTCGAGTAATAATAAATTGGTGATCAGCTTTTCATTGAGTTTGTGGTTTGTAGGGATAAAAAACTATCTAATAAAGAGGCTGACCTCCTCCTTTGCCCTTTGCCCTTTGCCCTTTGCCCTTTGCCCTTTGCCCTTTGCCCTT
>JBPRGH010000009.1:0-1830 GCA_051418055.1 Candidatus Cyclobacteriaceae bacterium M2_1C_046 | reverse complement strand
GAACATCGAAGGCTCGTCATTGAAAGCTGAATATTATGTTTTTGGGCTGCTACATTGAATCCATGGTAAAAGGAAGCATAAAATTCACCTATGTGAAAACGGGTGAGTACCAGATTTACAGTAAGCGTATCTATTAATGAGTCGCCATTGATAGATCGATAAACCGGATATTTAAGTTTCTTTGCACTTTGGTAAATCTCTCTACGAGTTTTGGTACTTATTTTGTTAGAGCCATTTAGAACTCGAGATACCGTGGATATAGAAAAGCCGGTATCTTCTGCGATATCTTTAAGAGTTACCTTCAAGATCAATAGATTTAGCGGTTAAATGTGGCCTGTAAGCATATATAGACCGATACACCCCAATATAATTATACTGTAATAAGCACCTGTTTTGGGAAAGATTCAAATAAATTTCATAAACAGGTAAAAAAATTGCAAAAATTTGCTCATATTTAGACTTTAGGTCTCTGAGCTGGAATCTTGTCAAAAAAATAGCCGAGCAATTTATTCATTGCTGATTTATCTATAAATTTCAGCCCTGATTTATTAAATATTCAGGAGTGATAATTATCTCACTGTTGTTTCACATCTAATTATTAGAATTGTAGTTTTTAGCAATGTCTGAGCATATTTTGAAAGTAACTAAAGCATTATTCCTGTCGGTCCTCGTAGCTACGGTATTTTCTTCCTGTAAGCAACCGGTTGAAAAACCCTCGGTTGATACTGATGCTTATAAACAGGTAGTCTCTGACTTTTATACATCTTTGGCTGCGATACAGGCAGACCAGGCACTATTCGCAATAGAAAAAATGCAGTTGGTAGCTGATACCTATCCCGAGGAGGCCGCTGCCTTGGCGAATTTAGGGGTTTTCGCTATGCGGCAGGGAGATTTCGATAAGGCTGCACAGCATTTAAAAGATGCTTTAGAATTGACGCCAAAAAATTCTGAGATTACTTTTCTTGCCGGCATTATGGAAAGTAGAAGAGGTAATGTTGATCAGTCTATAACCTACTTGAGAGAGGCAGCAAAACTAGATCCATCCAACATTAAAATTACCTTTGCACTGGTCGAGGAACTTGAGCGGCAGGACGCTGTAGCAAATCAGGAAGAGATATTTTCTTTACTAAACTCAATAACAGAACGGCAACCCGAGAATCTGGCTATACTGTTAGAGTTGGTAAGGACTTCTGTGAAGTGGCAAAATCGTTCACTTCTTGAAGAATCTCTGAATACCCTAAACGAAATGTCTTTAGAATGGCCTGCTGAGGTTCAGAGTCAATTTCAGGAATTGAAACAAGCTATACTGGAGCAAGAAAGTGAAAACCTGACTTTTCAGCTTGCCTTTCTTCGCAATAGTCTTAATCAGCTCCCTCAATATCAAGAAGACTTAGATGCGGTACAATTACCGCCCAACCAGGTTGGATTTTTAATCACCGAGTTTACGTGGTTGCCTCAATCAAACACTGCAGTTGCAACCAAAGATGAACAGCTCGCATTTAACTTCAGCAAATTTGCGGATCAAACGGATCTTGAGCTGGTTAGACCTTTGGCACTATCCGATAGGGAAGGATCTGATTGGATAAGCTTAAAAGCTAGTCGGGCAGTAATTAATGGTGAAATAGAATTGATTTTCCCGGGACAGCCCAAATCTAAAAATAGTGTTATTCCTATTGATTATGATTATGACTTTCTAAGTGATTTGGTATTTGCAGGTTCAGAGGGTTTAAAAATGTACGAGCAGCAGGAAGATTCTACATTTACAGAGATTACGAATAGTTTAAACCTTTCAAATGAAGTTATTAACCGGTCTTACACCGGTGGATGGTC
>JBPRGH010000008.1:0-1377 GCA_051418055.1 Candidatus Cyclobacteriaceae bacterium M2_1C_046 | reverse complement strand
GGTTCTTGCTTGGATCGTTGTGCCTGCTTTTGCTCGATCTCTCTCCTTGTCTGCTTCTCTTGTTCAAATACCATAACCAGGTCGGCTATCTTTTTTAGCATCGAACGGTCGAAGTGTATCATCTGCTGCATGAAATCATATAATGTTATCTCTTTATTATCATCGTAAATAGTTATCTCCCAGTCAATTAGTGGTATATTTCTTATAACATTTACCACTCCTGCGCGATGCTTGGCGAGTTTGCTTAATAACTTTTGGATGTTTTCAAATTTCTCTTCATCCACCTCAAAAGTTTCCCTGAAATCATCAAAATCATTGAGTCTGGTAGGTCTTGGATTCTTAAAAGCCCTTTCTAAAATCGGACGATAATAAGAAAGCTGAGCATGATCTATAAGCAAAAGCATTTCTGCTATTGACATCCCCTCAGGCGGAGATTCCTTATAAGGTACATCTTCGATAACATATTTTAGTGCTTCTGCTTCATCCTCTAGATATGCAGCATCTTCGATAAGTGTATCCAGCTGCTCTTGCGTAATTTCCCGATCTGTCATGAATTATTTATAAGTCCTTATTTATCTGGCCCAGTCAGAATCAGCTTTCACTTTATCGTTGCTCTTTTGCTGTTCAAGCATTTCTACCAGGGATAGGCCGGAGTTAAATTCCCGATCTCGATCTCTTACAGAGTGGATATTATTTTCTTCCTGGAAATTCCAAAATTTGCCGAATTGCCTGTTCTTGTATTCTCTTAAGAAATCAAGTCGTTCTTTAAGGTCCTCTTTCGGCACCAAGAGCCGCTCTTTGTCGTAGATAGCTTCTTCCCTACTCTCAAATACAATGTCATAATCTTTTGACATTACAATTGCTTCTTCGGGACACACCTCTTCGCAATAGCCGCAGTAAATGCAGCGCAGCATATTTATTTCAAAAAAATCGGGGTATCGTTCTTTTGGATCATCAGCATCTTCATTGGCCTGCATACTGATTGCCAAAGGCGGACAAGCCCGGGCACATAGTCCACAAGCAACACATCGCTCTTTACCATCATCCTCAACAAGAACCGGACGGCCCCTAAATATTGCCGGTGGATCCCATTTTTCCTCTGGATAATTAAGCGTAAAGGTAGGCTGAAAGATTTGTTTAAAAGAATACCAGAGTGCCTTCAAAATTTCAGGCAGATACAGGTTTTCTAAAAATGATAGCTTGCGTTCGCGCTCATAATTTTCATTAAGCGCATTGGCACGGGGTTTTTCTAAATTCTCAATTTGAGCCATGGATAATAATTGAGCTACTTTAAATAGTTTGAGGTTTTAAGAACCAGCTAAAAATAACTCATTAAGCGGTTCACTTCAAAAGTAAAAATTATTATTTCTGTTTAAA
>JBPRGH010000007.1:0-226844 GCA_051418055.1 Candidatus Cyclobacteriaceae bacterium M2_1C_046 | reverse complement strand
GGTTCTTGGTTCTTGGTTTTTGGTTCTTGGTTCTTGGTTCTTAGTTAAACTTCGGGTTCTTTACTGTAATAGGTTACAAGTAGTTCTTCTACGTTATACTTGTTTCCTTTAAACTCACTTCTTTTTAAATAATGAATTAATGAAGCAATTTTCTTCGTAAGCTTTTTCGTCATATTAAATGCTTCATCAAAATCCTTTTTTGATAAATAATTACGATCAAAAGCTCGATATAACTGAGACTTTACTTCTCCCAATGAGCCTTTAGAAATTGATAGAAATTGTTTGAATTCTTTATTTCCTCCTCTTTCAAGTCCTTCGGCTATATTATCCATAACTGAACCTGAGGAGCCATTGATTTGATCTTTAAGTTTAAAATCTTTTATTTCTTCTTTATCAAGAATTTTAACAAAAATAGATTGGCATAATGCACGTGCTTCCTGCCAAATTTCTAAGTCCTCAACTTCTTTAAATGTTCCCATTTTGTAATATAGAAAAGGAAATATTAATGCTTAAACAACAAACCAAGAACTACAAACAACAAACTACTAACCGACGGATCCTTCAAGCGTCAGAGCTAAAAGCTTCTGAGCTTCTACGGCAAATTCCATTGGAAGCTGGTTAAGCACCTCTTTACAATATCCATTTACGATTAGCGCTACGGCTTTTTCTTCGCTGATACCACGTTGCATGCAGTAGAAGATCTGGTCTTCACCAATCTTTGAGGTTGTTGCCTCATGCTCGAGCTGTGCTGAGTTATTCTCTACATCAATATAAGGGAATGTATGCGCACCACATTTGTCACCCATTAGTAATGAATCACACTGGGAGAAATTACGGGCTCCTTCCGCACGTTTCATGATATGGACCTGCCCGCGGTAGCTGTTTTGAGATCTTCCTGCGGAAACACCTTTGGATACAATCCGTGATTTAGTGTTTTTACCGATATGGATCATTTTAGTTCCCGTGTCAGCCTGCTGGTAATTATTTGTTACGGCAACAGAATAAAATTCACCCTGAGAATTATCTCCTTTTAGAATACATGAAGGATATTTCCAGGTAATGGCAGAACCTGTCTCTACTTGTGTCCAGCTAAGCTTAGCATTGTCGCCAGCACAAATACCTCTTTTGGTTACGAAATTATAGATACCGCCGCGGCCTTTAGTGTCACCCGGATACCAGTTCTGGACGGTGCTGTATTTTACTTCAGCATCTTTTTTTACATAGATCTCCACCACTGCAGCATGCAGCTGATTCTCATCACGTTGTGGGGCAGTACACCCTTCCAGATAACTCACATAAGAACCTTCCTCAGCAATAATAAGCGTTCTTTCGAACTGGCCGGTATTGGCAGCATTGATCCTGAAGTAAGTTGAAAGTTCCATCGGGCATCTTACTCCTTTAGGTATATAACAGAAAGAGCCGTCGCTGAATACAGCAGAGTTAAGAGCAGCAAAATAGTTATCATTCGCTGGTACTACAGATCCCAGATATTGCTTTACCAGTTCGGGATGTTCGTGTACTGCTTCGCTGAACGAGCAGAAAATAATACCTAGCTCACCTAATTTATCTTTAAAAGTAGTAGCTACGGAAACACTGTCAATTACAGCGTCTACAGCTACACCTGTTAATCTTTTTTGTTCCTGAAGGCTTATGCCTAATTTTTTAAAGGTATTCAGAAGCTCAGGGTCTACCTCATCAAGGCTTTTTGGTTTTACCTTTTGTTTTGGGGCAGCATAGTAGATGGCATCCTGATAATCGATAGGAGGAAATTTAACATTAGCCCAATTTGGCTCCACCATCTTTTCCCATTGACGGTAGGCTTTAAGACGCCAATCAAGTAGCCATTGCGGCTCCTCTTTTTTGGTAGAAATAAAACGAACTATATCTTCATTAAGGCCCTTAGGAGCAGAGTCCATCTCAAAATCACTTGACCAGCCATGCTCATATTCCTTAGAAGTAAATTCTTCCAGTATCTGGTTGTCTTTACTCATAATTATTTAGACTAAATTTAAATTACACACAAATCTACAACAAATATGGCAGAATACCGTTCGGAAACTGCCTCTTTTTGATCGAAAGAATCTACTGATTAATAAGTAAAGGCTATTAAAAATAAAACCCTCAGGATCTTACTATGCAACGTTATAAGAGTGGACTTAGTTTCATAGTAAAATCTACCTGAATCTGCTCATTTACTTTAATAAGACCCATTAATTTTTGAGGTGTGGAAAGATTAAAATCTTTAATGTTGACGATCTGTTTGCCTTCAAGTAAAATAGTGCCATCTGTTTTAGGTGTCATATGATAGGAGATAGCATATTTCTCTGTATTGCCGGCTATTTCAATAGCAATTGTTCCCCGTACACGTTGGCTGGAAAAGTTTTGGAATGTAGGTTTTTGCAGTGTCAGGAAGTGGAGAGTTATATAAGGATGTTTATCAGTTTTTAAAGTCTTTTTTAAATCAGAAGTTATCATAGCATTCTGGCAGTCAAAAGCTCGTGTATCGATATACACCTCATTTTTTACAAAATCAATCCTATTACTCCTTTCATCATAAGCAATGGTTAGGGTGTCTTTCCTGGTGCGGCTTTGGATCTTACAGGTAAATTCATTCACATTAGAAGATCCCTCTATAAGTAGCTGACTTGATTCTTCTACAAGCCAACGTTCTTTTTCTACCTTATTATAAAGGTTAAAATTTAGTACTAGTGATATGATTAGAAAGCTAAAGATCATTACAAGTCATATTCAATTATTGGGCCAAAATATCATGTAATTTAATAAATTAAAGATAAAGGGCTGTTAAAATTTAACAGCCCTTACCCAACCTAACTACTATTCTACTAAACCTACCCACTGCATTGCATTGTATATAATTAATATTGAAGGTTAGTAGAATAAGCCGGAGTAAATTCCGGCTTACCCTTATTAGCTATTTAGAAACTTATTACTGCTTCGACAACAAATCCATCAAATCCAGCTCCGGCATATTTTCCTGTCCATCCAGAACCTTCCCAGTTTTGACTCACATATTCAACTTTAGTCATAACATTGTTTGTTATGAACCAGCCGCCGCCTACGTTGAATCTGTTAAGGCTTAATTCAGGATCAATTTCATTCTTCTTGCCATTAACTGTGTTGTAACGGCCGCCTACATAAAAGTCTTCATTGGCACCGAATCTGTAAATAAGTTCACCAGCAAGCTGCGTGAATTGACCATTTCCTGCTTCTTCAGAATTGCTTGTTGTTTCATATATCCCAAAGAATTCTAATCCACGGAATTTGATGAAAGGATTAATCTGGAAAGCAGTTACTTCTTTAAAACGAGGGCTGAATCTTGGATCTGCAAAGCTACCACCGTCGGCTGTATACATGATGTTGTAGTATCTTGCTCCGGCACGGTCGCCGTTGAATAAATATCCACCAGTAGATTCACCACTGTTTTTATACCATGAACCTGTTAATCTTACACGAAGATCTTCATTCACCTGTTTGTCATAACCAATTTTACCGAAGAGAGATAATGTATTATCTGTGTCATCATTCACAACTACATTCTGATTCAGCTTACCGTTTGTTACACCTAATACACCCACAAATCCGTTAGCTAAAACCTGAACTTCTGCAAAAGGCTCTGTAGTAAAAGCATCCATTATGTAGTTACCTACGAATGGGTTATAAATTGCTCTTGCATTATCAGATCTTCTATAATGTGCGTCACCATAGTTTACATCATCCATACCGAATCTGAATCTTGTATAATCCATTATTTGAGATGCGAAACCCGGTTTGATAAAATCCAGCTTGTCAATTTGCACGTAGCCACCTTTTACCCATGCTTCAGTATGGTTTCTTGAAGAAAGGTAAGTAGCCATATGCAGACGCATTCCTTCCGCCAATTGAACGTCAACCTTAAGGTTGGCTGTAGGTAAATTCAGATTGCTTCCTAATTCTACAAGTTCACCTTCTACATTATTATACTGGTCAATGGCCTGGAACTGCATCGCGAAATCACCTCCAACACGTACGGCTAAGCCGTCAAATTTTACTGTGTCATCTTTTGGAACTTCAAAGACATTTATTCCACCTTGGCCCGGATCTCTAAAGTTAGATATCTTGTTTACCTGAGCCTGCGCTACACCAAACCCGAATACCATCAGGAGGGCTAGCATTAATCGATTTAAATTTAGTGTTCTCATTTTATTATTTTTTAAGAGTTGGTAGATTTATAATTATTGAATAAATACAGCATTAAAGTCTACAGTGATTTCATCACCGCTTTTTACCGTTCCAAACATTGCTGTTGGAGGTTCTACATTAAAATCAGTCATTTTCATTGGTACGGATCCTTTGCAGGTTACCTGGCCATTAGCGTCGATCTTACAATCTGTTGCTACTTTAACTGTCTTAGTTACTCCGGCAATTGTTAGTTTACCGGTAGCCATCATCTTGTTTATATTTCCTTCTTTTTTAATGGGTTGCAAAGAGATGAGTGAAAAGCTGATGTTTTTGTACTTATCTGTTTTTAAAGCTTTATAAGCGTTGGCATCCATTCCGGATTTGCCACTTTTCATGCTTTCTGCTTCAATTGTAAGCTTCAGATCAGCTATTTCTTTTATCTCATTATTTTCGATAATGAACATTCCATTACCCTCCGCTTTTTCAACGACCATCGTCCAGTCGTGAAGAGAGGAAGTTCCGGAAAAAGTAATTTTCGAGTTTTTGCTCAATTTGTAATCCTGTGCCTCTGAATCCTGGAAGCTGAGGATGACTATTAGTGGTATTAGTAGATACTTGTACATAACTTGCTTTGTTTTAATTTCAGTACAAGTTTAAGGATAGAAACGGGGCTCAGAAAGGAATTGCATCACTGCAAGGGATGATCTTTAGCAACCCGAATAATGTCAAATATCAGGTGTCTATATGATGAAAGTCGTTTTTTAATTTAATAGTCTGAGACAGTCAAGAAAAGCAGGTATTTGAGCATCTATAAACTATAAATTCTGAAGGAGTAAGCTTCTGAGAAATAAAAAAAGCCGGATTTAACCGGCTCTCTCTAATATATTTTTAATTTAGATCACTAGAAGCTGATTGCGGCTTCAAATACGATTCCATCGAAATATGCACCATCAAATCTTCCGGTCCAGTTATCTTCATAATTCTGGGTAACATATTCTAGTTTGGTCACTATGTTTTTAGTTAAGAACCAGCCGCCACCTATATTAAATCGATTTACTGATTGTTCCGGATCACCTTCATTAGATTCTCCACTTACAGTATTGTAACGTCCTCCTACATAAAACTGATCTGTTCCTCCAAATCTGTAAAGAAGCTCTGCAGCGACCTGTGTAAATTTACCACCTCCGGAATCATCGCTATTGCTGGCAACTTCATAGATCCCAAAGAATTCAAGCCCATTATACTGTAAGAACGGGTTGATTTGAATTGCGGTCAACTGTTTAAATCTGGGGCCAAAACGTCCGGCAAAATCACTTTCTCTATCATCCGGATCAGCGGACCATAATACGCCGTAGTAGCGGCTTCCTGCCCGGTCACCATTGTAAAGATACCCACCAGTTGTAGTGCCTTGATTGGTATACCATGAGCCGGTCAGGCGGAAACGTAATCCATCAGTGGCCCTGTTATCATATCCAACCTTACCATAGAAGGAGAGGGCATTATCAGAATTATCTCTTACTATTACGTTTTGGTTTAGTTTACCATTACTAAATCCAATCATACCTATAAAGCCATTGTCGGGAAGGAACATGATTTCTCCAAAGGCTTCTGTTGTAAAAGCATCCATTATATAGTTACCTACAAAAGGATTAAATATTACCTGAGCGTTATCGCTTCTTCTAAAATGAGCGTCGCCGTAATTAATTTCATCCATACCCACTTTTATTCGTGTATACTTCATAATCTCTGAAGCGAAATTGGGTTGGATAAAATCCAGCTTATCTATTTGCAAATAACCACCCTTCACCCATGCTTCTACATGATGACGGGATGACAAATACGTACGCAAATGAAGACGTATCCCATCATACATTGCAACATCAAGATTTAGATTGGCTGTAGGTAAATTTAAATTAGTCCCCAGGGTTTCTAAATTTCCTAAGTTATTATCCTGCTCTATAGCCTGGAACTGAAGAGCAAAATCACCGCCTACACGTAACTTCATACCTTCAAAAGGAATGGTGTCTGTTTTAGGTGGTTCAAACATATCTACCCCCTCAATATTGGGAGGTCTCCAGTTGTCAAAAGTGGTTAAAAATTGAGCCTGAGCTCCGACTCCTATAAAAAGAAGCCCTATAATTAAAAGTTTTAAGTTTAGCGTTTTCATTTTTCTGTGGGTTAGTTTATTAGAAAATGCAATATCTGTATCGTTTGTTTAACATAAATACTATAACATTGAACATTATTTTTTAAATACTGCTCTATAATTCACAGTGATCTTTTCACCTGTTGTAATGGTGCCAAACATTGCTGTTGGTGGTTCAATATTAAAATCTGTCATATTTAATGGAAATGAGCCTGAGCATTCGATACGGCCATTTAAAACCTGACAATCCGTATTCATGGTAACTTCACGTGTTACTCCTGATATTGTAAGCTTACCTTTTGCTTTAATATTATTAATATTATCAGTTGTCCTGACCGATTGGCATTCAATAAGTGTGAAAGTTATTTGTCGGTATTTATCTGTATTTAATGCTTTATAAGCATTTTTATCCATTCCGCCTTTTCCACTCTTAAGACTTTCGGCATCTACAATTATCTCCAGGTTTTTGATGTCTGTTATTCTCTTTCCATCAACCACAAATTCCCCTGAACCCTGAACCTTTTCTGCGGTCATTGTCCAGTCATGTAACGAAGAGGTGCCTGAAATAGAAAGCTCCGATGATCTATCCAGCGTATATTCCTGCGCTGATACTACTCCTATAATAAAGAGAAAAATTACTGTTAAAATGTGTAGCTTTTTCATAATTTCTGCTTGTTTAGTTTGATAGCAATATAAATCAACATAAGTTCAGAAAAAATGAGAGCTATCACCGGTGGTTATGATTAATTGCATCCATAAGAATGTTTAAAATCAGGGAGATAGATGATAACAATAGGTGGAGAACGGTGTTGTTCCGCTTCAGTTTAGGTTAAAAGCATCTTCAGATCATTATTAATGCTTTCTTCAAGTGAGATCATTGTATCAGTTCTGGTGATACCATCAATGCTCTGGATCTTATCATGCAAAAGATCTTTAAGGTGTCGCGTGTCACGGCAATGGATTTTAGCGAACATGCTGTAGTTGCCTGTGGTATAATGGACGTTAATGACTTCAGGGATCTTATTTAGCTGTTCAATCACATCATCATAAAGTGCGCTTTTGGAGAGGAATATTCCTATGAAGGCAGTGATATCATAACCCAGTTTGCTGAAGTCTACATTGAGTGTGGTTCCACGGACAATGCCCATTTCTTCCAGTTTTCTCATTCTTACATGAACAGTACCTCCGGAAACATGAGCCATTTTGGCCACTTCGGTATAAGGTTTTTTAGCATTGTTCATCAGGATCTGCAAGATCTTCAGGTCTACGTTATCAATCTCATAATTTTCCGGCATAATCTATTGTATTAATTATTGATATTACAATTTAAATATTAAATTAATAAAAATAATGTAAAAATACTCCTCGAAAAGTAAAAGAATTTTAAAATATCACTCACTTTATTAGATTTGTATCAACAGAAAGTTCTTTTGTTCCTGGTTTGTAGTTCCTGGTTCTTAGTTTTAGAGACCACAAACAAATAGCCAGCAACAAAGAACAAAAATTGTAGGGTGTTGAAACAGGCAGACATGCCCTCCGGTCTCGGGGGTGGAGGTTCGGGATAAAATCAGGTATCAGGGTTCCTTGATCCTGGTCTAACCACTCCGTGGAGGTTCGAATCCTTCTCCTACAGCAACTTCTTCTAAAGGGCCGGTAGATTAAAAATCTCCGGCTTTTTTTATACAATTTTTAGAAAATTGCTTTCCTTACTTTATATTTAGCCCTTAAGTTCTAAAACGAGAATTAATTATGGCTGATTTTCCCTGGTTTAAGCAGTATCCTGAAGGTATCCCTACTACTATAGGAGAACTTTCTCATGAATCGTTGAATGATTTATTCGAAGATTCTTTTAAAAAATATGGTAATCTGGAAGCAGCTGAGAATATGGGTAAGTCATTTACCTATTCTGAGCTAGATGAAAAATCCAGAGCATTTGCGGCTTATCTGCAGTCAAAAGGGCTACAGAAAGGAGACCGAATTGCTATTCAGATGCCAAATCTTTTGCAGTATCCTATTGCATTAATTGGAGCTCTGCGAGCCGGTCTTGTAGTTGTGAATACCAACCCCTTATATACACCGAGAGAAATGGAGCATCAGTTTAAAGATGCTGAAGTTACAGCTATCGTTATACTGGCAAATTTTGCCAGCCATCTGGAGCAGGTACTCCCAAAGACACAAATTAAGCTGGTGATAGTAACTGAAATAGGTGATCTTTTAGGCGGTATAAAAAAGCATATTGTAAATTTTGTTGTAAAAAAGGTGAAGAAAATGGTGCCTTCATACCATTTGCCGAATGCCGTAAAATTTAACGACGCACTTGATAAAGGTTTTACATTAAACTTCAGCAAACAAAAAATCACAAGGGAAGATCTTGCCTTTTTACAATATACCGGCGGTACAACAGGGGTTTCAAAAGGTGCACAGCTAAGCCATAAAAATATGGTAGCTCAGACTATGCAGCTAACCCACTGGTTTAACCCATTGCTTGAAGAAGGGAAACATGAAATAATGGTTACGGCTTTGCCGCTGTATCACATTTTTGCACTTTCGGTAAATGCCATATTTACTATTAATATAGGAGGTAAGAATATTTTGATCACTAACCCTCGTGATCAGAAGGCATTTATAAAGGAGCTTAAAAAGCATGATTTTACCCTTATTACAGGAGTTAATACATTATTTAATGCGCTTCTTAATAATCCTGATTTTACCTCTTTGGATTTCACCTCTGTAAAAGGGGCATTGGGTGGTGGTATGGCCGTTCAGGATTTTGTAGCCAGAAAATGGCAGGAGATCACAGGAGGCCCGTTAGTTGAGGGATATGGCTTGAGTGAAACCAGCCCTGTCTTAACTGCCAACCCTTTAGATGGAACACATAGAATGGGTAGCATCGGTTTACCTTTACCTGATACAGAAGTTGCCATATTTGATGAACAAGGGAATAAGCTTCCTCAGGGGGAAGCAGGTGAAATTTGTGCACGAGGCCCTCAGGTAATGCAGGGATACTGGAAAAAGGATAATGAAAATGTTTTCTTTGAACGTGAATGGTTCAGGACCGGGGATATTGGATTGATGGATAAAGATGGTTTCTTCAAAATTGTTGACAGGAAGAAGGATATGATCAATGTGTCCGGCTTCAATGTATATCCTAATGAGATAGAAAATGTTATTGCTGATCATCCAAAGGTTTTAGAGGTGGCTGCCGTAGGAGTTCCAGATGAGCGCTCTACTGAAGTAGTAAAAATATTTGTTGTTAAAAGCGATAAAAGCCTAACCGAAGAAGAGCTTAAGAACTATTGCAATGAGAATTTTACCGGTTATAAAAAACCAAAACATATTGAATTTCGAGATGAGCTGCCTAAATCCAACGTAGGAAAGATCATTAGAAGAGAATTACGTGAAGAAGAGGAATCGAAAAGGGCAGCTAAAGCATAATAACATTTATACTTATAATATAATTTCGCCCTGATGGAAAAAATGCGAATCTTATTTCTCACCTATCAGGGCGATATTGCAGGTTCCACAAACTCTATTTCTTACCTCGCGAAGGGGTTGTCAGAACGCGGCCATCAGGTATATATGGGATGCCGTGAAGCTTCTCTGCTTTACTCCATGCTGAAAGGCAGTAAAGTAAAGCTTATCCCGATGGAATTCAATTCGAAATTTGATACGAAAAACATAAAATCTATCCGTGATACTGTGCTTAAGTATGATATCCAGATCATCAATGCACAATCCAGTAAGGACCGCTATACTTCCATGTTGGCCAAATGGTTTTTTGGAATGAATGTAAAGCTCGTATATACTCGTCGCCAGAATCCAAGGGGAATGAACAGGATCAAAAGCTTTTTTACTGAAAGAGGGGTAGATAAGATGGTAGTGATCAGCAATGGCTTAAAGCAGATCTTTCAAAAGGCCGGAATATCAGAAAGTTTTATGGAGGTGATCCATAATGGGATCCCTACAAAACGTTATGAGCAGTGGAGTGAGGAGAAAGTTTCTTATTTCCGTAAGCAATACAATTTATCACCCAATGATATTGTAATTGGTTCTGTTTCCAGGATGAAAAAGCAGGATCAGATAATTAAGGCAGTTGCAAAAATTAATGATCCTAAAATTAAAATTTTGTTTGCGGGCATAACAAAAGAGCACCTTCAGGAAGAAATAATAAAAAGTGGTATTAAGAATGAGATCATATTTACTAATGTAATTTCCGGAGAGGATATACTAAATATATATAAGCTGCTGGATATTAATATTCTTGCTTCGGTTACTGATGGTTTTGGTCTTGTATTACTTGAGGCGATGGCAATGGGATGCCCGGTAATCGCAACCCGGTTTGGCGGAATCACTGATGTTGTTACTCATGAGGAGAATGGTCTTCTATTCGAAGATGGAGATATTGATCAGCTGGCTGCACAAATAAAATGCTTATTAAATGACCAGGATCTAAGGCATCATTTAACCCAGAGCGGATATGATACGGCTTATAATAAATTTACTATGGAAAAGACCATCAAGGGATATGAGGATCTTTTCCATAGGATGATATATGAAGAATAACTTTTACAACAGGAACCTATACGTAAATTTTAGTAAAAATATATTATGTGGTTTTTTATCAAAAAGCCCGTCATATAAATGTCCGAAGGAGTGATCTTCCGGTGATGGGAACTCTGTTCTGTTTTGCGTCCATACAAGAAAGAAAGTAGATCCCGGAATATATTCCCAGCGCATTACCGCATTGGACCTGAATTGCGTAAAGTTAAAATCAGGATTAAGACCATAGTTACTAACCTCAGAATCACTTAAATTCTCAAAGCGGTCATTATAATCCTCAGCATCAGGATCGGCTATCCTTTTAAACTCTGAAAATCCACCGGCAGAAGCAAAAGGCTGGCCCCAATACTGGATAGAAAGATCAGGAGTAAGCATATAAGTCATCCGTAATGACATGTTATAGGTAGTTTGATTTATCCGCCCCACAATATATTCGTTGTTTAATGTGGTGACATACTGCAGATCATGTCGATAATTACTGATCGAAGGGTTTAGCGATATGTTTAAAGCATCAGTTGGACGGTATGTTATGTTCAAATTCAAACCTTCAGATAATTTATGATTATCAAAGCCTGCATTTATCCATCCATTAACCCCAAAGCGTAATTTTTTTCGGTTATCAGTTCCTAAAAATATCCACTGATTATATGAACCGGGGTAAGAAATTGCAGGTCCCCCACGTAAATCAGCATTAGACCGATTATTACCTTCCACATTTATGCCCGTATGAAAATTCCAGAAATTTTTTAACTCAGAGTTAAGATACAGTTCCACACCTTTTGTATTATTTACGCCTCCAAAATCCCAGCCTGAATACTGTACTCCACCTGTACGCATAGACCTGAAAATTGAGAACGGATTAAGTTTCCGGTACTGTACCCATACCCATTGAACCATATTATCAGTTTGCGTCATAAATCCAATATCATTTAGCTCAAGCTGTGGAGATGACCATGTAAAGCCTATATCATAAATAAATTCACCAGCACTTTTGCCTATTACTGCTGAACCACCTGTTCCGGTTAATGAGGTGCGGGTAGGATCAAATTCAGTATGTTTATTATCCGGACGTTGAAAGAATCGTTCAGGAGAAAGCTGAGTCTGTGTTATAGCTTCTTCTGTTCCATTCACCTGGCTTACAGCAATGTTTGTTTTTACATAATATTTACGTTCTTTCCAGTAATGGGTAAAATCTATACCCCCTGTATATGCACTGGAGTGGAGCATTTCCATGCCGGGATCACTATTATTGCGGTTCGTGGCTGTGATCATACCACCAATAATTGTTTCTCCATCATTTATGTCCTGCTGCGCTCTTGCTACAAAATAATTTGTCAATGGCTCAATACCCACCTCACGTTTAAAACCAAGGCTATCTACTTCAGCTGTTTCTCTTGCTGTGACAGTTTCCAGAATGCCAAATGAAAATCCATCCGAATTTTTTCCGGTAAGCTTTGCGGCCCCCAATATACGGGTATTGGAGCTTCTTTGTACATATTCGTTTACATTGTCAGGGCCACTTTCATCAGTAGAAAAATAGATCTGGGGATTTCTGCCTATCCTTCTGGAATAGAAGAGGTTATCATTATTAACTACGGTGATCGGGAAAGTCAGGATGTTATTACCTTCAATAAAAAACGGACGTTGTTCCCGGAAATACAGCTGAAATGCGGAGAGGTTTACCTGTGAAGGATCTGCTTCTACCTGGCCAAAATCCGGATTTACAGTCAGATCTAAAGTAACATCACTTGTAAGCCCGATTTTTGCATCTAGTCCAACCTCAACATCTGATGCTTTACCTGTAGCATAAGGATTACCTTCCTGTTCCTCAAATCTTTCAGTTTTAGCAACTATATAAGGCTGTATCTCAAGCTGCTTTTGGGGTTTAATACCTTTTATACCATTTAATTCAGCAAAACGATGTACCCATCCGTTAGCTCCATTAGGAATAAATTGCCAGGTAGAACGTTCATTATTTCGAAAAAAGCGCCGGGTAAACTGAATGCCCCAGGTATGATGTTCTTTATCCGCAAAACGTAACTGACTAAGAGGAATACGCATTTCCGCTATCCATCCTTTTTCATCAATACTGGTTTTGAGGTCCCAGATAGGGTCCCAGTTAGAATCCCAATTATCCCCATTGTTTGAAACATACTCGTCTCCCTTGACACCCGAAACTGAGGAGGTAAATGAAAATGCCGTGCGTTTATCAAAATAGCTGTCAATATTAACTTCTATCCAGTCACCCTCAAAACCATCACGGCGCGACATGCGCTTAACGATCTTTTCAGGTTCAGGATCCTCTGCACGTACAGCTATATAAAGATTTTTGTCATCATATAAAATTTTAAAATATGTTTGTACAGATGGGGCGGCACCATTGTCAGGTTCATGTTGTATGAAATCGCCTCCTCCCCAGGGAACCTGCTCCCAGGATTCGTCAGTAACTAATCCATCAATCTTAGGTGCAGTTCCTGATATTCGATCAGTTGTATAAATTTTTGGCTTTTCCAGCTCCTGGGCGGAAAGGCTGAAAATAGCAGTACCCAGGAATAGTAAGGTTATACAATAAATTTTCATAGTTGGCGCAGGGTTGTGATAGGTTTACTCAAATATTTTAAAAAGGTTACACAGGAGTTTTCCAGGAACAATAGATAACTGCTTAATATTTAGAGAAATAGACAGATGGCGTAGGTATTCATCCGGTGATGGATTAAAATTGCCACTGATACAATATTTTGCAATATTGAAGAAAAATTGAATTAATCTTTCATTTTATTATACACAACTATGGTTAAATATATCTTCTTGTTGGCCTTTATGCTTTTAACCTCTACTTTAAAAGCACAGTACGACTATCCTCAGATACTTCCAATAAAAGAACGCGCGGCTCTTATAGATGAGATCCTTGAGGAAAAGGTTAATGTTGTGCTGCCGGAGTTAATGGAGCGTGCAGAAATTGACATGTGGATTGTTATTTCAAGAGAATATAATGAAGATCCTGTAATCGAAACTTTGCTACCTTCAACATGGCTTGCTGCAAGAAGAAGGACTATTCTGGTTATGTATAAAAAGCCTGGCAAAAAAGAAGTGGAAACTTTAGCAGTGGCACGATATGATGTAGGTGATGTATTTAAAAGCGCATGGGATAAAGAAAAGGAACCCGATCAATGGAAGCGCCTTGTAGAAATAATAATAGAACGAAGCCCTCAAAAAATAGGCGTAAACAAATCGCCACATTTTGGTCTTGCCGATGGAATTGACGCTACGGATTATGAGGAGCTTCTGGCTGCCCTTCCTAAAAATTATCGAAATCGTGTTGTTTCGGCTGAAAAGCTGGCGATCGGATGGCTGGAAACACGTACGGAAAGAGAGAAAACTATTTATCCGCACATCGTTCGTATAGCTCATGAGATCATTGCGGAAGCTTTTTCAGAAAATGTAATCCATCCGGGTATCACAACCACCGAAGATGTTGTTTGGTGGATGCGGGAAAAAGTGCTGGAGCTTAAGTTGCAGACCTGGTTTCATCCAACAGTTTCCGTGCAGCGTGCCGATCCTGAATCATTTGAGCATTTACGCACCTTTTCGAAGCGTCCCGGAAAAGATATTATTCAGCCGGGCGATCTGCTCCATTGCGATTTCGGGATCACCTACCTTAGGTTAAATACCGATACGCAGCAGCATGCGTATGTGCTGAAACCGGGAGAGGATGATGCTCCTGAGTATTTAAAAAAAGCTTTAGCCAATGCTAACCGCCTGCAAGATATATTTTTGTCAAATTTTGAAGCCGGTAAAACAGGTAACCAGATATTAAAGGAGAGCAGGGAGGAGGCAATAGCAGAAGGGATAAAACCATCTATCTATACTCACCCTATAGGTTATCATGGTCATGCGGCCGGTCCAACAATAGGAATGTGGGATGCCCAGCAGGGTGTGCCATATACAGGAGATTATATTCTATTTGTTAATACAGCTTATTCA
This sequence comes from Candidatus Cyclobacteriaceae bacterium M2_1C_046, assembly GCA_051418055.1. Taxonomy (GTDB): domain Bacteria; phylum Bacteroidota; class Bacteroidia; order Cytophagales; family Cyclobacteriaceae; genus JBPRGH01. The sequence continues at coordinate 211,975 of JBPRGH010000007.1, read as the reverse complement.
ATTGAGCTGAATGCAGCTACTTTTATTGAGGAGTGGGATAAGGAAATCAGGATTATGCTTGAGGAAGAGGCAATATTCGATGAGAGTGGCATTGATTATATTGATGGCCGACAGAAGGAGCTGTTGTTGATACCGAGAAGGTGATGGTTTGATGGTTGGTGGGGACACAAATCACTTTAGGAGGGGGCCACACCATGGTAGGAGCATGAACCAAAAGTATGAATATCCGTAGCATCACATATTATCAACAAAGCTATAAATGTTAAATGTTGAAAATCTGACATTTGCGTACAACGCAAAATCGTCGCCAACCATATCCGACCTTAATTTTTCTATTAAAAAAGGTCAGGTTTTTGGATTTCTGGGGCCTAGTGGTGCAGGGAAAACTACCACACAAAAGATCCTCTATAAATTACTTACAGGATATAAGGGTAATATTTCTTTTGAGGATAAGGATCTCAATTTGTGGGGGAGGGAGTATTATGAAAAAATAGGTGTATCATTTGAGCTTCCCAACCACTATCTTAAGTTAACCGCTAGAGAAAATTTAAACTTTTTCTCCTCCTTTTATAAGAAAGGGAATCGAACTATTAATGAATTGCTGGAAAAGGTAGACCTGCTGAAAGATGCTGATAAGCCGGTATCAGATTTCTCAAAAGGAATGAAGATGCGGCTGAATTTTATTCGTTCCATTATTCATGATCCTGATATGCTTTTTCTTGATGAACCTACTTCGGGAATGGATCCGGTAAATGCCGGAAAGATAAAGAGCCTGATACGAGATCTTCAGGAGAGGGGAAAGACTATTTTTATTACCACTCATAATATGTTTGATGCTGACCAGTTATGCGATGAAGTAGCGCTTTTACATAAAGGAAACACAATAGCCTATGACAGTCCTGCCAACCTTAAGCTACAATTTGGGCAAAAAACAGTACGGATGGAAACGGCCAATGGCGAAAAGGAAAAAATTTTCCCCCTAGAAAATCTCGGAAGAAATGAGGATTTTTTAACAGTACTGAAAAATGAGCAGGTTCGGACCATTCATTCCCAGGAGGCGACACTTGAGGAGGTTTTTATCAAACTGACTGGCGAGCAACTGGTATGAAAGAGCTGATAAGTTTTCTTCAGTTGGATATAAAGCTACTACACCGGAATAACCTTTTCGTATTGGCAGCTGTGGTAGCTGTAATATATATAGGTGTTTTTTACCTTCTAAAGCCACTTGGAGATCTTACAAATATTTTAATAGTTTTAATTTTCAATGACCCTGTGGTTACCGGTTATTTATTTGCTGCTGTTCTGTTACTCTTTGATAAAAATCAAAATACACTGCAGGCATATTCTATTTTACCGGTAGGATTTTATCGTTATTTTATTTCAAAAATAATACTATTGTCAGTTCTGGCTACTGTGGTTGCTTTTATCATGACCATAGCTACAAGGGGGTTCGACTTTAACCCTGCTCATTTATTTGCAGGTACTTTTCTGTCAACCTTCATGTTTGCCTGCTGCGGCTTTATTGTAGGAGCTTTAGTAAAGACATTCAATCAATTGCTTATCTACTCCGTGCCGATATTTATCTTATCTGCAATTCCATTTTTGTATATATTCGGTGTAGGTGAAAGTTATTACTCTATAATAATTTTTACTTGGGGAGGAATTCAGCTTTTAAAAGCATCACTTATTCCTGAACAAGGAGCATTAGTCGGAATATATTATCTTCATCTGATAATATTTACCTTTATTTTCTGGAAACTTACTATTCACGTAAGTAAAAAAATGCAGTTATGAAAAAGGCTTTGATCTTGAGCAAGAGCGATTTTCACTCAACTTTCAGAGATCCTCTATTTAAAATGTTGCTGTTCTTTCCGTTACTTTCCTTTGCGATTGTGCGGTATGTTTTACCTGTAATTGTCAGCTATTACCCTCCGGTAGGTGATTATACTGAAGTAATATTGATGTGGGCTTGTATACAGTCCGCCTCAATGTTTGGTATGATCTACGGCTTTTTGTTTTTAGAGGAGAAGGAAGAATCGCTTTGGCAGGTATTAAGGGTTTTACCCGTTGCAACAGGTGAACTGGTATTCTCAAGGCTATTTATAGGACTTGTTGTATCTGTATTTGTAAATTATCTGTTGATCCATTTCGGTAATATTATTTTTATTCCTTTTTGGAAGGAGTTGATTTTAGCAATACAATTTAGTCTTGTTGCCCCTTTGATTTCTTTACTACTGGGCGTTTTTGCTAAAAATCGTATAGAAGGCCTTGCAATAATTAAGATAGTCAACCTGCTGTTGATCGTTCCGGCATTAATATATTTTATTCCAGGGGACTGGATGCACCTTGCAGCAATAATCCCTACGTACTGGTCTTACCGAAGCCTGGAGCTGGTTAATGATCTTCCCGATTTTCTAATTTTTTTATCTGTCGGGTTCTTTCTTTACTTTGCAGCTATTGTTTTTCTACAGAAGAAGCTTTTTAAATAGACATGGATTTAATTATTGTCATAGATTACCTGGGAACATTTGTATTTGCAATAAGTGGTGCACTGGCAGCTACAGAGCGTAGGTTTGATTTATTTGGTGTATTTATGCTTGCGGTAGTTACAGCGATAGGAGGAGGTACTTTACGTGACCTTCTTATAGGCAGTGCGCCGGTAGGGTGGATGAAAAATGAAATATATATTTACCTGATCATCAGTGCGGTACCTTTGGTTTATCTTTTTAAGAAACATATCCATAAATTACGCAGAAGCTTTTTCCTTTTTGATACAATTGGAATTGGCCTGTTTACTATCCTTGGAGTGCAAAAAACACTGGATGCAGGCTTATCACCTTTAATAGGTGTAATGATGGGCGTAACTTCGGCAGTTTTTGGAGGGATCATTCGTGATGTCCTTTCAAATGAGGTGCCTCTTATCTTTAGAAAAGAGATCTATGCCTCCGCATGTTTTGCCGGGGCCATTATCTTTCTTGCGATCGATCTATTTGCTCCAGAATCTGTGGCTATTGTAATATCCATTCTTACTGTAATTATTATCCGCATACTGGCGGTAAGGAAAGGGTGGTCATTAAATATCCATGCCGATTAATTATTTATTTCCATAAAATACAGCTACCTCATCCAGGGGCTTTCGGTGAATATCCGGCACATAAGTTTCTTCGGCAGGATAACCTACGGGCAATAAAAGGTAAGGTCGTTCATTAGCAGGCCTGTTAAGGATCTTTGAAAGGAAATTCATCGGGCTGGGTGTATGCGTCAGTGTCACCAGTCCTGCAAAATGAATGGCTGTGATTAAAAAGCCACAGGCCAAACCTACTGATTCATTGACATAGTAGTTTGTGTGTTTATTTCCTTCTTCATCCAGTTCATAAGCATGTTTGAATACAATGATCAGGTAAGGAGCAGTTTCAAGAAAAGGTTTTTTCCAGTCAGTAGCTAATCTTTTCAGGTCTTCCAGCCATTCTTCGCTCATGCGATTATTATAGCTTTCATATTCTTCTTTTTCTGCCGCTTTACGAATTGCCTTTTTAATCTCAGGATCCTGCACCACACAGAAAGTCCATGGCTGTTTATGAGCGCCCGAAGGGGCTGAGGAGGCGGCTTTGATAAGGTTTTCTATCACCTCATGAGGTACAGGGTTATCTGAGAAGTAGCGGATACTTCTGCGCCTGTCTATTTTTTCATAAAACTCCCGGCTGGCAGTGATCATCTGCTCTTCAGTGAGGGACTGGTGCTCGTATTGGATGTGGGGGTAGCCATTGATGTTTTTTATCTTTTCACTCATACCACAAGTTTAAAGAAATTTAGGTATTAGAAAATGTATGCGGGTTGACATCTTTGTTGAAATCAGAAATCAAAAATCAGAAATCAAAAATCAGAAATCTGAAATCTGAAACCGAAGTGCAACGAAGGTTCACGAGGGCCTCGTGCGGCATGCTATGCGGGTACGAGTAAATCAGAAATCAGAAATAGGAAATAAAGGGCAAAGGACAAGGAGCAAGAAGCAAAAGACAATAGGCTAGGTAGGCAAAAATCTTATAACTTATTTCTTAAATCTAATATCTATCATCTAGTCGATACTAAATAAATTAGTAAAAACTATTAAAATTAGTATTTGTTAGATAGCTTTGAAAGTACAATGCAACGCTCTATTGTACATATGGACCTGGATACTTTTTTTGTGTCCTGCGAGCGGCTTATCGACAGCCGGCTGGAAGGGAAACCTATTCTTATTGGCGGCACCTCCGACCGGGGTGTGGTTGCTGCGTGTAGTTATGAGGCCCGCGAATTTGGTGTTCATTCGGCAATGCCTATGAAGCTGGCCAGGCAGCTGTGCCCGGAGGCTATTGTCATCAGGGGAAATGCTTCCACTTATACGCAAAAATCGGAGGAGGTGACCAACATCATCAAGGAGAGCGTGCCGTTATATGAAAAAACCTCTATCGATGAGTTTTATATTGATCTCACAGGGATGGACCGCTTCTATAATGGCTTTAAAATAGCGGGTGAGTTGCGGGGGAAGATCATTAAAGAAACAGGCCTGCCTATATCTTTTGGGTATTCGGAAAATAAAACCGTCTCAAAAGTGGCTACAGGGGAGGCAAAGCCCAACAATCAGCTGCGCATAAACCATGGATGTGAAAAAACCTTTTTGGCACCTTTGCCAATAAACAAAATTCCAATGGTAGGTGAGAAGACGGCGCAAACTTTACGGAACCTGGGTATCCGGCAGATCCAGGCGCTGCAGCAAATGCCCGTAGAGTTACTTCAGAAAGTTTTCGGTAAGAATGGGATTGCCATTTGGGAAAAAGCCAACGGTATCGACAGGAGTGAGGTAGTTCCATATTCTGAACGAAAATCCATATCCACCGAGCGCACGTTTGATAAAGACACCATAGATGTAGCTATGCTGAAAGGTATTCTTCTTGCTATGGCGGAAAACCTGGCATTTCAGCTTCGGCGAGGCCATAAACTAACAGCCTGTGTCAATGTGAAGATCCGCTATTCGGATTTCAGTACACATACCCTGCAGTCAAAAGTACCTTATACGGCAGCTGACCATATCCTTATCCCGAAGGTGCTGGAGCTGTTTGAAAAATTGTTTAACCGGCGCCTGCTAATCAGATTGATTGGTGTTCGCTACAGCCATCTGGTAGAAGGGGGTCACCAGATCGACCTGTTTGATGATTCTACTGAAATGATCGGCCTTTATCAGGCTATGGACAAGCTGCGCGACAAGCATGGGGACCGCACAGTATTGCGTGCTGCCGGCATGGGAGCAAAGACTATCGGAAGGTTTAATCCTTTTAAAGGTGAGCCGCCGCCGCTTTTGCCAAATCGCAGGAGGTAGTCAGTTGGCAGTTGGCAGTCGGCAGTAGGTTAGTCCTGAGTCATTAGTCCAGAGTCCTGAGTAAAATTAGTTGAGTCCTGAGTATTTAAACCTTGAGATGGAGCGGGGTACGGTCTGACGACTGGATGTGCGTATGCCTATAGGAAGGGTGTCTGACCGATAAGTGTAGGCTGGGATAATTCAGTGATTGCCAGTTCTCCTACGCAGTCGATGATAATTTACGTAGGATAGCAGAATATGTCGGGAGAGTTGCTAGCTAAGGAAATAGTTAATAAATTGAAGGCCAGTTAAATAATCAATAACTATATGAAAAGAACAGCTAAAGCAGTATGGAAAGGTACAGGAATGGAAGGAAAAGGTGCACTTACAACTCCAAGTGGTGTATTCAGGGAGCAGCCATATTCCGTTAAGACACGTTTTGAAAATGAAGACGGAACCTTAGGGACCAACCCCGAAGAATTAATTGCCGCTGCTCATGCGGGATGTTTTAGTATGGCCCTGAGCTTTCAGTTAGGAGGAGCAGGGTTTCCTCCGGAAGAGCTGGAAACCAATGCTGAAATATTAATGGAAAAATCGGGGGTACATTGGTCTATCGCTAAAATTACACTTCACCTAAATGCGAAAGTGTCCGGAATATCTAATGATAAATTCCAGGAGCTGGCTAAGAATGCCAAAGAAGGCTGTCCTGTTTCAAAAGCATTATCTGCTGTGCCGATAGAATTAAAAGCTAAATTGGTTTGATCCCTGAATGTGGTTTTAATAAAAAATAAAATGAAAATAGCAGTAATAGGTCACGGAAATGTTGGTGGCACGATTGCCAGGAAATGGTCACGCGTTGGTCATCATGTTTCTATAGGTGCCAGAGATCCTGAGGATAATAAAGCTCAGGAATTATCAAATGACTATGATATAACTATTAAAACTATTTCTGAAGCAGTTAATGATGCAGAGGTGATATTATTTGCAGCTCCACCGGAAGCTGTAAATGATCTTTTAAGCGAATTTAGAAACTCAACCGGAAAAATTATTATTGATGCTTCAAATTCAATCCGGACAAAGCCTGAAGGTTTTCCCACTGCATTCCATGCTTTTGAATCAGGAACAAAAGCTTCAGTAGTAAAGTGTTTTAATACCACCGGCTTTGAGAATATGGCTGATCCGCAGTATGGTGACCATCGTTTAGATATGTTTATGGCCGGCGATGATGAACATGCCAAGAAAGTAGCTGCTGATCTCGCCAAAGATTGTGGTTTTGAAACCTGCCTGAATTTCGGCGGCTCTGATAAGGTAGAACTGTTGGAGAAATTTGCCCTTTCCTGGATCAATCTGGCCATTATGCAGGGGCATGGCAGAGGGATTGGTTTTAAAGTACTGCGAAGAACGTGATTTTATGTTACCTATGCTTGTAAAAACTGATGCCGTTCTTCCGGGGTATTAACATTTATAAGTTGCTGATCTGCGGCTATATGAATAAGATTAACATCATTGTTTTTTAAAAAGAACATTGGGCTGTGATTTCCACTATTGACCTGCTGCAACAGGAGGGGGTAACAGGCAGGATTCCAGATAGTAAATAATGGTTCGGGTTCATTGTTTTTAACAAAACATGTAGCTAATTTTTCCTGCTTATGGTTACTGCTTAATAGTTTTACTGTCTCTCCTGATATAGAAGGCATATCACATGGTATCGTTAGTATAGCTGATCCCGGAAAATTTGCAAGAGCAGTTAAAATACCATTTAAAGGACCTCCAAAATCATATTGATCTTTTAGCTGAGGGTATGATAAAGGATAATTAAATTTTTTTACGGATAGAAAAGTCCGGGAGCAAAACAATGTGAGAAGATCATATATATACTGGTATTGAGGACGGTCGTGATAGGAAAGCTGAGCTTTATCAGTTCCCATCCTGCTACTCTGTCCGCCGGTAAGCACTACACCTGTAATGGGTAGATCAAGTAACATAGTAATCTTTTTTCCCACCGGTCTTCGTTAACAGCTTTGTTTCTTTGATGATCATACCGGGAGCTACGGCTTTGCACATATCATAAACAGTAAGAGCAGCTACGGAGGCCGCGGTCAAAGCTTCCATTTCAACCCCTGTTTTGGCAGTTACAGACACTTCAGCAACAATATATATCTGCTTCTCTTCAATTTTAATGTCTATTTTACAGCTGTCCATCGGCAGTGGGTGACAGAAAGGAATGAGATCAGCTGTTTTTTTGGCGGCCATTGTTCCTGCAATGATGGCAGTATGGAAGACGGGACCTTTTTTTGTATAGATCTCATTATTCTCCAGCAGGTCTAGCAGGAGCGAGGGGGGATCAATGATACTCTGTGCTATCGCTATACGCCTTGTAACCATTTTATCCCCGACATCCACCATAGTAGGATTGCCTTTTTTATCTACATGTGACAGTTCATTCCCCATAGCATAAAATTAATGTTTAATTACCTGCATTACTAATTTCCAGAGAAAATCATGAACATAGCACCAGCATAAATGATCATAATTAGATAGCTCTCGATACCAATATTTGCAAGCCCTCTTTTCTCTCTGCGGATTAATCCTATTAGTAAAACAGCAGTCATTAATAAAGTTGTAACAACCAGCAGTGATACTTTTTTATCAAGGATATGGAATATGGGTCCTTCCGTATAAGCAAGATCAGCTATTACAACCATTATAGTATCAAAAGCATTGCCCCCTACAATATTTCCTATGGCAAGACCTACAGAGCCTCGCCTTACAGAAGCTGTTGCAGTAACAAGATCAGGGAGAGATGCGGCCAGTGCCATAAATGTAGCTCCCATTATAACCGGGGACATGCCTGTAGCTTTAACAATGTTTGTACCTGTATAGGAAATAACAACTCCGCCGCCACTAATGATGACCGCATAAAGAATATATTTTAATATTAAGGAAGACCTGGATGCATTTTCCAGCGGGTTAGATTCCCTCTTTTTTTTATCTTCTGCAAGGGCACTGGCATGAAGTGCCTCCCACTGTGGGTGTTTTTTAGCTTCTCTGACAATGAGAAAGCCCATAAAAATAGTGATCAGGATTACCGGAGACAAGGGATGCAAATGAAAAAAGGCATAATCTCCTAGTATAATGGCCATTAAGATCAGTGTAAGAAGTACAATTACTACTCCAGTCTGAATTAAACTTTCTTCCAGTATATTTCGATGAGTTAGATGACCTTTTCGTAAGGCTGCATCTGCAATTCCTATGAATAATGTTTGTGCTGCAACACCTCCCATGGAGTTACTTACTGCTATATCGGCAAATCCTTCCAATGCCGTATTAAAGGTAATTATTAGGCCGGGGAGAGAGGTTGTGGCACCAATAAAAAGAGCTCCGGCCAATGTTGCACCAATTCCTGTTCTGCGGCCTACCTCGTCCGCTGCTTTACTTAATCTTGGCCCGATAAAAAGAATGGCTGCAGCCGCAAGGGTAAAAAATAGAATGTTTTCAGTCATCTGTTATTTTCAACAGGATGAGGTGGTTTTGGTTTAGGAATTTAATAATGGCTTTTTTATTATGTAACAATAGTTAAAGCTAAAGCAGGTGGGCGTAAATTTAAAGACTCAGAGCGTGTACTTACAAATCGACCAGCACAGGAAGCTGTTCGTCGGTAAATATCTCATAATTAAGAAATTGTGTGGTAAAATAAAGGATATTTTTTTACCTTACCAGTATAACTTTAATTAGTGATATGATCTTCAAACAAAAAGGTCTTTTCTTCAGTCGCAGGGAATTTGTAATAGAGCAGGAGGGGGTAAAAGTCATCAAACGCTCATTTACCGGGGCCTCCGAAAAGCTGCATGATTTTCACCATATAGGCAAAGTGATTATCCGTAAAAGGAAAAGAGCCTGGATAATACTGCTCCTTTCACTCATCTTTTTATGTTACGGAAGCTGGTTAGTATACAATATTAACGATGGTGGCGGGCAAATAAATACTGCAGTGGGCAGTTTCCTGTTGTCAATGGCCTTCCTTTTTTCTTTTTTTGTTTTAAGCCCTAAATTCATGTACCTCTGGTGCAAAAAACATGATATTTCTATAGAGTTCCTGGATAATAATCCTTCCGAAGAGGAGCTACTAACTTTTATTGCACATATCAGCAAGGCACAGCGGGTACGGCTTCAGCAACGCTATCTTACAATTGATGAGTATATGTCTTACGATGAGCACAGGAAGAATATACAATGGTTGCGTGATAATGATTTTCTATCACAAAAAGAAGCAGAGCAAAGGCTGGGAGAGTCTAATGTAAATTTTAGTGGTGTAGATTAAGGATTTAATTTTTCCGAACATATATTCGACAGTTTATTATAATACCTGCCACCGTATTAATTACGAGCAACTCTGCTATTAATCCTTTTGCTTTTGCTACGGTGCAATCTAAGAGTTTTTTAATGCCGCATTTAGGTCCTGCCGGTATGCTTCGCTAACAGGTACCTTTATATTGTTGATGATCACCTGATTTCTTTCGATCTTTTCGATCTTATCGATAGATATTATGTATGACCGATGAACCCTGACATATTTATTAGTTGGGAGCAGGTTAATGGCTTCCAGAAAGGTGCTGCGGGAAAGTATTTTTTTATCTTTCAGCACAAAAGTGACATAATTACCGGAAGCTTCAAGGTAAAGGATATCCTCATAAGCAACTTTAAATTGTTCATATCCTGATTTTACATACAAATGATCAGCTACTTCTGTTGAGTTTCTGAAGTTATATAATTCATAAGCTTTATTGCAGGCTTTTAAGAATCGTGCCAGTGAAAATGGTTTAAGAAGATAATCTACTGCATCCATCTCAAAGCTGGTTACAGCATGTTCGCTGTAGGCAGTAGTAAATATCAGAAGTGGCTTATTGCTCAAACTATTAAAAAATTCAATTCCTGAAATATCAGGCATTTTTATATCGAGAAATATAAGATCAATATCTTCTTTCTGTAAATATTCAAGCGCTTCGAAAGCATCAGTGAATTCAGCTTTAAGATCAAGGAACGGTACCTTTGAAGCATGAGATTTTACTATTTCCAATGCTATTGGTTCATCATCTATAGCGATTGCTTTCATCTTCAGAAATTTATTTACTAAGATAACTTAATCGTAAGATGGATAAAATATTCTTTCCCGGTTTCCCGTAAGATAAGCTCATGCTGATCATTATATAAAAGCTGTAACCTTTGTTTTACATTATTTAATCCAATGCCGCTTTTATACTTTTCCGGGTCCTGTTCCTGCTTGTTATGTTTACTGTTATAGACATCAAAGTAGAGCGTGTTATCTCTTATTTCAAGTGTAATATTTATATGGGATGGTTCCCTGAAACTTATCCCGTGTTTAAAAGCATTTTCGACAAATGGTATTAGCAGCATAGGAGAAATCTGATAATTATCGACAGGTTCTTCTATCTGGGTATTGATCCTAACATTAGGGTTTGCATCAGTTCGTAATTGTTGCAGGCCAATGTAATTATTCAAATATTCTACTTCACGGGCGAGAGGTATTTTTTCCTGCATGTTCTCCTGAAGCATAAACCGCATCATATCGCCCAGCTTTTCTATCCCTTCACCTGTTCGTTCTGCCTTCTCCTGAATAGCAGTACCGTAAATAGTATTTAGGGCATTAAATAAAAAATGTGGATTGATCTGGGATCGCAGGAAGTCAAAGCTGGCACTGGTTTTTCCCAGCTCCTTTTTTAAATTATAGATTTCTTCATTCCCTTTCAGATGGCGCTTAAAGGCAATCCATACGAGTGGAGTTGTGATAAAAAGATGAAATGCGGCATTAAAAAAGCTAAAACCAAAAGCGGCCTCCTCATCATGTATGGCTATCATCGCTAAAAAAGCCATTGGGAAAATTGAAATGACCAGGATCAGGAATATTTTTATTAGAAAATTTTTAAACGGCTTTTTAGTTTTAAAAGATCTTGGAATTAGTGAATTAAAAGAGAAGAGAAAAAGGAATATACCGGATAAGCTAAATAAAGCCCAGGCAATAATTATTGATTTGTGTGCCTCTGCAATCATTAATATAAAAATGCTGACCATCCATACTATAAAAGCTATTATAACACCAGGAGAGATATATTTATATTTTGCCTGGATCTTTTCCGAATGGGTTAAAAGATAGACACCAAAATATTTAATCACATTATAAAATCCCAGGATAAATATCAGCCATAAGGAATAAATAAAGCTCTTTTGAAAAAACATCCGGTAAGCTTCATCTGCTGTTTCATACTGAATATAGAGGTATGTCTTTAAATAGGTATTGATAGTGCCTAAAACTAATCCCAGCACAATAAATGTCAGGATCAAAATAAATATATTCTTAGTCACTGACTTTTTCTCCACCAGATCGGGTGCTACTTTAAAATTCAATACCAGGAAAGTGAGGTATAGGGTTATGTATTGAAATAATTTTGGGACAAAGTAGTTGGCTGAAAAGCCAAAAGTAATATTGGCTTTTTCAAAAAAAATCCGGTTAGGCGCCCACATATTTTCAGTGCCTACCGAAGGTGTTAGCAACAGGAATACGGCAAATACAAAAATGGCCGTTGCGACCCAGAATTCTACCTTCTTTATATTCTCCGGTTTATAAATGATATCTTTCATTGTTGAAAATTATTTAAACAATGATAGTTTAAAGCCGGAATGAAATCCAATAAATGTGATGAACCCATATGAAATAGTGATGAACTAATTATCTGTCTTTGTTGAATTCTAAATTTTAAGCCTCTTGAACAGTTAAATTTAATGCTTTGGTATCTATTCCAATTTTAATTACCTTGTAATAGAAATATAAACGCCAGCTGACCAATAGCTTCTGCTGTTGAATTTAATGATCCTTATCAAATTGAATATCCGGAATCCTGATTATTGCATATGACCTATAGAGAAGCACAAATTGATGATATATGGCAGTTGCATAATATACGTAACAAGGTGAAAGAAAATATTCTTTCAGATCCCACATTGGTGCTTTACGAGGATTATGAAGATTATTTAACTCAAAGAGGCAAGGGATTTGTCTGTGAGGTAGAAAATACAGTTATAGGTTTTGCAGTGGCCGATATCCTTGAAAAAAATATCTGGGCATTATTTATTTTACCGGAATTTGAAAAGAAAGGAATTGGACGGGCACTTCATACACTTTTACTTGATTGGTATTTTTCGCAAACACAGGAAAATGTCTGGCTAAGTACCGAGCCTCATACCAGAGCTGCTGAATTTTATAAAAGAGCAGGTTGGAGAGAAGCAGGTAAATATGGTAAAAAGGAGGTTAAATTTGAAATGACTTACAGCGACTGGGTGATCTTAAAGAATAAAGTAAGACCTAAATAAAAGACCTGAATAGGGTTAGCCATTCAGGTTTTAATACAATTTCCCATACAACACACTATTCCGTAACAGTTATAGTCCTGATTTCAAATAATATTCCATTGATGAAAAAGTTAAGTGTATGTTCTCCAGTTGATGAAGGATCAAATGTTACAGTGACATCCTCTTCCTCTATAACATCTGCACAAACTTCAGCATCAGTCAACAGGATAATATCATAGTTAAAAGTTTTATCTGAGATTGTTTTTTTAACCTCACTAACATAATGGCATGGTGTGGGTTTTTCAATCTTAACTATAATTTCCTGTGCGGCGGTGACAGAGGAGGTTTCAGAAAAATTTATTTCCAATATATTTGGTGCACCTTCATTTGTAACTAATTCTTCCTCTCCACAGGCAAAAAGGAAACTTAGCATAAAAACCAGTAACAGATAACTATATTTTTTCATATGTTTTAAATAAATTTCTCTAAAGACACTATAAATCCTCAAACGGTTGGAAAGGCTTGAATATTTAAATTTACGACTATTAAAGGTTATCTTTTGTCAAGGGAAACTGAAATATTTAAATTTTAAGAAATAGAACCAAAAGGGCGATCTTTTTTATTAATTTTCGGGTTTCATATATCATGCAGCACTTATTAAAAACACAAATAGGCCGACTTCGAATGCTGGCCTTTATAGAGGGTACATCATTTTTAGTTATACTTTTTATAACTATGCCTTTAAAATATGGTCTCGGATATGCTGAGCCTAATTATTTCTTTGGAATGGTCCACGGTATATTTTTCGTTTTATATGTTTTTGCTGTTCTGCAGGCTATGATGCAGCTGAAATGGACATATAAAGTCACCGGGCTGGCTTTACTGGCCTCTATTGTTCCTTTTGGCACCTTTTGGGCGGATAAGAAATTTTTTCGGGGATAAATATTTCCTGGTGTCTTGGTGCCTTGTGGCCAATAATTTTTAAGCCACAAAAGGTACAAAACCATTGGTTGATTCTTTATTGATTTTTCTTTAAAATGCTCGAGATTACTACTGGTCCTCCGCTCTTTTTCATCCATATTATTGATCGGATTTGAATCACTGTCTGTTTTAGAAATCAGGGAGAGTAATATAAATTTTTTAACTTCAGAAAAAAGTCGTTATAAATGAAGTACATTTTTCCTCTATTAATTATCTTATCTGCTTTTCAAATTTCTGTTGCACAGGATTCAGAAAAGTTAAAATCACTGATCGGAGAGGTTAAGAAAATCAATGAATCGGCCGACCGGAATGATACCCTCTGGCGAGGTAATCACCCTTCTCATATTTATACAACATCCTGGGATGATATGCTTGAGTCAAACAAAAAATATCAACAGGTATATAATGAGATAAAATCTCTTCCGGAAGATGATTTATCGCGGCAGGATGAGATCACCCGCGGGATCCTGTTACTCCAGGTAAAAAATAATATAAGCAGTATTAAATATAAGGCCGTACTGATCCCTTTCAATGCAGAAGGTGGTTTTCATAATGCTCACGAATACTTCCTCCACGATCTTCCGTTCCACAATAAAGAAGATTATAAAGCTTATCTGAGCTGGCTGCCTGAATATGCCAATTATATCCGTCAGCATCAGGAATTAATGGAGAGGGGAATTAAGGAAAATGTAATGGCCCCTAAGCTTATTGTTAAGAATATGATCACGCAGTTGCAGGGATTGACAACTACAAATTTTCTAAACCATCCCTTTGCTTTCCCCTTTCAAAGAATGACTGAGTCCGTCAATCTGGCCGATAGTGCTTCATTGGTTCAGGAGGCACGGCAGGTGCTGACAGAAAATATCATACCTGCCTACCAGGGCCTGCATGAGTTTGTAACAAAGGAATATCTTCCTGCAGCTCCGGAAGAAGTAGGAATAAGCAACATTGCGAATGGCAGGGAATATTATGAAGACAGGATCCAGTACTACACCACCCTTGATATAACACCGGATTCTGTCTTTAACCTGGGCCTACATGAGGTGGAAAGAATAAGAAGAGAGATGGATAAGATCATTCGGCAGCTGAATTTTGAAGGCAATTTCCAGGAATTCATACATTTTCTGCGTACCGATCCGCAGTTCTATCCAAAAACAGGACAGGAGCTGCTTAATTATGCTTCATGGCTGAGTAAGAAAGCAGAAGGTGAGCTTCCAAAATTATTTTCCAGTCTGTATAGTATACCTTTTACAGTTGAGCCTGTTCCTGCTGCCATTGCGCCTACTTATACCGGTGGGCGCTATGTTCAAGGTAGTCGAAAACAAGACAGGGCGGGTATTTACTGGGTGAATACCTACAATTTACCATCCAGGACGTTATATACCATACCGGCTCTTACACTTCATGAAGCTGTTCCCGGCCATCATTTGCAGATAATGAAAGCTGCAGAGCTGGAAGATATACCACAATTCCGAAAGACATATTATATCAGCGCCTTTGGCGAAGGATGGGGATTGTATGCGGAATATTTAGGAGAAGAAATGGGGATGTATCCAACCCCATACGATCTTTTTGGCCGCTATACCTATGAAATGTGGCGCGCCTGCAGGCTTGTGGTAGATGTGGGGATGCACTACAAAGGCTGGGACAGGGAAAAAGCTTTTAAATTCATGTCAGAAAATACAGCCCTCTCTATCCATGAGGTAAATACCGAGATTGACAGGTATATAGGCTGGCCCGGACAGGCGGTAAGTTATAAGGTGGGGGAGATAACTATTAAAAACCTGCGAAACAAAGCTGAGGAGGCACTTGGAGATAAATTTGATATCCAGGAATTTCATGAGCGTATCCTGAGTAATGGATCAGTTCCCCTGCCGGTGTTGGTGGAGGAGATAGAGAGTTATATTGAGGAGAAGAGGAGCGGGTCTAAAAAATAGGACCACCCGTAAATATCCTTTAGTTAACTCACCCTTACTTCTTTTCCTCCACTGTTGTTGGTGTTTTCACCAACAACTACTTTGGGAGCCATGATTTTTTATGGGTTAATGTAGTGGTTTCAACAAGATTTGATATTGGTTCTCTGAAGGGGAAAATTTCCCAAAAACATCATTTAATGTTCCCTCTCCGCCAGTGATTGAGCGCCTGTTTGAGCCCGAAGGGGCATTGTGTGCTGGAAGGCGAGAAGCGAAAGCACGACCGCAGCGATGGGTATGAGCGAAGGGAGCGGGGGCGGCCGAAGGGTTTAGGGGCAAAGTTTAACGTTCAATGTTGTTTATTTCCTATTATTTTCAATCGGATTTCAGAGGTGCTTTTAAATTAAAATCATTAGTTTTAAAAAAAGCTAAGGTTGCTGCTAAATGGGCAAAGTAAAACACTACCTCATAATATACTTTTCTTTTATTATTTACCCTCTGTTCAGCCAGGTAGATACTGACAGCCTGAAGGAGGTATGGGATAATAGCACCTATCCAGACAGTGTGCGTTTACAAGCCATTAACGAGCTGGCATGGGAAGGGTATCTATTTACCAAGCCTGACAGTGCATATTTTTATGCGCAACTGCAGTTTGAGTTGGCAAAGGAGGCAGGCATGCAAAAGGAGATGGCAGTAGCACGTAATACTCAGGGAACCTCCTTTTATATGATGGGTAATTATGCAAGGGCGGTAGATTATTTTTATCAAAGCCTGAAGATCAAAGAAGAAATAAATGATTTGAAAGGCATAGCGGCCACGCTTAACAATATTGGAATGGTCAATGATGAGCAGGGTGATCATAAGAAGGCTATTGAAAACTATTCCCAGGCAGTTGAGCATATTATGAGCATTCCTGAATATGAGAAAAAGCCCGATATTTTACAGGTGTTGGTTGCTTCCTACCATAATTTGGGAGCATTATTTCTTAATGTAAAAGATTATGAGGAGGCCCTGGAATATTTTAATAAGACTTTACAATTAACGGAACAGCTGGAATTGAAACGTGAGCGTGCCTATACCTACAGCAATCTTGGTAATATGTATTTTGATAAGAAAGAATATGCCACTTCTATGAGCTACTACAGGAAGGCTTACGAGATCCTGGGTTCTATAAAAGATGAGAGCGGTAAAGTTGACGCTTTACTCAACTTCAGCATGATCTTCATTCAGCAGGGGAATTACCATCAGGCTATCGAATATGGAAAACAGGCGCTGTCTGTTGCTAAGCAAAACAATTTTAACAGAGAATTAATGGAGGCTTCGGAAATTCTCTATACCAGCTATAAAAATCTTGGCAATACTACCAAGGCCTTGGAGATGTTTGAGCTATATGTTAAAACCCGTGATACCCTGCAGATTGAAGGGAATAAGCAGGAAGTTATCCGTCAGGAGTATAAATATGAATATGAGAAGCAATCCGCCGCAGATAGTATTGCCTTTGCAGCAAGAGAGGAGATACAGAATCTTAAAATATCCGAACAGCAGGCTCAGCTAAAGGCAGAGGAGGCTCAACGGCTAATGCTATACAGCATAGTAGGGCTTTTAATTTTGTTATCATTTGTTGGCTACAGGGGGTATAAAAGAAAGATAGAAGCCAACAGGATAATCACCCAGAAAAAAATTGAAGTAGAGGAGCAGCGGGATAAAATTGCGGAGTTTAATAACACCCTGGAGGCACAGGTGAAGAAAAGAACGATGGAATTAGAGCAGTCGCTCAGGCAGATCCGTAACTATCAGTTTAACCTATCCCATAATATCCGCGGACCTTATGTGACACTTATAGGATTACTAAACCTTATCCAGGATGAAAGATTTGATTCCACTGAAAATAAGGAGGTTTTACAAAATCTACGGAAGACAACACAAGAGATGGAGAAAGTACTAGGGCATATTTCTCATGATCTTCAGAAGATTGATAATAAGATCAAGGTAGACTAATAGGCTGTTATTATGCCGCCTCCCGATAATTAATTATCGGGATCGGGCCTTCACTAGTCGCCTGCCTGCACTTAGGGCCACTTCGGGCTCCAACATGCCGTTCAGTCCCTGGCGGAGATAAAATATTGCCATCATGGGAAAAATAAGAATTCAGTATATATAATATTTAAGCATTACAAATTGATTTTCAATTGGTAACAGCGGATGAATGATTTTCTTGTGCGGACGAACGATTTTCCCGTGCGGACGAACGATTTTCCCATGCGGCGGAATGATTTTCTCGTGCGGCGGAATCATTTTCTGATGCGGCGCAATGATCTTTTAAAGCGGCGGAATGATTTTCAGGAAAAAATTCAGCTAAAAGGCTATTGTACAATAAAAAAGAACTTATCCTTCCTCAGAGTCTCCTGCAAGGGACTCTGGGGGTTTGAGGAAAGTAAAGGGTGAAACTATCCTCAGAGTCCTCAAAGAAATTACGGTACATGTGAAGGCTGGTGTAGAGAGACTCTGAGGAGGGGTAGAAAAACAAGCTGGAATCCCTTTATTATAACTTTACTTTAGATAATATAGGTCTAAATGGAGCATTAATTGCCTCATCATCAATAGATTTAAATAAAAAAATAGATAGTCTTCAAAAAAATCTTGCAGAATATGAAGGAATTGTTGACAGGCTGATAAAATATGCTGCTTCCAGAGGTATAGGGAGTGATCATAAATTCTATTTAATAGCAGATCCTTACAAAGGCAATCACATTTCAAATCAGGAGCTTGATAATATGCTTAAAGGAACTGTTAATGATAAATTCGAACGTATTACAACAGCAGAAATTAATAGAATTGTAAAGGATGTAACGGATAAAAATGCTACTAAATTTTCTGAAATTTTTGAGGCAAAGTAAAAATATACATTAACGTTAGCAGGTGAGAACCGAAAGTCACGATCCCGATAATTTCATAGGGAAGCGGACAGAGTAGTTTAAAGTTAACGTTCAATGTTGGGGTTGAGGGATTATGAAATGTTTGTTTCAGGAGATCAGCATCTTTCTATCGTGTTTTTTTTGTGCTCCAACAAGTTCTTTTTGTGGTTCTTTCTTCGGGGCCCCGGAATAAATCCGGGGACTGGTTATTTCGTGTAATCTTCAGTAGCCCGTAGGAGGGCCGCGCGTTAAGAAATGATCCGGTGGATCATTTTAGCAAGGAGCCAGCCTGTAGCGTTGGTCCATGGCGCGTAGGCGTTCGATTCCTCTACGGGCTATAAACGCAAAAAGGCCACTCAAATGAGTAGCCTTTTTCAGTAGCCCGTAGGGGAATCGAACCCCTGTTTCCAGGATGAAAACCTGGCGTCCTAACCCCTAGACGAACGGGCCATTTAATTAGTTTGAAGTTTAAAGTTTAGAGTTCAAAGTTGTCTTCTTACCTCTTTTCTTCGTCCTTTTTTCAAATGGAGATGCAAATATAGTAGGTCACTTTATATTCACAAAATAAGTTGAAAAAAAAATTAAAAAAATTTCTTCCTACACTTATCAAAGGGTCTCTTCCCTGAAAAAATCCCTTACAAAGAAGATCTTTTTGTATTCCTGATGGTAATAAACATTTACAAACTTTTTTCTCCCGCCACATGATATACTAAACCGCAGATAGAAAGGAAAGTTATCATTAAACTCATCATGCTCCTGCACATGAAAGCGTTCAAAATCTATTGTGTAATCATTATCATTATAGCAGATCAGCCTTTCACGTGTAAGCACAAGATCATCATAAAGACGGTCAGCTGTTGAAGGATCATCAATTATAAAATGCTCAATTGAGCCCGAAATATTATTTTGAATAAGTTTAGTGAGAAATGCTTTGGAATCACGAATGTAGTACTCAAGATCGTGATCGCTTTCAGGAGTACAGGAAACTGTGAATAATAAAACTATCCACAATTTCCTGATTATAAATTGATTCATTAATTGGAATTATCTTGTTCCGCAGTCAGCACAGTCTGTTCCATAAGAACATACAGAGTAAGAAGAACCGCTACCACCATCGTCACATGCGCCATCATACGCGTATGTACATGTGTTGGAGCAAAGTCCTACATCACAGCTAAAAAATGCACTTGAAGCACCTAAAAAAAATAATCCTAATAATAACTTTTTCATGATTGGTTAGAGTTTTATAATAAATTGTTGTTTACAGTTTAGTTCGGTTGATGCTTTCAGGTTCAAATTTATTTAAGAAAAATTAACTATTTTATTACAGTAGTAATAATATTTTGTAAAAAAAGTAAAATGATTTATTAAACACAATGTTTTGATATAATTTATTTTATAAAAGTATTTAATACTTGTATTCCATGTCAACATGAGGAATATTATCTTCCAGATATACTTCTGACACAGGTACAAACCCGAGGCTTTTATAAAAGTCCAGCAGGTAGGTCTGCGCCTGCAGCTTAATAACTTTAGGGTTATCGTTGGTAACCGATTCTTGTTTAAAAAATTTCATTGCCTCCAGCATAATCTTTCTTGCCAAACCTTTACCCCTTTTATCCTGGTGTACAATTACACGGCCAATAGCATCAGATGGGTATCGGATAATCCTCAGGTAAGCCATCAGTTTTTCTCCTTCATAATGCATCAGGTGAAGAGACTGCTGATCTTTATTGTCAATATCCTGGTATGGACAATTCTGTTCCACGATAAATACTTCATTCCTTAGCTTCAAAATATCATAAAGCTGCTGTAACGTAAGCTCGTTGAAGGGTTTTAATAACACAGTTTATATATATTTTTTTCTGCAATAATACGGGAATCTCTTTGAGAAATAAGTTTTTGTTACTCCTTGATAAAGATTTGTTCCCGATATGATTTCGGTCATAATATATGAGAATTCTTCTGGTGATCTTTAACTAACTCAATTTATATTACTTAAAATAAATATTGCTTTGAAACTTTTTGAATTAAAGAAAGCACAAGATGAACTTGTAGATACAGGTTATCTAAATATTCCTATTGATAAGAAACTTGATTTAAAAGAAGAGATTATAAAATTAAAAAGGGAAAAGAATGCCCTTCTGCTCACACATTATTACCAAAGACCGGAGATACAGGATCTGGCAGATTTTACCGGTGACAGCCTTGAACTAACAAAACATATTAGTCATTCGGATAAACAACTTGTGGTTTTTGCCGGGGTTTATTTTATGGCTGAAACGGCTAAGATCATGAATCCGCAGAAAAAGATAATAATCCCAGACCTTAATTCAGGATGCTCACTGGAAGAATCATGTCCACCGGATAAATTCAAAAAATTTGTAGAAGCACATCCGGATCATACGGTAGTTACCTATATGAACTGTTCAGCCGGTGTGAAAGCCCTTTCGGATATCGTCTGTACGAGCTCAAGTGCTGTAAAGATCATTAACTCTATTCCTAAAGATCAACCAATCATTTTTGCTCCTGATGTCAACCTTGGAAAATATCTGATTAAAGAAACGGGAAGAGATATGCTGCTATGGGATGGCAGTTGTATTGTACATGAATCTTTTAGTATAGATAAATTGATCACTCTTCATGCCGAACATCCGGAGGCTGAAATCATTGCACACCCGGAATCTGAACCTCATATTTTACGAGTTTCGAGCTTTGTGGGTTCGACATCAACGCTTATAAACTATATTGAGGAAAGTCCTAAGCAGCAATTTATTGTGGCTACGGAAGGGGGGATCTTACATGAAATTACCAAGCGTGTACCACAAAAAACCATTATTCCGGCACCTGTTTATGACGAAACATCATGCTCTTGTAGTGAGTGTGCTTATATGAAACTGAATACACTCCAAAAGCTTTATCTGTGCCTGAAGTTTGAACAACCTGAAGTATTTGTAGACGAGGATCTCAGAAAAAAAGCTCTGGTACCGATAAATAGAATGTTTAAAATCAACAACCAATAATAAATAACAACCATGGAAGTAACCTTGACAAAAAAAGTCTTCAGCTATGATAATGTGCTGAAGGCCAGCATCCGCTATTTTGATGGCGACGAACTGGCGGCAACCACCTGGATCAATAAGTACTGTCTTAAAGGTGCGGCAGGAGAATACCTGGAGCTCTCTCCCGATGATATGCACCGGAGGATGGCTAAAGAATTTTATAAAGCAGAATCACGTTATTCGGGAAAAGGACAAGGCTTATCTATTTTTGGTAATAAAAGGAAACCATTATCTGAAGAGGGTATTTATCAGCTTTTCAAAGATTTTAAATATGTCATTCCTCAGGGAAGTGTAATGTCAGTACTTGGAAATGACCTGGTTTATGCTTCCTTGTCAAATTGTGTGGTTTTGCATGCCCCGTTGGATTCATATAGTGGTATTTTTTTTACAGATCAGCAGCTCGCCCAACTGAGCAAACGACGGTGCGGTGTGGGATTTGATATATCTACGTTAAGGCCGAGAGGATATAAGGTGGCTAATGCTGCCGGTTCATCCAGCGGACTTGTTTCTTTTATGGAGCGTTTTTCCAATACGACAAGAGAGGTAAGCCAGAATGGCCGTCGTGGTGCTTTAATGCTGACTATTGATGTTGCCCATCCGGATATTGAAGGTTTCATAACTGCCAAGCAGGATCTTACAAAGGTGACAGGCGCCAATATTTCCGTACGTATTTCTGACAAATTTATGAAAGCGGTGGAAGCTAAAGAGGAATTTATCCTTCAATGGCCTGTTGATAGTGATACTCCCGAGGTAACAAAAAAAGTGGATGCGGCGGAATTATGGAATAAGATTATAACCGCTGCACATCATACTGCAGAGCCTGGCATTATATTCTGGGACCGTCAGCATCATTATTCTACCTCATCGGTTTATCCCGGATTTCAAAATGAATCTACCAACCCGTGTTCAGAGATTGCCATGCAGGGAGGGGATAGCTGTCGTCTGATGGCACTCAACCTTTATAGTTTTGTTGATAACCCATTTACACGAGGAGCTAGTTTTAACTATAACAAATTTTATGAAGTCACTTATGAAGCACAGCGCCTGATGGATGACCTTGTAGACCTGGAGCTTAATGCCATCGAAAGGATATTGGGAAAAATAGAAAAAGATCCTGAACCGGAGTGGTTTAAGGAAGCGGAGCGGAAGACATGGAATGAGCTTTATGAAAATGGTGCTAAGGGTCGGCGCACAGGGCTGGGATTCACTGCACTGGCAGATACTATTGCTGCTTTAGGATTGAAGCTTGATTCTGATAAAGCTATAGAGACTATTGAAGCTATCATGCAGAAAAAATGTGAAGCAGAATTTGACTCTTCTATTGATATGGCAATTGAAAGAGGGCATTTTAAAGCTTTTGATCCTGAAATCGAGAAAACATCGGAATTTACAATGTTTTTAAAAAATCAGATGCCGGAGCTATATGAACGGATGATGTTATACGGCAGGCGCAATATTTCAATAAGTACCGTGGCCCCAACCGGATCTGTAAGTTTATTAGCTCAGACATCTTCAGGTGTAGAGCCGGTATTTATGCTTTCATATATGAGAAGAAGAAAGATAAATGCTGAGGATAATGGCAAGAAAGCTTCATTTGTAGATAAATCCGGTGATTCATGGGAAGAATTTGAGGTTTATCATCCAAAGTTAAAGGTCTGGATGGAGGCAAATCCCGGAAAAAATATTGAAGACAGCCCGTTTCATGGAGCAACAGCACCTGAAATTGACTGGCATAAAAGGCTGCAGATCCAGGCGGTGATACAGCAGTATGTTACACACTCCATCAGCTCTACAATAAATCTTGCTAATGACACTACTGTTGAGCGGGTTTCAGAAATTTATTATGAAGCCTGGAAAGGCGGATTAAAAGGAATAACAGTTTATCGTGATGGATCCCGTGCAGGGGTGTTAGTTAAAAAAGAGGAAAATAAGCAGATAAATGATATTATAGAGACAGAGGCGCCAAAGCGGCCCCATGAGCTGGAGGCCAGGATCATTCGCTTTATGAATGACCACGAACCATGGCTGGCATTTGTGGGCTTGCTGAATGAAAAGCCTTACGAGATATTTACAGGTAGGGCCGAGGATGCCTTTGCATTACCAAATTATGTAGATGGTGGCTGGATCATTAAGAATAGAGATGCCAAAGGGGATAGCCGGTATGATTTCCGTTATGTAGACCGGCAGGGTTTTAATGTTAATATTGAAGGCCTATCAAGGTCTTTTAACCAGGAATACTGGAATTATGCCAAACTGATCTCTGGTATTATGCGCCAGGGAATGCCGCTGAATGCTTTGGTGCGGTTAATTGAAAATCTAAACCTTGACAAGGATTATATCAACAACTGGAAAAATGGTGTGGCCAGGGCTTTGAAGAAGTTTGTACCAAAAGGAGCCCGGGCCATTGATCATTCCTGTCCGAGCTGTGGGGATGAAAATGGTGTGGTTTATGAAGAAGGTTGTTTAAAATGTAAAAGCTGCGGACACACTACCTGCGGTTAATTTGCATAGTGCTAAGGGCAAAGAGCAAAGAGTAGTACCTGATGCTCTAAACTCCTTGCTCTTGGCTCCTGGCTCTATGCTACCACAATTTTATGGTCAACGATCTTCAGCTTATTATCCAGCTCCATTTTCTTAATAGTCCTGATAACGGTTTCAACTCGTAAGCCGGTCATATCAGCAAGCTGCTGTCGTGTGTAGGGGACAATAAAGTTGGAATCGTGATTGTTTTTCCTCTTCAGGTAATTTATCAGAGTCAACAGGCGGTGTTCCGGTGGATGGGAGGAGACCTCATTCAGGATCATTCCTTTGTACCGCAGGCGCTGGCTAAGCTCGTAATTAAATTTCTTATGAATATGGAAATTTTCCTCCAGCAAATGGAAGAAGTGGTTTTTAGTTAATTTATAAACCTTAGCATTGGTAACAGCCACGGCACTGGCCGGATATTTAAATTCTCCGAATAATGCCGGTTCACCAAAGCTTTGCCCTTTTGAAAATATACCCTGAATAAATTCCTGACCCTCAAGATTATAGTTGCTCATTTTTACCTGTCCGGAAGCCACCTGATAATAATTTATAGCTTCTGTATCTTTATCGAATAGTATTTCTCCTTTGCGATAAGCAATCTTTTTGCCTCCATACTGTTCAATGAGCTCTTCAGGTATCATCATATTATTCGCAGTTTGTACAAAAGAGGATTAATCCATTGATATATCAAATGATATTTTTCAGGTAAAGAAATGATATTTGTTGAACAGGTTACCAGCTGGTTTCACTAATTTTAAGTTATCTAATAAGGATTATGAATATTGAACATAAAAAAGGTGATGAAGGGCGTTTCTTTATAAAAGAAGCAGGTGAAACTGTAGCTTTTGTAGATTACAGGCTCCAGGGAAATAAACTGATCATTACACACACAGAGGTAAGCGAACAGCTAAAAGGTACGGGTACTGCGAGAAAGCTGGTTGATAAAGCCTGGGAGTATGGGAACTCTGAGGGTTATCAGGTTATTGCAGAATGTAGTTATGCTGCACATCTTATAAAAAAGTACAAGAATGAGTAATTGAATTCTTTCGCTAAAGCTAATTTGGAAGCTATAAATTTAGCTACAGCTTGAAATAATTATTGGCAACAGTTTTATCCACTATTTATTTATGTTTTTTATATTTGGTAGGGACAGGCCTAAACATTTATTATAAAAACCGCTCAATGGTTGTTTTACTATTAATTTATTCATTAAATTTTAATTTCACTCCCGAAGGGCAACCTATTATATCTCCAGCTGAATATACTTTAAAGGCAGATTCATGTGTTAAAGCTTTTAATTATTCCTGTGGGATTAAATATTACAAAAAGTCTATAGAATTACTGGATTCAAGCAGCAATAGGAAGCTTTTAGCAAGAACAAATCTTCATCTTGCTGATCTTTACTATCAGATAGGCGATTTTAAAAATAGCCATGTTTACTATTCTAATGCTAAAAAAATATCTGAAGAGCTTGAGCTAAAGGAGGTTAAAGCAAAATCTCTCCAAGGGCTTGCCCATATTTATTGGCGTTCTGGTGATAATATCCAGTCGATAGAAAATATAATTGAAAGTGTTAAACTGTTCAAAGCGATCCATGACACCTCATCTTATATTGCCGCCTCAAATATTATGGCGGGTATTTATGTAAGCAACGGTGAACTTGACGAAGCTGAGGAAATTTACAATAAAATGCTTCAGATTGCTATAAATGCTTCAGATTCTGTAAGGATAGCAAATAATTATGAGTATAAAGGAATCATTTATTTTTTCAGAGGAGATTATAAAAAGGCAATTGATTTTTATCAAAATTCTTTAAAAATAAATACAAAAATTGGAGAAGAGCTACAGGCGGGAATCAATTATGGAAATATAGGAGAGGCTTTTAGCAAGCTCAAAAATTATGAACAAGCGCTTAATAATTATGATAAAGCGGTGGAAATACAACGGAAATACAATTTTACTTCCGGTCTGATTTTTATTTATTACAGTAAAGGGGAAGCTTTAACTGCACTTGGAAAATTGGAGCCTGCCCTTGATTTTTACAAGGAGAGCATTCTGCTAATGGAATCATCGGGAGAATTACGTGAAAAACACCATGTATATAAGTTAATTGCTGATAATTATTTTAAGCAGAAGAAATTTAAAGATGCATATGCTTATCACCAGTTGTATACTTCTGAAAAAGATTCATTATTTAATATTGATAAAGCTGCGCAGCTGGAAGAAATAAAATCCAAATATGAATTTGATAAAAAGGTGCAGGAGAATGATTTTTTATCCATGCAGAATGCATTAAAAGCACAAGAGCTTGAAAGCAAACAAGCCACGATCCAGAGGCAATATTTATTTGCCATTTTACTCCTGTTGTTTTTATGTATTTCTATCTACTTGTCTATCCGTTTATACAGAATTAAAAATAATTTAAGTATTGCCAATAAGTCAAAGGAAAGGTTATTTAGTTTTATTGCACATGATTTGAAAGGTCCAGTAGGCAATATAAAATCTCTTGCTGACCTTTTGAACAGTACATATAAGCAGGAGAATATAACAGGAGAAAAGGCGGAATTATTAGATTATATTAGTGAATCTGCCACTAAAGTTTCTACTTTATTGAATAACCTTTTGGCGTGGGCTGTTTCACAGCAGGATGGTTTTCGTTTTAATTCACAAAAAGTTAATCTGTTGGAGCTGGTAAATCAGAATATCTCCCTTTTTAGTTTTCAGATTGAAAATAAGCAGCTTAATGTACAAAATGAGGTACCAGCTGATTTATTTGCTTATGCCGATGAAGATGCACTGCTAACAATAATTAGAAATATCCTTTCCAATGCAATTAAATTCACAAAAGAGAATGGGAATATACAAATCAGTGCATCTGAAAGTGACAGTGATGTGATTTTAGTTATTAAAGATGATGGATTGGGAATGACTAAAAAGAAAGTTAAAGATTTAATGACATCAAATAATTTTATATCCACTCAAGGTACTGCTAATGAAAAAGGCAGTGGACTGGGCTTTAGCCTTATCAAGGAATTTATAAAAGCACAGAAAGGAAAACTCTTAATTGAGAGTGATCCGCAGCAGGGTACAAAGGTGGAGGTATCATTACCTTCTCTGTAAATTTGTAAATAAGGTCCGTTGTAACGGCAATTTTAATGTTAGCCGCAATAATTTTTCATCCACCTTCCGCATGGGAATACTGATGTGTAGGCCTGAAAAAAAGATATATTAAAAATTGCTTTAAGTTAAAGCCCTTTTATCATTTTAATAAGAAAACCTATCACGACCAGCAGCACGATGGCCATTACCACCGTACCTGAGAGAAATGCTTTTACCCATAAAGGGACAGCAACAGCTTTTTCCACTACCTGCTCTTCTGTACTTAACTCTTCAGGAAAAGTAGTTTCCTCTGCAACAGGTTCGGGTTCATAGCTGCCCATAAAAGCAAGCAGGTCTTCCATTTCCGATTCTGAGAAAGGGTGTGCCGGCATGGTAATTTTATTATATTCTTCAAATATTGCTTTGGCCTGTTCGTCACCACTTGCTATAAGCTCGGATGAGTTAAGGATAAACTGAGCAATCCATTCCTTATCCCGTTTATCCATTATCCCGGCCAGATCCGGCCCTACAAGCCTTCCTTTGCCTATTGAGTGGCAGGCTTTACAGTTAGTATCAAATATTGCTTTTCCATTCTCGACCGACTGACCGTTGGCAGTTATGGTCAAACCTATTAATAATATAAGTGCCAGTTTTTTCATAACATTTTTTTATTTCAAAGTTATAGGCGGAAATCATCTTCATTTATGATTTTGATCATAAAAATGCCTTTAAACACCACCAGCTGCAATAAATTCAGTAAAACTCCTGACATAAATCATGCATTTCGTATGATTTCAGTCATAAGCAAACCCTGATTCTACAAATATCTTTGAACCATAAATTTTTTAATTCAACAAACAAAGGATGTCTATGAGACTACTTAATAAAAAACGAAAATTATACCTACTCCTGAGCGGATTCCTTATCGCAGGATTGACTGCCTGTGGGGGTGGAGGCGAGCAGGCCGACACACAATCAGCAAGTGCTGAAAAAGAAGTGCCTGCTAAAAGCACGTCTGAAACTGTAGACACTGGTATTGGTGTAGGGCCGATAAAAAATGTAGCGCTGGGGGAAATCAACCCGGAAATGGTTACCGAAGGTAAAGCAATTTTTGAAGGGAAATGCTCTGCATGCCACAAAGTGGAAGAACGGTATATCGGGCCTCCCATGAAAGGAGTAACAGAAAGAAGAAAACCCGAATGGGTTATGAACATGATCCTTAATCCAGAGGAGATGGTAAAAAAAGATCCTCAGGCAAAGGCGCTGTTGGCTGAATATATGGCGCCAATGGCTGACCAGAACCTCACAGAAGATGAGGCGCGTAAAATCCTTGAATATTTCAGAACATTAAAGTAAACCTATATAATATGAAAACTAAATTTGTTAATCTACTCTCGTTGCTTTTCCTTGGAGGCATTATACTTAGTTGTGCTCCTCAGGCAGAAAAGCAGGACGGCAGCTCAAAATTGATAAAGAATGATGCTGCTTCTAAAGTTTATGTAGCTCCTGGGGAGCATGATGAATTCTATGCATTTATGTCTGGTGGTTTTAGCGGCCAGGTCAGTGTTTATGGTTTGCCTTCGGGCCGTTTATTTAGAAATATCCCTGTATTTTCAGTTGATGCTGAAAAGGGATATGGATTTAATGAAGAAACGAAGGACATGTTGAAAACTTCTTACGGCTATGTGCCCTGGGATGATTCTCACCACCCTGAGCTTTCTCAAACAGATGGCCAGCCGGATGGAAGATGGTTGTTTATCAACGGAAATAATACACCGCGGATAGCTCGTATTGATCTGACTACTTTCGAAACAGCCGAAATAATTGAAATCCCGAACACAAGTGGTAACCACTGTTCACCATTTACTACTGAAAACACAGAGTATATAGTTGCCGGAACCCGATTCAGCCTTCCAACACCAAATCAGGATGTATCATTAACTAAAGTTCAGGAGAAGTTCTCAGGTACATTATCATTTATCGGTGTTGATGAAGCATCAGGTGAAATGGATGTTCGCTTCCAGATACTGGTTCCCGGATATGATTATGACCTTGCCCATTCAGGTAAAGGAAAATCCCATGGCTGGTTTTTCTTCACTTCTTATAATACTGAGCAGGCTGGAACACTTAAAGAAATAAACTCTTCTAAGAATGATAAAGATTTTATTGTTGCTGTAAACTGGAAAAAGGCCGAGGAATACCTGGCACAGGGAAAAGGTAAGGAGTTACCTGCATCTTATCTTCACAACATATATAATGAAGAAAAGCAGCTGACAGAATCTTTTGAAAGAACAAGTGTAATGACACTTGATCCCTCAGAGCTACCGGGTATAATGTATTACCTGCCAACACCGAAATCACCTCATGGTGTTGATATCGATCCTACAGGAGAATATATTGTAGGTAATGGTAAGCTTGCGGCAGACCTTACTGTACACTCTTTCACTAAAATGCTGAATGCAATTGAAAATGAGGAGTATGAGAGTAAAATTGACAATGTACCTGTTTTAAAATTTGAATCTGTACTTGACGGTATCGTGAAGCAGCCTGGCCTTGGACCATTACACACAGAGTTTGATGGTAAGGGTAATGCATATTCTTCATTCTTTATCTCCTCAGAGGTAGTGAAATGGGATCTTGAGACTAAAGAAGTATTAGACAGAGCTCCTACATTCTATTCAGTAGGTCACCTGATGATTCCTGGTGGTGACTCTAAGAAGCCGTGGGGTAAATATCTTGTAGCGATGAACAAGATCACCAAAGACAGGTACTTACCTACTGGCCCTGAATTGGCACACTCTGCTCAGCTGTATGATATCTCAGGTGATAAAATTGAGTTGCTTCTCGATTTTCCAACTATTGGTGAACCCCACTATGCACAGGGTATACCTGCGGATATTTTGAAGCCAAAATCTGTAAAAACTTTCAAACTTGATCATAACCATCACCCACATGTGACAAAAAATGAAAAGGATACAAGAGTTGAAAGAGATGGTAATATTGTAAGAGTATATATGACTTCAATACGTAGCCACTTTGCTCCTGATAATATTGAAGGGATCAAGGAAGGTGATAAGGTATACTTCCATGTAACTAACCTTGAACAGGATTGGGACCTTCCTCATGGTTTCGCAATACTGGGTGCTAATAATTCAGAATTGCTGATCATGCCTGGACAAACAAGAACTTTGTTATGGGAACCTAAGAAGGCTGGTATATATCCATTCTATTGTACAGATTTCTGCTCTGCTCTTCACCAGGAGATGCAGGGATATGTGAGGGTGTCTGGTAAAAATGACAACGTGCCATTGAAGTGGTCGCTTGGTGAGACACAACCTTTATAATGAATATTAAAAAAGAGCCTGCAAGGGGCAGGCTCTTTTTCACTTCTAATTTTTTAAGTTATGAAAAGTCGTCTTCCACAAATTGTAATGATAATTGCAGCACTTTCGTTAATTGGAGTCTTCTTCTTTCCATTATGGAAAATTACCCTCTATGCGCCGCAATATACGGAAGGCATAAATATGTATATCTGGGTTAACCAAATTACCGGTGATACCCCTTACACACTGCAGAATATTAATATTCTGAATCATTATATAGGTATGCAATATATAGAACCGGATTCTATTCCTGAGCTTACCTACTTTCCATATATAGTAGGAACAATGATCTTTTTAGGATTAGTAGCGGCCTTTACCAGGAATAAAATAGCCTTTTTCTCATGGGCAGGTATTCTTTTGGTCCTTGGAGCTCTTGGGTTATATGACTTTTATCTTTGGAATTATGACTATGGGCATAACCTTGACCCTAATGCACCGATTAAAGTGCCGGGTATGACTTATCAGCCACCAATAATAGGTAGCAAGATGCTCTTGAATTTTGATGCACAGTCATGGCCGCAGGCTGGAAGTTTATTTTTAGGAATAGCTATGGCTTTAGGTGTCGTTGCCGGAATGTTAAAAAATAAGCAGGAGAAGAAAAGTATAGCATCAGGCAGCCATACGACAGGTACAAAAAAGGTGGCTTTTGCCGGAGTGTTTGCTTTATTAATAATGTCTTCCTGCTCTACAGGACCTAAAACCATTTACTATGGCGAAGAGAATTGTCACTTCTGCCAGATGACTATAGTTGATCAGCGATATGCTGCTCAGATTATTACAGATAAGGGCAAAGACTTCAATTTTGATGCTATTGAATGCATGCTTCACTTCGAGGAGGAGGAAGAAATCGAGAAAGACAATATTGCCGGCAGATATATAAACACTTTTGATAATCCTGGCAAACTAATAGAAATATCAAAAGTCACTTTTGTGCAAACTCCGGAGTTACCCAGTCCCATGGGGATGAACCTTACAGGTTTTGTAGATGGTAAAAATATTCCTACAGTGGGCAACAATATGAAAAAATTTACCTGGACTGAACTGAATGAGCAGTTTGGGGATATGTCAAATAATTTAGTGAATTTAAAATAAAGCTCAGTGATGAACAGGATAGCGCTTGGATTACTACTAATATTTGTATCATATGTTGGATTTGGCAAGGAAATCTTGGTTTGTAATTCTAATTGCCAGAATAGTAGTATCCAGGCTGCTATCGACTCTGCCAGCCCCGGAGATACCATCTCTATCCTTCCGGGACTATATAAGCAAGGAACAATAAAAATAGATAAAAAACTAGTAGTCAGAGGTATAGATAACCCTGTACTGGATGGTGAGAACAAATATGAGTTAATACAGGTGGAAGCAGATGAAGTGGTTGTTTCCGGCCTCACTTTACAAAACACCGGCATGAGTTATATGGAAGAACGTTCCGGAATTGTATTGCAAAAATCGAAGCATAGTATCGTTGAAAATAACATCCTGAAAAATACTTTTTTTGGGATTTATGCTGAGAACAGTTTTGGCTGCTCCATAGTAAACAATATAATTATTGGTGAGGCAGTAATGGAGAGTTCATCAGGAAATGCAATTCATTTGTGGTATTCGGATTCAATGAAAATTGTTGGCAATCAGGCTTTAAACCACAGGGATGGGATATATCTGGAGTTTGCAAAAAATGGCCATATAGAAAATAATATCAGCAAAGGGAATCTCAGGTATGGCCTTCACTTTATGTTTTCTGATAATAACCAATATATTGAGAATGTTTTTGAAGCAAATGGGGCAGGTGTTGCCGTGATGTTTTCAAAGAACATTACTATGATAAAAAATAAATTCAGGCTTAACTGGGGAACTGCATCATATGGGCTTTTGCTAAAAGAGATCTATGATAGCACTATTGAAAATAATGAATTTTACCAGAATACGATCGGCATTTATGCTGAAAGTGTTACACGCTGCAACTTAAGGAACAATGATTTTAAACGGAACGGCTGGGCAATAAAAATGGCAGGAAGTAGTATGGATAATGTTATTACCAGAAATAATTTCCTTTCCAACACTTTTGATATAAGCACCAGCGCTAAAAGAAATACCAATACTTATATTGAAAACTACTGGAGTTCATATTCGGGATATGACCTGGACAGGAATGGCTATGGAGATGTTCCATATCGTCCTGTAAAGCTTTTTTCATATATAGTAGGAGAGGTTGATGCCTCTGTTTTGTTACTGAGAAGTTTCTTTATAGAGATCCTCGATTATGCTGAAAAAGTAATTCCTTCTATGACACCGGCAGATTTAATAGATGAAAAACCTTTAATGTATCAGATAAAATGATTGAAATAAGAAATTTACATAAGTCATTCAAAAAGAACCACGTCCTTCAAGGGATCGATTTTTATGCTACTGAAGGGAAGATCACTTCTATATTAGGACCTAACGGTTCCGGAAAAACGACTATGATAAAGTCGGTTGTCGGATTAAATACTATAGATGCAGGAGAAATAATTGTCAATGGTAAATCGGTTAAAAACAGCTGGAATTACAGGAGATCTATTTCTTATCTTCCACAGGTAAGCCGATTTCCTGATAACCTTAAGATCAACGATATTATTTCCATGATTAAGGATATCAGAGGCCAGGAATCACGGGAGGATTATTTGATTGATCTTTTTGACCTTCACAAGCATATGGGAACAAAATTGTCCCAGCTCTCAGGAGGTACAAGGCAGAAGGTTAATCTCGTGCTTACCTTTATGTTTGATACTCCTTTGATCATTCTGGATGAACCAACGGTAGGTCTTGACCCCGTGGCAATGATAAGGTTAAAAGACCTGATACTTGAGGAGAAGGCAAAGGGAAAAACAGTTTTAATCACTACCCATATCATGGAGCTCGTAGAGGAGATCACTGATGACCTGATATTCCTGCTGGAAGGGAAGATCTATTTCAAAGGATCTATTAGTGAAATGAAAAAACAAACAGGTGAGCATAACCTGGAACGTAGTATTGCGAAGATATTAATGAGTACCGAAGAAACCGAAATGAAAATTGCCTCATGAGAAAGTTATTAAAATATAGTTTTTTAGACCTGCTGAAAAGCCGTTGGACAATTATATCGCTGCTATTCTACCTTGTTGCAGCATTTGGATTATTATATGTCAATGACCTTTCCAAAGCAATCATAAGCTTGATGAACATTGTATTGTTCCTCAGCCCATTAACGGCTATTATGTTTGGCGTTATCTACTTTTATAACTCCAGGGACTTCGTGGAGCTGTTGCTTGCACAACCGGTCAGGAGGCGCGATGTGTTCTGGGGAATGTATCTTGGTATGGCCGTGTCATTATCATTAAGTTTTGTTCTGGGACTAGGGATTCCGTTTATTATCTATGGGGTCTTTGTTTCTTCAGCAATAGGCAATTTTCTTATGCTGATTGCCATAGGGGTGCTGCTAACGTTTATTTTTAGCGCCCTGGCATTCTGGATTGCCATAAAGAATGAAAACCGTACAAAAGGATTTGGTATAGCATTACTGGTATGGCTGGCAATGGCTCTTTTATACGATGGATTATTTCTGATGCTTCTTGTTATTTTCCAGGATTACCCCTTTGAAAAGATGGCAATGGCGCTGACATTGTTCAACCCGATTGACCTGATGCGTATTACCATGATGCTGGACCTTGACATCTCTGCCTTATTTGGTTTCACAGGAGCGGTTTTTAATAAATTTTTCGGAACGCCACTGGGTATTACCATTACATTGCTCTGTGGAATTCTATGGGTAGTATTTCCATTATTCTTTTTATTTAGAACAGTAGGAAGAAAGGATTTTTAGATGAAAAAAATTGCCGTACCATTAACTGCTATTCTGGCTGTTGTATCTATGGTCATCGGCATTTTTGCGGGGTATAACCGACTTGGCTGGTCTGACCTTCACACAGGAGTAGGAGGGGAGCATGGCGCATTAATGATAGGCAGCTTTTTGGGTACAGTTATCCTGCTGGAGCGTGTGGTTACTGCAAAGCAAAGGTTTTTTCTGCTTTTCCCGATCATCAATGGGATCAGTTTACCGCTTTTTTTGACGGGTTTCCATGAGTCAGCGATTATTTGTCTCACTATCGGCGCTTTTAGCTTATGCTATATTTACCTGGATATCCTCAGCAGGATAAAAGAAACCAGCTTTTATGTAATGCTCGCAGGGGCCGTTTGCTGGCTGATAGGAAATATTTTGGTGATCAGGTATAATCTATATCCTATGGCTTTGCCCTGGTGGTTGAGCTTTTTGCTATTAACTATTGTTGGTGAGCGCCTCGAGCTGACAAAATTTTTACCGGTCAGTAAACTACAGAAGCAGCTACTGTTGTTATTGCTGACTGTTGCTGTAGTTGCTTTGGGGATATTTTTTCATAAAAACGGTCAGCTGATAGGCGGTATAGCAATAGTTGGCATTGTAATCTGGTTGTTCCGGCATGACATGGTAAGAAAGAGCGTCTTTAAAGAAGGCCTCCATAGGTATTCATCCATTATGCTGGGGTTAGGATATATCTGGCTGGGAATTTATGGCCTTTTACTGATAGTTGGTGGTTATGCAGACGTCAGCTACGATACATTGGTCCATGTGTTTTTTATTGGATTTGTTATGAATATGATCTTTGCCCATGCACCCATTATACTTCCCGGAGTTGCAAAGTTCAATTTTTATCCGTACCATCCGGCTTTATATATTTCAGGTATACTGCTCCAGGTCAGCCTTCTTATAAGGGTAATGGGGAACATAGGTGGTTTATATGAGCTTAAGTATTATGGAGGTATTCTTAATGGGATATTTATTTTTACCTTTTTTATAAGTATGGTTATTCTGGTGGTAAGTAAGTTGACTGAATCTAAGAAAATCCAAAATAAAAAAGTAAATAACATAATTGTAGAATTGGCGGAAAAATGAAGAAGGATATAGAAAACAGAAAGGATGTTAAGCTTCTGGTTGATACATTTTATGATAAAGTCAATCAGGATAAACTTCTCGCGCCGGTTTTTAATGATGTAGCTGCAGTTAACTGGGATACACACCTTCCCAAAATGTATGATTTTTGGGAAACACTTCTTTTTGGCACTCAAACCTATAAAGGCCGACCTTTTGATGCACATATGGCGTTACCGTTATCAGAGGATCATTTTCGTCAATGGGTAAAACTGTTTACTTCTACTGTGGATGAATTATTTGCCGGCCAAAAAGCTGAGGAAGCCAAAACAAAGGCGGAAAATATTGCCGGGATCTTTAAATTTAAGATGCACAGCCTGGGATTATTAAATGAAGAATGAGGAATTAAAAATGGATTAGTTTGTTGATCATTTTTAATTTGTAGTTTAAGAAAATGAGAATTAACCTCTGGGTCAGGACCTCTATTATATTTTTACTCATTGCCACTTTTCTTGGTGCTTTTCTGCGCTACATGTTTATAGATCCGATAAGCGGTGTTAATTTTAAATATTTTCTGCATGCGCATTCTCATGTTGCTTTTCTTGGCTGGATATTTAATGCGCTTTATGCAGGCTTACTATTTTGTTTTATCCCTGAAACGTTTGATAAGATAAAGAAATATAATATTCTTTTCTGGTGCTTTATGTTCAGTGTGCTGGGAATGATGTTCAGTTTTCCGCTCCAGGGATATGCTGCAGTATCCATTACCTTTTCAACTTTGCATGTTTTTCTTTCATGGGCTTTTGCATTTTTCTTTGTAAGGGATACGCTTCTCATATATAAGAAGGAAAAGCCGCTTTCATTAAAGTTTGCTTATTGGAGCCTTGCCTTTCTGGTGATTAGCTCATTAGGTCCCTTTGCTTTAGGATACATAATGGCCACAGGCATTGAAGGCCCATTTTATGAGCTGGCTATTTATTTCTACCTGCACCTGCAGTATGACGGCTGGTTTACATTTGCCATTTTTGCTTTGATTTATAATTTTTTGGAGCAGCGTAATATACACTTTGATGTCAAAGCAGGTGGTATATTTCTTTGGATATTCGCTTTATGCTGTCTTCCGGCGTATGCAAGTTCTACCTTATGGGCATCCCCCCCAGGTTTTATGTACCTTGCAGCTTTGGTGGCGTCTTTATTTCAGGTTGTCGGGATATTTTACTTCTGGAAATCTATAAAGGGAATTGTTAAAGATCTTAAGTCTCAGGTTGACCAAATGGTTTTTTGGGTGATGGTTTTTGCAATAACCTGCTTTATATTTAAAAATTTACTTCAGCTTGTAGGGGTTGAGCCTCAGCTGGCGGTGTTGGTATATGAAGTGAGAAATTTTCTGATCACATATCTTCATCTGGTGTTTATTGGCTTTGTCACTGTTTTTCTGCTCGCATGGCTGCGGCAGTTTGATTTCTGGAGAATCTCACCGGTAATTTTTGCATTGTTTATTCTCTCTTTCACCATAAGTGAGTTGCTGCTTGTATCACAACCATTGCTGATCATGAATTTTGGAATGGTTATACCCAATTATTTTATCGTACTTTTTATCGTTAGCCTGGTTATGCCGTTGGTACTTTTAATTTCTGTAGTGCAGAATTTTATCAACCGCGATGTTTATTAAAAAAAATACCACCAGGACAAGGGTACAGGCAGATAAATTTCAATTTATTAAACCATAAAAATATACATAGGCCTTGGTGTCTTAGTGCCTTCGAATTTTTTTCATTAGATGATTTAGATCATAAAATAGCTTTCCTGATACTGATAAATTTGAATAGAAACTAAAAAATTTATCAATATGGAACAAATTATTATAGATGCACGTGTTTTACCGCCGCAGGTAAAGCATCCTACCATAATCGAGCAGGTGAACCAGCTGGTAGGTGGACAGGATATGATCCTTATCAATGATCATGATCCAAAACCTTTATATTACCAGTTACAGCATCTTTTTGGAAATGTTTTTTCCTGGGATTATGAAGTAAGTGGAATTGATGATGTATGGAAAGTCCGGATAACCAAGAAGGTACAGCTACAAAAAACAATCGGCGAACTTGCTGCACTATACCCGGCCGCTACTGCTGTTTTTCAAAAGTATAAGATCGATTTCTGCTGTAATGGAAAGCGATATTTAAATGATGTTTGTCAGGAAAAAGGATTAGATTATAAACAGGTACTTCGTGAGGTTAAAGAAGCAAAACCCTCTAGAGAGCAGCCATTACGTTTTGAAGATTGGACTGCCAGCGCTATATGTGATTTTATCATAAATAACCATCATAATTATATCAGGAAAAAATCCCCACAGGTTATCGAGCTTCTTGAAAAGGTATATAAAGTTCATGGCGATGCCCATCCCCAGCTGGGAGGGTTGAATGAAAGTTTTAACCAATTGATCATTGAGCTTTATGATCATATGGAAAAGGAGGAGGATCAATATTTTCCAGCTGTAAAAAAATATGAAAGTGATGGTATTTATCCTGAAAAGACTAAACTGGAGGAAATACTTCACGATGAGCATCAGGAAGCCGGTGATATGCTTGTGAGGATCCGTGAATTGTGCAATGATTATAACGCTCCTCATGATGGCTGCGCATCCTTTGAATTGCTTTATAATATGCTACATGAATTCGAGGAAGACCTGCATCAGCATATACACCTGGAAAATAATATTTTATTTCCACGTATGGAGAAGCCGGTTAAATTTACAAGCTGTCCGGTAAAATGACTGAAAGGCAGTGCTTAATAGCACTGCACTTTTTTTATATCAACTTTACACTTCAGCTGTTAACTTTTCATCATTTAATTAAATAAAAATGCGTCGTCACAAATCATTACAACCTTTAAGCAGGCAACATCATCATGGATTACTCCTTGGATGGAAGATCAGGGCAGGACTGGCAAAGGGAGTGGAGCCAGAAAGAATAAAACGCTATGTTGATTGGTTTTATCCAAATCATATTCAACCTCATTTTGAAGTTGAGGAGAAGCATATCTTCCCTGTTCTTGGTAATGATAGCGAGCTTGTGCAGAAAGCTTTGGCTGACCATGTATTTTTGAAAAAGCTTTTTGAGGAGAAGAAAGAGGTTAGAAAGACACTGGAGCGGTTAGAAAAGGAGCTAGAAGCACACATTCGGTTTGAGGAAAGGGCGTTGTTTCAGAAAATTCAGGAGATAGCTACGGAAGAGCAGTTGAAGCTAATAGATGAGGTTCATGAGGAAGAAGGTTTTGTTGAAAATACCCAAGATGAATTTTGGAAGTAGCAGATATAGATTCTAAATAAAATTAGATTTAAACAATAGCCGGTTCTTTATCTGTTATAAAGCAGATGATAGACTGGCTTCGGGAACAATCGCCTGTTATTCAGGCACTAATTGCAACCTTATTTACCTGGGGAGTAACTGCCCTGGGTGCTTCTATTGTATTTTTCTTCAAAGATATCAGCCGTAAAGTCCTTGACTGGATGATGGGCTTTGCAGCAGGTGTAATGATAGCAGCAAGCTTCTGGTCTTTACTGGCGCCTGCTATAGAAATGGCAGAGAAGGATCCGATTGCCTCCTGGATACCGGCAGCCGTTGGTTTTATGCTTGGAGGAATATTTATCTATGGCCTTGATAAAATTTTGCCCCACCTGCATATTGGCTATCCTAAAGAGGAAGCTGAAGGACCTAAAACCAGTTGGAGGAGAAGTATACTTCTGGTATCTGCTATCACACTTCATAATATTCCTGAAGGACTTGCTGTTGGTGTGGCATTCGGGGCGCTTGCATCTGATGTTTCAGTGACAACATTTTCAGGTGCAGTGGCTTTAGCTGTAGGAATAGGGATTCAAAACTTTCCTGAAGGTGTTTCTGTGTCTGTACCATTAAGAAGGGAAGGTATGTCAAGAGGAAAGAGTTTTTTCTATGGACAGATCTCCGGGTTTGTCGAACCTATTGGAGGTGTTATTGGAGCGCTTGCGGTAATAACAATGGAGCCACTTCTGCCATATGCATTATCTTTTGCTGCAGGTGCAATGATCTTTGTAGTAGTAGAAGAGCTAATCCCCGAATCTCAGTTACACAAGAACACCGACCTTGCTACAATGGGAGTTTTAATAGGGTTTACTGTAATGATGATACTGGATGTTGCCTTTGGGTAAATCAGTTGGGAAAAAATTATCTAAAATCTAACATCTAGACCTATATCTCAAACGGACTTCCCTTGCCTTCTTCACAAAACAACCGCAGGCTTTGCATATAATAACCCCATATATAATTGAACCTGCCTACTTGCTCATCATTTAAATTATTAGTAAAGTGATGGGTAAATTGAACTGTAGTGCCCTCATTATAAAGCTGCAGCTGAAATCTTAGCTCATCATTTTTCCATGCAGGAACACCATCGATACATTTCCAAACGATTTCATTTTCAGAATTCTCCACATTCATTATAGGGTTAAAGTCTCCCATAAAAGCAAAATGAATTGGGCCACTGGAATCATCTTCAAAAAAAACTTTTCTTGTCCACCATTGCGAAAGGCCTTCTTCTGTATTTAAGGCATGTAAAACTTTATCCTTTGGGGCCTGAATATCAAGGACGTGTATAATGTTCTGCATTTATTATGTATTAAAAATTATATCAACAAATCTCTATAACTTTAGTTATTTAAACCGGTTGATTTACTAACATGGCACATGATCACCATCATCATGCGGATAAATCCGGTAAGAATTTAAAATTAGCTTTTTTCCTAAACTTCGGGTTTGCAATTCTCGAGTTAATTGGAGGTTTGTTTGTAAATAGTGTTGCAATACTTTCTGATGCTCTTCATGATCTTGGGGATAGTTTTTCACTTGGCCTGGCGTGGTTCTTAAATAAGAAATCCAAGAAAGAAGCTTCAGAAAGATATACATTTGGGTATGAACGTTTTTCCCTTCTCGGAGCTCTGATTAACAGCGTAATTTTAATAATTGGATCAGTTTTCATTATTTCAGAGGCTATTGCTCGTATCTCCGCACCGGAATCTGTAAACGCAACAGGAATGATAATCTTTGCTTTATTTGGAGTAGCTATGAATGGGTATGCGGCTTATAAACTGCATGGGGGGGAGTCTCTGAATGAGGAGGTGGTGAGACTCCACCTGCTCGAAGATGTGATGGGCTGGGTAGCCGTTTTAATTGGTGCTATAGTGATAAAATTTACCGGCTTTATAATTATTGATCCTATTCTTAGTATCCTTATTGCAGGCTACATTTTGTTCAATGTTTTCAAACGACTGAAAAAGACTTTACATATTTTTCTGCAGGGAGTTCCTGAAGGTGTTGACATTGAAGAGGTGAAAAATAAGCTTCAGCGTATTAATAAAGTAGAATCCCTTCATCATACTCATGTATGGTCGCTTGATGGTCAGCGGCATGTTTTTTCTACACATTTAAAACTTAAAGAAGTAGCTGATTTTAACGAGATAATGAAAGTAAAAGCTAAAGCGAAGGAAATTCTTGATAATTATAATTTTGATCATTATACGGTAGAGACAGAGCTTAGTGAGGAGAGCTGCCAGATCCTGCAAAAATCAAAAAATAAAAAATGACGAACGAGAAATCCTTATATAAGACAGCGTTTTATTTAAGTATATTTACCATTGTCTACAATTTAATAGAGGGTGTAATATCTCTATATTTTGGTGTGAGTGATGAAACCCTGGCTCTATTTGGTTTTGGGTCCGACAGCTTTGTTGAGGTTCTTTCAGGGTTAGGAATAGCCCATATGATCTGGCGGATTCAGCATCATAATGCAGATAAAAAAGATAAGTTTGAAACTACAGCTTTAAAAATAACCGGAACAGCTTTTTATATCTTGGCAGCGGGATTAGTGATTGGGGCAGGTCTGGCTATATATACAAAAGCGAAACCTGAGACCACAATAGCAGGAATAATAATAGCTGGTATATCAATCCTTACCATGTATTTTTTATATAGCGCCAAATTGAAGGTAGGTAAAAAGCTTAATTCGGCGCCTATAATCCTTGATGCTCACTGTACAAAAGCCTGTTTTTACCTTTCATTTATCCTCCTGATTGCCAGTGCGCTTTATGAGTTTTTTAGAATCCCTTATGTTGATGCATTAGGTAGCCTTGCAATAGCCTGGTATGCATTCAGGGAGGGAAAAGAATCATTTGAAAAATCAAAAAACCCTTCTCTGGCTGATGAAGATTGCTGTTGAAATACTCATAACTCATTAAGTATTTTCCTTGTTATAGTAAAAAGAAAAAGAGAAGAATATGGAATCAGGGATATCAGTAATACTAAACAGAAAAATTATAGACGCAGCAAAAGGTTATATAATAGAGACTAATTGGAAAGCTGAGGATTACAATGACAGATCTAATGAGCTAGTTGATGAAATTATAGATAGTATAGGCACTGACCTCAAGAATAATAATGCACGAGATGAGGAGGATAAGCTTAATACAATGAACGACCTCACTGATAAGTTTGAAAAAGCTTTAAAAAGATTTGAAGAGGAGCATGATCACGATATGCTTTCATATTATCAGCAGATCAGAGATAAAAAAGAGTCCTTTGCCTTTGAGGTAACCGGGAGTGAAAAGTAGGCAGTTGGCAGTCAGCAATTGGCAAGGTTTCTGATTTTTAATTTCAGACCTCGGACTTCTGATGTCCAACCTCCACCTACTGTTCCTTCTTTTCTACCAGATGACGAGCCCATCGGTTTACGGAATAATTGATAATAATAATTAAAATGGTAACGGTGATAGCTAACACATAGAGATGGATAGCAACTGTTATTCCTATTCCACATGAATATAAAATAGTTGCCGCAGTTGTTAATCCGGTTATTTCATTGTCACCTCTGGATTTCATTACCGTACCAGCGCCGATAAAACCGATACCGACCAATATAGCTTCAACAACCCTGATCGGATCCGTTTGGATTATATCTCCAAAACCTTCATTTCCCACATAGCCAATAAGTTCAGGAATAATGGACACTATTAGGCATGAGGCGCCACCCACAATCATATTTGTCCGCAAGCCGGCGGGTTTATGAGCTGTCTCTCTTTCAAAGCCTACAAATGCTAATAATGCTGAGGTGATAATGATATCTAAAAATATACGTAGCTGTTCTAAGTAATCCATTTACCAGTACTGATTAACAGTAGGATAACAGAAAAATATGGAAATTGTCTAATACCGGATATCTTAAAATAATTTGGATTTGATTTTAAAATCAGCTACCCTTCCTCCTCCCAGTTATCCATTAACTTCTGAAGGTTAAGGTAATTACTTGCTTTTATATACTTTTGATCATTATAATAAGCAAAGATTGCAGTTTGATCTTTTATTGTATCGATCACTTCTTTTGAGATCTCTTTGGGTAATGCCGGGCACCCCTGGCTGCGGCCTAATCTTCCGTAGGTTTTAATAAATTCTTCACTCACATAATCTGCATCATGCATCACTACGGCTCTTCTCCTCATATTTTCATTATAGCCTTTTTCAGTTCCTTCCAGCCGTAAAGAATATCCTTTGCTCCCTACATAAGTTTCTGCGGTTACATAAAAGCCGATGCTGCTCTGAAAAGAGCCAGGGATATCACTGAATTTTTTTGCCATATCGGCCCCTGTTCTCTGTCCATGGCTGACATAGGTATTGAATATCACCTCCCTGTCATCCAGATCAACAGTATAAAAACGTTTGTTGCAGCTTGACTGTGTAAAGTCGATAATTGAGAGCAGGTTTTTTTCACTGATCTTTTCTTCACGTTTTAGATTCAAAAAACCAATAAAGGCATAGCGAAAAACTTTATAATCCAGACCCAGGTCAAAGAGTCCGAGAGAGTCATAAAGCACACGAGTAGAATCTTCAAAATTATAGCGTGTAAGCTTTTTTTTCAGGTCTTTAAGTTTTGGATCATTTATCTCCTTCAGTGTAGATTCACTTAAGGGGATATCCTTGTGAAAAGCTTCTTCCTCTTCCTTTTCTTTCTTTGAAGCCTCTTTTTCGAGATCCTGGCTTTGACAGGCAAAAATTAAAAATAAAAATAATGAACTGTAAATTATTGATTTGATCCTCATAGTTAATACTTCCTAAAAAATATTATTTCTTCCACAGTGGGGTCTTTCTTTTCTAAACTCACCACATGAACAGTTAATTCAGGTTTTCCTTCATTTAAATAATAGGATTGATCGTCAATTGTTTTTTTACTATAGCTTTTAGTTACTTCATTAAGAATTGATTTAAGGTAAGAATCATTGGTCGGTTCTGTTGAGGAAACTGTTAATTTTGTGAATTTAAAGCTATCACTGTACTGAATTGTAACCTGGAGGCTATCACTTTCTCTGGTCCATTTTTCATATAAACCACTTTCACCTTCTTTTTTTACATCTGTAAGCAAAAATCCTAGCGAGATAAGCTGATCCTTATAATTACCTGATTTATAATGTTCAACAGAAAATTCAATTTCTTCCAGATTTAATACCTGTCCTGCTACAGGGATGTATAAAAGAATAGCTGCGAATAAAAAAATGCTTCTCATTAATATTGAATTAATCTGCAAATTTAGACTTTCTTTAATAAAAAGATCTAACAATGCTCCTATCTCTTTGCGGAAATTTAATAATGGGAAGACAGGCATTTACAGGAAAAATTCTAACGATTATATGAACAGAAACAAAGAATTGTGGTTATACTCCAATAATCGTTAATTAAAATTTAATAAAATGAAAAAGCTATTCTTATTAACAAGCTTATTGGGGATGTGCCTTATAATATTTTCGTGTGATACAGGTACTCAAACTGAAGAAGCAGAGGAAGATACACTTTTTGAAGAAGAATTGGGAGCAGAGGATGCTACGCTTGAGGTTGAGGATGAGACGCATCAATTTTTGGTTAATACTACTAGTAGTAGCAAGCTGGAGGTCCAGCTCGGGCAACTGGCAGCAGATAAAGCTCAAAACGAGGAAGTAAAAGATATTGCTCAGCAGTTGGTGGAGGAGCATAAAAACGCAAATGATAAACTTCAAAATGTTGCTCAACAATTGGATTTTAATATTCCTGAGATGATGAAAGAGGAGCATAGGGAGAAAGTTGAAGAGCTTCAGAATGTATCTGGAAATGAATTTGATTCCAAATACATTGGGATGGTAATTGACTTACATAATAAGGATAT
Source organism: Candidatus Cyclobacteriaceae bacterium M2_1C_046 (assembly GCA_051418055.1). Classification (GTDB taxonomy): domain Bacteria; phylum Bacteroidota; class Bacteroidia; order Cytophagales; family Cyclobacteriaceae; genus JBPRGH01. The sequence continues at coordinate 167,256 of JBPRGH010000007.1, read as the reverse complement.
TGATAAATTTCAAAATATGCAGGATAAAGTAGAAGTCCAGGAATTAAAGGATTGGATAGGTCAGACGCTGCCAAAATTAAAAGACCATAAGCAGCGGGCTGAGCAGATACAACAGAATATTCAGTAACTATTGAAGTATTTCTGTTACTAAAAAAGGCGCTAAAAATTAGATTTTTAGCGCCTTTTTTACATTTCGATACATCTAATATCCGGATGCCTGGCCATCTTTCCTGGATTCAGAGGCTCCGATATAGACACCATTTTCGGCGTCATACTTAATTGCCTGATATCCTCCAAAAACTCCAAGGGCATAACCTACATCATGTCCCATCATCATCAGCCGACGTATGGTTTCATATTCAAAACCATGTTCAAGATGTAAATCTCCACCACCAGGATCTTTCTCCTCGCCTGTAGGTGAGGAAGAACCTGAATGATCAATACGCGGAGCATCACCTGCTTCCTGTATGCCCATATCAAAATCAACAATATTCATTACAATCTGTACATGCCCCTGTGGCTGGAAGTCACCGCCCATTACACCAAAGCTCAGGAATGGCTTTCCATCTTTAGTGACAAAAGCGGGAATAATAGTATGAAATGGTCGTTTACCGGGTTCATAAACATTAAAGTGTCCTTCTTCAAAAGAAAAAAGCTCACCACGGTCCTGAAGCATAAATCCTAATCCCGGAGGCACCATCCCTGATCCCATACCTCTGTAATTACTTTGGATAAGAGAGATCATATTCCCTTCTTTATCAGCAGCAGTCATATAAATGGTCTCACCTTTGCTGATCTCTCCTGCCGTATAATTTCTGCTTGCATAATTCGGATTGATCAATTCTCTTCTCTTAGCCGCATACTCTTCAGAAATTAGCTCATGCACCGGCACCTTAGCAAAGGCAGGGTCTGCATAATATTTTGCACGGTCTTCAAAAGCCAGCTTTTTAGCCTCGGTAAATAAATGAATGTGCTCAGGGCTACCAAAGGGGATGGTGTCAAAATTATATCCTTCCAATATATTAAGCATCTGTAAGGCAGCAATTCCCTGGCCGTTTGGAGGAAGCTCCCAAACATCATACCCTCTGTAATTAGCAGATACCGGCTCTACCCATTCAGATTCATGAGTAGCCATATCTTCATATGAAAGAAATCCTCCCTGCTCCTGAATAAAATTTGCAATGGTTTTTGCGATATCTCCTTTATAAAAAGCATCACGGCCTTTCTTTGCAAGTGTTCTGTAAGTGCCGGCCAGCTGTGGGTTTTTAAAGATCTCTCCCGCATCAGGTACTTCACCATTTATTGTATATACTTCTTCTATATTTGGAAAGCCCCTTCTTATATAATATGGCACAGACCTGTTTAAATAATATGCAATTAGCTCAGGGACAGGAAAACCTTCTTCAGCATATGTTATTGCCGGCTGAAGGATATCTTCCATAGATAATTTTCCAAACTTTTCATGAAGCTCAAACCACCCATCCACACAACCGGGAACACTTACAGGGAGAGGTCCCAGGGAAGGGATTTTCTCAAGATTCTGTTCCCTGAAATATTCAAGCGTGAGTGATTTTGGGGAACGGCCGCTGGCATTTAAACCGTAAAGCTTTTTTTCTTTGGCATCCCATACTATTGCAAAAAGATCTCCTCCAATACCTGAACCTGTAGGTTCCATTAATCCTAAGGCGGCATTAGCGGCTATTGCTGCATCAATTGCACTGCCTCCTTTCTGTAATATATCAACACCAATTTGAGTGGCAAGGGGATGACTTGTTGCTACCATTCCATTTGCTGCCATTACTTCAGAGCGCGTTGCAAAGTCACGACCTGTAATACGCTGCCCGAATACATTAATGGATACAAAGCAGAGTATTAAAAATATTTGAATAGCTTTCATAATATGTAAAATTTAATTGCTGTTTATTTTTTATTTTTAAAACTCAGGAAAATTATTCTTCCAATCAGTAGTTTTCTCCTGTTATGGATGGGAGAAGTTTTATTTAGAATTCTGTTAAGAAAAATTATTGGATATACTAAAAGCAATAGCCATTGAGATGTACGTTGTTTTTTATCAATGTCATAGATGGCTGGGTGGAATCCGTTTTTTACAGCGATATAATTATATTGGTCCAATGTGCGGGAAGTAACGTGCTGCATTCCATTAAAATTAGTCATATCCAATGGCCCAAAGCTGTGAAAGAAGCCTTTAAATAAATACTGGGATCTTGATTTTAAGGACAACATATTTGGAGTTGAGGCAAAGAACCTTCCGCCGGGTTTTAATATCCTGCTTACTTCACTGAAAAACCTTTCATGATCAATAATATGCTCCAGGACCTCTATAGCCATTACAATATCAAAAGAATTGTCTTCGTAAGGAAGTGATTTTGTAATATCTACCTGCTTGCATTCAACTTTCGTAAAATGAAAAATGGTTGGATCCAGGTCACAAGCCTGTATCTCAAATCCCTTATCATACAATTTTTTGGTAAATGCCCCATGTCCCGCACCTACATCCAGGATCTTAGCTTTCGGATCAACTGATTGCCTGTTAAAAAATTTTATAAAGCTCTGGTGCGTCCCAGGCATTGCTATTGGTTGTATTTCTTCCATCTAATGTCTAATATCTTAAATCTTAAATCTTATATCTTAAATCTAATATCTAACCCTCACGTTGTCCCAAACTGTTTCTGCTTACTCTTAAGGTCATTGCCAACTTCCGATACTTCTTTTTCTTTTTCAAACTCAACCATAAGAGAGCCGCCGATCAATATTCTTGGATTGATCGCCAGCTTGAAGATCTCGCCATAAACCTGCTTCTTAGTCTTTTCATCAAAATCTTTATTTTTTTTCATATTATGGCGATAAGCTATCCAGTTTGACAGCAGGATGAAAGGATAAAGAAAAGGGAAAAAGATAACAGAGGTAGAGCGTGTGCGGGTAAAATGATATTTTTTGATCCTGAATCCTGCAAGTTTTGCAAGTACCCGTAATTTTTGGATACCAATAAGAAATATATGGCCATAATAAACTTCATTGGTTATATCCTGCTTAGACATCCAGATGCTATCAAGCTCATTTGGTGCCATCATTGAATTAAAGCGTTCGCTTTCACCAAGCAGATAACTTACTTTTGACTGAAGGTTTGAATAGTTTGGGGTAGTAATTAATAAAAGCCCATTTGGCTTGAGGATTCGGTTAAATTCTTTTAGCGAATTGAGCTGATCTGAAAAATGTTCTATTCCTTCCTGGCAGATTAGGGCATCAGCTTCTTTATCTTTTAAAGGAATACCTTCTGAGATATTAGCACGATGGCACTCCACACCTTCCACATCAAAATATTCCGGAAAAAGATCATAAGCCAGCGGAATAGCCCCAATTTCATTTAATATTCGTGAGGTCACACCATTCCCGGCAGGAAAATCAACTACCTTTTTATTTTTGAATCTTTTCTTATTCTTTTGCAGATAACGTTTTACATAAAACTTGATGCTTTTTGGATTATCCTCGTATTTTTTCTTTTCAGCCATAGGAATAATTTTCTGCCCTCAAAAATGCAACTTTTTGAGTGAAAACCCAGCTTGCAATTCTATGGATCATCACAATTTGTATATGAGAAGAGACTTTCCGTCGTATAAATTTAAAATTTTGTAAATACTAAAGATGCAGCGTAAGCTGATTAACGGGAATGGCTCCTTCATGCTGCAGGAGCCATTTCTTTTTATCCAATCCTCCTGAATAACCGGTTAAATTCCCATCACTCCCGATCACTCGATGACAGGGGATGATAACCGGGATTTTATTCTTCCCGTTAGCAGTTCCAACGGCTCGAATAGCTTTCAGGTCCCCAAGTTTCACAGATAATTGTGCATAGCTGATGGTTTTTCCATATGGAATTTTTAATAGCTCCTGCCATACAGCTTTTTGAAAATCGGTTCCTTCCAGTTTCAGGGGCACCTCGAATATTTTCCTGCGACCATCAAAATATTCCTTCAGTTCATTGGCACATTGTAAGACCACGGGAGAAAGATCCCGATCAGAACTTGCTAACTCTGGGGTAAAGTCTACAGCTAAAATGGCATCTTCTTCTGCAGTTATCTTCAGTGGGCCAACCGGGGAAGAAATAGTATATATTGAAGTCATGGTTGCTTATCAAATATAAGTAAAATTAAAGTCACTTTCCAATGTGATTTTGATCATACACTCTGGTAATAAGGGTAAGTAATTTTGCGGTAAATTTCAATTTATGAACCTTGTCCGAATTACGAAGGAATTTAACTTTGAGATGGCTCACAGCCTATTTGAATATGATGGGAAGTGTAGTAATATTCATGGCCATTCCTACGAGCTGAAGGTAACATTAAAAGGCCGCCCCAGTACACAAAAGGATAACTCACCATTAGGGATGGTAATGGACTTTAAGGATCTGAAAGAAATTGTTAAAAGGGAGATAATCGAACCCTTTGACCATATGCTGGTGCTAAAGAAAAACGATACCCGTTTTCCGGAATTGCCGGAATCAACAAGAGTGATTCGTGTTGCTTATCAGCCAACATGTGAAAATCTGCTGATCGATTTTGCTACACGTCTTAAAAAACATTTTGACGGTAACCCTCAGTTGTATTCTATGCAATTACGCGAAACTGCTACCTGCTATGCAGAATGGTATGCTGATGAGAACGAATAGTATTATGGGAGGTGAGGAGATATATTAGAACTCTTCTGACATTATTAAAAACTATCTCCATGCCCATATATACCCGGCATAGTCAGTTTCGATCACCATTTTAGTGGAGTAGCCCAGGTTTTGGAAATATTTATTCAAAGAATAGATATTCTGATCTTCTTCCATTCCCCGGTGTGTTTCAATTCCTAATGATTTTATATGATCAAAAGTTTCTGCAGGTAAGGAGTAAAGGATTGAATATTCGGCGCCTTCACAGTCCAGTTTTATAAAATCTATTTCTGTTATTTGTTCTTCTTTTATAAAAGAATCTAAACGAATAGCATCAACAGTAAATACTTTATCATGAATCGTTTTATGTTTGAAGGTACTGGTCATAGTAGCAAATGCTTCTATACTGCTTGTATTAAGTGTAATAGGTTCGTTTTTGTCGCTAACTGCTTTATTATAAATATTCCACTTAAGATCCTGATTATCTTTTTTGTAGCTGCTTAGCACCTGAAAACAAAATGGATGTGGTTCAAAGGCATAAATTTTTGCTTTTGGAAATTGAGCAAATGCTGACATGGAAAAAAAACCAACATTAGCTCCAATATCAATAATTATGGGTGAAGATTTCTTTTTAAAAACCTGCTTTGGAATATGGCGGAAATATATTTTATCAAAAAAGTTTTCTTTAAATGGCCCAAGCATTTTAGGGGGCACAGAAATTTTTCTGAATTTTTTAATATGAAAAGTAAAGGTATTATGAAAACCGAATATTTTTCTTAATAAATAATATGGCCAGTTGCCGACCCTGTTAATCAAATTTTTATATCGGGTGAATTTTTTAAATAGTTTGTTCATATTAAAAAATTTGCCATACTACAATGGCCGCGAATGTAAAACAGTCTTCTAAAGTGGAAAGTTAGAGAAAATTATAAATGACAGAATGATAGCCTTGCCTTTTTACCTATTGATTTTTACTTTTCTTACTTCCACGGTACAGTTCGTACTTGTGCAGCCGGGCTTCCAGCGGTCCGTTATATAATTTGATTTTCTTGGAAGGTCGCAGTCCCACATGCTTGAGGGCTTGAAAGTTAGCACTGAATATCCAGGCATCATTTCCTTCATAGGTATGCTTGAGGTGAGTACCAATCTCACCATAGAACTGGTTCATATCCTCATCTTTTTCCATTCTTTCTCCATAAGGTGGATTCATAAGTATCAATACATCTTTATCATATCCTTCTGACTTAAGGAAATCCTGATGCTTGATATTCACAATATCATTCACACCGGCTATTCTGGCATTATCACGTGCAATATTTACTGCCTGGCCATCTTTATCAAACCCGATTGTTTTTCCGTCATATGCCATTTCATTCTCTTTTGCTTCGTGTTTTAACCTTTCCCATAATTGAGAATCAAAATCAGGCCAGTTTTCAAAGGAAAAATCTCGAAAATTACCAGGGGCTATATTTTTTGCAATCATGGCTGCTTCAATAGGTATTGTTCCTGAGCCACACATAGGGTCCATAAAATCCGTTTCGCCCTTCCATCCGGTCAACATAATTAAACCCGCTGCCAATACCTCACTTAATGGAGCCCCTACCTGAGTGGTTTTATAGCCTCTTTTTCCTAATGACATTCCAGAGCTGTCAAGAGAAATAGTACAGCTACGGTCCATGATATGAATATTTATTCTAATATCCGGGTTTTCGGTGTCTACGGAAGGCCTCTTACCCGTTTCCTCACGAAATCTGTCTACAATGGCATCTTTTGCTTTTAATGCGACATATTGAGAATGAGTAAATACATCTCCACTGGTGACCCCGTCAATGGCAAAAGTCTGCTCTGTTGAAAAATATTTGGTCCAGTCGATGCGCTTTACATTTCGGTAAAGCCGACCTTCATCATATGTAATGGAGGTATTTATTGGTAAAAGGATCTTTATGGCCGTACGCAGATGAAGGTTGCTTTTATAAAGCAGCTCCTTATCGCCACGATAGCGAACTGCCCTGGTTAATATTTCTATATCTGTCGCGCCAATATATTCCAATTCAGAAGCAAGAAGCTCTTCAAAACCAAACAGGGTTTTGGCAATAATTTCAAATTTTTTCAAATGAGGTGTTTTTTACAAAGGTAAGAGATTTATTTTTTTCCTTTAAATCTACATTTGGAGAATAAAATAGCGCTGAAAAATTAAAAAAGGAGTCGGCAAAAAAATAAAAATAAACAAGTTATAGCAGCTGTTCGGAGATCTTTTCTGTTGTTAATGGTTTCTCAATAAAGCCATTAACGTGGGGATATATTTTGGCTTTTGATTTATCAACAGGATCAATCGAAGAGGATACAACAAAAATTTTGAACAATGGCTGATTATTATTCCTGAATATGTAATCAAGAAACTCCCATCCGCCCATAACAGGCATATTAATATCTACAAATATAATATCAGGGTCTATTTGTCGAAGTTTATTTATTGCTTCTTCTCCATTATTGACCATTTCGACCTGGACATTTGGAATAGCTTTATTTAGTGCAATTTTAGCAATATTTAAAAACACGTAGTCATCATCGATCAGCAGTATTGTTTTTATTTCAGTCATAGCCGTATTTTAAAAGTTGTTCCGACACCAAGTTCACTATCTAAAGTGATTGAGCCATCCATTGCTTTTATCTGATGCTGTGTCATAAATAAACCTAACCCCTGACCATTGCCCTTTTCTGCATGAAACCTGGAACCGATTTTAAATAGGTCCGCTCCATATTTATCAAGGTCAATCCCAAGGCCATAATCCTTTATAATGATCTCGACAGCATCAGTAACCGGTTTTGCAGATATTTCAATAATTTTAGAATGATCTGTTACACCATACTTCAGTGCATTTGTGAAAAGATTATGCAAAATGCTATCCAGAAAAGCAGGAATTGCATTTATCACTATTTTGTCATCAACATTTAGTTTTACGGCAATATTTTCTTTTTTAATGATCTGGTTATGAAGGGCCAGGACCCGGTTTAATGTTTCAGATAAATTACACTCTATTTTATTGTTACTATTAAATTCATTTTCGAAATTTAATAATTCGCTGATATTTCGTAAAGCTTCATCAAGTTTATGAGTCGTATGCTGGAGCATTTTAATATGTTCATTATCATTTAATTCATGATTTAATATATCAGTAAGACCTATTATATTAGCTACCGATGAACGGATATTATGAGAAGTGATATATGAGAAATCCATAAACCTCTTATTTTGATCTGTCGTAGTATTCAACAAGTGCTGGGTTTCCATTTGCTTTTGGGTGCGGATCCGGATGTTCACGAGCATTTCCGCAAATAATTTCAGAAGACCTATTTCCTGCTCAGAATAAGAACGGTACCTGCTTACAGAATCAAATCCGACAAATCCAATAGGATAGCCATTTTCCATCATCGGAACAGTAAGAAGGCTTAGGATATTTTGCTCTTCCAGGATATTTTTAAGACCATAATGTGGCATAAGCTTCACCTCTGGCACATAAAAAGGATCTCCTTTTTTATGTGCATTTACCAAAGGAGGCATGGCATCTAATGGCAAGTTCTTACTATTTTCTATTTGGGGGTCTATACCTTCTGCACACCACTCATAGGTATTGTCACAGATATTTTTATTAAAATTATAATTAAATACATATGCCCTATCAACAGCAACAAATTCTCCCAGCTCCTTTAGTGAATCGTTGATGGAAATTTCAACATCTTCTAAAGGAAGGTTAATATATTTAGCGAAAATGCTTATTAGCAACTCCTGCATGGCAGCCTGATGCCTGGTTTTCTGCAGCTCCTTTTTATGATCACTCTGGCTGATTGATAAGTCCTCTTTAAATAAGAGAAGCATTTTTGATTTATTTTTATTTTCTATTAGCTTGATATGGCATAAGAAAAACTTCCTTTTTCCCTTAATATTTTTTAATGATATATTCCTCTTAATATTTTTATGATCTGAATTTATTTGATTCCATGCTTCCTGGATTTCATAATTTATCTCCTTTTGTTCACGCAGATTTTGAGTATACAAATCTGAATCTTCTTCATAGCCTAAGGTTTGCCGCAGGTTTAGATCAATCCACTGGTCACCTGAATGATGGTCACAAAATATTAATCCATCGGGACCCTCTGTTTGGATTAAGTCAAAGATCAGATTATCATCTGCTATTAACTGTAAAAATTCCTTTTTTAAAGTGGTGCTAATAAGGATATCTTTTTTCATTAATTAAATTTTAAAAACCTGCCTTACTTTTTTATCAAACCCTCCGATGAATAGATGCTGGAAGCTTAAATTTTAGGCTTAACTACTACCGGGTATGAATTTTCATCATTCTTTTAAAATATTTTTTACACGACCTACAATACCTGTTTCCAGCTCCACTTTTATTCCGTGCGGGTGGGTAGGCGACTTTGTTAAGATCCTTTTTACCACTCCTTCTGTAAGTTTTCCTGTTCGCTGATCCTGCTTCTGTACTACTTCAACCTCTTGCCCTATAGCTATATTTTTTCGGTTTGTGCCTTCTGCCATATTTTATTTGTTGTGTTTCTAAATATAATAAGAATAGACGGAAAGAAATCAATTTCAGGATAATCTAATCAAATAGCGATATAATCGCCATTCTCGTTGATCCTCGTTTCAAACGAGGATCAAATTCGTCCTCGTTTGCAACGAGAATGCCCGAGGTCTGCGTTTGCAACGCAGGTAAATAAAACCTAATCCCTCAGGCTGGTTTGCAACACCACCCTAAATAATTATCTTTGACCCTATGGCTGCTGAAAAGTTAATATCCGTAGATGAAGCTCTTCATTTAGTGCTTAAGGAACAAATAAAGAAAAGGACCGAGACGGTTGAGCTTAAGCGATGCATGGGCAAAATATTGGCTGAAGATATAAGCGCTGATCGGGATTTCCCTCCATTTGATCGTGTGATGATGGATGGAATTGCTATACAATATAAAAAATATGAAGAGGGTGTGCGGAAATTCCCTGTTTCAGCCCTTCAGCCTGCAGGAGCAGAGCAGGCTATTCTTGAAGATAATAACACCTGTATAGAAGTAATGACAGGTTCGTTGCTGCCAAAGAATACAGATACTGTTATTCCTTATGAAAAGATAAAAATAGAAAATGGTGTAGCTATAATTTCTGGTGAAGGAGTTGAAAAAGGCAAAAATATCCACCAAAAAGGGAACGACAGAAAAAAAGACGAAAAGCTAATAATAAAAGATACTAAAATTTCGGCAGCTGAAGTAGGTATCCTTGCTACCGTCGGAAAGTCAGAGGTAAAGGTTTATCAGAGCCCTTCTATAGCTGTTATTTCTACTGGTGATGAACTGGTAGATGTAAATCAGGAGCCGGAATTACATCAGATTAGAAAATCCAACAGCTGGAGCCTGTATGGAGCTTTAGTAAAAGAAGGGCTTGATGCTGACCTTTTTCATTTAAAGGACGATCGAAATGAAATAAAAGAGAAGCTTAAAAATATCTTAAATAATTATCAGGTACTTTTATTGACAGGCGGCGTTTCTAAAGGTAAAAAAGATTTAATCCCAGAAGTACTTAATGAGCTTAAGGTAAAGACAAAATTTCATCGTGTAGCGCAGAGGCCGGGAAAGCCTCTTTTTTTTGGGAAAAGGAGTGAGGCTGTTGTTTTTGGGTTTCCGGGTAATCCTGTTTCAACTTTTATCTGTTTTTATAAATATTTTTTAAAGTGGTATAGATCATCTTATAATCTCCGGGCACTTTCATCTTATGCTGTATTATCAGAGGATATTGAATTCAAACCGGAATTGACCTATTTCGTGCAGGTAAAGCTTTCGGAAGGGGATGAGGGGAGACTTATGGCGACTCCTGTACCGGGACATGGATCGGGAGATTTGGCAAACCTTTTATATGCTGACGGATTTATCGAACTTCCTGGCGATAAAAGTAGTTTTAATAAAGGCAGCGTGTATCCGCTGATCAATTTCAGGTTTTAGTATCCTTTTTACTAAATTTGCAACTTAAATTTTTCTTAGAGTAGAATGTTTGATAATCTCAGTATTAAATTAGATAAGGCTTTTCAGACGCTGAAGGGCCAGGGACAAATTACCGAAGTAAACGTTGCTACAACGGTGAAAGAAATTCGTCGTGCCCTTATCGATGCCGATGTTAATTATAAAGTAGCCAAAGAAGTAACAGATGAAATAAAAGAAGAGGCGCTAGGGCAGGGTGTATTAACAACTGTTTCTCCAGGACAGCTTTTCACAAAAATAACAAATGATAAGCTTACCGAGCTTATGGGTGGTACTAATGAGGATATAATTCTCGATGGTAATCCAGCCGTTGTTTTAATTTCCGGTCTACAGGGTTCGGGTAAAACAACATTTACCGGTAAGCTCGCGAATATGCTGAAAAAGCAGGGCCGTCAGGTACTTTTGGCAGCATGTGATATCTATCGTCCTGCAGCGATCGATCAGCTACAGGTACTGGGTGATCAGATAGGTGTTGATGTTTATACCGACAAGCAAAATAAAGATGCAGTGTCAATAGCCAATGCAGCTATTAAACATGCAAAAGACACTAATAAAAAAGTCGTTATTGTCGATACTGCCGGTCGTCTTGCTATAGATGAACAGATGATGGAGGAGATCAGCCAGCTTAAGAAAGCGCTGAATCCGAGTGAGACGTTGTTTGTAGTAGATGCCATGACTGGTCAGGATGCTGTTAATACGGCTAAAACTTTTAACGAGCGGCTGAATTTCGATGGTGTTGTTCTTACAAAATTAGATGGTGATTCACGTGGTGGTGCTGCTCTATCTATACGAAGAGTTGTCGATAAGCCTATCAAATACATCAGTACTGGTGAGAAGATGGAAGCTATCGATAAGTTCCATCCTGACAGGATGTCTAACCGGATACTTGGAATGGGTGATGTGGTATCACTTGTGGAGCGTGCCCAGCAGACATTTGATGAGGAGGAAGCCCGTCGTATTAATAAGAAGATCAAGAAAAATCAGTTTGACTTTGAGGATTTTCTTGGCCAGCTTCAGCAGATCCGAAAAATGGGTAACATAAAAGACCTGTTAGGAATGATCCCCGGAATGGGTAAAGCAATAAAGAATCTTGATGTTGATGATGAATCATTCAAGCCTATTGAAGCTATTATTAAATCTATGACATTAGAGGAAAGAAGCAATCCTGAACTTATAAATGGTAGCCGGCGCAAGCGAATTGCTAACGGAAGCGGTACTTCTGTTCAGGAGGTAAATAACCTGCTCAAGCAGTTTGGCGAAATGCGTAAAATGATGAAGATGATGAACAAGATGGGCGGAAAGCGCGGAATGGCAGCCATGAATATGCTTGGTAAATAAAAAGCATAAAGAGATTAATAAAAAAGGGATCAAATCATTGATCCCTTTTTTATTTTATGATTTATATTAAAAATTTGCTCCGGCATAACCTAATCATCTAAAACGGGGATTTACAAAATTATTTAGATTCGAACCAAAACGATAGTTAATACCAATTCGAGTGAAATAGTTGTAGCTGGATTCGAGTTGACGACGTCTTGTCAGCACTTCTTGTTCAGTAGCCCCTCCTTTAGGTAAATAGATCTGGTCATGTACAATTTCACCCCGGAAAAAAGTGAAAACTGATAAACCACCGGTAATTCTTATATCTATATTATAAAACAGTCCAAAATTATTAAGCGACCAGTCATGGAAAAAATTATGATAATCTATTCCACTGGATATATTTCCCCATTTTTGATTGAAGCTGATGTTTACTTCAAGACCATGGCCCAATAAAGACTCTTCGTCTTTGTCATAAATAGTTGTTTCAAAATAATCATTGTACCAGTAATCAACTCCATATCTGATGGTGAAAAATTTATTATTGACCTCCCGGTAAGGGAAAATACTGTACTCAATAGCAGGTTGAAAGAAAATCCGGCCTTCATTATTTGAAAAAGTACTCCTGGAAATGGACGCTTCATATCCATAGGACCAATGATCATTGATACTAAAGATCCACCCGTTCCTGATCCGGAAATCATGGTTATTTACTTCTATTCTATTTACAGTACCGTCCTGATTATATTCGTAAACTGATTTATTTTTACCATAATCACCATTTAAATAAAATTTCTGCTCATCCGTTGTTCGGTTGATCGAGAAGTCACCGTTGAACCTAAAGCTTTTATAAACCTGATCTTCATTTACACTACCGTTTGCTCCAACATTAAAAACCCAATAATTCCATGGATCCTCAACTGGTTTTGTTGCCACCTGTTGAGCCTCACTAGCTTTCATATTAACAGAAAGATTGTCTATCGTCCCGGTTTGGATCAAATAGGGTACAAGACCAATCTTTAAATGTTTTAAAATTTCATCTCTTCGTTCAAAATCAGTAGCATTTGGACCAGTCTGGAACTTCAGTGTATCTTTTAAAAAAGAATAGTTCCTTTGTCCATAGAAGATCATCTGGTATTCCCGACCGCCACTACCTGTTCCCTGCGAGGTTATTAGCACATGTACATCTGCCGCTATTCTATCAAGTGAGAAGTTAATGATGTTAATCTCTGTCCTAATGTAGCTCATATCACACCACACATTGCTGCAGTCAATAAATACATTAAGCCTTTCTTGTGATTTATCCTGAGCAAAGATAATACCTGAAAAAAATAATGCCAGAAGAGTTAAAAACAAAGCACGCATATTCATCAATTTATTAATTATAAAGAGAAAAGGTCTCTTTCAATATTGGATTCATTATCAAAACAAAAAACCTGCATAAGCCTTCTCATGCAGGTTTTTTCAACAACACGAATAGCTTATATCTATACGTAGAGTACTGATTTCACAGCATCGATAGTTCGTTTTGCATTAGGAAGTACCTCTTCAATAAGTGTAGGAGCATAACCTAATGGCACATCCATGCTGTTGATCCTGTGAATTGGTGCATCAAGGTAATCAAAAGCATGCTTTTGAATGTGATACGTAATTTCAGAGGAGATGGCTGCTAAAGGCCATGCCTCTTCCACAATTACCAGGCGGTTGGTCTTTTTCACTGATTCTACAACTGTAGCATAATCTATGGGACGCACTGTTCTAAGATCTATTACTTCAGCGTTTATTCCGTCTTTACCTAATTCCGAAGCAGCTTCCAGAGCTACCTTCATAAGTTTTCCAAAAGATACAATTGTTACATCAGTTCCTTCTTTTTTAATATCCGCCGATCCTATAGGTAGAAGATATTCATCTTCAGGTACTGCACCTTTATCACCATACATCAGCTCAGATTCCATAAAGATAACAGGATCATTATCTCTTATAGAAGTCTTTAAAAGTCCTTTAGCGTCATAAGGATTTGAAGGTACAACTACTTTAAGACCGGGAGTATTAGCATACCAGCTTTCGAAATTTTGCGAATGTTGTGCTGCCAGCATACCTGCATTTCCTGTAGCTCCACGAAAAACTATAGGCACATTATATTGTCCTCCAGACATTGATAGCATTTTTGCTGCACTATTTATGATCTGATCAATAGCCACCAATGAAAAGTTAAAGGTCATAAACTCAATGATTGGCCTAAGGCCGTTCATAGCAGCACCAATACCAAGTCCGGTAAAGCCTAGTTCCGTAATAGGTGTATCTATAACGCGTTTAGGGCCAAACTCATCCAGCATCCCCTGGCTTACCTTATAGGCTCCATTATATTCAGCTACCTCTTCACCCATTAAAAAGACACCCGGGTCCCGACGCATCTCTTCGCTCATTGCTTCATTGAGGGCTTCACGAAATTGTATTTCTCTCATTTTTTATTAATTCCAGATTCAAGTTTTATAGTTTAAAGCTGAGGTTCATAAAAATTCATAATTTAAACTTTGCACGTTAAACTTTGAACTTTGAACTTTAAACCTTAAACTCAACAGGCTGTAAAATTACACCTCTAATTTCTAATCACAAAAATCAATACAGAATTTAAAGCGGTTATTAATGTTCAACAATAAATTTTTTGACCACTTTACGTCCATCTTGTTCTAATACAAGCACATAGGCGCCATTTTTTATTCTACTGGTATTTAGCTTCAAGTTTTTGCCGGTTATCGGTTTTTCCATTATTTGTCTTCCGGAAATATCCAAAATTGTTGCTTTTCCATATGCAAAAGGTAATTCTACATTTATATGATCATTAGCCGGATTCGGGAAAATGGAAATTTCATCCTCCAGGTTTTCCACTACGTTAACAACCTCTGTCTGAATAAATAAGTTATCCACTGCCCATCCCCAGCCATTTTGAGCGGCATCGGAATGAAGACGGAAACGGATAAGTATTTTTTCTCCTGGATTAAAGAAGTTTGTCAGATCTATATCATGTCTGATAAAATCTTCATGGTCAGGTGTTGTATTGGAATTATAAAGTGCCTGCCATTCTGTACTGAACCCTGCATCATAAGGATCAATCAATGGTATCCAGTTTAAACCATCCAGGGTTGCTTCTACAACAACAAAATCATTACCCGCACCTGGTTCTACAATGGCAATATCTTCATAGCTAATGGCTGAGTTTTCAGCGGAAACCACTATGGGAGAAATGATTTTAAAAGTAAGGTCCGAATTATTCGGGTATGGATGAGGGGATTGTAAACTGAAATCCATTGATGAAAAACTAAAAGTTCTATATCTGAAATCTCCTATTGCTATATTTTCACGATCGGTAAATTGGGTGAAAAAAGATTCCTTAGGGTCTGCTGCGGGGATAACACTGCCCATTACCCTGTTAGCAAGAGGTGCATTTCCTTTATAGCCTATTACCTGAAAGCTAAATTCATTCACATCTACTCCTGATAGGATAATAGTATCCTGGGGATTAGCATCAGTTTGTATGGAGCCTATGAATTGATCGTTAATAAATAGCTGTGCGGAATCAATATTTGTTTCATAAGTAAGTGCAACAGCTATTTTTCCATCAGGTGTCCGTGCTATCTCCGCCACAGTAGGAGCATTAAATGATTGCTGCACCTGATCTGTCGTAGCTGTCCATATACCTCTTCCATGCGTAGCGATAACAATTTCATTGCCCCTGCCTTTCATATCCCACACACTGGCACTTATGAATTCATTAAGTTTGTGCCAGCTTTGGCCGTTATCAATTGATTCAAAGATGCCTACTTCAGTGCCTGCCCAGATGATATCTGTATTATCAGGTCGTACATAAAGTGAATAAACGGCAACATTTGGAAAATTATTACTACTAATTTCAGCACCTTCATATCCTGAAATATCTTCCCAGGTCTCTCCCAGGTCGGTAGTGCGAAGTATTTTCGGACGTTTGGCAAATGAAAACAATGCATATGCTGTACTATCCTCTGTAGGATGTGAGGCAAGGCGGCTAATTGTTCCCATGGTCCTTAAAGCATAATTATTTACTGCTTTAAAGGATTTTCCACCATCTGTTGAAACATGAAGTTTTCTGGTGGAAGTCATTGCGGAACCTGCCCAGATAATATTTGCATTTGCACGGGAAACCTCCACATCCAAATAGGTAGGGGAGGAATTGCCTATCCATTCATTGGTAATTAGGGTTAACTCCCATTGTCCTCCAAAATCTTCAGAGCGAAATACTCCATCACTGGTGACGGTATAGATTACTTCAGGTAGATATTTGGAATTTGAAAGTTTGGAAATAAACGGCTCATCACCAGTAATTCCTGTTGTAGCATTGGTCCATGTAAAGCCTCCGTCAAGGCTTCTTCTGAAATTATTATACTGTGATCCTCCAATAAGTTTATTGGCATCCAAATTATGCCATATTACTTCAAAGCCATCACCTCCAATAGCAAACCTGTAGCGTGTGCTTTCGTCGGCAGAAGTATTATCAGGAGAAAACCAGGTACCATTATCCTGCATTCCACCAAGGTATCTTTCCTCTATAGGTGATTTATCCGCACCGTAAAACTGGCTGGTAATATAACCCATACCGGCAAAGGTCCAGTCACCTTCATTAATTCCAGGTTGTGCAGCTACATTGGAATAAAAAACACCTCCGTCATTAGATAATAATATCCTGTATTCCTTGAGGGAAGGTTTAACTGGGATCATTATCATATTATGCTGATCAGGATGCACATCTTCTCCCTGTGTCTGAAATTGGTTAATACCAGTGTACTCTCCGTAGACATCACTTACAGGCTGAGTTTCCGCATCTATTTTTTCAACTCCATTAAACAGGATCTGCAGAGCAGATTCGGGAAGGTTATTCGGATCCCAGGTTGCCCCTGATGCAAGTACAGGCCAAAAGAAGAACATATTTGCAGCTTCATGGCCGGCATTTTCAGCCATATCAGGATGAGGTGAGTTTGGATTATAATCAAAATTAGAGATATACAAATATTCCCTGCTTTGCTCTGTTGCCGGCCCATCGGTATTAGCTTCAATTAAATTGAATTTACCATCCCTGCCCTGATCCCTGAAAGCGACCATAAGCTGCCTGTTGTTAGTGATATCCCACACTTCAAATGGCACCTCTACATAATCCTGATAAAAATAATTTTCCCCGGGTACACCTGTTGTTGCATCTTCCGGCACAAGAAAACGATGGGCATTTTGCGCCATTCCTGGTCCAAATCTCACTTCAACGCTTATGGTGTCTGCTGCTATTCCTGCATCGATTAATCCACCTGCATATTCAGCTCTAAAATTCGTTAAATTAATAAAGGTAGCGGTGTTATTCAGATTATAATTATTTACAATAGAAACCTCTGTGCCTAATAAAGTACGGAAAAGGCTCACCCCTCCATAGTACACAATATCTTCATCATATGGATCGATGGCAATGGTATTATCATACCATCCCTGTCCACCCAGGAAATCCAGCGGAGTATTTTCAAAAACAGAATTCACTAAATTCCAGCTTCCTGCTGCATCATCAGAAACATAAAGATCAGATTCTGATCCGGCAAGTGAACCCTGGGCGGATGCAAACAGACGGTTAGGGTTAGTGGGGGAGACGGCTATTTCAATTCTTCCAAAAGGATCCATACCTTGTTTTGCAGGAAACCAAGTTTGTCCGGCGTCTGTACTTTTTAGCACCCCAAATCGATGTGCACTGGCATATAATATATCAAAATTACCTGGTGTGGCAATTAATTGCTCAATTGTTCCGCTTGTACCTCCTTGTATATCTTCCACTAAAACCTCATATACCCTTGTCCAGGTAGCACCTCCATCTTCCGATCTCATTATAGTAGAAAGAAATTCACCGGGGGCATCCCAAACATTAGGAGCGCTACAGGCAAGAACAAGGTCAGGGTTTTGTGGATCTACGATAACTCGAGTGACAGAGATAAATTCATTTGTTGATACTGTTGATGGCAACTGTATCCATGTATTCCCACCATCTGTTGATTTAAATATACCGGCTCCTTCTATTGCTGTTCCTGCAGAAGCCACATATTCACCCGTCCCTGCATAAATTATATTTGGGTTAGCATCTGAATTAGCCAGTGTAGAAACGGCCAGAACAGGAAAATCAGGAGTTAAATTTACCCAGTTCCTTCCGGCATCTGTGGTTTTCCATATACCACCACCAGCGGCTCCGGCCAGCCAGGTATTAAATGTAGGATCCGTCTGCATTACGAGTAATCCGCGTGTTCTTCCCGGCACATTTGCTGGTCCGCGTGATTTAAATTCCAAAACACCACTTGCGGCTGTCCTTGCATTGAAAGTTTCTTTCTTAGCCTCCTTTAAAGCTTTAAACCTGTAATTCAATGAATATTCAGGTGATTTAAGGTCTTCAGGAGTACGGATCTCTTTATGGAATTCCTGAAAGACATCAGGTGCGTCCATTTTTGCATATCCGTTATCACGGCGTTTCTTTTTCTTTGCCAGCTGTTCCTGCCAGATCTCCTGTCCTGTAAGAAAAATTTTGTTTTCGGTTTTATCCTCTGTTTTTGATGAGATTAAGAGAGATAAGCCTCCGATATATAAGGCTATAAAAAAAATGATCTTCTTCATGCTGCTGAGCTTTTACTTCTTCTTTTGCTTTAACTGGTCCATATAAAGGTATTTTTTGAAGTCTTCTTTCTTATCGGTTTCCCTAATGGCCCCCGGTTGTTCAAAGATTTCAATGGTATTACTGTCCTTCCATTCAATATGACCATTGGTCACCCTTCCTTCCTTAAGGATCTTATTATTCTTTACCTGCAGGATCAGGTAATTGGTGCTGTAAAAATTCGCTTGCGGACTGGTGATATTTTGCTTTACAAGTGCATACTCTTCACCTTCATTATATATGATAACGGCTTCTTCGCCTATCTTTTCATGGATGACCTGAAGGCTGTTTTGCGATTTGCACGAGAATGCGAAAAATACGGTGAAAAGGAATAGTAAATTACTACCCGTTAAAATATTAAGGCCCATTTTTATTTCTTATTTAAACAGGTAAAATTAACGAATAGTATATGAATATTGTTAAATGTCAGGTTTTTTGTTTCTTTTTCTTTGCTGCCGGGAATAGGATGTTATTAAGTATCAGCCTGTAACCCGGACTATTGGGATGTAGATTTAAATCAGTAGGTTCTTCCCCCACCTGGTGCTGGTAATCTTCAGGATCATGTCCTCCATAGAATGTCCAGAAGCCTTTTCCAAAAACCCCATGGATATACTTCACTTCATTAATAGCTTTATTTTCTCCTAAAATTACTACTTCTGATTTAATTAACTGACCTTTAAATCCGGTTGTCTGACCATAAAAACCTTTAATTACCCGCGTATGATTCTGGGTAAGCATAGTAGGAATTGGATCCCATTTAGCGGAGAATTCAAACAAATTAAAAAAATCATTTTTTTCTACAAGGCCTCTGTCATAAGGCTGATTATCAATATTAGAAAACTCATATTCATAAGGATCTTTCGAAAGCTTAAACTCTTCAAAAGCAAAGGTTTTACTATAATTTAGCTTTTGCTGAGCATTAGGGTCTGCTGCATCTCCGTCATAGATCCTGTCTACAATATCAAGGCCCTCAGCGGCTAAGGCAATATCATAGGTATCAGTAGCGCTGCACATGGCAAATAAGAACCCGCCACCGGCCACATAGTCCCTGAATTTTTTTACAACAGCAGATTTCAGCTGTGTTACTTTATTAAAACCATGTTTCCGCGCACTTTGCTCAGCCTCACGCTGCTGCTCTATATACCAGGGCATATTGTGAAAACTGCGATAAAACTTACCATACTGGCCGGTAAAATCCTCATGGTGCAGGTGAAGCCAGTCATATCTGGGAAGATCACCTCTTAAAACTTCGTCATCAAAAATTACATCATATGGTATTTCTGCATAAGTAAGAACAAGAGTTACCGCATCATCCCAGGGTTGTTTGCTCTTTGGGCTGTAAACGGCAATTTTCGGAAATTTTTCCAGCTTCATCACATCTGTATTAGATGAGGGGCTTGCAAGGGCAGTGATTATCTGGTTAGCTTGAGCATCACTGATCACCTCATAGCTGACACCACGGATAATAAGTTCATTTTCAAATTGTTGATAATATTTAAACATAAAGCTTCCTCCGCGATGGTTAAGAAGCCAGTCTACTTCAATTTCATTTTGTAAAACCCAATAGGCTATGCCATAGGCTTTCAGGTGGTTGGTTTGCTTTTCATCCATTGGCAAAAAAATATAACTTGCTGTTGCCTGTAAGGAGATAAAAAAAATAAAAAAGGTGACAAATGCACGTACCATCAATATACTAATCTTAAATTTTAACCACTCGTTATAAATAATACCAAGTTGGCAATAAATGTTGTGTTATAAAACGATAATACTACTAACTTTAGTTC
This sequence comes from Candidatus Cyclobacteriaceae bacterium M2_1C_046, assembly GCA_051418055.1. Classification (GTDB taxonomy): domain Bacteria; phylum Bacteroidota; class Bacteroidia; order Cytophagales; family Cyclobacteriaceae; genus JBPRGH01. Next base: position 146,736 of record JBPRGH010000007.1, on the reverse strand, counting down.
AGGAAAATAAAATTGAATGGATCTTCAGGAAAATTTCAGAGAAGGGTTACGATCTATAAAAGCCAATTTGCTACGCTCAATACTCACCGCTGCAATAATAGCAATAGGAATTTTATCCCTTGTAGGTATATTGACGGCCATTGATGGGATACAACAATCTGTAACAGACAGTTTGGCTGAACTTGGCGTAAATAAATTTGATATTTATTCCAAATCATACAGGGGTAGCAGACAGGAAGGGGTTGTGGAAAAAAGCTATGCCCCAATCTCACTAAAAGAGTCGATGCTTTTTATTAAAAATTTTGATTATCCTGCCAATGTCTCTTTATCTACCGAACTCACCTCCACGGCAGAAGTTAAAAGAGGTTCTGTAAAGACAGAGCCTAATGTAGAGGTTAAAGGAGCAAATGAAGATTATTTAATTCTTGAAGGTATAGATATTGAAGAAGGGAGAAACTTTTCCCTGCTGGAAATACAGTATGGCAGCAATGTGGCCATTATAGGGCCGACAGTAAAAAAATCTTTATTTAAAGATGAGCAGGCAATAAATAAGGAAATAAGCCTTTATGGCGGAAAATTCAGGGTAATAGGTGTACTGGAAGAAAAAGGCCGTCTTGAAGGAGGAGGATCGGATAATTCTGTAGTTATCCCTTTAATAGCTGCAAATAAATTATCGGGTGACAGGGTACTTCGGTACAGGTTGAGCGTCGGAATTGATAATAGCGCTAATATGGAAGAGGCTATGGGTGAAGCTACTGCCACTATGAGATCTGTGAGAAAAGATCCTATTGGGGCAGAAAATTCATTTGAACTTTCAAAAAGTGAAACATTAAGTGAACAGCTTGATGGTTTGACCTCACGGATCAGGCTGGGCGGTATAGGCATAGCATTTATTACTTTATTAGGAGCTTCCGTAGCTTTAGTAAATATAATGCTTGTTTCAGTAACTGAACGTACCAGGGAGGTGGGAGTTAGAAAAGCATTAGGTGCAACACCAAAAAAGATCAGACAGCAATTTCTTATAGAAGCTATCGTAGTATGCCTTATTGGAGGTATTGTTGGTATTATTTTAGGAATAGTGGCAGGTAATATATTTTCCGTAATGGTATTTGAAAATTTCGTGATACCATGGCTCTGGATGTTTATCGGAGTGACAGTTTGTGTTTTGGTAGGTCTTGTTTCCGGCTATTATCCTGCTTATAAAGCCTCAAAAGTGGATCCTATTGAATCTTTAAGATTTGAATAAAAAGCTGTTTTGGCGTGTTATTTGTCCGTATATTAGTATATGCGGGCGTTAATATTTATAGTAGTTTTAATATTTCTGTTTCAGGAGAAGGCAGTTGGCGCTGAGCTGGTAATCACAGGAGTATATCAGGGGAAAGACCTGTATGTGCAAAATCCCTATTCGTCTGCTAATAAAAAATTTTGCACGGAAGCCGTTTATATTAATGATCAAAGGATAATAACGGAGCCTAATTCTTCAGGTTATCGCATAAACCTATCGAAATTTCAGTTAAATGAAAGGCTGGAAATTAAGATCGTTCATCGTGAAGGCTGTACTCCCAAAATATTAAATCCGGATGTCATTCAGCCAAAAGGTGCTTTTGAATTCATCACGATAAATGCCGGGCGTACTTCAATCAGCTGGATAGTAAAAGATGAAATGCCCGGGGGAGAATTTTATGTACAAAGAAAATTAACCGATGGTGAGTGGGAAGATATAGAACAGGTTCCTGGTAAGGGAGGAATTGTTTCAGGAAACTATCAATTGCCAGTCAGCCATATGAGTGGAGTTAACTTTTACCGTATCCGTTTTGAAGGGCCTGCTGATGAACCAAAATATTCTACTATAGCAAATTATGATTTTAAGGAAGAGCCAGTTACTTTCTTTCCTTCTGATCCTACAATAAAAATCACGTTGTCCCGTGAGGCAGAATATCTTGTTACAGATAAAGAAGGTAATAAATACCTTGAGGGTAAGAATGACTTTATAAATGTTAAGGACCTGCCTTCAGGAGAATATATCCTTCACATCCAAAACAGGAAAGAACCTTTTGTAATAAAGAGGGAATTAAAGCCTATCAAGAAAAAGAAGAATAATCAGATAAGAGAATTGAGAATTGAGATATGAGACAGTTCATCATCCGTAATTCGTAATTCATAATCCGTAAATCCCTTAATCCTCTATCCCAAACACTGCCCTAATTGAGGATGTAATAGTTATTTTTTGAAACTCAACATCTGACTGGTATTCCATTTGCTCCCGGCCGGCTGCTTTTATATCCATCTGTTCCATGCGATATCCATGCTGCTGTACTTCCTGGACCTCCAGGACTTTTCCAAGGCCTTCTCCAATGCTATTAAGTAACGATTTTGCTTTTTGCTGTGCGTTTTTAAGAGCTTCTATTTTTAGCTCTTCTTTCATTTTATCAAGATCAGTATGGGTATACCTTTTTACTGAGACACGATGTAAACCTTCCGGATCAAGTTTAGCAAGAAGGTCGTTGATCTTTTTAAGGTCATCAGTTTTTAATTCAAAAGATTTACTTGCCAGGAATTCCTCACTTTTCTTTTCTTTCCAATCCCAGTTATAGCCATAGATATTCTCAACCCGAAGATTTTCTTTAGGAATATTTAATGAAGAAACCGCTTTTACCAGCTCTTTTTCAATCTGGTTTAGGGAAATAATTTTTCCCATTTCCTTATATTCTTTAATTGTAATGCTGGTATAGATCTCATTGGGCACAATGATTTTTTCCGCCTCTCCCCATACTTCGATACGACGGGTTTCATAAGAATTATTTTGAGCCACTAAACCAGCAGGAATTAATAAAAAAAGAATAACGAAAAGCCTGTTCATACGTCTGTATTTTTCAATTGTAACGATAAAATCATGCCAGAGTTATAAAATCTTAAAATGGCTTTCCGGCAACTTGTTTATGGGTAAATTTGCAGCTAAATATATTTTCTGTTTAATGAGATCAGCAACTTTTTTAATTACAATTTTCACTTTACTTATTGCCTGCACTGATAAAGAGCACAGGAAGCAGCAGTTCCTGTTGAAAGGAAATGAGGCTTATAAAAAGCAACACTATAATCAGGCAATTAATTATTATGAAGAAGCCATCAAAACAGATAGTTGTTATGCACCTGCATTAAATAATTTAGGCACTCTTTATTATACGCAACGTAATCTTGATAAAGCTTTACATCTTTATGAACAGGCTATAGATTGTGATCCTTCATTCTACCAGGCATATATAAATTTATCTAATACTTTATATGATCTGAAGCAATACTATCGGGGAATGGAGGTGTTATCACCGCAAATAGGAGCATATCCGGATAGTGTAGACCTCTTATTTGGCATGGGACTGCACCTGACAAAGCTCAGGGAATACGATAGCGCTCTGGCAGTTTTTAGAAAAGTACGTGAAAAACAGCCTGAAAATGAAGAGATCCTTGTGAATATTGGGACTTTAAATTATTACAAGCAGAATTTTGAAGAGGCTAAAAAACTATTGACAGAAGCCGTGGAAATTAATCCTGAAGCTCCAGAAGCTTATAACACCCTATCTCTAATAGCAGCTGAGGAAGGTGATTATGAGCAGGCTCTCCAGAATATAAACATAGCTATAGGTTTGGATGAAGAGGCACATTATCTAAATAACAAGGGATATATTTTAATAAAGCTGGAGCGGTTAGAGGAGGCACGGGAAATTATAAATGAAAGCATAACTATAGATCCTTTTAATGGATGGGCCTATCGTAATAAGGCAATTCTGAATTTAAAGCAGGACAAACCACGCGAAGCGATACGGCTGTTGGAACGTGCCGGAAAACTGGAAGACTGGATTGAAAGCCTTAATTTTTATTTGGGTGAGGCTTATCGTCAATTAGATGAAAAAACCAAGGCCTGTTCTTACTATTATAAAGGGGTGGAAAAAAAGGAAAATAAAGCAGAAGAAGCAGTAAAGAAGTACTGTCAATAGGCAGCAATTAACATCTCAGGATGCTGCTGTGTTAAAGAAACCATGAAACGATATTCCATCCTATTTCTTATCCTGATTTTTTCGTGCAAAATCACTCCTTATAGCGGAAGCGATGTATTTAATAAAAGAGCAAGCTGGCCTGAGGATGACGGCGTACATTATAAAAATTCTCTTGAATGGTGGTATTTTACCGGCCATTTAAAGGATAAAAATTCAGATCGTGAATATGGTGTTGAGTATGTTTTTTTCCATTTTACCCCACGTGCTAAAAATGACTTTTTGATGGTAAATGTTGCCATCACTGATGTGGAAAATGAAAAATTTTATTACGAATATAAAATTAAGCGTCAAAAGGACCTTCTTGAATTCCAGTTACCATTAGATCTTCAAATTGAGCATAAGGATGATACCTGGACATTATCCGGTCAGGCCGGTGAGTATCACCTGAAGACTGAAATGGTCGGGGAACCTCTTAATATTGATCTCACAACCAAACCTGAGAAGCCGGTGCTTCTGCATAATGATACAGGTTATGAACAATATGGGGATTATACTACTGCAGGTTATGTTTCCTACCCAAGATTAAAAACTGAGGGCACAATTTCTATTGAAGGGGAGGATATAGATGTAACGGGGGAGATGTGGTATGATCGTCAGTGGAATTGTATTGGAGTTTTTACACAGGAAGTAGCGTGGGACTGGTTCTCGATCCAATTTGATGGAGAACAGGAGGAATTGATGATCTATCAGCTTTACAATGTTATAGATAGCACCACACTTTATGGAGGAGCTTATTATACAAAGGATAACGAACAAATAGATTTGGGGGCAGATGTTGAATTAAAACCACTGGAATACTGGAAAAGCCCGAAGTCAAATATTACCTATCCTGTAAAATGGCAAATTATAGTACCTGAACTTGAGATCGATGTGATTTCTACTGCCGTTATCCCTGAACAGGAATTGAAAATAAACTTTGGTCCATTTACAGCCTTATATTACTGGGAAGGAATGTGTAATATCAAAGGTTCAAGGCAAGGTAAGCCCGTTGTGGGTAATTCTTATATTGAAATGACTAACAGGGGTATACGCTGAATTTTTCTTTAAAATATTTCACAACCTTCTGCTTTTAACTAAGAAACTTTCATTTAATTTACAGCCGAAAATTAAATTAGATGAAGCATTTACCTTTCCTTTTTTTAATAATATTATTTATTTCCTGTAGATCAACTTCTAAAAATGGTGACCAGCAATCAACAAAGATGTTACTCAAAGAATGGCGAGTATCCCCACAGGAGAGCAATGAACAGGAATTGATTTTACGGACCAGTGATTTTGATTTTCCTCTTTCAAGGCAATACGAACAGTATATTTTTAAGGCAGATAATTTATTAATTTTAAATACTTTAGGTCCTGCAGATGAACCTGTGACGAAAGAAGGACGCTGGGAATGGGTAGATGAAAATATCCTAAAGCTTACCATCGAAAATGATAAGGCCTTGCTCTGGAAGATTGAGCAGCTGGATGAAAATATTTTAAAAGTCACAAGACAATAATTATTTACTTTTTTATTTTATAGATGAAGAACCTTAATTTTTTAATCTTCTGGATCTTTTGTGTCCAAATTGCACACGCGCAAATTATTTCAAATCAGCAGTTAAATCTCAAGCCACTTAAAAAACCTGTACCTGCCCTTAAGCCAGGTCATTTTAATGTTCCGTCTCAGCGAACCTGCTATACCGATGAATATACAAAACTGCTGCAGGATAAGTATAAAGATTATCCATCCACTGAAGACTTTGAATCAAGGCTACAGTCTCTGATGGTAAATGGCTCATCACGGACCACAGAAGATATTTTAATCATACCGGTTGTAATTCATGTGGTACATAATGGAGAAAGCATTGGGGTTGGCGCTAATATTAGCCAGGCACAGATACAGTCACAGATAGATGTATTGAATGAAGATTTCAGAAGAACAGGGCCAGGAAGCAATAGTCATCCTGCAGGTGCTGATACCAATATTGAATTTGTGCTTGCAGTCTTAGGACCCGATGGTAATGAACTTCCGGAACCTGGAATTAACAGGATCAATGGAGGTGCGGCATCCTGGGAGTTTACACAAATTGAAAATACCTTAAAACCTGGCACCATCTGGGACCCTACAAAGTATTTTAATATGTGGACACTGGAATTTGGTGGTGAAGATGCGGAACTATTAGGTTACGCCCAGTTCCCCAACCTTTCAGGTCTGGATGGTATCGATCGATCAAATGGTGCTGCTGAAACTGACGGTGTTGTAGTTGGCTACAGGTATTTTGGAAGAACGGGTAATGTTAGCTCCCCTTATGATGAGGGGCGAACGACTACTCATGAGGTAGGGCATTGGCTGGGCTTACGACACATTTGGGGTGATGGTGGATGTGCAGAAGACGATTTCTGCACCGATACGCCTGCAGCCGGACAACCTAATTATTCATGTATAACTGCCAATAGCTGTGATGAAGGTGTCGATGATCAGAATGATATGATTGAAAATTACATGGATTATACTCCGGATGCATGTATGAATATTTTTACTGTTGAACAAAAAGGTCGTATGCGGACTGTCCTGGCTAATAGCCCGAGGAGGATGGAACTAGTGAATTCAACAGTCGGTGAGGCTACTGATAAACCGGTAGCACAATTTTCAACAAATACACCGGCAGCTTGTAGTGGTACTTCAGTTAGTTTTACTGATGAATCAACAAACAGCCCTACATCATGGAAATGGAACTTTTATGATGGTTCCGGTACTTTGCTTGCCACTTTTACCGAGCAGAACCTTGCCATTACTTTTAATCAATCAGGGGTTTATACAATCACATTTACAGCTACTAATGCTTCAGGCAGTGATTCTGTGACTAACCAACTTTCTATTTACTCAGATGTGGTTATGTCATCCGTTTATGAGGATATTGAAGATGAAAACAATATTTTAAACGAATGGGTAGTGCTTAATACTGATAATGACAGGGGGTGGCTTTATACAAATAGTGAGAGTGCTTATGGTACAGGTACAAATAGTCTTGTTTTTGATAATTATTCGGTAGATACAGACCCAACAGGTACTATAGATGTACTGGTTTCTCCACTGCTGGACCTTTCAGGTTCAGGCGAGCCTTATTTGTCCTTTGATCATGCATATGCTATATATTCCCAGGATTACTTAGACTCTTTACAGGTTATGTATTCATTGGATTGCGGGGCCACATGGAACCTATTTTGGTCAGAAGGGGGCGACGACCTTGCTACATCAGCAGCTACGGAAAATCCATTTGAGCCTACTGATACGGAATGGAGGAGTAATGAATTCTCCCTTTCTTTTTTGGCTGGGGAGCCTTCTGTACATGTCGCTTTGGTAAATAGATCAGGGTGGGGTAACCTGCTTTATCTGGATAATATAAAGTTTAGTTACGTACAGGTAAGCCAACCTGCCCAGGCTGCTTTCTCATCAAATAAGATAAAAATATGTGAAGGTGATGCGGTTCAATTTGAAGATCAATCAACGGGAACACCGGGTTCCTGGTCATGGATTTTGGAGGGGGCAGATCCCGGAACATCAATTCAACAGCATCCAAAAGTGACTTATTCAACCGCTGGCTTGTATAATGTATCACTTACTGCATCTAATATTCTTGGAGGCACTATGGAAACAAAAGTAGATTATATTGAGGTAATACCGTTACCTCAAATGCAGGTGGAAGGCTCTCAAACAATTTGTGAAGGGGATGAGGTAACGTTGACAGCTTCCGGGGGCTCAAACATAAAATGGCTGTCAAGGGGCTCGGTGATTTTTGAAGGGCCAACTTATTCCTTCTCAGCATTTGAGGATGTTACTTTGCAGGTTGTTGGAGAAAATGAGTTAGGTTGCCAGGGAGCCGTGGATTTTACTGTCTCGGTTGTTTCAATACCGGAAACAGTTGCAACTTCCAATGTGGCAGGGCTATGCGAAGCGGGAAATATTACCCTTACAGGAACCGGCGCCTCTTCTTATGAGTGGTATATAGGTAATACTTTAGCTGGAACAGGGGCAAGTATTCAGCTGGTGCTGGAGCAGACCACCACCTATACTTTATTAGGATTTTCTCCGGAAGGAACATGCTCTTCTTCAACTGAAATAACGGTGGAATTATTTGATGTTATACAACCTGTAATCAACCTTTCTGGCAGTCAGCTGATATGTTCAGATGCATCAGCGTATCAATGGTATTATAATGGGGTGGAGATACAAGGAGCAACATCAAAAAATTATTCTCCATTAGAGGAAGGAAATTATTCTGTATCAGTAGTTGATTTTAATGGCTGTTTATCAGTTTCTGAGGTTTTTTCTTATACTATTTTAGATGTTAATGATACAGAGGGTGATTTTTCTATTTATCCTAATCCGGTAAACAATAAATTATATTTAACTGGCGCTGATAGGTATATCTCTTTTAAGATATTTACTTATTCTGGTCTTCTGGTAAAAAACGGACAGTTTTATGGCGAAGGTGAATTTATTAATGTACAGGATCTAAAAGAAGGGGTTTATTTGTTGGAAATTTATAATAGTTCAGGTGAGAACAAACAAATAAAGTTTGTAAAACATTAGTGAAATAAAAAAAACATGAGTTCATTTTCCGATGCGGTTGAAAAATTAAGAAAAAGGCTCACTGCACCATTGCCCGGAGATGAAGCTCGCCAACTGATGATGCCAATAGGCAGGGCATCTGAGCAGCAAAGGTTAATGGAAGAGGAGAAGGAAAAATTAAGGCTCGGGGGAGTCCTTATCCTTCTTTTTCAGCAAGAAGGGCAGATAAAATTTCCATTAACCTTACGGCATACCTATCCCGGTATCCATTCCGGCCAGGTGAGCTTGCCTGGCGGCAGGAAAGAGGAGCAGGATAATGACCTGATCATGACTGCCCTTCGCGAGACTGAAGAAGAAATTGGAGTATCGATTAGCGATATTAATGTAATAGGTACATTAAGTGAGCTTTATATCCCACCAAGCCGGTATAAAATATTACCCACAGTAGCGTATATTGAAAAGGACCCAACATTTGAGATCGATCCGCGCGAGGTAAAAGAATTATTTTTGGCTGACCTTCAGCATTTGACCGATATAAAATTCCGTAAAAAAAAGGAGATCCTGGTGCGTGGGCAATACCGCCTAAATACACCTTATTTTGATATTCAGGATAAGGTAGTATGGGGTGCTACGGCCATGATATTGAGCGAGTTTTCAAAAATCGTTGAAGAAGTTGATCAAATGCCTTAGTTTAGCGAAAAACCAACCATTATCTGTAATGCAGGAACAAGATGTTTTGCTCACCAATGATGCTGTGATTTTCGGTATCCTAATGTTAATACTTGGATTTATTTTCCGAACGAGTGCCAGCGAAAGACCATTTTGGCAGAAATTCTATAAATTTATTCCTGCACTTCTATTAGCTTATTTCTTACCCTCTCTTTTAAACACTTTTAACATAGTTGATCCTAATGCCAGCAGGCTTTATTTTGTAGCTTCAAGGTTTTTATTACCTGCATGTCTTGTGTTGCTGACGTTAAGTGTTGATCTTAAAGAAATTCTAAAACTAGGACCAAAAGCACTTATTATATTTTTTACAGCAACAGTAGGAGTTATTATTGGTGGGCCACTTTCAATATTAATTGTGTCATCTTTTAATCCGGATATTGTAGGAGGAGCAGGACCTGATGCTGTATGGCGTGGCATGACTACTATTGCCGGATCATGGATAGGAGGGGGCGCTAACCAGGCGGCCATGTTTGAAGTTTTTAAACCATCAGCAGAGATTTATTCAATGAGTATCACTGTAGATGTAATTGTCGCACAGGTATGGATGGCTTTACTGTTGCTTGGTATTGGGAGATCGAATGTGATAGATAAGAAGTTAAAAGCAGATACTACTTCTATAGAACATCTTGTAAAAAAGATGGAAGCATATAGCGCCTCGATTTCGAAAATACCCACAACCAGTGATTTAATGGTGATCCTTGCCATAGGCTTTGGAGCAACAGGATTAGCGCATTTTTTAGCAGATATTATTGCCCCTTTCATTGAAACCAACGCTCCCGGGCTGGCAAAATACAGCCTTACAAGCGGTTTTTTCTGGATTGTTGTATTTGCTACTACTATTGGTGTCATTCTTTCCTTCACAAAGATGAGGACCTATGAAGGGGCAGGAGCATCTAAAATAGGAACGGTTTTTATTTTTATCCTGGTTACATCAATTGGTATGAAGATGGATGTACTGGCAATTTTCGACAACCCAGGCTATTTTATGGTAGGTTTTATCTGGATGGCCATACATGTTACTTTATTAATTATAGTAGCTAAACTTATACGAGCTCCTTTTTTCTTCCTATCTGTGGGCAGTATGGCAAATATTGGAGGAGCTGCTTCTGCACCAGTCCTTGCCACAGCATTTCACCCATCCCTTGCCCCTGTAGGTGTATTATTAGCCGTATTAGGCTATGCATTAGGGACCTATGGAGCCTGGCTATGCGGGATTTTAATGCAGGTTGCAGCCGAATGATAAACGGATTGTTGGTTCATAGTTCGTGGTTTTTGGTTGGAAAAACCACGAACCACGAACTACGAACCAAAAACCAGGAACAAGAAACCAGGAACTTTGAACTTTAAACTTCAAACTTACCCCCCAACATAGCTAAACTATCCTCAAGCGCCTTGATTTTTGACTCAGCATCAGCAAGTTTTTTACGTTCGTTTTCAACTACCTGTTCAGGGGCTCCCTTTACAAATTTTTCGTTGCTTAGCTTTTTACTTACTGAAGCTTTAAAACCTTTGGTATATTCAAGTTCATTTTGAAGACGTTGTTTTTCAGCCTCAGTATCTATATTCTGGATTGGAAGATAAAACTCATCACCTTTAACTACAAAATGAGTAGCATTTTCCTTTCCTTCATTTGTATGGGTAATAGTGCTAAGATTAGCCATCTTTTGTAGTACCAGTTCAAATCGTTCATAAACTGAATAGTCACCGGTTTTGATAAAAAGCTCCAGCTCTTCTTTAGGAGACATGCCTTTAGATGTTCGGGTATTTCTGATATTGCTGATTACTTCAAAAGCCCGGCTAGCCTGATCAAGAAGCTTTTGATCTGTTTTTCCTGCTTTAGGCCACTGCGCTACGATAATATAATCTTCCTTATCCCGCTCACGCAGCTCATGCCAGAGCTCTTCTGAAATGAATGGCATGAAAGGATGCAATACCTTCATAAGCTTTTCGAAAATATCAATAGTGGCTTCTAAAGTTGAAGCGGCAATAGGATCACCATAAGGTGGTTTTACCATCTCAAGGTACCAGCTGCAGAAATCATCCCAGATTAGCTTATAGGTGCTCATTAGGGCATCAGACATACGAAACTTACTGTAATGATCTTCAATCTCTGTCAGTACGTGATTAAAACGGGATTCAAACCATTCAATGGCTAATTTATCCGGTTCTCCACTCTTACTGTTATCTACTTCCCAGCTTTTAACTAACCTGAAGGCATTCCAGATCTTATTGGCAAAGTTCCAGCCCTGCTCACAAAGCTTTATATCAAAAAGCAGGTCATTTCCTGCAGGTGAGCTGAATAACATACCTGTTCGTACACCATCTGCGCCATACTGCTTAATAAGGTCCAATGGATCAGGAGAATTGCCCAGCGATTTAGACATCTTCCTTCCCTGCTTATCACGTACAATACCTGTCAGATAAACATTATTAAACGGTCGTTCACCTTTAAATTCATAACCTGCTATAACCATGCGGGCAACCCAGAAAAACAGGATCTCAGGCGCTGTCACAAGGTCATTGGTAGGATAGTAGTATTTAAAATCCTCATTGTCAGGATCTTTAAACCCATCAAAAACAGAGATTGGCCAAAGCCATGATGAAAACCAGGTATCCAACACATCTTCATCCTGGCGCAGCTGATCTGCAGTGATAGATGAATCAATTTTCTTAGCCTGCTCAAGTGCCTGCTCTGCATTTGCAGCTACAATAAATTCGCCGTTAGGAAGGTACCATGCCGGGATCCGATGCCCCCACCATAGCTGGCGTGAAATGCACCAGTCGCGTACATTTTCCATCCAGTGGCGGTATGTATTTTTAAATTTAGGAGGAATAAGCTTAACCGTATCGTTCATCACATTTTCATATGCCGGCTTTACTATCTCCTGCATTTTTACAAACCACTGCGTACTGAGCTTTGGCTCAATAACAGCATCTGTACGTTCTGAAAAGCCTACGTTATTGGTATACTCTTCTTCCTTTTGAAGCTGATCTACTTCCTTTAACTTTTTAGCGATCTTTTTACGGACTACAAAACGATCCTCTCCGATAAATATCTCTGCATTTTCATTTAGCGTACCATTATCATTGAAAATATCAATGGATTTAAGATTATGCTTTATACCCAGTTCATAATCATTAACATCATGGGCAGGTGTCACTTTTAAACATCCCGTACCAAATTCAATATCAACATATTCATCTTCTATTACAGGAATAGACCTATTGATCAAAGGTACAAGTACGCGCTTTCCTTTAAGGTCCTTATATCGTTCATCACTCGGATTAATACACACAGCGGTATCTCCAAGTATGGTTTCAGGACGGGTTGTGGCGATTGTAACAAATCCTTCTTCTCCTTCTATCTTATAATTGATGTAGTATAGCTTTGATTGAACTTCTTTATGTACAACCTCATCATCAGCAAGAGCAGTTTTACCCTGAGGGTCCCAGTTAACCATTCTTACACCACGATAGACATATCCTTTATTGTATAGATCTATAAAAACTTCTGTAACTGCTTCAGAAAGATTTTCGTCCATTGTGAAACGTGTTCTGTCCCAGTCACATGAAGCTCCTAATTTTTTCAGCTGCTCCAGGATTATGCCACCGTACTTTTCCTTCCATTCCCAGGCATACTCCAGGAACTCTTCACGTGTAAGATCCTTTTTTTCTATTCCTTTCTCTTTTAGCATTGCTACTACTTTTGCTTCAGTAGCAATGGAGGCATGATCCGTTCCGGGGACCCAGCAGGCCTCCTTTCCTTCCATCCGTGCTTTTCGTATTAGCACATCCTGAATGGTGTTATTAAGCATATGTCCCATATGGAGAACTCCGGTAACATTGGGAGGAGGTATAACAATTGTATATGGCTCTTTTTCAGGATTAGGGCTGGAATGAAAAAAACCTTTCTCCATCCACCTGGAGTACCATTTTTCTTCAACTGATTCAGGACTATATTTTGTTGATAAAGACATACCTTTTAATTGGACTTTTATAAAATGAACTGCAAAATTAAAGATATTCTGTAAAGCTGCTATTACCTTTTGCTATTAAAGCTTCGGATATTGCCTATTTCTTATGAAAGTTTTATGAATCATTATATTCTGCCATCAAATATTTTTTAAGCCGGTTATCTTTCCTGATTTTTTTAATTACTTTTCCTTTTACTAAACTGCCTGGAATAAAAGCTGTTATAAAAATGATATGAGTAAAATAAGCAGCACTTCTAAAAAGTGGTTAGTAGCCTTTATAGTCATTTTAGTAATATTATTTATCTACCGCCTCACCAAAGTTCCTGAGCAGGAGGAATTGCCTGAGCAGGTGGAGGAGATTGATTGGTCTAACATTGATAAAATAGAATTTCACGGAAAAGATGGCGTCCAGATTGTAAAAGAAACTGATCAGTATAGGGTTTTGCAGGAAGATACTACCTACACCATACAGCCGGAAAAGGTGCAAAATCTTTTTAATGCCTTTAATAAATTCCAGCGTGCGGATCTTAAACCAGTAGATTTTGAAGAATGGATAAAAACAAAACCTGATACTTCTTATTATTTGCTGATGCTTTACAAAAACACAGAGGAGGTACTGAATTTATATATTACTCCCGGCGATAAAAATACTTATTTCCGATATCTCGACAGCAGGAATATCTATCAGACATCCAGATTACCGGATGAGCAATTCAGATGGTTAAAATCATTGATGGAAACTAAAGATTAAAGAGATGATTTATATTCTTTACGGTAGCTTTCCCACTCAATTTGCTTGTAATGATCGTCACCAATAAACCGTACGATAGGATCAAACTGCTCCGGCTTTTGGTACCCCGGCAGTGGCTGAATTATTCTCAGCTGTTCATCCATAAAAACCACAGTAGGGTAACTTAGCTTTCCATCCAGAAGGGCTGCCGCAAGCTCATGGTACCCTTTTCTTCCTGAAGCTACAAATTTAAAGGTGTGCCCGTTGAAGGTAATATCTTCTTTCTGCTCGGCATCTAGCTTTACATTATAAAAGTTTTCATTAAGGTATTTCGCAATTGTAGGGTGATTAAAAGTGTTCTTATCCATAACCTTACACCATCCGCACCAGTCGGTATAGACATCTATAAAGATTTTTTTAGGTTCTTTTTTGTTGGCCTCTACAGCTTCCTCAAAAGTCATCCAGTTAACTGTTATATCCTCTTTTTGGGCTGAAACCAGAAATGAAAGCAGGATAAAGAAAGTAGATAAGATGTATTTCATGGGTAATAGTGATTTAATAGTGATTTAACTTCTAATTTATTTATTTAGAACAAATACCGTACTAAAATAAGTTCGATTTTACTTTAATCTCAGGTTAATGTCATTAATAATCGATGAAATGTCGTCCGGATGATACCAAAACGTATTTTCATTTCGTCTAAACCAGGTCAGCTGACGTTTTGCATATCGACGCGTATTTCGTTTAATCAGGTCAATAGCTTCAGACAAAGTTATTTTATTATCCAGATAATCAAAAAGCTCCTGATAGCCAACTGTCTGTAACGCATTTTCTTCTTTAAAGGGGAGAAGGCTTTTAACTTCCTCTATTAAGCCTTCATCAATCATATTATCCACACGCTGATTGATCCTCTCATACAATTCTTCCCGCGGGAGCTCCAAACCTATGAAAATGGGCATGAAATTTCTATCGGAGAGCTCTTTTTTTCTAAATTGAGAATAAGGGCTGTTAGTATGCTCATAAACTTCAAGTGCACGGATTAACCTTTGAGGATTATTACGGTCTACTGTGTCAAAATAAACCGGATCTGCCATACGAAGTTTTTCCTGCAGATGTACAAGTCCCTTCTCTTCAAACTCGCTATTGAGCCGGTCCCGGATCTCTACAGGAACTTCAGGTATATCATCAAAGCCGTAACATAATGCATTTACATATAATCCGGACCCACCGGTTACTATTGCTACACTACTTTTTTCAAAAATAGCATCTAATTTTGCTAACGCTTCTCTTTCAAAATCCCCGGCATTAAATTTATCTGTTACGGGAAGAAAATCAATAAAATGATGTTTTGCTGCCGCACGTTCTTTTGGTGAAGGCTTAGCGGTTCCGATGGTCATTTCTTTATAGAACTGCCTGGAATCTGCAGAAATAACTTCTGTATCAAAATGATTAGCTAATGCTATTGCGGCTCTTGTTTTCCCTACCGCTGTTGGACCAACTATGACTATTAAATGATTCAAATTGTGTAAATCTAAAAAAATATGTTTTAACTTCTGGTATCTTGCTATCTTTATAACGTGGTGGATATTCATAAGTTAGATAAAGAAGAACTTGTAGCACATGCAGAGAAGCTTAATAAAGCGCTCTCGAAAAGTGAAAAGAAATTTACCAATATCTTTAACTCCTTCGAAGATATTTTTTTCAGGGCTTGTCTGAATGGAGAAATTAGTATTGTTAGCCCTTCCTCAAAACGTATTACTGGTTATGATGAAAATGAACTAGTAGGACAGGATGTCACTAACTTTTATCTTTATTCCCCTTTGACAAAAAACCTGCTCCGGCAGTTAGCCAATGAAAAGGAGATCAGGGATGTGGAAATTTCAATTGTTCATAAATATGGTAAGATAATACCTGCAAAGTGTATTTTAAGGCTGGTTTATGATGAGAAATGGTATGTAGAAGGTGTGGTTCGTGACGAATCAAATCTTGTTCATATACGAGAGGAACTTGATCGTGCAATAAAAATTGCCAGGAGATCTTTAAGAGTAAAGGAAGATTTTTTGGCTAATATGAGCCATGAGATAAGAACACCTTTAAATGGTATTTTAGGGATGACAAGTGTCCTTGCTTCCTCTGATCTTTCTACAGATCAGATGAAACAGGTGAATGCAATTCAACAGTCTTCAGATATACTTTTGCGGCTGCTAAATAATATTTTGGATTGGTCAAAATTAGAGGCCGGCAAAATGAATGTGCAGCTATCAGTAGTTTCCCCTGATCAATTGATTAAAAAGGTATTCACAGTTTATGAGCAGAAGGCAACAGAGAAAAATATAAAGCTTTCTTATCAGGTAAATAAAAAGGTGCCGGAATATATTTATACAGATGAGCTAAAGCTGGTACAGGTATATTCCAACCTGGTGTCAAATGCTATAAAATTCACTCCGGTAGGAGGAAATGTAGATATACGGCTTTATGTGGAGAAGGAGCGGGATAAAAATTTGTTGCTAAGAGGAGAAGTAAGGGATACTGGCATCGGAATAAATGAGGCAGACTATAAAAATTTATTTTCCAGCTTTACACAGTTGGATAGCTCCAGTATCAGAAAACATGAGGGAGCCGGTTTAGGCCTTAGTATTAGCAAAGAAATTATCAATTTGTTGGGTGGTGAAATAGGTGTTACATCAAAGTTGAAAAGCGGTAGTATTTTTTGGTTTACATTTATTTGTGAGAAGGCGGAAAAAAAGCATGCGGAAAAATCAGAGGTATTTGAACAGCATAAGCTTTTTACAGTACCCCATGTGCTGCTGGTAGATGATAATAAAATAAATCTTGAAGTAGCCGGACAGATATTAAAAAGGATAGGGGCAGTGGTTGTAACAGTAGATTCCGGAGAAGAGGCTATAAAATTATTAATGAATAATAAGTTTGATATTATACTTCTGGATATTCAAATGCCGGAGATGAGTGGAATAGAGGTGATGAAATGGATGAAAGACAATCTTTCCTCTGTTCCGCCGACACTTGCACTTACAGCCTATTCCGGAGAGGGTGAGAAAGACAAATTCCTGAGTGAAGGATTCGATGATTTTATAGCTAAACCAATTGCTCCGGAGGAACTGATTGGAAGGGTGAGGGAATGGACTGAGAAGCAGGAGAAGATATTGGATAGGAATGTAATTGAGAAGCTTGTTGAATTTGGTGGTAAAAAAATGGTTAAAGATGCAATGCAAGATTTTTGTGATGAGACAGAAGAACAAATTAAAGAATGTTTTGTATCATTGTCTGAGAGTAACCACAAAAGAATTCTTGACCAACTTCATACCATTAAGGGGAATGCAGGAACCCTGGGAGTTAACAGGGTGGCGAGAAAAGCAAAGCAAATTGAAGAGCAGTTAATAAAAGGCTATGTGACCGAACTCGAACAAGAATTAAAAGGGTTGGAGTATTTTTTTAAGGAATTTAAAGTGCATTATAACGATCACTGATTAGAAACAACTGCAAGTATGGCAAAATCGATTTTATTGGCTGATGATAGCCCTGTTATTCAGACATTATCTAAAAAAATTTTTCAGGGGCAAGGGTATGATATAAAAGGAGTAAAATCCGGTAAAGCGGCTTTAGATGAAATATTAAAAGGAAATTATGATGTTATTATCCTTGATATTATTTTGCCCGGAATGAATGGCATGGAGATCGCCAGTGAGATCAGAAAACTTGAAGATAAAAATAAAGCAAACACACCTATTATTGCCATTTCAGGAAATTATAAAAATTATACAAAAGAAGATTTTGACAGAGTAGGTATAAATGAATATCTTATTAAGCCGTTGGATTATGATGCTCTGGTAAGGGCGGTTAAAAAATACTCCTGATAATGATCAAGTATACCAAACATTTTTTAGCAAGACTGGAAGATCTTATCGCTGAAACAGATTACATGCTACGCTATGAAAAAGGTAATTTTAAGTCTGGTTATTGTATACTTAACGAAACAAAAATAATTATCATCAACAAATATTATGCTGTGGATGGTAAAATCAATTGCTTGCTGGAGATCATAAAAACACTGGATCTTGGAGGGGCTAAATTCAGTGAAAAAAACAGGAAATTATATCAGGAGTTATCTCAAATTTCATTGGAGCTTTGAAAATCACTTTTCTAGGCACCGGAACTTCCCAGGGTGTACCTGTTATTGGGTGCGGATGCCGGGTATGTAAATCCCTTGACTTCAGGGATAAAAGATTCCGTTCATCAGTACACATTCAAATTGATGAAAAAAGTTTTGTGATTGATTGTGGCCCGGACTTTCGTCAGCAGATGCTGGCTAATGATATTACGACACTAAACGCACTTGTATTTACACACGAACACAAGGATCACACTGCTGGACTTGATGATGTGCGGGCATTTAATTTCAAGCAGCAAAAGGATATGCCTATTTATGCACACCCCAGAGTGTTAAAACAGCTTAAGCAGGAATTTTCATATGCCTTTACTGAAAAAAAGTACCCCGGGGTTCCCAGCTATAAACTCTTTGAAATTGATTCAAAACCGTTTAAAATTGAAGGGGTAAATTTTTTACCGATACAAGTCTTTCACTATCAATTACCCGTATTTGGTTTTCGCATAAATGATTTTTGCTACATTACGGATGCCAATCTTATTCCTGAAGCTGAAAAAGAAAAATTAATTGATTGTAAGATTTTAGTAATTAATGCTTTACAGAAGGAAGAGCATATATCTCACTTTAACCTTAATGAAGCGTTGGAAGTTATTGAAGAGCTGAAACCCCAGCAGGCTTACCTTACTCATATTAGTCATAAAATGGGACGGCATGGCGAAGTGGATAGTTTGCTTCCTGATAATGTTCAAATTGCATATGATGGATTGACTGTATCTTTGTAAGGTGCAGAATAATTATTACTTTTTACGACATTTAACCAATTCCCTTAGGGCAAAAATATTTGGCTTCAGCATCAGGGAATGTTACTCTCAAAATAAAAATGAGCTGGTTATTGCATTAACAGATCCGGCTACTCTTGAAGAGTTTTTTATCCGTGCATTACTTAGACCTGATTTTTGTTGCCTTTCTTTTCCTGAGAAACTTTACAGGGCGAAGAAAAACAGTGTGGATATTTTTGAAGATTGTATCGGTGAAAAAATAACAGGAGTTTATCAATATGAGAATGAAAGGGCATTCCTACTTGAATTGGAAAATAAAAAAAGTATCCTCTTCAAGATGCATGGCAACAGGTCAAATCTGATCTATTGCAGGAACAATAAACCAGAACTATTATTTAACAACCGTCTCCAACAGGATCTGTTAATTGATCCAATAGCTCTTGACCGACCTATTCCACAGGATTATGAAACATTTACTGAGAACGAGGGAAATTACAAAAAGCTATTTCCGACTTTTGGGAAAACAGTAAAGGAATATCTTGACGAGCAGCATTATGATGATAAAGCTCTTGAGGAGAAATGGCAGTTGATCCAACAGGTCTTGCACGAGCTGGAGAATAACGAGTATTATATTCTGGAAAATGAAATGCCGGAGTTTTCTTTATTAAATTTTAAAAAGGTACAATCAGTATATTCAGATCCTCTTCATGCCGTCTCTGATTTTTATGTGCGATGGCTGTCCACGCAGAAATTCGTAAGACAAAAAACTGCTGCAATAAAATCCCTTACTAAAGAAATTAAAAAGGATCATTCCTATATCCAGACTACCAGGCAAAAGCTGCACCTGATAGAAACGGAAACGAACTACCGCCAGTGGGCTGACCTGATAATGGCCCATATGCACAAGATAAAAAGTGGCGAGAAGGAGGTAACGTTTGATAATTTTTATAAAGAGAATGAACCCGTTATTATACCTTTAAACCCTGAGCTATCACCACAAAAAAATGCGGAACGATATTACCAAAAAGCCAAAAATCAGCATAAGGAAATTTCTATACTTAAAGAGGGTATAGAAAAACGTGAAAGACAAAAAGCTGAAAAAGAGCAAAAGCTTAAAGAAATTGAAGCTACGGATAATTATAAGGAATTATCTAGTGAAGTTGCTGAATCAAAAGGTCCTTTAAAAACAAAGCAGCAAGCAGTTTTACCCTTCCATCGATTTGAGATAGAAGGTTATGATGTACTTGTTGGTAAAGGGGCGAAGCAGAATGATATAGTGCTGCAGAAATATGCTAAAAAAGATGATCTGTGGTTGCATGCCCGGGCTGCATCGGGCTCTCATGTTATTGTCCGTCAAAAAAATAAAGAGAAGATTCCGGTGCCTGTAGTGGAAAAAGCGGCACAGCTGGCTGCTTTCAACAGCAAAAGAAAGACTGACACATTATGTCCGGTAATAGTTACAGAAAGAAAATATGTACGTAAGCGTAAAGGAGATCCGCCCGGAGCTGTTGTGGTAGATAGAGAACAGGAAGTAATAATGGTTGAACCTAAAATGTGGGACCAGTATCTGGTTTAACTCAAAGGAAATGCTTCATTAAAGCTTTTAAAAAGGGCTTCTTTGGAAGGCTGGAGATTAGAGCTACATCTTCTGCTATTGAAGTTTCATTATCAAGGAACCTGAATATCTGTTGGATATCATTTTTTTCATACATAGCTGCAAATATCTTCTCGCCCAGATGGTTTTTATTCACCAGGATATCAAGAAACAGTGAATCATAAAAATAGAATTTTTTGCTGTGAAGCCCGTCTGCCGGATGTTTATCGGATTTTATATTATCAATGATCTTCTGGGAATTTCGCTCGGCATTTTTAAACGAGTACCCACTTGAAGCCCGTACCCATCCACCTGCAGTACCTATTTTTGTTACCTTCTCCTGATGCTTTTTATGAAAGGGATAACTTGTCATGGGTATAACACCTTTCTCTACCTCTGCAATTTGATAGTCGTCAACCTTGAGGATCTCTTTAATATAGGTTTGCAGCAAATCATCATAGATTTCCTCTGTAACGAGCTCAGGGGTAAAAAAAGTAAATTCTACCAGTGCTTCTTTTTTAGAAGTTGGCAAGAGATACATAAAGCTGGTGGTATCTTTATATTTGAGGCGGAAATCCATCATTGTAAAAGAGTATGGATTAAAAACTTCTTTTTCGGTGGTTATATACCATCCTTTAAAATGCTGTAGTACATGAAGATATTTTTCCTTAACTTCTTTTACTTCCGGATCAATACGGCTGTCAAATACATGGTCACATTTGTAGCTGCCATTGAGGGCTGTCAATTCACACTGGTTTAGCATACTTATATCCTTGACTTCATCCTGCACATAAGTAAATTGAGGCGCCGATCGAAGCTGCTGCTTGGTATAGTCATAAAAATCAACTGAACGGATCATCTTATAGCGATATGGGAACAGGTCCAGTTTTGTGTGGGTGTCTTTAGTAATAAATGTACCTTTTTGCCATTGATGCGTTATGATTTCATCCCAAATTCCATTGCCCGTTTCCCAAAAACACCATGTTTTATCATTCTCTTCTTTATCTTTTTTTTCAAGAATGAGGATGTTCTTGTTTTCGAAATAAGGATCATTGAGCATTGCCATGGCCAGATTTAAACCTGCAGCACCGGCTCCTACTATGGCAAAATCATAAATGATGGAAGACATGGGTGCAAAGATAACACAGAAGATTTAGATGTTAAGGTGCTGCTTAAGGGGGAATTCAATCATAAAATTTGGCATAAGATTATTTATAGCCGATTTCTTCAGATAAAGACTTTTTGCTTCTTACAAAAGTACCAGTTCCAAAAGCAATTTCTTTATTCCTGTCATTGTATAAAAATGATTCTGCAATAAAGCTGTCTTTCGATTTGAATTTTATCTTCCCTACTGCTTTCAGCTTGCCTTTGTCAGCAGGGCGGATAAGGTGAAGGTTAAAGGAGGTGGTGAGTACAAAATTTTCCATTATCACCGAGTTAACAGCAAAGAAGGCTGCATCATCCAATAATTTAAAATATACGGAGCCATGCACGCCACCAAGAGCGTGAAAATATTTTTCATCTACCGGCAACTCTATTTTCGCCATCTCATCGGTGATCTGAATGGTAGAAGAAGCAAAAAATTCAGAATTAATATTTGCATTTAGATACATGTGCTCCAGTTTTTTATAATGTTCCTGGTTCATTAGAGTAACTTTTGGGTTGAAGTGAAAATTAATATAATTATAGGTAATCGTTCAGTTGAATAAGTAAATAATCGCACGAATGTTTTAATTTAAGTAATAGGCTTAACTTGTTGAGGCACTATAATCTGGATTTTAAATGAAAGGCGATCCTTTATATATTAACCTTCCCTGGTAATGATGTTTATTTTTCATATTCTAAAACAATATGACAGGAATAAAATTTATATAACTACTATTCATTAAATTTTAATCATATGAAGCGTTTTCTCATCATTTTCTTACTGGGGCTATCAACAGTTTGTAATGCTCAAAATCTTGGTATTACTGCTGGTATTAATTTCTCTAACCTAACAGGAGATATTGATACAGTTACTTTTAAACTCGGTTTTCAGGCAGGAGCTTTGGTAGAATTCCAGGTGGGGGGAAATTTATTTATTCAACCCGAGTTAGTCTTCACCTTACAGGGAGCTATTGATAATGATGATCCTGAGCAAAAAGTTAGCCTTAATTATGTTGCACTGCCCGTGATGGTGAAGTATTTTATTTCGGAAGGTTTTAACCTGCAAATCGGCCCTCGCGTTGCTGTTCTTGCTATGGCTCAGACAACTATTGGGGAAACAGATTATCAAATAAAGGATCAATTAGCCAGTACAGACATAGGTATAATTTCAGGAATAGGCTATCAAAAGAAAAACTTTAAAGCTTCCGTCAGATATTATCATGGCTTAACAGACATAAAAGAAGCAGATAATCAGGATATTAGTAATCAGGCAATTGAATTTTCATTAGGTTACTTCTTTAACCGAAATAAAAATCCTGATAATGGATTAAGAAGGTTTGAATAATACAAGTTTATTTAACACTACCTGTTTCAGTAATCGTTAAATGTGGATTATAAGCTATTTCAATCAGATTTCCGTCAGGATCCGCAATATAACCACTGTAGCCACCCCAGAATACTTTTTCTGGTAGTTTAACAATAGCAACATCAGCCTCTTTTAATTTATAAAAAAGTGCGTCTGCTTCTTCTTCAGTTCTTGTGTTATAAGATAAGCTAAAGCCATTAAAGCCATCTTCAGTATTTATTATCCCCGCATCCTCAGCAAGTTTATTTTTTGGATACAGCGATAGTAGAATGCCATTTAAATTATAGAAGATAATATTTTCGTTACTGTCTTGCGTTTTAGTCCATCCTAATATATCTGAATAAAAACTTTCAGATCTGGAAAGGTTGGTAACCCCGAGGGTTATTATTGTTATTCTTTGCTCCATCATTATGATTTAGCTTAAAATGTTATTTAACTTTTGAGATCGGATGTAAAAGGAGCATAAGGCAATTTTTTTTTATACTCCTGCCTGATATAGTATAGCCATAACTTAATTATATTTTGCTCACCCTCTTACCAAATTAATTAATAAAGCTAAAATTTAATGATTGATTATTAAAAGAAAAGGATTTTTGCAATTAATTAGATAATTACCACTCTGTTTCAATATTAAAGAACCCAAGTTCCCAAGTCGTAATTGCTGGCATGCCCTGCTCGTTCTTTAGTCGGTATGCCACCAGATAGGCTATCTTTAAAGCCTCTCCATGTGTTTTAAACGGGATGATCCCAGGAGCTGCGGGTATTTCCTCTTGTTTAATCCGCAATCCATTATATTCAAGATAGTATCCATAACCTAAAGTATCTTTATAAGGTACCTCAAATAAATAAAAATTAAACTCTTCTAAAATATTCTCTACTTTAACTTCTTCAATATGAGTTGCTGACATCAGAAATGATGGGGTCTGGTTAGGCCCAGGTTGATACAAAGGACCAGAAGTATTAACCCAAATGCCATTAGGGTTAATACTCCTCCAATCATACTCGTCACGTTCTGCCCATTCCCAGTATAATTCATCAATAGTATGGGATCTTGAGCAATTCGGTAAGATTATCCCTAAATCCTCTGACAGAAATACATGGCCTATTACTGAACTTGTAGCAAGAAATGTAGTATTCTTTAAATTCTGGATAACAGTACCTTCACAGCCAAATTGAAAAGGATCATCATCCGTACAACTTATTGTTGAAATAATAAGAAAGACAAAAAAAATATTAATATATTGAATTTAAAAAAAGAATAAAGGCTTCTTATAAATGCACAAATGTATTTTTCTTACTTTCCTTTCCCAAAGTAAGGATTTTACGGATAAAACACAATAAAACCTCGATTTCATATCTTATATCTTATATCTCACACCTCATATCTAATTTTCACAATCTTTCCATTTCCTTCCCCGTTAAATTGTACAACAACCCTCACATCATTAGATTTGTAAGTAATGAGTTTTTTAAATCCCGGCTGGCTATGGGGGCTTTTCGCACTGGCGATCCCTATTATCGTACATCTATTTAATTTTCGGAAGACCCGGCGGATCTACTTCTCCAATACGCAATTCATAAAAAAAGTAAAGGAAGCATCAAAATCCAGGCGTAAACTCAAACATTATCTGGTACTGCTGAGTCGGATGCTTTTCATTTTCTGGTTGATAATGGCCTTTGCCCAACCGTTTATCCCAGCTTCTAAAGGAGCGTTACAGAGTGATAAAGTTTATTTTTATCTGGACAACAGTTATAGCATGAACCGTGCTTCAGGTGAGCAAATAACTGCTTTTGAGGAGGGAATGGATTATGTAAGATCATTAATTTCTATATATCCTGCCGGAACTGATTTCTACCTTTTAACAAATGATTTTGCGCCTTTTAGCCATGCTCCACATAGTGCTGCTCAACTACAGGAGCTACTTACCGAGGTGCAGCTTACCGGCGTTATTCGAACAACGGATGAGATATTAAGCCGCTGGCGTAGTATGCAGGAGATAGATGGGCTGGGTGACTATTATTTTATCAGTGATTTTCAAAGATCAACAAAAGGCCTTCCGCAGAAGACGGATACACTGATGCAGGTTCGTTTATTGCCTGTTTTTACAGAGTCCAGATCCAATGTTTATATAGATACAACATATCTGGATAATCCTTTTCTAATAGGTAAAGAGCGGGTGAGGTTATATGTAAACCTGAAAAATGATTCAGACCAACCCGCAGAGGATGTAACCGTACGGATATTTTTAAGTGATGTTCAGGTAGCAAGTACAACAACAGATTTAGGAGCATCGGCAACTAAAACATTAAATTTTGATCTTATCTCAGGCGCAAATGAGCAAAATACAGGCAGGATCAGTATTGAGGAATATCCTGTGACTTTTGATAATGACCTCTATTTTGTGCTTGACCTGGGGGAGAAGATAAATGTTACAGAAGTACGCCAGCAAAATACTCCTACAGTAATCTCACGGGTATACGGAAATAAAGAACTATTTAACTTACGTTCATTCCATTACAACAATTTTGACTATAATTCTCTCGAAACCACGGATCTTTTGGTTTTAAACCAATTAGCACAGCTTGAGCCTTCTTTTTCCATTGCAGTAAATAATTTTATGGAAAGAGGGGGACAAATAGTACTAATCCCTAATCCTGACCCGGATGTATCGAGCTATAAAAATTTATTTGGTACAATTACCTCCACTGATACCATTCAGCAGCATAAGCTTTTAACCCCGGATTTTGATAATCCTTTTTTTAGCCAGGTATTTGAGGAGAGAGATCCTGCCATTGATATGCCCTCTGCAGCACCAGTCATCACCTGGACCACACAAAGGTCATCTTTGTTGCAGTTAAATAATGGTATGCCATTTTTATCAAAAGTTAATGATCAGGTGTTTTTGTTTGCTTCACCTTTTGAAGATGAATTCACTACAATGCACAAGCACGCATTATTTGTGCCGGTTATGTATAAAATTGCTGCTTTAAGCTCTCAGGGTGAACAGCCGCTTTATCATTATCTGGATGAGCGTACTTTGTTATTTTCATACGATTCGTTACTGCCATCCGAGCTATTTAAATTAAGGCAGCAGGATAAGGAAATAATCCCTGTTCAGCGGGTGAGCAATCAGCAATTACTTTTACAGTTACCGGCATATGAAGTTGATGCCGGTTTTTATCAATTAGTTACAGAAGAGAGACATTATGAAACCATTGCCTTTAATATTAATAAAGCAGAATCAATTCTGGAGCCGTTTAGCTTAGATGAATTAAAAAATGTTGTTGAAACCCTGCCTAACTTTACCCTCTATGAATCCGGAGATGCTGAGGAGTTCAGGCGTACATTAGAAAAGCAATTTGTAGGATGGTCTTTATGGAAATATTGTCTTATTTTATCCATCATTTTCCTGTTAGCAGAAATATTAATTATTAGGTTTGTACCATAATTCATTTTCCTTATGAAAATAACGATTAAAGGAGCAAAGATCCTCTCCCCAGCCTCATCATACCATGGAAAAGTAGTTGATGTTACCATTGATAAAGGAAAAATCACACATATAGGAAAAGTCAGCAGTGGGAATGAGCAGGTGATTGAGGCTAAAGGAATGTACCTTACTATTGGCTGGTTTGATATGCGTTCCTGGTTTGCTGACCCTGGATATGAACATAAGGAAGATATGGTTTCTGGTTTGGAAGCAGCCACTGCAGGGGGTTTTACCGGCGTTGCTTTATTACCAAATACCTCACCTGTTATTGATTCAAAAAATGATATAAACTATTTAAAAAGCTATAACGGCAGGTATCTTACTAATGTATTCCCTTATGGTGCAGTGACCAGGGAATGTAAAGGTGAGGAGCTAACGGAAATGACCGACCTTCATCATGCCGGAGCTGTAGGTTTTACAGATGGATTAAAGCCTGTCTGGCATACTGATATAATTTTAAAGGTGCTGCAATATCTTCAGCCTTTCAACGGATTGGTAATAAATAAAGCTGAAGATAAATGGCTGAATATGTTCGGACAGATGCATGAAGGAGAGGTAAGCACGGGATTAGGAATGAAGGGAATGCCGGCACTGGGCGAGGAGCTAATGATTAGCAGGGATCTTGATATATTGAGATATTCCGCTGGTAAATTACATTTCAGTGTTATATCTACTGAGGGGGCTGTTGATCTTATAAAAAAAGCTAAAAAGGAAGGACTGAAGATCACTTGTGATGTGGCTTCTTACCAGCCTCTGTTAAAGGATGAAGCATTAGTGGATTATGAAGCTAATTTTAAAGTTAACCCGCCACTACGTGATAATAACCATAATAAAAAGTTGCTAAGAGGATTGAAGGATGGGACAATTGATATAATTGTCTCAAACCATATACCACAGGATACAGAAAGCAAGAACCTGGAATTTGATCTGGCAGATTTTGGAATGATAAGCCTGCAAACAGTAGCAGCAAATCTTGTAGAGTTAAGTAATGATATCGAATGGGATTTGCTTATTGAAAAAGTTACTACTAACCCACGGAACCTGCTGAATATACCTGTTCCAGCAATAGAAGAAGGGAATGAGGCTGAGCTTACCTTGCTTGACCCAAATAAAGCATGGATACCGGATGAGAAAAATATCCTTTCTAAATCTTTCAATTCACCTTATATGGGTAAGACTATAACCGGCAAGGTAAAGGCTGTATTTAATAACGGCAAGAGCTGGATTGAACAGGAATAATTTTATTGAACAAAAGTGAAAGAATATTTTAACAGAAAACCCACAACCGTTAAAGTAGGGCTAAAATACGGTTTTGTCAGTGCAATATTACTGTGCATATTATTTGTCGTTTTATTTTATACAGGTGTACATCCTCTTTTAATTCCGGTGATCTACGATGTAAGAATTTTTTTACTGGCTTTATTTATCTTCTTTTCCATAAAAGAATTCAGGGACAATAAAAATGAGGGAGTTGTTCATTTTTGGCAGGGTATGCTGCTGGGGCTGTTGGTTGCTATTGTGCTCGGTTTTTTTGCCGCAATTTTTATTTTAGCATTTGGGGCCTTTGAAGAGGAGTTTTTATCCTCTTATATCTCATATATGACTGAACATCTGGTGAGCAATAAAGAGAAATTTTTGGAATCAATAGGGGAGCAGACTTACCAGAACACCCTGCAAAGTTTACCGGCCACCAGCCTCACTGACCTTGCAATGGATTATTATTTCAAAAGTGTGGTGATCGGATTATTTTTAACCATCATTATATCCATTATCTTGCGAAGGCAACCAAAACAAATAGATCAACTATAAAAACCATGGAAGAAAACGTATCATTAAAATCAGTAGCCATTAAATATGGATTAATTCTTGGGATTATTTCTATATTATTCTTCATGATAGGTGTAGTCACCGGAGACCCCAATGCAACCATTTACAGATGGTTAGGGGTGATCCTCACAATTGCCTTAATTGTATTGGCCCATAGAGAATATAAAAAAGAAGGTGACGGATTCATGACTTATGGTCAGGGATTAGGGCTTGGAACACTTGTGGCATTAGTGTCTTCTGTAATTTCATCACTTTTTATGTATGTATATATAAAATTCATTGATGATAATTATATGTCTAACATGCGCCAAATGCAGATTGAGCAGTTTGAAGAGCAGGGAATGACTGATGAGCAAATTGAGATGGGGTTAGAAATGGCAGAGATGTTTAGCTCTCCGGAAATGATCCTTCTAATAGGAATTATTGGCGGTGTCTTTTTTGGATTTATTATATCTTTGATAATTAGTGCATTTACTAAAAATAGTAATCCGGAACTGAGTGTCTGAAAAAATTGATATATCGGTAGTTATTCCCTTATATAACGAAGAGGAGTCACTGCCAGAGCTGACTGAATGGATAAGCCGTGTAATGCAGGAGCACGGTTTCCGATATGAAATCATAATGGTTGATGATGGAAGCACCGACAGGTCCTGGACCATTGTGGAAGAGCTGGGCAAGAGATATCCTGCACTAAAAGGAATAAGCTTTAATCGAAATTACGGTAAATCTGCAGCTCTTGATACTGGTTTTAAAGCTACAAGAGGTGAGGTAGTGATCACCATGGATGCTGATTTGCAGGATAGCCCTGACGAGATCCCCGGCCTTTACAGAATGATCAGGGAAGAGAAATATGATCTAGTGTCCGGATGGAAGAAGAAGCGCCATGATCCGATCAGCAAAACCTTACCAAGCAAGTTCTTTAATGGGGTAACAAGAAAGATCTCAGGGATTAAGCTGCACGATTTTAATTGTGGCCTTAAAGCTTATCGCAGTGATGTGGTAAAGTATATAGATGTTTATGGTGAGATGCACCGGTACATTCCTGTAATTGCCAAATGGGCTGGTTTCAAACGTATAGGGGAGAAGGTAGTGGAGCATCGTGCACGTAAATACGGTACTACAAAGTTTGGTTTTGAAAGATTTGTAAATGGTTTTCTGGACCTGATCTCTATTACATTTGTCTCTAAATTTAAAAAGAAGCCGATGCACTTCTTTGGCGCACTGGGTACGTTATCATTTTTAGCAGGTTTTATTATTACCACCTGGCTAATCGGAGAAAAGCTCTATAAAATTTATTTCGCCCATATACCTGCTCGTGATATAGTGGACCAGCCTTTATTTTTTCTTGCGCTTGTAGCGCTTATTGTAGGGGTTCAGCTTTTTGTTACAGGATTCCTGGCAGAGATGCTGGCAATGAAATCTTTATCGGAGAAAGATTATATTGTGAAGGAGAAGATAGGGTTATGAGAAATTTGAAATCAGAAACCGAAGTGCAACGAAGGTTCACGAGGGCCTGTGCGGCATGGTTGTGCGAATGAGTAAACCGAAGTGCAACGAAGGTTCACGAGAGGATGTGCGGCATGCTATGCGGGTACGAGTAAATCAGAAATCAGAAATCTTAATTCAGCGGAGCCCTACCGCAAAGATGGAGAGTCTCGGAGTTGTGCAGAGAAAATTTGGGCTTAGAAGTCCGGTAAAAATTAATAAAACAGAAAGTTGATTTAAGGCATAAGATGCGTAAATATTCCGTGATCATACCTGTTTACAATCGCCCGGTTGAGGTAGACGAGCTGCTGGAAAGCCTTACGGAACAGACTTATAAAAATTTTGAGGTCCTTGTTATTGAGGATGGTTCATCTGACAAATGTGAGGATATAGTTGAGAAGTATAAAGAAAGGCTTGATGTTACGTATTATTTTAAAGAAAATACAGGACAGGGCTTTACACGCAATTATGGGTTCGAACGTGCTACCGGGGATTACTTTATTGTTTTTGACTCCGATTGCATAATTCCGAAACATTATTTTCAGGCATTAGAGAATTTCTTCAATCATAAACCACTGGACGCTTTTGGAGGGCCCGACAAAGCACATCCCGGATTTAATGATCTGCAAAAGGCGATCTCTTATTCAATGACCAGCTTTTTTACGACAGGAGGTATACGCGGTAATAAAAAACATATTGGTCCTTATCATCCGCGGAGCTTTAATATGGGTATTTCCAAAGAGGTCTTTAAAGCTACTGAAGGCTATATCATACCTCGTATGGGTGAGGATATTGAGTTCAGCATTCGCATTAATAAAAAAGGATTTAAAACAGGTTTAATTCCTGATGCATATGTATATCACAAACGCAGGACTTCTTTTAAGCAGTTTTGGGATCAGCTGTATTTTTTTGGCAGGGCTCGAATAAATATAGCCCGTTTTTATCCTGAGGAGCTTAAGCTGGTACATCTTTTACCCTTGCTCTTTTTAATTTTTGTCATTGGTGTATTATTCTCTTTAATAATGAGCCCGCTTTTATTTGTCCTGGGGATAATATTAATAGCTATTTGGTCTTTAGCTATCCTCATTGATTCAGCATTAAAAAATAGAAGTTTAAAGGTAGGTATTTTAAGTGTTGGAGCTGCCTTCATCCAATTATCTGCTTATGCTTCCGGGTTTTTTAAGGAAGCGCTATTGTATAAAAAATCCCCCTTTGAAGCTGCAAAAGGAAAATAATTCAATAATTGTTTTAACCGCAGAGGCAGGAAGACGCTGGAGGTATCGCAGAGGCAGTTAAAGCGATTAGATTTAAATCAATTCTTAGCGTTTCCTTTGCGTCTTAGCGTCTTTGCAGTGAAAAGAAAAGTTAATTTTAATAGAATGTTTTACCGCAGAGCCGGAGAGGCGCGGAGATTTCGCAGAGCATCTCAATTGAGAATAAATTATACAAAAAATTCATAATATTCTTTGAGTCCTCGTGCCTTAGTGGCTCCCATTTCAAAGTTCTCCAATAAAACGTGTTATCAGCTTAAAATAATCTTCATATTCAGTTAACGGTAAAGTCTTCGCCACATCCTCAATATCATGGTAAGCTTTTATTCCTCCTAACGTGTAAATAAAGAAGCTGGGAACTCCTTTCTCATAGAAGGGACAGTGATCGCTGTTACATGCTTCACCACGGACTTTTACCTGAGGTAAATATTGATTTTCATCATTTAATGAAAGAAGTAATGCATACTCTTCTTTAAAAATACTGCCATTTACAACCTGGATCCCTTCATCTCCGGTTCCGGCAAGATCAAAATTTAAAAGAAATTTTATCTTATTTAGAGGAATTAACGGGTTTTCCACGAAGTATTTACTTCCTAATAACCCAACTTCCTCAGCTGCAAATGCTACGAATACCATTGTATATGGCAGGCTATCTTTTTTGCTGTAATGTCTTGCCATATCCAGTAAAAAAGCTGTTCCGCTCGCATTATCATTAGCACCTGGAAAATAAACATTCTTTCCCATCCTTCCCAGATGATCATAATGAGCTGTTATTACAACAGTAGAATCGCTTTTTCCACTTAATCTACCAACTACATTTTGAGTTTTATAATGCTCTACATGCTCAGCTTCAACAAACAAGGTTATTTTTTTAGTATTTTTTGGTAGAGCAGATTCCTGCATAATGATCAGCGGCCTTTCACTTTGGGTTTGTGCTCCGTACCATGTTAATTTCTCATCCGTCAGCTGTATAATACCCGCTATAGGACTATCCGGTCTGTACTTTAGAAAATTTATAAGATCATTTATGTTTTTTTTCTTTGAAGATCCCGTAGGGAATACTAAAAATATTTTATCTGCTTTTTTTAGTGAAGATAAATATTCATTAGGCTGTTCAAGTTCCTTTTCATCTACAAATACAAGTTTATACTTTCCCCTAACAGAAGGGCTTCCAGGATCAATCAGATAGTCAGTACCGGGAGTAAGCTCATCTTTACCAATCTTTATCCTTACCACTCCGGGAAGTGTATTGACTCCAATATGAAAATCCTGAAAATAATTATCAGTAAGCTTTTCTAATCCGAGGCTATCAAAAATATTGGCAATGTAAGCGGCAGCAAGGCTATCACCATTGTTTACATAACCACGGCCATGCATTTGAGGTGCCGCTAATGAATCTATAATAGCACGGGCAAATTTTTTATCCTGGGCATAGGACAGATTTGTGGTAATAAGAAATAGCAGTACTATATATAACTTTTTCATTTTTTGCAGAAATAGATTGTTTCACCTTTAGGCAGAGCAAAACGGTTTTGTTCCTCTTGTGAAAACTCATCAATAAATTGATCTTCTTTAACCGTAAAGCCTGCACTCCTCAGTCTATCTGCATAATCCCTGCCATACTTTCTTACATGATCATCCTGGCCGAATAAACGCTCCCTTTCTTTAGGGCTTGTAACTGTAATATCCTCTTCTGTTGTTTCTGGTATAGGATGAAAAAAAGGCACCTGCAATATAGCCCATCCTCCGGGCTTTAAAACTCTGTGTATTTCTTTCATCGCCTGGATATCGTTTTCCACATGTTCCAGGACGTGATTACAAATAGCAACATCAAAATGATTGTCATTAAAAGGAAGATCGTGGATGTCTGCTTTTACTTTGGCAAGGGGTGATTCAATATCTGTAGTTATATATCCCTCACGGTGTTGCTTTTCAAAACTGTCCATAAAACATAGCTCCGGAGCCACATGCATTATCTTAAGTTTTTCGGTAAAGAAATTTGTTTTTTGCTGGAGAAAAAGGTAGAGAAGGCGATGGCGCTCAAGGCTTAATGATTCGGGGCAAAGTGCATTTGGCCTCGGGTTAATTCTTCCGTAAGGTAAAAATTTACGGTAGCTTTTATTGATCACGGGGCAGGTGTAGCGATTGCCTCTGTAAAATATACCAACAACTTTCAATATTGGTTTACCTATTAGCTGAAGGTACTTTCTTGGGACTTTGCGAAGTAAAAAGCTGATCAGTTTTTTCATACATTACAAATATCCGATAAAAAATTATAAGCCCCGTTAAAACTATTTATCCATAAGCTTCATCTAAGGATTGTTAACTTTAATAAACTTGTCTGATGTATGCAGGAACTCTGCTTGAAATAGCTATGACGCACGCCGACAGTATTATTTTACGTGCTAAAAGAGGTGATCAAAATGCCTCGGGTAAACTGGTGAACCTTTGGTACAAAAGGATCTATAATTATTCATTAAAATACATAGGTAATCATGATCTGGCAATGGAGGTGACACAAAAAACCTTTATTAATATGTACCGCAAGATCTCACAGCTTGAAGACATCGACAAATTTAAGCCGTGGCTTTATAGAATTGCTGCAAATGCATGCCATGAAGAATACAGGCAAAATAGCAGGATAAACTCTCTTTTTATAGAAACAGAAAATGAGAATAGAGAAGAAAGAATTGATTTTGTTGAATCACCTGTAGTTGAAGCCCAGCTACAGCAGAATGATCTGAACAAACTGATCCAGCATGCACTTCAGGAACTTTCTGTAGAGCAGCGGGAGGTTATTATCATGAAAGAATATGAAGGTTTAAAATTCCTTGAAATTGCTGAGATACTGGATGTATCTGAAAATACAGTGAAATCACGGTTATATTATGCTTTAAGTCATTTAAAGCAGTTTTTGGCGGACAGACAATTAACAAAGGAAAATTTATATTATGAATCTTAGGAATATTAAAGAGGAACAATTAATTGCTTTTCTTTATGGTGAGGTTTCAGCAGAAGAAAGAAAAGAAGTAGAGGAGTTTTTAAAAGCTAATCCTGACAAACAACGTGAGTTGGAGGAGATGGGTGCTGTACGGTCCATTATGGCTAAATATGCTGATGAAGAGCAGGTGTCAATTCCTAAAATAAATTATAGGGAGGAGCCAAAAAGTTACCATTTATTCAGGTATTGGTCTGTTGCGGCTTCAGTATTGTTACTTTTAACCTTTGGCTGGATAGGTTATAACTCTATTTCCAGCAGATCCGATTCAACAGGCTCAGTTACATTGACCAATGAACAACTGAATGATCTGATACAGCAGCAGCAGCAGCTTTCTTCAGCTAATAAGGCACTGGTACAAAAAATAAATGATCTTCAGCTGACTATAGAAGAGCTTGATCAGGATCAGCAGGAACAAATGTCTATGATAAATACTCTAAATAAGGAAAATTTATCAGGAGAACAACAAGTGCAGAATTATTTTGCCTCACTTCAGGATGAAAATAAAAGGTTAATAAACGAATATTTTATGGTAGCAGAAAGCAGCCAGAAGCAATATCTGGAGTTGGTGCTTTCCGACTTTGCCGGCTACATAAATGAACAGCGCGAGCAGGACCTTATGGTAATTCAAAGCAGGATCATAAATCTTGAACAGAATCAGGGTGAGGTGAAATATGCCACAGAACAGCTTTTAGCTAATTTGACAAATTCAGAAATACATTATCAAAATCAATAAATCATGAAGAAAATAAACATATTGTTCATAATAATGCTGGGTTCAATGGCTGCTTTTGGCCAAAATATTGATCAGGAAAGAATGACCAGGGATATCGAAATAGCTGAAAATATTCTCTCTACTTTGATGAGGCAGGAAATGACAGAAAGAGGAGGGTTTCCCTTTGGATCATCAATAGAAGGTAAATATCTGGAAGATTATGGTGTTATTTTTACTATTCCCAATCATGTAATGAGATATGTAAAAGGTATAGACGGACAGGCTATTCGTATAAGCAGGGTACCGGAAGTGAGAAGTGGTAATACTTATACAATTAGAGCTCATTCTGTAGCAGAAGCTAAAGCTCTGGCGAAGGAGGCAGAAGTAAAAAGTATTGAAGCTGCATCAACTGTGAAGGTTATTAATATGGATAGCCTTCAGGAAAGAAGAAAAGAAAAATCAATTGAGGTAATGAAAATTTTTCTTGCTGACTATGGGAACCTGATTAATCAACTGAAGCCTTCGCATAAAATACTCATTACTAACAGAGAACGTCAATTCGAATTTTTCAATAACATAAGTGAACGTAATGAGCTGACATTAGAAGCAAAAGTATCTGATATAAATGCCTATAAAGAGGGAAAGATCACACGAGATAAGATGATGGAAAATATAAAGGTTACTGATAAAAAAGTTTCTGATGAAAAATATACGGACCTCGAACTATTGTCCAGCATTTTTGAACGATTATATAGAAGTGATCTTTCCAATACCTATTATGTTCAAGGCCGGATACCCTACGACAGGTTATCTGATTTTGGAGTGATTTATAAAATGAAAGTAGTTTCCTCTTCGATGGAGGGTGGTAATCATATGATCACCACCCGGAATATTACCGGTCTTACGCAGGCGGAAAGAGATGAGATTGTAAAGGAAATGTACCCTGAATTTCTCGAAGAGCTTAAAAGAAATATCCTCAATTATGGTAAAACTATAAATAGTTTAAAAAATAGTGAAATGCTGTTGTTCCATGTAGAACTTACAAAATGCCAAAGCTGCAGGATACCTAAATCAATAGAGTTATCGGTTAAGAATGAGGTGTTGCAGCAGTATGGTATGGGTAAACTGTCTGAAGATAAAGCACTTGAGCAGATTTCGGTGCAAATAGGAGAACTACAATAAATTATATGAACGGTCGTAATAGAGAGGTGTATATTTATTTTAAAAAAAAGATAATTTTACCTTTGTTTATTGAAATAAATTTCCGGGATTTAGGATTTTCAAAATGAAAAAGAATTTAATAATTGGGGCCAGCCTGATAGTAGTACTGCTTATTATAATATTTGCCTTTACAGGGAAAGATAATACGGATGCAGCAGAGATAGTAGTGCCTGTAAAAAAAGGTGAATTTGTTGTTGATGTAATTACTACGGGAGAGCTGGAAGCAAAAAATTCAGTGGAGATCACAGGTCCGGGAACCTTAAGGGATTATCGAATATATAATGTTTCTATTCAGCATATCATAGAGGAAGGAAAAAGGATCAAGAAAGGTGATTATGTTGCTCAATTAGATCCTTCTGAACTGAATAACAGAATAAAGGATGCGCAGATTGAATTGGAGAAGATCCAATCCCAATACATACAGATACAGCTCGATACTACATTACAGATGAGACAGGCCCGTGACGAACTGGTCAACCTGAAGTATAATGTGGAGGAGAAGAAAATTATATTGGAGCAATCACAGTTTGAGCCTCCTGCAACAATTAAGCAGGTGGAGATTGACGTTGATAAAGCCATCAGGGCATTACAGCAGGCTGAAGAAAATTATAAGATAAAACTAAGGCAAAATGTTGCCAAAATGCATGAGGTGAGTGCCTCTCTTCGTAAACAGCGTAATGATTATGAAGGTATGCTTCAGGTACAGAAGTCGTTCAGGATATTTGCCCCTGAGGATGGGATGCTTATCTACAGAAAAGGATGGGATGGAAAACCAATAAAAGAAGGGGGACAGATCAGCACCTGGGACCCTGTAGTGGCGACTTTACCCGACCTTTCTGTTATGATGAGCAAAACTTATGTGAATGAAGTTGATGTACGCAAAATTAAGTCCGGCCAGAAGGTGAAAATTGGTTTGGATGCCTTCCCTGAGATGAGATTAACAGGTGTAGTGACTTCTGTAGCTAATGTTGGTGAGCAACGTCCTAATTCTGATGCTAAAGTATTTCAGGTAAATGTACAGGTAAATGAAAGCAATGAGCTTTTAAAGCCCTCAATGACCACTAGCAATGTAATCGTTACCAATGAACTCGAAAATCAACTTTACATTCCTCTGGAATGCCTGCACAATGCTTTCGACTCCATAAATTTTGTTTATAAGAAGCAGGGAATGAATGTAGTGAAACAAGAAGTTTTGGTAGGTATTACCAATGCTAATGAAGCTGTAATAGAAAAGGGTATAAATGTTGATGAAATAGTTTACCTGTCAAATCCGGTAGGATTAGAAAATGCAGAGATAGCTCTTTTACCCGAATTAGACGGAAAAAGAAATGCTACGGAAGAAGAAGAGGTAAAACCGGAAAGTAAAATGAAGACCATCACTTTACCCAATGGTAAGACGATTGAAGTGCCTGCTGATACAAAAATGGAAACCCGTCGCTTTAGTAAAGGAGACAAGAAAAAATCTGACCAGTAAAAGCTATGTCTGAAAGAATCTGGGCCAACTTCTATATCGCTTTAGATGCGGTAATTGCAAACAGACTGCGTTCAGTGCTTACTGCCTTAGGTATTATCTTTGGCGTTGCAGCTGTAATTGCCATGCTGGCGATTGGAAATGGTGC
Source organism: Candidatus Cyclobacteriaceae bacterium M2_1C_046 (assembly GCA_051418055.1). Lineage (GTDB taxonomy): Bacteria > Bacteroidota > Bacteroidia > Cytophagales > Cyclobacteriaceae > JBPRGH01. The sequence continues at coordinate 109,064 of JBPRGH010000007.1, read as the reverse complement.
ACAGCAGGAGATCCTGGATCAGATAAAGCTGGTCGGTGTAAATAATATAGTGGTAAAGCCTATCGTGGAGCAAAAAGAAGATAAGCTTGATGGAGGGGGAGATACCGAAGCTAAGGAAAAGAAAAAATATAGTCCCGGTCTTACCAGCCGTGATGTCAAATCAATAAAAGAAGTAATACCGGGAATAAAAAATATTAGCCCCGAGATTATTTTGGATACGTACCTAATAAAAGGAGGTATGCGTCGCTCAGCCAAACTGGTTGGTGTTGAGCCCAGCTATTTTGATATCTTTAATTTTGAGCTGCAGGAAGGGAATATGTTCTCAGAGAGGCAGCTTACTCATGGTTTGCCGGTTTGTATTATTGGCAAAGGAATAAAAGCAAAATTTTTTCCAACTGAAAATCCTATCGGTAAAAAGATCAAGTGCGGTAGTCAATGGTTAACGATTATTGGGGTACTGAAGGAGCGTTATATCAGTCAGAGTTCAATATCCAAGCTTGGTATTCGGGATTATAATATGGATGTTTATGCTCCCCTGCAAACCGTTCTTATTCGTTATGAAAATCGTGATCTGATCACTGAATCAATGATAAGGCAGGCAAACAAAGGCGGGGGAGGCCGTGGGATAATAATTATCGGCGGCCCGGGGAACAATTCATCTGATGATGATTCAGAAAACGTTAATTACCATCAAATTGATAGGATGGTAATACAGGTCAAAGAAACACCAACCCTTAATGCCACGGCAGATATAATTTCAAGGATGCTGGAACGAAAGCATTTTAATGTTATAGATTATGAGGTTGAGATCCCTGAAATGCTTCTTAAGCAGCAGCAACGTACAAATGACATCTTTAACTATGTATTGGGTGCTATTGCGGGTATCTCTTTACTTGTAGGCGGAATTGGTATTATGAATATAATGCTGGCCTCTGTTCTCGAGAGGACAAAAGAAATAGGGTTGCGGCTTTCAATTGGTGCACAGAAAAAAGATATTATTACTCAATTTCTTTTTGAAGCAGTTATGATAAGTATTACCGGAGGTATCCTGGGTGTGCTACTGGGAATTACAATGGCAAAGATCGTTTCAGGGTTTGCTGAAATACCAACCGTTATCACCGCTTCATCAATTTTATTATCCTTTGGTGTTGCAGCTTCGGTAGGGCTCATTTTTGGGATTGCCCCGGCCAGAAAAGCAGCTAACCAGGATCCTATTACATCATTACGATATGAATAAAAATCTTATATTTTTTTTAATCTTTATTTTTTTTGGTCCAATAATAGTTCAGGGGCAAAAGTTACTGCGGCTGGAGGATGCTATCCTTTTAGCTAAAAATCAATCAACTGCAGCAAAGAGGGCTGAAACCAGACGCGAGAACCGGTATTGGAGTTACAGGGTCTTCAGATCAAATTATGTTCCTCAATTGTCTCTCAGTGGTATTTTACCAAATTTTAACAATCGCGTTATTCCAGTTAGTCAGCCTGATGGATCAATTGCTTTTAGAAATGTTAGAAATATGAGTACGGATCTAAACCTGAAGCTTGAGCAGACAATAGCAGCAACCGGTGGATCTGTTTTTGTGAGCTCGAGTATTAACCGGTTTCAGGACCTGGAAAATGATTTTACACGGTATGGAGGGGATCCTGCTATTATTGGTTTTGAGCAGCCTTTATTCTCTTTTAATCCCCTGAAGTGGGATAAAAAAATAGAGCCTTTAAGGTATGAGGAATCAAAAAGGGAATTTGTGGAGGAGTTTGAGTTTATATCCAGGGAGGCAAGCCGAAGATTCTTTGACCTGTTACTGGCGCAGATTAGCCTTCAAATAGCACAGCAAAATGTTAATAATAATGATACTGTTTACAAAATTGCGCAGGGACGTTATGAATTAGGAAAAATACCTGAAAATGATCTGTTGCAGCTGGAGTTAAACCTTATGAATTCCAGACAATCGGTTTCACAGGCAAAACTTGATTATGAAACGGCACAGCTTTCTTTAAGATCATTTTTGGGCATTTCAACCGATGTTGATCTTAAATTGGTTATTCCTGACGAGTTTCCGCAAATTGAAGTTGATGAAAATGTGGCTTTGGCCGAAGCTAAAAAAAATCGCCAGGAGGCTATTTCCTTTAAGCGCAGGCGGCTTGAAGCTGACAGGGATGTAGCGCGTGCCACCGGAGAGACTGGATTGAATGCCAATTTATTCGGTAGTTTTGGATTAACTAATCAGGGAGACCAGGTACCGGATATCTATCAACGTCCTGAAGAGCAGCAGCAGGTAAGGTTAGGTTTTGCCATACCCATTATTGACTGGGGCAGGCAAAAATCCAGGGTAAAAACAGCTCAGGCAAATCAACAGCTTGTGCAGTATTCTGTACAGCAGGATGAGATAGATTTTAATCAGGAGGTAATTGTACAGGTAAAAAGATTCGGGGTACTTCAGGAGCAGGTAGTAATCACCCAAAAAGCAGATGATATTTCTCAAAGAAGATATGCAGTAGCCAAAAACCGTTACCTGATCGGTAAAATATCAATAACTGACCTTAGCCTTGCGTTAACAGAAAAAGATAGGGCTAAAAGGGACTATATCAATTCATTAGGTAATTACTGGCAGGCGTACTATAACTTAAGGCAGCTGACTTTATATGATTTTGTTGAGGACGAACCTCTTTATAAGCCAGAAGTGGAATAAATAATGTAAGTAGTACAGATCTTTTTATTTTTATTTTTGTTTCTTTGGAAGATAAAAAACAGAGAATTGTAATTTTTTAAAAATTTTTAAATTTTAATATACAATTTTCAGGAATATTTTTTCTTCGAAACATAAGAGAGATGCGGGTTTTGCTCTTAATATTTTTATTATTATATACTGCTGATGGTTTTGCCCAAAGCTATGAGGGAGGCACTACTTCTAAAACAAGTTTAAAGCCATTTCATAAGGAGCGAAATGAAGATAAGAAAAAATCTTTACTAGCCTGGATAAAAAATGATCCGAAGAAAACGCTTATTGGCAACCGCTGTATGGAAGAAGTAACCCAAGAGATGGGATTTGAATACGTTTTACAACCAAAGGGACAACCAGGTAACCGTAGTGAGTTTGGACGGCTTGTACATAATTTTGGTGTAAAAGTTGGTCTGTTATTTAAGAATGGCCCCTTCTGGAAAATTAAGCTCAACAAAAAGCGCAAAGAATGCATGGCGAAGACCGGAGATTACATGGGATGATTACTAGTCCATAGTCCTTAGTCTTGCGTCCATAGACTAAATGTAAATACTAAATACTAGTTACTAAATATTCAAAATTAAATCACTCAAGTTTTTCAAGGTCTCTGATTAAAATTTTTCTTCTGTCGAAATTAATAAGATTCTTTTCTCTCAGTTCATTTAAAATAGTGGTAACTGTTTGCCGTGATGTGCCTGTAAGACTTGCAATATCTTTATGGGTGAGTTTGGTAGGTATCATTGTTTCAAAACCTACTTTTTTCCCTTTCCAGGTGGCAGCATCCTTTAAAAATTCAACAATTCGGGTGCGGGCGTCTTTAAAAACCAGCGACTCAAGCTTTCTTTCTAATTTTTTAAGACGTATCCCGATGAGCTTATAGATCTTAAAACCAAATTCCTTATTTGCAGACATCAGCTCTCTCATATCCTCTACAGTTAACGGACATACTTTAGTATTACTATCCATGGCCTGTGCAAAATCTGAGCGGATTTCTTCACCTGTAAGCGCCAGCTCACCAAAAATTTCTCCGGTTGAAAGAATAGCCTTTACCATCTCCCGGCCATCCTCCATGTAACTGCCGATTTTCACACGTCCCTCTGCAATCATAAAAATATGATTTGCAGGTTCTTCCGGAAAATAGATAAATTCATTTCTTTCATAAAATGAGAATGTATGCTTTTCAGCCATGTCTTTAATTTTATGAGGGCATAGCATTTCATACAGATCTACATCTTCAAAATACCAAAGCTTTGAATTTTCCATCGTTTTAAAACCCCCCTATATAATTTTTGTTGCTTATATTGGTACTACTAATATAATAAAAATGTTACAACATCTATGTCTTTAAAGGTCAGTCAACTGTATATATATCCAATAAAATCTCTAATGGGTGTACGGGTAAAGAGTGCAAAAGTTGAACAAAGAGGTTTACAATATGACCGTCGATGGATGCTGGTCGATAGTAACAATGGCTTTGTTTCTCAACGACAGATTAGTGATTTAGTATTCCTTCAAACAAGAATTACCAACGATAAATTAATTGTTACTGATAGCAGAACTTCGAAGAGCTATACACTTTCTTTACACCCTCAGCTTTACAAAGATAAAATAGAAGTAATGATATGGGATGATGTTGTCGAGGCTTATGAGTTGAGCCTGGAAGCAAATGATTGGTTTAGTGAATGCTTAGGTAAAGATGTAAAGCTCGTTTATATGCCTGATGAGGTTAGGCGTCCTATTGATCCAAAATGGTCAATTGATAATGAATACGTAAGTTTCGCAGATGAATGCCCATTACTGATTGTTGGCGCAGCATCTCTGAATGATCTTAATTCAAAAGTTGACCATTCGATGGAAATGATCCGTTTTAGGCCCAATATAGTAGTAGAAGGGGGTGAGCCATATGAAGAATATTATTGGAAGGATATTTTGATTGGTGGATATGAATTCCGTGGTTTAAAACCTTGTGCAAGATGTAAAGTAACCACCATTGATCCTGCAACAGGTGAGGCAGGGAGAGAACCTCTCCTTACTCTTAGTAAGCAAAAAATAGATGATAAAATTGTTTTTGGACAACATGCAACCGTAGTTGATCCCGCAGGTGCAGTAATTCGTGAAGATGATGATTTTGAAGTGATTACACGTAAATCTGAACCCTACGCAAGTTTGTGATGGTAAGGTTTTCTTATCTATTTTTGCACCCGTGGAATTTCTATACCTTAAAGCCTTACATATAATTTTTATTGTCACCTGGTTTGCAGGTCTTTTTTATATTGTAAGGATCTTCATTTATTTGACAGAATCAGCAGACAGGCCGGAAGAGGAAAGGAAGGTGCTCGTACCGGAGTATCAACGGAATATGCGCCGTCTTTGGTTGGGTATAACATGGCCTTCCGCCATACTGACATTAATTTTTGGAGTGTGGACACTGCTTCTTGTTCCCCATTATCTGCAGTTGGGGTTTATGCACATAAAGCTTTTCCTGGTCCTTCTATTATATGTTTATCATTTTTATTGCCACCATTTATATAAAAAATTAATGAACGGGCAATACCCTATGAGCTCTCAGGGCCTGAGATATTTTAATGAAGTAGCTACTTTATTCTTGGTTGGGATAGTTTTTGTTATTGTATTAAAGAGTGCCATGAGTATGATTTATGGTTTGGCGGGACTTATTCTTTTTACTTTAGTGTTAGTTATAGCAATAAAAATTTACAAGAAATATAGAAATGCGAATAATTAATTTTATAGTGGTTCTGTTTATTATAGCATCCTGCAGCAATAAGGATATGCATGGTGCCATGTATGCAGACCAGGATCAAAAGCTACCTTACCTTGGACAGTACCAGCTGATAGATAAGGACGATGGTACAGTGGACACTGTTAAACACACAGTAGGTGAATTCAAACTGGTAAATCAGGATAGCTTGATTATTTCGAATGAAGATGTAAAGGGGAAAATTTATGTAGCTGATTTTTTCTTTACGTCATGCCCTACACTTTGTCCTAAAATGAAAACACAGATGTTGCGTGTATATGATTCCATACAGGACGATAATGATGTGCTTATACTTTCTCATACTATTGATCCGGAATACGATTCAGTAGCATTACTAAAAGATTTCGCTGACCAGCTGGGTGTCACTAGTGACAAATGGCATTTTTTAACAGGGAAGAAGGAAGAAATTTACAAACTAGGCCAAACTTCTTATATGGTCACTGCAATCGAAGATCCCACAGAACCCGGTGGGTATATCCATAGTGGTGCATTTCTCCTGGTGGATAAGGAAGGTCATATCAGAGGAGTATATGACGGGACAAATCCCGTTGAAGTTAATGATCTGTTAAAAGATCTGAACAACCTTAAAAAGGAGAATGCAGGCTAATTATTTATTCTTAGCGGTAATATTTTTATTCTCCTGTTCCGGAAAACAGCAGGAGGATCGTCAGGAAAACCTTAAGATGCAACAGTATATGATTGCAGGTAAAGGATTATATATTCAGCATTGCAGCGCCTGTCATCAGCCGGAAGGAGAGGGGCTGGCTAAGCTTTACCCTCCTTTAAATAAATCGGATTTTATGGAAAACAACCTCAATGAGGTTGCCTGTATGATCCGTTATGGCCGCACTGAGCCTGTTGTTGTAAATGGCATCACCTATACCCAACCTATGCCGGGAAATCCTACTCTTACAAATCTGGAGATTGCCGAGATCCTTACTTATATTTATAACTCATGGGAACATGGTAAAGGAATGATCAATGTTAAAGAGGTAGACAGGATGATGAGTGAGTGTGAAAAAAGAAAAAAGAATTAAGGAGTTCACACAGAAAAAATTAAATTTTTACTCACTTCCAATGGTATCTACCGGATTTTGTAATGCCGCTCTAAAGGATTGGGTGGTAACTGTAATAAGGCACACTAAAATAGCCAACACTCCTGTTAAAAGAAAAACCCCGGCATTTACATCAACTTTATACTGAAACTCCTGCAGCCAGTTTTGCATTACATACAGACATAAAGGAATTGCCAAAATCAGTGCAGTAAATGATATCAATAAAAATTCTTTGGTGAACATGAAAGTTATATCTGCAGTTTCGGCACCTAATACTTTTCTGATCCCGATTTCCCTGGTCCTTCTGTTGATGATCAATGAAGATAAGCCAAAGAGACCCATGCCAGCAATTACTATAGCAAGAATAGCTGCACCTGTTACAATTTCGCCTAACTGCTGTTCTTCCTCATATTGTCTCTGAAGTGTTTCATCAAGAAACGAAAAGGCAAAAGGCTCTGAGGGATATACTTTTTCCCACGCAGCTTTAATTGTTTCAATTCCATTTGCGACTTGCCCACCATGTAGCTCGATAAATGCTTTAGGTGATGTACTCTGGTTAACGCTCACGTTATTTACACCACTGAATATAATGGTAGGATTAATGACTAATGCCAACGGCTGAATTTCATTATGCAAAGACATAAAATGAAAATCCTTAACCACACCTATTACCTCATGTGGAGGAAATTGGGGCCCGGGAATGCTTTTTCCTATAGGATCTTCCCAACCAAAATGTTTTGCAAAAGACTCATTTACTATAATGCTATTTTTATTTTGTCCTTCCCAACCTGAAAAATTTTGCCCTTCAATGATCGGAATATCCATCATTGGAATAAATTCCGGAGAGACGACATTAAAAGAAAATGAATGAGTGGTACTTTTTGCATCTGGGAAACTAACACTAATCCAGGGGGCTCCATTAAAATTTTGTGCAGCAAAAGCTAAATTTTTAATTGCAGACTCTTTTTCCAACTCATTTTTTAGTAATTGTGCTTTCTCAAAAGATGCCGTCATTGATATAGAATTCGATGTGTTAATATTTACCACTGCGACCTGATCACTATCAAAACCTAAATTTTTCTCCTGTAAAAAATTGAGCTGGTTTTTCATTATTAATGTACATGAGATGAGGAATAAAGAAAGTACGAGTTGAGCACCTATTAACCAGCGCAATAAGTTCTGTTTACCAACACCTGATTTTGTACTTCCTTTAACAATCAAAGCAGGCTTCATCTTTGAGACAATTAAGGCAGGATAGCTTCCAGAGAAAAGGGTAAGTATAAGTAGAAGAATTATAATAAAAATTATATTAAGAAATGTAGGGTTTAGATCAAGTTCTCTTCCGGATAATTCCTGAAATTTCGGCAATAGAAGTGGTAATAAGCAAATACTCATTACTACAGCAATGAATGTAGAAAGGAAAGCTTCTCCCAAAAATTGATTTCGTATTTGTGATTTACTGGCACCAACCACTTTTCTTACCCCTACTTCTTTAGATCTGGAAAGGCTTTTGCCTAATGCAAGTGTCATAAAATTAATGCCACCAAGGAGTAGTACAAGAATTGCTATGGCGCCTAATATTACACTATATTTTGGATCACTAACGGGTGCTATTCCGGCAGGAAGATCTGTGTTTAAATGAATATCAGTTAAAGGTTGAAGTCCTACAACATAACTTCCCGGTGTATAATTTTCACCTATTTCATTTTTTAACATACCTGCAAACTTGCTTTCTGCTGAAGAGACATCAGCATATTCATTTAGCAGCACATAGGTCTCACAGGAAATACTGAACCAGCTTTGCATACTATTTTCAGAAACTCTTTTTCTGATGTTTTCAAAAGGCATTAAAATATCATAGTTGATACTTGAATTAAATGGTGGGTTTTCAAGTACTGCGACAACTTTAAACTCCTCAAAACCGTCGGTTAGACGGATCTTTAAAGTTTTACCTATAGGGTTGTCATTACCAAAATATTTTTCAGAAGCATCAGCACTTAATACTATTTCATAATTATCCTGAAATATTTTATTTGTAGATCCTGATCGAATTTCAAAATCAAAAATATTGAAGAATACAGGGTCTACAAGTGTAAAACGCTCACTGAAAAGTTCATTTCCATGCTCAATATAATCCTGAAAGTCTTCTAATCGTGTAAAGGCCTCAACCTCAGGTATATTATTCTTTAATGCGCTTCCAAGTTTTTTTGGAGTGACGGTACTTAAATAATCTATCCCGTCACCATATTCTTCATCAACCCAGGCACGATAGATCCTGTCTTTCTTATGATGGAAATTATCAAAAGCCAGTTCATCTTGAATAATAAGAAAGATAGGTACGGATATAATGATTCCCAGGGCCAATCCTAAAATTTTTATACTGGTAAAAATTTTTGAACTTTTTAGGCTTCTCCAGGCAGTTTTCAGATAATTCTTTATCATGATAGAATTCTAAAATACAAAGGTAATGCCACAGTATTAAAGCCTTCATATGATGCATAAGGGTATTTTAAAAAAATTGTGGTGTACGTTACTGTTACTAAAATGTGCGTTAGCGGACGAATTACTGATTTAGGTTTAACAGTTATTTATATCTGGTTTTAGCATCTTGATAAATTTTTCTATCCGTTCAATATATCCATTATGATTAGCATGATGGTGAAGGGATAAAATACCCCGCAATAATTAAAAAATCCTGTCCTTTCGAACGTAGCTTACCAGACCTTACGCTTATCACTAACAAATTTGCGCAGTGAGAAATCTTACACATCTATTAACATGTACTGCTAATCGAGGAGTAAGATATCTACCTGTCTCTCCCACACCGTCAAGCTGAATTTATTTCAGCTTCTATTGTCGCGGAGCTGAATTAGTTGTATTAGCTCATGGTTTTCAAATAACCTGTTATTCAGAGGATATCTAACCCTCAGCTTCTGATATCTTCTTTTGTGGTCCTATTCCGGTGTTGTTGGTTATGTTCATACAGTGGTTTTAGATCCTGAACTAAATTCAGGATGACTGGAGAGGAGGTTTATTTAATACCCAACCGACTAAAAAACACCGTCATTTCGAACGTAGCTTAGCAAACCTAAAGCTTTTTACAAACAGATTTGCGCAGTGAGAAATCTTACGCCTCTATTAACGTGTACTGCCAATCGAGGAGAAAAATATCTCCTGTCGTCGATATGATCGGAGAGGGGAGAGTTGCCAATTACATTTCTTTTAGCCGTATCTCAGTCCGGCTTGTTTGATTTGGTTTAATTCCTATACTTGAATCATTGAAACCAGGAGGGCCAAACATTCCCATAGCATTATTCCCAAATCCAAAAGGTTCTTTAGGAATACCTATAAAATTTTTATCCATTTTTTTGTTGCTATTTATATCATGAAAAAGGCTTACTGCATATCTTCCTGGAGGCAGATCAGGTATTTCAATTGTCATCGTGGATCCCTCAATCTCATAGTAATAATTATCATAGGATTCTTTTAGAAAAGTCTCCGGATCATTAAATAAAGCTATGGCAATGGCGCCATCATTCTTTTTTATTCCCGTAACTTTAATTACCATTTTCCCGGTCTGAGCGTATGTCATGGAGCTAAAGAAAAGCAAGGTCATAAATATTTTTACTGCTTTCATAGTTATCATCTTTTTATTGATGGTGTAGATTTTATTGATTGGTAATAGTATCCTGAATAAAGTAGAACGTAAAAACACTGTATTTAATCCCGGAGTTTATTTTTTTAAAGATGGAAAAGCCAACAGATATGGAGATTTGGCTTTAAAATAAATTTTAATTAGTATCGATCCAAAGCTTCACTGCCATAGCCAGTGCCATAACGGCTACCACTATACGTATCCCTTTTTCTCCTTTTTGTACTGACCAGTAGCTTGCCCACCAGGCTCCGGCAGCATTTCCGGCGGCTAATGCCAAACCAAATTTCCAGTCGATAAGGTCTGCCCAGATAAAAACTGCCAGTGCAGCAGCTGTATAGATTAATGCAACTGTCACTTTTATGGCATTTGTTCTCACCAGGTCAATTTTGTAATATCTGTTTAAAGCAGCCATCATTAAAAATCCAACACCTGCCTGAATAAAGCCGCCATAAATTCCTACAAAAAAGAAAATAATGATACCAACAACGTTTGATTTTTTCGCAATTGCCTGCTCCGGTGAATATGTTTTTGATTTGAAGAGCATCATCACTACCACCAGCACTATAATGATGGCAATGACTCTGTTAAAGGTATCCTCATCAAGTGTAATAGAAAACCGTGCGCCTAATGTAGCGCCTACCAAAGCGGAAATACCAAGTGGAATTGAAAGCTTCCAGTTTACCAGCTGTTGTCTCTGAAATGCACTTACACTGGCAATATTCTGTACGAAAATAGCTACTCTGTTCGTAGCATTAGCTGCTGCCGGTGGCAGGCCGAGAAAAATTAACAGTGGTAAAGTGAGTAAAGAACCACCCCCTGCAACAGTATTTACAAACCCGGCAAATACACCTGCCCCCACGGCAAGCCCAAGATTCATCCACTCCATTCTTTAGCGAATCAGAAAATTTACTTTGTCAACACCTGTATTTCCGGTGCGCTCATCAAAAGCATAAACAATTATTTCATATAATCCGGGATCGGGGGAGTTAACAGCTCCTTTAAAAGTATTTGCTTTCTCCGTTATTTGAAGTGGAATTTCATTTATTGTTGCTCCGTTTTTTTTGATAATTGCTTTTACTTCAATTTTATTGGCATCCCATAATCCACCTGCCGTTAATGGACAGCCACACATCATCACTACGTTAGCCACTATTGCTATTTCATTTGGTTTTTCAATGGATTCATGAGTTTGAGGTGCCAGAACATCTACTACAAATCCGGGAATTTCTATTACTATCCCATCTCCGGTAATATGTTTCCCGGGAATTATCCATAGCTCCGTAGATGCGGTTATAGCTGCCTGTTTTTGAGAAATGGGGGCAATAACTTCGATAGCTACAAATGTAGGTTCCTGTATATCAAGGTTTGCTTCAAATTTTGCGGTATTGCTATCACTAATCGGTTTATAACGTTCCTGTGGTTCTCGCATGATCAGATCAGTATTTCCGGTGCTGCCTTCAGTTAATCCTTCTGCAAGGATCTTACCTGTAACTTTCTCACGTATTATTACTTTTGCCCCACCAATGGAAGAACCAATAAATTTAGCGTCCTTGGCTTTTGCACGGACAACTATCGTTGTCTGTCCTTCCACCTGGAAGGAAGTAAATAGTACAGCAATAAAAAAGAGTAACTTATTCATACTATTGCGGTTTTGTAAAAGGAAAGTTAAGGCGAATTTTTGTTAACAATCAATTGATTTTCATTTTATTATTAGTCATCTAACTTTGTATGACATCATCAGAATTTAAACTATTATGATAAAAGCAAATGATCCTGCGCTACGCTCTTGGGTAAAAGTAGATAAAAACAGTGATTTCCCTATACAGAATCTTCCTTTTGGGATCTTCAAAACTCAATATCTTGATGCCGGTGCAGGTGTAGCTATTGGTGAATATGTCATTGATCTTACATATTTATATGAAAACGGATTTTTAGATGGATTAGGTTTGCCCGCAGGTATTTTTAATCAACAATATCTGAATGATTTTATTGGCCTGGGAAGAAAAAAAACGAGGGCAGTTCGTGAAAGGATATCGGAGCTTTTGCGTGATGATAATAATGAGCTTAGGGATAATAAGCCTGCCCGGGAATTAGCGCTCATCCCAATGGAAGAGGTGGAGATGCTTATGCCGGTACGTGTGCCCAACTATACTGATTTTTACTCCAGTGAAGAGCATGCTACTAATGTTGGTACCATGTTCCGTGACCCTGATAATGCCCTATTGCCAAACTGGAAGCACCTGCCTGTAGCATATCATGGAAGAGCCTCAAGTATTGTTCCTTCCGGTGTGGATATCAGAAGGCCAAGGGGACAGGTGAAACCTCCGGAAGCTGAAAAACCTTCTTTTGGAGCTACAAAACGTCTTGATTTTGAAATGGAGATGGCTTTTATTACCTGCAAGGAAAATAAACTTGGCAAACCTGTAAGTACAAAGGATGCCGGAAAACATATCTTTGGCTTTGTTCTCTTTAATGACTGGTCGGCACGGGATATACAGGTCTGGGAATATGTTCCCTTAGGGCCATTTCTTGCCAAAAATTTTGCTTCCTCTATCAGCCCCTGGATCGTAACTATTGATGCCCTTAAGCCATTTAGAGTTGAAGGGCCAGAGCAAAAACCGGAAGTTCTTCCTTATTTGAAATATTCAGGGAAGAGAAATTTTGATATAAACCTGCAGGTGGCTATCCAATCGGAAAATGCAGAAGAGAAAACGGTGTGTAATACGAATTTTAAACATATGTACTGGAATGTAAATCAGCAGCTGGCACATCATACAATTAATGGCTGTAATCTTCAGGTGGGCGATATGTATGCTTCCGGTACCATCAGTGGCAAAGACGAAAGCTCCTACGGTTCAATGCTTGAACTTACCTGGAAAGGCACCAAACCTATTACAATGCCTGATGGATCAGAAAGGAAATTTATAGAGGATGGGGATACAGTTATTATGAGAGGTTTTGCACAGGGGGAAGGTTATCGTATTGGTTTTGGTGAAGTACGTTCTAAAATATTACCGGCATTAAATGAAAACTATTAACCCAAAAGAAGTAACGGTCCCGGTAATGCACAGCTACTTGCTGGGGGCTGTAGCGCCACGTCCAATTGCTTTTGCAAGCACAATTGATAAAGAGGGAAATGTAAATTTAAGCCCGTTCAGCTTTTTTAATTGTTTTGGTGCCAATCCACCGATACTTGTTTTTTCACCTGCACGAAGAGGTCGTGATAATACAACAAAGCATACCTATGAAAATGTGCTTGAGATTAAGGAAGTAGTGATCAATGTGGTTAATTATGATATCGTAGAGCAGATGTCGTTAGCAAGTACGGAGTATCCTAAAGGGGTAGATGAATTTGTGAAATCCGGTCTTACAGCAGTAGAGTCGGAGATGGTTAAACCACCCCGTGTAGAAGAAGCCCCTGTTGCTTTTGAATGCCGGGTAAATGATATTGTTCCTTTAGGACAGGAAGGCGGAGCAGGAAACCTTGTGATTTGTGAAGTGCTTCTTATGCATGTAAAGGAGGAGATTTTGGATGAAAATGGTAAAATTGATCCATACAAACTTGATGCGGTGGCAAGAATGGGAGGGAATTATTATTGCCGAGCAAAGGGAGATTCGATATTTGAGATCCCAAAGCCTCTTTCAACTTTGGGTGTGGGTGTAGACCAGATCCCTGAGGAGATCAGAAAGAGCAATTTATTTACAGGCAACGAGCTGGCAAGGCTTGGCAATGTGGAGAAAATACCTGTAGAGGCAGATGTTAAATCTTTTGCTTCAAATATAGATATCTCAGAAATTAAAAGCCGTGCAAAAGATGAAAAAGAGCGGAAAGCGATGCTTTTCGAACTCGCCAGGCAGTATCTGCAGAAAGGGGATATTAATAATGCATGGAAAATACTTTTGCAGAAATAATAAAATATTTCCCTTCTTATGCAACTTGTATATATAACCTTCGTATAAAAATATAGGTTTACAGGTTGAAAATTTATTGGTTGATTAGAGGCAGCGCCGGAAGATACTTTCGGTGCTGTTTTCTTTTTATAGCTTCGGAAACATTTATTCTCCGGTTCTCGTTTTAATAAAGCGCGCACGATTTTTGTGTTATATTAGCGAAGACTAAAACTAAGAAACTATGAAAAAGCAAATATTATTAACTTTGATGGCGGCTTTCTTCCTGATGACATTTCAGGTTGAGGCACAGAAAAAACAAAAGAGCCCTCCGGTTAAGGTAGAGAAGAAGGTTGGTGATGCTAATCTTGTTATAAATTATTTTAGCCCAAGCGCCCGTGAAAGAAAAATTATGGGGGGGTTAGTACCTTATGGAAAAGTTTGGCGTACAGGTGCGAATAATGCAACAGTTTTTGAAGTTGATAAAGATATAAAGGTAGAGGGGCAGACTTTGCCTAAAGGTAAGTATGCGTTATTTACCATTCCGGGTGAGAATGAGTGGACGATTATATTTAATAAGAAACACGATCAGTGGGGTGCATTCAATTATAACCAAGAAGATGATGCTCTACGTGTAAAAGTTAAACCTGAAAAGACTTCAGAACATATTGAATCATTTAAAATTGATGTAGATGATAAGGATAATGTGTTCCTTGGCTGGGAAAATACCCTGGTAAGGTTTAAAATTAAAAATTAATTTCAATTTATTTGGTATTATAAAAAGGAACTGCTTATTATTTGGCAGTTCCTTTTTTATTTTTACTTATGAAACAAAAACTTGTTATAGGAAGGACAGATAAGATAGACCTTCCGGAACTACAGTTGATAGATATTGATGCTAAAATAGATACTGGTGCCAACACTTCTGCGATTCATTATCATTATGCGGAAGTGGTTAAAAAAGAAGGTAAGGAATTTCTACATTTTAGTTTACTGGACCCGGACCACCCGAATTTTAATGATAAAGAGTTTTTCGTAGAACATTTTAAGCAAAGGCTTATAAAAAATTCCTTCGGCGATTCAGAGCTTCGTTATATTATAAAAACAGAAATTGTCATCTTTGGGCAAACATGGGAGACTGAATTTTCATTAAGTAATAGAGGGAACCTAAAGTTTCCAATCCTATTAGGGAGAAAACTGTTAAAGAAACGATTCCTGGTAGATGTGACAAAAGCTAATCTTTCATACAAAAAAAAATACGAAAAAATTAAATGAATATAGGAGTTTTATCTCGCAATTCACATCTCTATTCAACCAGAAGGCTGGTGGAGGCTGCAGAGCAAAGAGGCCATAATGTGGAGGTGATCGATCACCTTAAGTGTAATATCATAATGGAAAAAAAGAATCCTTCAGTATGGTATCACGGCCACAGCATGGATTACATTGATGCTATCATACCACGTATCGGAGCCTCTGTTACCTTTTATGGTTCTGCAGTAGTTCGTCAATTTGAAATGATGAAAACATTTACGGCAGTTGAATCTCAGGCGCTGATTCGTTCAAGGGATAAACTGCGAAGTATGCAGATCCTTAGCAGGGCAGGGTTGGGTTTGCCAAAAACTGTTTTTACCAATTACTCAAAAGATACGTCTGGGATCCTGGAAGCTGTAGGAGGCGCTCCTGTAATTATTAAATTGCTTGAAGGAACACAAGGATTAGGTGTTGTATTGGCAGAAAATAAAAAGGCTGCCATGTCTGTTATTGAAGCCTTTCATGGCCTGAAGGCAAGGGTAATTGTTCAGGAATATATTAAAGAATCTAAGGGTGCTGATATCCGGGCATTTATTGTTGACGGCGAAGTTGTTGGTGCCATGAAGCGTCAGGCTAAAGAAGGAGAATTCCGCTCTAATCTGCACAGAGGAGGGACATCTTCAATTGTAAAACTTAGCCGGGCCGAGAAAGCTGCAGCTATAAAAGCAGCACGGGTCCTTGGTCTTGGCGTGGCAGGGGTTGATATGCTCCAGTCTTCAAGAGGACCGTTAATTATAGAGGTAAATTCATCACCTGGTCTGGAAGGTATCGAAAAAGCTACAGGTATCGATATCGCTCAAAAAATTGTTAAATATATTGAGCAGAAACCATCAAATAAGAAAGTCCAAAAAGATAAAGTGA
Source organism: Candidatus Cyclobacteriaceae bacterium M2_1C_046 (assembly GCA_051418055.1). GTDB lineage: Bacteria > Bacteroidota > Bacteroidia > Cytophagales > Cyclobacteriaceae > JBPRGH01. The sequence continues at coordinate 92,795 of JBPRGH010000007.1, read as the reverse complement.
ATGCCTGAAAATAATAAAATTGAGGTAGCCGGGAGGAGAATAGCTCCTGGAAGTAAAATTCAGATTGATGCAGAACTTGGTAAACTCCCTACTCGTACTCCCGTTGAAATTCCGGTTTTTGTAAACCGTGCCAAAGAACCAGGGCCTGTACTGCTGCTAATTGGTGGGGTTCACGGTGATGAGATCAATGGTATTGAGATTATGCGCCGGATTATTAGGTTAGGATATAATAATCCATCTAAAGGTACGGTAATATGTATCCCGGTCTTTAATGTATATGGGTTTTTAAACCAGTCGCGAGGTCTTCCTGACGGCCGTGACCTTAATCGTTCTTTTCCGGGGGCTGTGGCCGGTTCACTGGCGGGGAGAATAGCTCATTTTTTTATGGAGGATGTTTTGCCGGCAGTGGATTATATACTTGATTTTCATACCGGGGGAGCAAGAAGAAATAATTATCCCCAGATACGGGCATCTTTTGAGGATGAAAAGGCTAAAGAAATGGCAAAGGCATTCTCTGCCCCGTTTATATTAAATTCTCCTTTTCGAGAGAAAAGCCTGAGAAAAAGTGCGTTTAAAGGTGGCAAACCTACCATAGTTTATGAAGGAGGAGAAACATTAAGATTACGAAAAAATGTTATTGATAAGGGAGTAAATGGCACCCTACGGGTTTTACATTATCTTGGAATGCGAGATGAGCCTGGGCCAATACCTTCTCAGGAATCTGTTTTCATACCACGCTCTACATGGATAAGGGCACGAAGATCCGGATTACACCATGCACAGGTTAAAAATGGCGAACATGTAAAAAAGAACCAGGTTATTGGAGTCATTGCTGATCCCTATGGTGATTTTGAATTTAAAATTAAAGCCCCCCAGGATGGATATGTAATTGGTATTAATAATTATCCCGTGGTTAATCAGGGTGATCCCATATTACATTTGGGAATGCCAGAAGATGAAAAATAAAAGAGGCTGTCCCAAAAGCCATTTTTGATTTTATATTTTTTTGAGGATAGCCTCCTTAATACTTTTTTATTAATTTAATCCTCCTGTGATAAGATCTGCTTGTTTCTTATCATGATCATAAATATCTTTTCTAAAGTTAATTTGGCCATCTGAATCTGTAAAAGCTGTCTGATACATAATATATACAGGAACAGGCTCATTTAGCCATACAGTTGAAGAATGACTTTTGTACATATGTTCTTCTAATCTTTCAGAATCCCAGTTATCATCATTTCTCAAAAGATATTCCGCAAGCTTTTTAGGTTTTTCCAACCGGATACACCCATGGCTAAAATCACGTTCATTACGTTTAAAGAGATAATCTGTGGGTGTATCGTGCAGATAGATATTATACTTATTTGGCATAATGAATTTTACCCGCCCCAAAGCATTGGATGGACCAGGTGATTGAACTACTCTAACGTTAACGTTTCCGGTACTCCAATCCACTGAATGAGGGTTTACAGGCGAAGAATCACCCTGCACATAAAGCTGATATCCATTGCGTGTTAAATAATCCGGATCATTTTTAATTTTTGGCATCATCTCATCACGGACTATTTTACTGGGTACTCCCCAGGTGGGGCTTAGTACCAGATATTCCAGCTCATCATGAAATATCGGAGTAGCATGTTTAGGTGATTTACCTGTTATTACACGCATATTCCACGCTTCTTTATTTTTTTCAATTACCTTAAGCGTGTAATCCGGGAGATTAACGAGAAGATAATCTTCCGGCATTTCTTTTGGCATCCATCTCAGGCGTTCCAGATTAACTTCTACAATCCTTATTTTTTCTTCAACAGGTAGATTGAGCATTTCCAGAGTGGATTTACCCAGGATCCCATCATCAACAAGTCCATGCCTTCTTTGAAAATCAGCCAGTGCTTCTTTCAGCTTTTTATCAAAAACCGGATCGTTAAGCTTCTTTTTCCAAACATTCCTATGATCTTCAGATGCAATTAACCGTTCACGTAACAGCAGTACGAATTCACTGGTATCACCCTCTTCTAATGAAAGGTCACCGGGTAATATTGGCCATCCGCCATTGTGCTCCATAGTTCTTAATTCTGTAAGCGCCTTTTTTAAATTTTCATACTGCTGATGGTCAGGCTTCATTCCGTCAAGTTCCTGTTTTAGTTTTTTATTTTGTACTGCCTTAGATAACCGTGCAGCTACGGGGTTCTGAGGTATATCAAAAGCCCATCTCCAGTCTGTAGCTCCCGGATCAATTCTGCCGTTTTCCATATGCCATGCATATGTCAGTAATGCTCCTGTAAGCTTTAGATCTAATTCTATGAGTTCAAAAATGTTAATATATTTTTTGCTGCTATATGTTTCAGCCAAAAGATCCAGTAATTCTGAAGCTTTATAATCTTCCGGATCGAGACCTTCCTCAGACGCCAGAGATAATCTGGTGGTTATAAAATTAGCATCTCGAGATGGTTTTTTACCCTTACCCCACGCGATCTGATAATTATTCTCCTGATAAAATATTTCTATCTCCTGCTTTAACTGATCCTCTATTCTTGGATCCATAACGTAATCTGCAAGATCTACTGTATCTAAATAGTTCTTAAAAATATCAGTTATCTCTTTTTCTGTAAAGCCGAGATAATTCTCATTAACATTATCCAGCTTGACTACATATAAACTATCCTTTAAACCAAGTTCATATGTTTTGATCCCCGCAACAGGGGCTACCTTCAGCTTTTTCGAGCAGGCACTTAATAAGATGCCGGCCATTAATAAATATATATATATCTTATTCATTATTTTCTTTATGTTAAAAAGGTTATACCTTAAACTTCTTTCTTGCTTTAATAAAAGAAAAATTTATGCCAGAGAAGATAAATGAGTAAACAAGAGATTCTGATGTAATGAAGGAGGGTTAATCGTTAAATTAAATGTTACAACTGTTATTATTGTGGTGTATTTTCTACAAAAAACGAGATAAATGGGTCCTTTAAAAAAAAATTAAAAATTTATGTACATTCATGAAATTTTTTACCTGCTGAAAGAGTTGAACATTTAAATCCTGGGAAAAGCCTTTTAATCTTTAATTTTATGAAAAAAGCCTATCTAATACTTCTATTTGCTTTTGTTTTTATTTATTCAAATTCATTTGCTAATCTTTCAAATGAAGAGAAAAAGATGGCTCTTCTCAATTACTTAACTTCTCAGTACGAACAGCTTAGTTTTGACGGTGCCAAGCCTGATTTTGAAATTTTTCAAAAAGGCCTGTTAGGATACCTAAAGCTGAAGGAACAAGGTAAAGTAAAAAATGATCATCTGACGCTAATTGATTTTCGCGTATCAAGTAAGAAAAAGCGCATGTGGATTATTGATATGAAGCAAAATAAAGTTGTCCACCATTCTTTAGTTGCTCATGGAAAAAATAGCGGTTGGGACATCCCGGATAATTTCAGCAATACAAGAAATACAAATAAAAGCAGTCTGGGCTTTTATCTCGTAAGTGAGAGGTATATTGGTAAGTATGGTTTATCTCTTCGTCTTGATGGGATGGAGCCGGGTTTTAATAGTAACGCACGAACCCGTGCTATTGTAATGCATCCTGCTAATTATGTAAATGATAATATAGGCAAATCATTAGGCCGGTTGGGTAGAAGTTTTGGATGTCCAGCTATACCTTATAAAGATTCAAAAAAAGTAGTTAATATGATCGCTGATAAAAGCGTGATGTTTATATATTATCCTAAGGAGGATTATCTTTACAAAACAACATTTGCAGATGAAATTACAGCATATAACTATCTGCAGAAGATTGGAATGGTGATCTGATTTTATTGATAAAAATAATTTAGAATGGCTCGATCAGATGATCAGAGCCATTTTTTTTTCCTGAAATACATTAACATCGTAATTGTCATCAGGATCATAATTATCCAAACAGCAGGATAGCCATACCTCCAACCAAGCTCTGGCATATATTCGAAATTCATTCCGTAAACGCCGGCGATAAAAGTAAGAGGAATAAAAATAGTGGCAATGATGGTTAAAACCTTCATAACCTCATTCATTTTATTGCTTATGCTTGTCATATACATATCAATAAGGGAGGCGGTGAAATCGCGATATGATTCTATAGTTTCAATAACCTGCACGGTATGGTCATAAACATCTCCCAGATATCTTTGTGTACTCTCTTCTATAAGTTTTGACTCAGTCATAGTCAGCTTTAACGCTTCACGGAGTGGGTACACACTTTTTCTTAAAAAGATCAACTCTTTTTTAACGTCCTGTACTTTCTGCAGCACATCTTCATTAGGATTATGATAAATTTGCTCCTCGAGATCCTCTAATCTTTCTCCGATATATTCCATTATAGTATAGTAGCTATCTACTATTGTATCTACTAAACGGTACAGGAGGTAGTCAATTTTAAATGTTCTGAGTTTGGAATCAGGTAACTGTATTCGCTCACGAAGCTGATCGAAAAGGTCACCCTCTCTTTCCTGAAAAGAGATCAGGTAATGTTTGCTCAACACAAAGCTCATCTGCTCATAGATGATCTCCTCGTCTTTTATAGCATTTAATGTTTTTAACGTAAAGAATAGATGGTCTCCATGTTCTTCCGATTTTGGTCGTTGTTCGGTATTCAGGACATCTTCAAGAAGTAGGGGGTGTAGGTTAAATTGTTCCCCTAATCGTTCTATAAGGTCAATATTATGAAGCCCATCCAGATTAATCCAGTGGAATGCATCCTTATCCATTCGGGAAAAGATCTGTTCAGGATCTTTAGAGTTGAAATGTTCTATTTTCTGATTATTGTAACTGATCAGCTCCAGCTCTGCCTTTTCGGTTAATTTTTCACCTATATGGATAAGAGAACCTGGAGGAAGACCTGCTTTTAATTTTGATTTTGAAGGTCCGGCTTTACGTGGAAGTTTATACCTTTTATTTCTTTTCATCAGATTTATAAACTATAGTTCGATAAGGGAAAGGAATTTCTATACCTGCTTTATCCCAGGCTTCTTTTACTGATTTATGAAGGTCACATTTCATGATAAATCCTTCTCTTGATGAATTGGCCCATATGTATCCCCTTAAATTGACGGAAGAATCTCCAAATCCCAGCAACCTCACAACTACCTGAGGTACACCCTCCTGTATATCTTCCTCTGTTCTATTATCTATTATATTCGGATGTTTAAGCGCCTCTTCCTGCATAATCCGTATTGCTGTATCTATATCGCTATCATACGAAATACCCATTTCAAGAAAAGTGCATGTTTTAGTCTCTGTTAATGAGCTGTTAATTATTGTCTCTTCACTTATTCTGCTATTTGGGATCACAATCCTTCTATTCTCAAAATTATTGATCACCGTATGCCTGAGTGTGATATCCTGAACTGTACCCGCATGTTCTCCAATCTTTACCAGGTCACCAACACTAAAAGGTTTAAAGATGACAAGAAAAATTCCGCTGATAATATTTGAAAAAGCTGACTGTGATGCAAAACCGATTATAATACCTATTACTCCTGCACCTGCAAAAATTGTAACTCCATAATCGCGCAGACCTGGAATTTTATAAAAGATGATAATGATGGCCGCCATAAATACAATAAAGCTTACGGCATTTTTAAGGAAGTTGTACTTTGTAGGATCAACATTTAATTTACCGGAGGCTGCCAGAACAAACCGGTTAAGAAAAAAACGAAGGAGGTTGCTAACTGCAAAAGCTACAATTAAAACAATAAAGGCAAAAACCAGATTTTCTAATGTTTCACTTTCTAAAGGTATCAGTTCTAAAATTTTATCCATAAAAATCAATTATAGCAATTCTTGAAAAAATCTGTCAGTGCGATCAACTGCCTCTTTTGTATCTGAAGGTAATGAATCTTCCTTCCATGGATGGCTGCCTCCAAAAGTATGTGTGCCACCATCGATGATATGAAGATCTATTTGGGGATTTAACTGCTGCATATCCTTTGATTTACGAAAATCCAGTGCTTCATCTTCGCTCCCATGGATAACCTGTAACGGTTGTTTTAGATTTTTTAAAGCTTCAGGAATTCTTGTTCTTTCAGGATTATTTAAAATGTCTTCAGCTAATTGATAATATAATGGCATATTTTGCTTTGTCCTGCTATTTTCCACATAAAGAACACCTTCATTTTTCCATTGTTTTAATTCTTCTTCTGAATACCTGTCCTCAAAATTATGGACGGGAGCCCATGCACTGGTGCCTTTAATACGATCATCTTCAAATGTTTTTAATATAACTACACCACCTCCCCGGCTATGACCAATCAGAAATACCTTGTCTTTATCTATTGGCATTTGTTTGGTTTGTTCATTTCCTTTAAGAAAAGCATCAATTACATCTTCCAGATCATTTAATTCTGTAGAAATATTATTATTTCCAAAAGCTTCCAGGTCATCAAAATCTACCGGATGCTCCACGGTTGTGCCATTATGTGAGAAGTTGAATTTTACAAAAATATACCCTCTCCGGGCAAAATCACTTGCTATATGATTAAAATGCCCCCAATCCTTAAAACCTTTAAAACCATGACAAAAAATAATCATTGGCATAGTTTCTTTTTTTGGCAAATGACGGACATCAATCAGGATCGGCCGATCATGATGTGAGCTTAAAATGGTGAATTGCTTCTGAATAAGTTGTTGCATATTTTGTCTTCGGTTATTTCAAACGTATTATTGTGCCATAATCCAAATTTATGTCAATAAAGCTTAACGACATAAAAGCACCAATAGCTAATGAGATGGAGGAATTTGAAAAAAAATTCAGGTCTTCCATGAAATCGCATGTATTGCTGCTTGATAAAATAATGAGTTATATCGTCAAACGCAAGGGTAAGCAGATGCGCCCGATGTTTGTATTTTTATCAGCAGGAGCATGCGGCCAAATCAGTGAAGCTACATATAGGGGTGCTTCATTAATTGAACTGTTGCATACTGCAACCCTGGTTCATGATGATGTCGTAGATGATTCCCAATACCGCAGAGGTTTTTTTTCAATAAACGCTCTCTGGAAAAATAAGATCGCTGTTTTGGTGGGTGATTACCTGCTGAGCCGTGGCCTGCTATTATCTGTTGATCATGGTGATTTTAACCTGCTAAAGATCGTCTCTGAAGCTGTGCGTCAAATGAGTGAAGGGGAGCTGTTACAGATTGAAAAGGCGCGCCTCCTGAATATCACAGAAGAGGTTTATTATGAAATCATAAAACAAAAAACAGCTTCATTGATAGCTTCCTGTTGTGCTGTTGGGGCTGCTTCTTCGGGTTCTGAAAATGGCACAATAGAAAAAATGCGGCTGTTTGGTGAAAAGATAGGAATGGCCTTTCAGATAAAAGATGATCTATTTGATTATGGTGATGAAGAAATTGGTAAACCATTAGGGATTGATATTAAAGAAAAGAAGATGACCCTGCCATTGATCTATGCTTTGCAGAACAGTAGCTGGATGGAGAGACAGAAGATCAAAAATATTGTAAAGAATAAAAGCCATAACAACAAAAAAGTGGCTGAGGTGATAACCTTTGTAAAAGAAAAAGGGGGGCTTGAATATGCTTCAGGTGTAATGCGGCAATATTATAATGATGCTTTGGCAATATTGGAGGATTTTGAGGAATCTGCATATAAAACCAGTCTTTTGCAGCTGGTAAAATTTACTATTGAAAGGAATAAGTAATGAATTTAGAAGGAAAGAGAGCTATAGTAACAGGAGTAAGTAAGGGCATTGGACGTGCAACCGCTAAATTGTTGTTAAGTGCAGGTGTGAAGGTTGCCGGCTGGAGCAGAAATAGTCCTGATCTGCTAAATGAAAATTTTTTCTTCCATAAAACAAATATTGCTGCAATAGAAGATGTAAACGCGGCTTATAAAGCTACTGTGAACCATTGGGGAGGTACTCCGGATATATTAATAAATAATGCCGGTCTCGGTTATGAAGGTCCTATTGATAAAATGCCTCCTGAGCAATGGCATGAGATGGTTAATTTGAATATTAATGGTATTTTCTATTGTAGCCGTCTTGCTGTAGCTGATTTTAAAAAGAAGGAGAAGGGCCATATTATTAATATATCATCCATTGCAGGAAATACAGGGATCCCATATATGTCGGGATATTGTGGTACAAAGCATGCTGTCAGGGGAATATCACATGCTATGTATAAGGAGCTGAGAAATAAAGGAATAAAAGTTACCTGTATTTATCCCGGGTCAGTACAAACCAATTTTTTTGATTCTATCAATTCTGTGGAGGCAAACAGCAACATGATGCAGCCGGAGGATATTGCTTCTACTATTCTGCACTGCCTTTCATCATCAGCAAACTATCATCATGTAGATATTGAAGTAAGGCCTTTAAAACCTAAAGGATAATCATCTTTCAAGCTCATATTGCTGAAGTATAAAGCCCCATGCTTCGCTATTGATCTCCTGAAGCAGAATTGGGTTAATCCTATCCCTCAGCTCACTATTTTTAGGTAAGGCAAAGCTGTAATATTGAGTGGCAAATCGTGGTTCGAGTATCATCAGATCTTTTGCATACTGCTCGTTATTTATCAGATATCTTAATAAAGGCTCATCATATACGACAGCATCTATTTCTTCATTATTTAACATTTTAAGCGCTTCATCTAAAGAAGCTACTGATTGCCGGGCAATATTTGACTTTTCCAGATATTTATCTCCTGTTGATCCTTCGACTGCGGCGACATCAAAATTTTCCAGATCCTTTGGTCCTTTAATAGATACTTCAAGAGAACTTACCGTTAGGGCAGATGCAATACTTGCTGTAAAACCACTGATAATAATAATGGCTGTAAACATCCAAACAAGAGCTACAATTCTTCCTCCAGTTGTGACAGGTGCCTTATCACCATAACCGACAGTGGTCATAGTTACTGCCGACCACCACAGGCCGCTCCACATTCCTTTCCATCCCTTACCGAATTGATCCGGGTTTTGCTTTCTTTCAAATAGCCATACAAGGATTCCAAAGATCATTAAGACAATGAATAGAACAATTATTACTTCGAAAAACTGGATAGAAAAAAAGTTACGTATAAATGCTATCCACTTATTCTGACCTGATTTTGTTGTAGCAATAGCCAGGCTGGTAATAAAATAAGGTTGTGTAAAATTATAAGCTTTAACCCGTTCACTTGTGACAGTCAGAGGATTTATGCTCAGGTCGATCTCATTATCTAATAAAGCTTCCTGCAACCCCTGCAAGTCGTAAGATTTATAGCGATATGTGGCATTTAATTCAGAGGCTATATTTTCCCAAAGCTGAACACTTATGCCAGTATATTTTTCATTTCCTTCCTCAATAATAAATGGAGGGGTAACTTTTATTCCTACTATTATTGTATCCTGTGTACTTTGTTCTTGTGCAAATAATAAGGTGGTTGGAAATAAAAGTAGTACTAATATTTTTATAGACATCCTAAAAGTTATTTTCTATGGCATGTTTATTTTAAGAAACAGCCTGTTATAGCAGATGTTTAAACATTTGTTTTTACTGTTAAACGAGTCTGGAATGAGGAATTTAGAAAAAGAGAAATAAGAAATAGGCTAATCTTAACGAAGACATTTCAATAAGATATATTTAGGCTACTACTATGAACAGGCTTAAACATCCAAGGATAATTCGGAGGGATCCATAATATAAGGATCAGGGAAAAACCACTTCAATTCTCACAACTCAAATAGAATTAAATTTTCTGTTGTGCTGGTGAAGAAAATAATCGTTTAATACAAAAAGCCGATCGATAACCGGCTTCACAAAAATATCAGATCATTAAATTCTTAATCCTCTTTTGTCTCTTCCTTGCTGGTGCTTCCTTTAAAATCTATAAAACCCATTGCTGCAGCAAATCCAGCGAGAATGGCTACTATAGTAATAAAGATACTTGCTCCGTCGGCTATATATTGTTCAAACATGATGCTTAGATTTATTTGGTCACAAATTTAATTTTAAATAGCTTATTTGCTAAACCCTGTTACTAATAAAATTAAAAAATATCAATTTCGTTCAGATCTCCAGCTCTTCTTTATGTTTTTTAAGGGTATTAATTATGAACTGTATATGATCTTTAAGATCAACTGATAATAAATCAACTCCTGCATAGATCTCTTCACGCTCTACTTTTGCAGCAAAAGATTTCTGTTTTAATTTTTTCAGGACCGATTTTGGTGTTAAACTTTCAATACCTTCAGGTCTTACCTGACAACATGCAATTACAAATCCGGTTAACTCATCAGTGGCAAGTAAGGCTTTATCAAGTGTTGTTTTATAAGGCACATTCCATTTTGTATAGTGAGCCGAAATAGCATGAGCGATCTTTTCCTCACCTTTATCCCTTAATCTTTCCACAATAAGGTTTGGGTGTTTATCAGGAAATTTTTCATAATCAGCATCGTGAAGCATGCCCGTTACAGCCCATTCCTCTTCATCTTCACCAAAATGCTTTGCATATGCTTCCATTACCAATTCTACACTTCTGGCGTGCCTTAACAAACTTTCGGATTCTGTCCATTCATGTAGAATTTTTCTTGCTTCCTCCCTTGTCATTATTTGTAAAAAAGTTGCTTTTTATCTTTTTTCAAAATATAAATTATAAGCCCTATTGCAATAAGAATGAAAAAACCCATTAAGGCTATCAAAATAATTATTCGGTTGTTTTTTAGTTTAAGGTCATCTATCTGAGCCTCCTTCCGAAGTATTTCAAGCTCTTTTTCTTTTTCTTCCAGCTCAATGGCTACTTCCATTTGTGCCAGCTTTCGGCTGCTTTCTTCATTAAACAGATACTCTTTATAACGAGCATAATTCACCATTGCATGATAGGCATCATCATATTGTTTTTTTGCAGCAAATACACCGCTGAGATTTTTATAGGTGTTTTCGAGAATAGGGTTTGCATTTATCTCCTCGGCAATGACAAGTGCTTTTTTTAAATATTCTTCCGCCTCATCGTAATATTCATCCCGTAAATAGGTCGCTCCAAGATTAGACAGGGCAGTTGATTGATTATAAAGGTTGTTATTTTTTTGAGCGACTTCAAAAGACTTCTTGTAATAGTCAGCGGCATTGGAATATTGATTAACTGAGAAATATATATTACCGATATTATTTAAAGGGTCAAATTTTTGAGTTTCATTATTTATTTCTTCACAACTTTCAATAGCCTTCTTATAAAAATTTAATGCCTTATCATCTCTTCCATTTTCATAATAGGCATTACCAATATTATTTAAGGCGCCTATCATTCTTTCTTTATCATTTAAATTTTGAAAGGTTTCGTAAGATTCTATGAAATAAATGAGAGCTTTATCATGTATATCCTGTAAAGAATATACAGTTCCAATATTATTCATAGTTGAAGCAATCATTAATTGATCATCAATACGTGTTGAAATACGTAATGACCGGATATAATAATCAAGGGCATCATCATAATTGCCCTGGTTCTTATATACAATACCAAGATTGTTAAAAGCAGCAGCCATACCTTTATCATCTTTAGCTACTGCAGCTTCTTCCAGGGCCTTCTGGGCATATTCCATGGCTTTAGCTGGGGAGAAGTTATTATAAACACGAAAAAGTTCATTATATACCTTTGCTTTTGAAGCACCCTCAGTGGTTTCCAGCAATGACTCCAGGCTATCAATGTTATGTTGGGCACTGACAGCCAGAGGCAGAGTGATAAAAATGATTAGTAGATAAAAGGACTTCTTCACTTTAATTTGTAATTTATCGAAGTCTAAACTAAGAATTATTTTGATCATTTAATTACCACTTGTAAAAAAATCCCCTAAGATGACAGGAGAATTTGATTATTAATTTTAATATTCAGGTATGAAAACATTTTATCTGTTACTGATATTATTTGCAGTCAGTGTCCCTGAGGTATATGCGCAGGAAGAATCTGTAACTAAAATTATATTTATTCGACATGCAGAAAAAGATACTGCAGGTACTGACCCTGGTATTTCAGAACCTGGTAAATTACGTGCAGAACATATTGCGCATCTGTTGCAGGATCAGGAGCTAAATTTAGTTCTTTCTACACCTTTTAATCGTACCCGGGAGACAGCCGGAATTATTGCCGATACCCAAAATTTAGAAGTAAAAGAATATAATCCTTTTCAAATGGCTATGGTAAATGAATGGGCTGAGCAGAATAGGGGGAAAACCATCCTTGTTGTAGGTCATTCAAATACAGTTCCTGCTTATGTGAATCTTCTATTGGGAAAAGATAAATTTAAGCAGCTTTCAGAAGATGATTACGATAAGATGTTCATTGTCAGCAGTCCTGTAAATGGCGAAGCCTCTGTAGTTGTTATAAATACTGCAGTGGATAAATAAATCAACAATTAAAAACTGGAGGTGTTGTTCTGAAAAAAGTTGGGACTACTTCAATTTACAGAGGCTGGTATTTTCTGCGAAAAGGCAAATATCTATATTGACCCGTGGAAGCCGGTAGATCATGCTGTCATTACGCATGGCCACAGTGATCATGCCCGTTATGGTAATAAACATTATATAGCTACACATGACGCAGTACCTGTAATTCGCTACCGCCTTGGAGAAGATATAAATATTGAGGGGGCTGATTTTGGTGAGAGCTTTTCTGTAAATGGAGTAAAATTCTCTTTTCATCCAGCCGGTCATATCTTTGGTTCAGCACAGGTAAGAGTGGAATATAAAGGAGAAGTTTGGGTGGTAAGCGGGGACTATAAAACAACAGCTGATCCCCTTTCGGGGAAATTTGAACCATTAAAATGCGATGTGTTTATAACTGAATCTACTTTTGGTCTCCCGGTATTTAAATGGAAACCAGACACCGAAATAGCTTTGGAAATAAATGAATGGCGGCGGCATAATATCGAGATTGGAAAAATTTCTGTAATAGCCGGTTATGCTTTAGGAAAAGCACAGAGAATACTTAAAATGCTCGATCATTCGCTCGGGCCTATTTATACACATGGTGCCATAGAGAATATTAATAACATTTTAAGAGAGCAGGGGGTAAAATTGCCTGAAACAACTCGTTTAACGGGTGAAGTAAAAAAAGATGACTTGTTGGGTTCTATAGTGATTGCCACCCCTTCAGCTTTAAATTCCCCCTGGATGCGTCGCCTGCAGCCGTATTCAACAGCTATTGCTTCTGGTTGGATGAGCCTGCGGGGTGCGAGAAGAAGACGGGCAGTCGACAGAGGCTTTGTATTATCCGATCATGCTGACTGGAATGAGCTTAATGAGGCAATTAAAGCAACAGGTGCTGAAGAGATTTATGTTACCCATGGATATACCTCCATTTTTAGTCAGTGGCTAAGAGAGCAGGGTTTTAATGCGCAACCGGTAGCCACAGAATTTGAGGGAGAGCTTGGGGAAATAAATGAAGCAGCAGTTACAGGTGAAGATAAAGAAAATAAGGAATGAAGGATTTTGCTTATCTTTTTACTCGTCTCGATCAGACCACCAAGACTCTTGTAAAGATAGAGGCGTTAAAAGAATATCTTTCTAATGCTCCCGATGAAGATAAACTTTGGGCAATTGCGCTTCTTTCTCACCGACGGCCCAAAAGACCTGTAAACACTACATTACTTAGGGAATGGGCAACTAAATTCAGTAAATTACCACGTTGGCTTTTTGAAGAATCTTATCATATAGTAGGGGACCTTGCGGAGACAATTACCCTTGTACTACCAAATGCTGAAAAGCCCTCTGATCACTCTCTGACATACTGGGTAAATTATCTGCAGCAGATCGGAAGCTTACCGGAAGAATCAAAGAAAGAAAAGATCCGGCATGCATGGGAACAGCTTCCGCGTCAGGAGAGATTTGTTTTTAATAAATTGATCACAGGAAGCTTTCGCATAGGTGTGTCGCAAAAACTAATGGTGAGGGCGCTATCTGAATATACGGGTATTGATCAGGACAAGCTGGCACACCGCCTGATGGGCCACTGGTGGCCTGATGATACTACTTTTGAGGAGCTTGTATTAAAATCGGATGATGATGAGGATCTTTCCCGGCCTTATCCTTTTTACCTCTGCTATGCTTTGGATGTAGAACATGAGAGTTTGGGAGATCCTGATCAGTGGCTGGCTGAAAGAAAATGGGATGGTATCAGAGGTCAGGTAATTGTCAGGAAAGGTCAATTATTTGTATGGTCAAGGGGGGAGGAATTAGTTACAGATAAATATCCGGAATATGATATATTTCACGATGCCTTACCTGATGGCACTGTGCTGGATGGGGAAATTTTACCATGGAAAGAGGGACAGCCTTTAAGTTTTAATTTATTGCAAACCCGCATTGGACGGAAAAATGTTACGTCTAAAATTTTATCAGAAGCCCCTGTTATTTTTATGGCATATGACCTGTTGGAATATGAGGGAAATGACTGGAGGAAAAAGCCATTGTCGCAAAGGCGTCAGCAACTGGAGAAAATTATTAGTGAAGCAAAAACAGGAGGTGTTTTAATTCCTTCACCGGTTGTTGAATTTAACAGCTGGGAAAAATTAGCAGAAGAGCGGGATAAAAGCAGGGAGTACAACAGTGAAGGGATCATGTTGAAGAAACTTGATTCGGTTTATAAATCCGGCAGGAGGAGGGGAGACTGGTGGAAATGGAAGGTAGATCCATTGACCATAGATGCAGTAATGATCTATGCGATGAGAGGTCATGGGAGAAGGTCAAATTTATATACAGATTACACCTTTGCTGTATGGGATGCCGATGAGCTTGTGCCGGTAACAAAAGCCTATTCCGGACTGACAGATGATGAACTACGTGAGGTGGACCGGTTTGTAAAGAAGAATACTACGGAAAGATTTGGGCCTGTTAGAAGTGTAACACCAAAACTTGTATTTGAAATAGCTTTTGAGGGTATCAACCGTTCCTCCAGGCATAAATCCGGTGTTGCTTTTCGTTTTCCCAGAATCAACAGATGGCGCAGGGATAAACCGGCAGGGGAGGCAGATACTATTGAAAATGTACACCAGCTGCTTGAGCAGTATGGTTAATACAATAGGGATTATAAATCATTTTTATGGAAGATCCTGTTGTATAAT
Source organism: Candidatus Cyclobacteriaceae bacterium M2_1C_046 (assembly GCA_051418055.1). GTDB lineage: Bacteria > Bacteroidota > Bacteroidia > Cytophagales > Cyclobacteriaceae > JBPRGH01. The sequence goes on along the minus strand of JBPRGH010000007.1, from coordinate 77,710 downwards.
AAGTTCCCTTAAAACATGATTTAATTCATAATAAATGATGATATTACCGAATTTATCATGAACAAATAGTGTTATTATGATGAACCTTAACTATAATAACATGAAAAAATTATACGGTGTTTTATTTATTATTTTTATTAGCGCTACAGCTTTTATTTCTACGGCAAATAATGGTAAAGCAGGAAGTTCTGAATTTACTGAAGAAAAGGTAGAGGTTATCCTTGAAAAGGAACTTAGTGTGGCAGAGAAAGATGCCCTTTTTAAGGAGCATTCGGAAGAGGAATATTCTGCAATAAAAGGGAATAAACCCAGGCTGGAGTTATTTACGCAGGCTTTAAAGATACATCATACATTAAAGGCAGATAATAAGGTAAAAAAGGAGAATCTTATTTCAATCATTGACTATTCCCTTCCCTCAACAGAAAAGAGATTCTGGATAATTGATCTTGAGAGGAAAGCTGTTGTTGAAAATATAGTTGTTTCTCATGGAAGAAATAGTGGTTTAAATAAAGTAACTTCTTTTTCTAATAAAAACAATTCATTTCAAAGCAGCATGGGTGCTTATTTAACAGCTGAAACTTATCATGGCAAACATGGATTAAGCCTTCGCCTGGATGGTCTTGAGAAAGGAATTAATGATAATGCCAGAAAAAGAGCCATTGTAATTCATACAGCTGATTACGCAAATCCTTCAGTAATTAAAATGCAGGGAAGATTAGGCAGAAGTCTGGGATGTCCTGCGATCCAGAAAGATAAGAAGGATGTAATAAAGAAGATAAGCGGCGGCTCTGTTTTATATGTTCATGGTGCCGACGAATCATATAAAGCGAAAACCAGCTTCAAAAATATTGATAGTGCCTATAATGCAATAGAGAAGGAACTACTTTAGTATTGAGAAATTAGTCCTGAGTCTTTAGTTAGCCTCAGGATTTTCTCTTTATGTTAAATCAATTTTTCTCTAAACCAACTTTTAATTTATTATTCATATATTCTGCTTCTTCAGCTGTAAGCCTGGATGAGCGATTTTTAATTTTGGTATTAATATATGCCACATCTTCATAATGATGAGCTTCATATTCATACTCCACAGAATTCTGAAGATAATCATAAGGGCCTCTAGGTGCCATTAATTTTACAAAAATAGGTGCTGATTCAATAGCTATAAAAAGCAGCAGGATAAACCAATGCGCAAGTAAAATTGCTTCACTTCTTTCGGTAATCCTATCCATTGCTTCTAATCGAGAAGCAAGTCCACCAAGTGAAGCATTTTCCATGGCATTTAACGAAACCTGTTGCAGGCTGTCATTTTCATTTATTTCAGCTCTTTTCTGGGCAATAAGCTCATTATTTTGTTGTTTTAATTCCTGAAGTTCAGCTTCCGCCTGATCAGCGTTTGCTTTTTTGATCCTGTAAATTGGTCCTGCATTACGTAGACCGGTACCGCCGGTGCCATCCGCTTCTTCTTGCGCAATACGCCTGAGCTCATCCCGCTTTTCAGCTTTAGTATCTATTTCCTCCTGAAGTGTCCTTATTTCAGTTTTTAACATCTCATTTTCGGATATAAATCGTCCCTTTACAATATTTTCCTTACGGGAAATCTCTTCCTGTTCCATTAATAAAATTTCAGAAGTTATCTCTTTTTCAAATATTTTTAGCTCGAGCGGTTTCGCAATTACAATTGAGATAACTATTGCTAAAATAATTCGGGGAGCAGCCATTGCCAGCTCACTTCTCAATTTCCCTTTTTTACGCATGCTCGATACAATATATCGATCCAGGTTAAATATCATTAGTCCCCATAAAATGCCTAAAAGAATACTATAAAGAACAGAATCAAAAACAGTAAACATTGCGAATCCTGCTGCAAGGGAAGCAAAGATCCCTGTGAAGAAAATAGAAGCACCGATGCCTACATATTTACTTGTCTCTGTTGAACATTTATCTATAACCGATTTATCTATGCCGGCACACCACCAAAAGAAAGACCTGAATCTGCTCATATTATTTTAATACGGTAAAACATACATCTATGTTATACATAGTATTAATTCTTTGTTAATGATATAGAAGCCGAGTTATTAAAGCCAGCAAGTGTGATGAAAGCCAAAGAAATTGTGATGAATGATTAAATAATTACAAACTATTAGGATGCTGTAGATTCTTTCAGAAAGTAAATTCCCGGGAAAATTGAATTAATTTTTCCATTACAACATAAAAGGATTTTGAAAAAATAAGAAAAATATCTACCGCAGTTGAGTGTTAAGTACCAATGTCAGTTGGAATGAATTAATAAAAACAAATCTTTTTTCATTTTTTTAACAAGACCACTGAGCTGATGCATTTCATTCCACAAATGTTTGTGTTTTGTTCTGTAGTTTTCTTCTTCAGGTGCAGGATTAAGCTTATATAGTTGCGCCAAAACTTTCTCATGGTAAAGCAGGTCTTTTTTCAGCTTTTTAAGTTTATCATTATTGATATAAACCAGCTGATTTTCAATATTTGTCACTGCGTCAACTGGGAGATCATGCTTAAATTCTTTTATATAGATCAATTTATAAAAGAAAGCCAATTCATCTTTTAAAAATTCAATTTCATTAAGCCATTCAAGACTTTCTGTATGTAGCGATTCCAGGCTGACATTCAGCAGGTATGCTGTATTAGGATTCGGGAGAAGTTTCATAGCCTTATTATTTTCTGATTCACATAGTAAAATTAGCCAGGCAGATGTTAACAGTAAATGATGAGAATCATTCAGATTGATGATTTTTGGTGTATTTTCCGGAAAAATATGGCAGACAGACCAGGTATTTTTTTTGGAAATGATGGCAGGGAAAGCAAACCTACATAGAGAGGATTAAACTAAAAACATGTAACCCAGAGAAAAAATCACTTCTGAAGTTTTGGAGAAGATTGAGGAAATTCTTCAGTATAAGCCTGAGCTACTACAGTTTAAATCTGAGGGAAAGACAATATACCGGTTAAACATCCTTTTTTTACTTTTAAATAATTCTTTAGGCATTTTATAAAGGATATTTTACTCCTCTAATGTTTTTTCTTTATCTTAAAACCTTATAAACTGAAAATAAAATAAACAATATGAAGAAGTTTACTTGGATGATGTTTTTTATCCTTGGGATGGTGACCTTTTCTTTTGCCCAGGATGAAGAGCTTGCTCCGGTTACAAGAACTATTGCTGTTACCAATGTAAATATTGTCCCGGCACCCGGGCAACTAATTGAAAATGGTACGGTGTTGATGAAAGATGGTATCATCACAGCAGTAGGTAAAAATGTATCCGTACCCCCGGGAGCACGAATAGTTAAAGGAGATAGCCTGTATATTTACCCGGGTTTTATTCTTGGGATGTCACATGTAGGCATAAAAATGCCGAAAAGAGATGAAAGGCCGGAAGTAAAAGTACCGGGAAATCCTCCTGACGAGTTGGCGGGTATTACACCTGAGCGAGGAGTTCTCGAATTTCTGGTACCAGCCGATAAGTCGGTAAGTGAATATAGATCATTAGGCTTTACGCTGGCTCAAACAGCGCCTGAAGGAGGTATGCTGCCCGGCCAGTCATCACTTATCCTGTTAAAAGGCAATAATGCTGATGAGATGGTGATGAATACCGGAACAGCCATGTATGCTACCTTTGAAGGTGCCAGAAGAATGTACCCGGCAACAACTATGGGTGTGATGGCTAAATTCAGAGAGTTGTACCGACAAGCTGAACAGGCAAAGAAATTTCGCCAGATGTACAGTGCCGAGCCAGCAGGTATGCAGCGTCCTTTCTATGACCGTACACTAATTGCTTTTTATCCTGTGCTGGATAGAAAAATTCCTGTGGCATATAAAGGAACAGGCGTTTTGGATGCTCAGCGTGCTATTTTATTAAAAGAGGAGCTAGGTTTTGATCTGATCCTTACTGAATTGCGGCAGGGTTGGGATATCGTGCAAAAGGTAAAGAATTCAAATACAAAAGTACTTTTCTCTCTTGATATGCCTGAATGGAAACCGCTTGATAAAAAAGATACGGTGAAGGAAGAAGAACAATATAAAGAGCAGGAAATTATTGAAGGGCTGGAAAAACGCAAAGAAGAGTTTGCTAAAAGATATTATGGCCAGCCAGCTTTATATCAGCAGGCTGGCGTACCATTTGCATTTTCATCGGTAGATACAAAAATTACTGCTAAGGATATTAAAGGAAATCTTCATAAAATGGTTGAAAACGGATTAAGTGAGGATGCAGCACTAGCAGCCCTTACCACTACACCGGCCTCCATTTATGGATTAAGCAGGATGGCCGGGACAATAGAAAATGGCAAAATGGCCAACCTCGTTGTTTCAGACAAACCATTTTTTGATAAAGAATCAAATGTCAGATATGTATTTGTAGAAGGGGATCTTTTTGAATATGAGGTAAAAGCAAAAAAGAAAAGCGATAAAAAGGCAGCTGCAAGATTAGCCGGAAACTGGAGCTATAGTGCCGAAACTCCTAATGGGACAATAACGGGTACAATCAAACTGGCCGAAAGTGATGGAGTACTTACTGGCTCCATAGATAACAGCTACAATGATGAAGTATCTGAACTTAATGATGTGCTTATAACAGGTAACTCCTTAACATTCAATTTTAAGACACGTATCCTTGCAGAACAGAAGCAGGTTAATGCTGTATTGAATATAGAAGGAGATTCCTTTGAAGGTACATTAAGTAGTCCGGGAATTGAAATTATTCCAATAAAGGGAACGAAAAAACCTCAAAAATAGAAGATAATGAATAGATATATTTTAACAATACTGATTTTCTGCTTCCTACTTATCACTGCTGCTGAGGCACAGGTAAAGCGGGGCAGCGTATTAATTAAAAATGGCACCTTACTTACAGTTACAAATGGTACCATGGAAAATACGGATATTTTAATCCGCGATGGTAAGATTGATCGTATAGGTAAAAATTTAAGTGCTGCAGGAGTGCCTGTTGTAGATGCTACAGGCAGGTATGTAATGCCCGGCATAATAGATGCTCATTCTCATATCGCCCTTGATGCAGTTAACGAGGCTACTAGCCCGGTAACAGCCGAAGTATGGACTGGAGATGTGCTTAATCCGCTGGATGTTTCAATTTATCGTGCTTTAGCGGGTGGTACTACTATTTCTCATTCTATGCATGGATCTGCAAATGCAATTGGAGGTCAGTGCGAAACGATCAAGCATAGATATGGAACGGTTGATCCTGAAGTGATCCGAATGGAAGGAGCTCCCAGAACCATAAAATTTGCATTAGGAGAAAATCCCACGCGCGTACATGGTGCGGGAAGTGGAATAGTACCCCGTACACGTATGGGTGTGGAACAGGTTTTTCGTGAGGCTTTTTCTGAAGCGCAGGAATATATGAATGCCTGGGATAAGTATAATAAAAATAAAGATAAGAGAGGCTATAAAGGAATGCCCCCGCAATACAACCTGCGAATGGAGGTTATTGCTGATATCCTCAGAGGAAATATTATCGTCCACTGTCATTCATATAGAGCCGATGAGATCCTGATGCTGATGAAGGTGTTTAAGGATTATGGCATAGAGAAACTGGTTTACCAACATGCGAATGAGGCTTTCAAAGTAGCGCCGGAGCTTGCTGAATTTGGAGCTATGGCATCAGTATTTGCTGATTGGTGGGCATATAAATTTGAAGTATACTATTCGACAGCTTATAATGCAGCTATTCTTACACAAAATGGAGTGGTTACTTCAATCAATTCTGATAGCGGTGAATTGATCCGCCACCTTTTCCATGAAGCAGCAAAAACACAGAAGTACGGTGACCTTTCCGATGAGGAGGCATTAAAGCTGATTACATTAAATCCTGCAAAGCAGTTAGGTATTGAGAATAGGGTAGGATCGCTTGAAGTAGGTAAAGATGGTGATGTCGTAATTTTTGAAAACCACCCGTTATCGATATATGCTGTGCCACAGATGACTTTCATTGATGGTATTAAATATTTTGATATTGATGCTGACCCGGATGATGTTCGTTTGTATGTAGATCCGGAAGAAAAAATTGAAAAGGTAACGGATGAGTTGACTGAGCATGAGAAATGCATGCAAAATACCGAATGGATCCTGTTAAATAAATAACTGATTATGAAGAATATACTTTCAATAATAATAATATTTTCTTTGACAATAACGGCTCTTTGGGCTCAGTCGAAGGGAGAAACCGGAACGTTTGCATTAACAAATGCTACCATTAACACTATAACAAATGGTACAATTGAAAATGGGACGCTGATCATTAAGGATGGAAAGATCGATGCAATAGGTACCAATCTATCAGTGCCTGCAGATGCTAAAGTGATAGACTGTGCAGGTTTAGAGATTTATCCGGGGATGATCGATAGTGGAACGAGACTTGGTCTTACTGAGATAGGATCTGTAGCCAGAACCCAGGATTATAATGAAGTGGGGGAGGTAATTCCGCATATGCGGGCATTAACAGCTGTTAATCCAAATTCCGTGCTCATCCCGGTAACACGGGTAAGTGGTGTCACAACAGTTTTAACTGTACCAGCCGGAGGTTTATTTTCCGGTACGGCGGCATTAATTAACCTGCATGGCTATACACCCCAGCAAATGTATGCAGGCTTTTCAGCCGTTGTTATGAATTTTCCCTCAGCAGGACGCAGAGGCTGGTGGGACAGACGTACAGATGAAGAAGTAGAAAAAGCGACCAAAGAAGCTATTAAAAAACTCGGTGATGTCTGGGAAAAGGTGAAGCAATATCATAAAATAGATAGTGCAGTTGCTGCAGGCAATACATCTGTTGAACTGGATTATTATCCCGAAATGGAGGCACTATTACCGGTATATAGGGATAAAGAACCTTTGCTGATTGAAGTAGATAAAGCTAATGATATAAAGGCTGCAATTGAATGGGTAAAGGAAAGAGGGATCAATGCAATTTTTACAGGTGTTAGCGAAGGTTGGCGTGTAGCTGATGAATTGGCAGAAGCAAAAATCCCTGTGATCGTCGGACCTGTTCTTAGCATCCCGGCAAAAGAATATTACAGGTTTAGCCGTGCATATGAAAATCCCGGTATTATGAAAAAAGCCGGTGTTAAAGTTGCTATTCGTACAATGGAATCAGAAAATGTACGTAACCTTCCTTATAATGCCGGCTTTGCAGCTGCATATGGAATGACAAAAGAAGAAGCTCTCGAGGCTATCACTATTGTGCCTGCTGAAATATTTAATGTAAGCGATAAATTGGGTTCTTTAGAGAAAGGGAAACAAGCAACATTATTTATAGCTGATGGAGATCCCTTTGAAACAAGTACAGATGTAAAGCATGTATTTATTGATGGGTGGAAAATCCCGATGGAAAGCCGTCATACCAGATTATATGAGGAGTTTTTAAATCGTGAGCCAGGATTGAAGGGACAATAATTTAAGGGTGAATAAAATAAGAAAAGGGCTCAAAAACATTAGTTTTTGAGCCCTTATTTTGTGCAGTGAATTAAATTTTTACTTAGTACTTAATTCATTAAGATTTTCTTTTGCCATGGTAAATTCAGGAGAGATCTCTAATGCCTGATTGAAAAAATTCCTTGCCTCCTCTGTCTTTCCCTGCTCCTTTGCTATTAAACCTTTAAGATTAAAAATAGCAGCTTTTATAGGGTAATCTTTTGGCTGTTTATCTGGTCCTGTAAAAGTAACTGTAAGTTCTGCCGATTCTTTTCTATTTAATAGTATATCGGCATTTGTTAAAGCCTGATCTAATTTATCAGCCTCATATTGTAAAAAAGCCATTTTATATAGTGCCTGGTAATCGTCGGTTTGTAGATACAGATTTTCATAAGCTTCAATGGCTTTTTCCTGGGCACCTATATTTTCAAAGCTAATAGCGCTTAATTCAATTGCCCCGATATTATTAGGATTTAAAGTAAGTACATCCCGAGCCGTAAGAGCAGCTGATGCATATTGTTGTGTCTGAAAATATATTACAGATAAAGAATATAAAAGTGAATCATTCTGCGGATACATACTCACCAGATTATATAATGCATTCTTGGCGGCACTTATATCATTATACCTTAGGGCGCGCTGATAGATCTGTGAATAATGTTGAGTGGCAGTTAACTCCTCCTGTGCATATGCTTCTTCAACTCCTATAAAGAGCAATGCAATGATGACTATTTTTTTCATGAATTGTTATTATTAGGTTTTTCTAATCCTTTTTTCTTTGCTATATCGAGCATGTACAGATATGCTTCCTGATAGTTATTACTGATTTTACCCTCTAAGATAGCTTCTTTTATTTCTTCTTTCAGTTCACCAATAATCTTGCCAGGTCCAATATTAAATACCCGCATTATTTCTTCTCCATCAACAGGAGGTTGGAAATTACGAATTTTATCTTTTTCCTCAACCTCCTTCATTTTTTCCTCCACTTTTTTAAAGTTGGAGATATAACGCTTCACCTTAGCATGATTCTTAGAGGTAACATCAGCTTTACAAAGGTTCATCAGGTCATCCACATCATCACCTGCTTCATAAAGAAGCCGTCTTATTGCTGTGTCAGTAACAGTATCTTTTACAAGTGCAATAGGCCTTAAATGCAGTTTTACAAGCTTCTGTACCTTCTTCATAGGTTCACCCATGGGAAGCTTAAGCTTTTTAAAAATACCAGGTACCATACGTGCGCCTTTGTCCTCATGACCATGGAAGGTCCAGCCTGCTTTTTTATCAAATCTTTTGGTTGCCGGTTTTGCTATATCATGTAAAATTGCTGCCCAGCGAAGCCATAGGTCATCAGATCGTTCAGCAACATTATCAAGTACCTGAAGTGTGTGATAAAAATTATCTTTATGGCCCTTGCCGTCTTTTGTTTCCGCTCCCTGCAGTTCTACAAGTTCAGGAAAAATTATATCCAGCAGCTTTGCATGATATAATAATTTAAATCCATATGAAGGGGTTTCTGACAGGATAATCTTATTTAATTCATCAGTGATCCGCTCCTGGGATATAATTCTAATTCTCTCCGAATGCTCTATGATACCTGTAAAAGTATCAGCTTCTATATCAAAATTAAGTTGTGCGGCAAAGCGGACTGCCCGCATCATTCGGAGAGGGTCATCAGAAAAGGTTGATCCCGGCTCCAATGGGGTTTTTATAAGACGGCTGTTTAGATCCTTTATACCATCAAAAGGATCTATAAGCTCACCAAAATTATCCTTATTAAGATTTATGGCCAGTGCATTAATAGTAAAATCCCTTCGCTTTTGATCATCTTCAAGAGTACCATCTTCTACAACTGGCTTACGGCTTTCAGCACGATAGGATTCTTTACGGGCGCCTACAAACTCCAATTCCCAATCTTTATGCTTTACCTGGGCCGTACCAAAACTTTTAAAGATATTAACCTTAGCTTTGCCCAGATCTTTGGCAACCTGCTGTGCCCATTCAATTCCGCTTCCTACACATACGAAGTCAATATCTTTACTGGGTCTTTTTAGCAAAATATCGCGTACATAGCCTCCTACAACATAGGCTTCAAAATTCAGCTTATCGGCAGCTTTGCCAATAGTTTTAAAAAGATTATCCTGTAGTTCGCTTGCGAGGTTCATTCTGCCCATCTGTTAAGGGGCACAAAGTTAACGCAATAAAAAGCTGGCAACAAGTTTAATGCTGAATGAAGGTAGGGCAGGGTATAAATTTATCTTTCCGTTTGACTTTATTTCGCCCTACAGTACTAAATTCATATTTAATGGAAATCTCATGTGCCCCACCTGAAACACTGCTTAATTCGGAAGTGGTAAAATCATAACTGTAACCAATTTCCATATCTTTTAATTTTACCCCCATTATAATAACGATCGCATCCTGGCTAACCCGGTCGTTTATATTCTGTTGGATAGGCACTCCTCGATACCATAATCCAAGCATGATTGGATCGTAAAGAAAATGAAGGCCCACATCCAGCTGATCAAACTCACCCTGCTTTTTATAATTAAATGAAGGAGCAATGCTGCTAACTCTACTCCTTTTCTTAAGCCCGTGATAAAGCGGGATCTGGACACCACCATGAAAGGAGTATTTAACCGGCCACCTGCTTTCCTCTCCAAGCATCGATTGGTTTGGCCGGTTAAGGTGATGAGCGGAAAACCCCCACCAAAATTTTCTGTTATAAATTAATCCCCCGACTCCGGCATCAAAATACTGCACATCAGTAAGGTTATTCAATATCTCAAGGTCCCGTGTTATGACCTCACCTCGGTCATCAAATTCCAGCTGGTCTCCAAATACAAGTTTTGAATAATCAAGATGCCGGCGGTTATAGGCAAAGTATAATCCGGGGGTGAACATCCAATTGCTAGAGAGTTTAACTTTATATGCATAATTAAAGGCGGCATGTGTAGAGCGCAAACCTGCTGATCCGGCTTTATCTGTAGACACAAGTATTCCAAAACCACTCCTTAGATCTGACATATTATAATCATAGGAAAAGGCATAACTGACAAATCCATTGCCTATTTGTGGCCACTGGTTACGATGTGTTAAGGTCAACCTGTGATCTGGCGCTGTTCCGGTAAATGCCGGATTTAAATATAAAGGTGATCCATAATATTGGGAAAACTGCATATCCTGGCTCACTGCAGCAGTGGAAACCAGCAATAAAATATATAGTATAAATTTCTTCATCACCTTATCAGATTAACGTCCCCGACTTTTGTTGTTTGATCTCCATTGTTGAATGTTATTTCCAGCTTATAGACATAAACATCTTGTGGAGATAGCCTGCCATTATAATAACCATCCCACCCTCTGTTGTAGCCTTCAAAGAGCAATTCGCCCCATCGATTGAAGACCTGAAGTTTAAATTCAGACACATTTGCAAGCAAAGGCAGGAATATATCGTTTTCACCAGACCCTGCAGACCCGGGACCGCTCCTGTTAGGAGTGAATGCATTTGGAATTAAGACTCTTCCTGATTCCCTTGCCGTAACGGCTCCACGGATAGTCATGCTATCATAGCAAAAATCATTATAAGCTTTTAGAGTAATATCAAACTGTCCGGGTTGTGTATAATAATGTGTTGGTTCAAATTCTTCGCTGCTATTGCCATCTCCAAAATCCCAAATATAGCTAAGGGCTCCCTCACTAAGATTATTTGTATATATCGGCATATCAGGTATGTATACAAGATCCGGACGGACATCAAAAAATGCAACAGGCTGTTCGTGTACGGTTATAATATCCTGTTTGAATATAATATCATTAGCGCCATCATTCGAGGCCGTAAGCTTTACGCTATATGTGCCCGGCGTTGTATAGGTATGGACAGGATTTTCCAAGGTAGAAGTATCACCATCACCAAATTCCCATAGGAATTGATCAGCAAATTCCGAGAGATTAGAGAAGGTAACCTTTAGTGGTAAACAGCCTGCTTCAGGAGTATATTCAAAATCTGCAACCGGAGGAGGTGAAGTGACTTTGACAGACTGGCTAAATGATTTTTCACAGGTGCCATCTGAAAGTGTCAGCTGTATGAGATAAGTGCCGGATTTTGAGTAAGTATGTGAAGTAATATTCGGATCTGTACTTGTTGTGCCATCACCAAAATCCCATAGATATTGCCAATCTCCTGTGGTAGAGGTATTCGTAATTGAAACAATAGCATCAGGCAATGAAGTCTCTGTTGGGGTCACCTCAAATGATGCCGAAAAATTGTTTTTTTGAGGAATTGTGAGACTGTCATAATAAGCTTCACTTATACAATTAGCCATATTAGTTGTGGTAAGGCTTATTTTTATTTCTATATCAGAATTAACCTTATCGAATAAGTAAGTAAAATTATCCTGTGAGCTCTCCTGAGAAAATATAGTAGTATTTTCTGCACTCATTTTCCAGTTATAGTCGGATAAACCTTTTTGATTGGCTTCAAAATGTAACTGCATCTGCTCACAATTGACTTTAAGCGTATCAACAGTAAAAGAAGCATCGGGTACTGGATTAATTTTAATCCGCAATGTGCTGTCAGAGGAGCAGGAGGAGTTTAGGGAAGTTTGTAATGTAACTTCAAAATCCTGTGTCGAATTGGTTGAATTTTCAAAAACATATGAAAAGGATGGTGTTGTTCCTGTACTTTCCTGATGGATAACAGTATCAGAAGTGGTGACAATCCATGTGTAATCATCAGGCGCAAGATCCTGGGTTTTCTGATCTACAGCAAAACCTATTTCCTGTGGAGAACAATTATTGTTAAATGGTGAATAATTAGTATATAAGAATCCTGATGATGCTCCCGGAGTGACGGTAACAGCTATGGTGTCACTAATATTCTCACACCCATTTTCTGCTTTTGCAAATAAAAGTACCTGATAATCCTTATCCGATGAAGTTGTATTGGTAAATGTCTTTAAATACTCACCATTTAGTGAGGTATCGGAAGGAGATTGAGTGCTGTCAGCTATAAAGCCACTACCTGAATTAATACGCCATTCGTAATAAGCAACCGGAAGAGATTGATTCCAGCTGGTATTTGTGAGATTAACCTCCAGCTCACTACAACCCGAAGTTTTATCTGAAGTAAAAACAGCATCTGGTAATGATTTTACATCTACTGGTTTCTCAATAGAATTGCTGCAACCATTATCACTTGTTACAGTAAGTTTAACGGTATAATTCCCAGCACTATCAAACTTATAGCTCCAATTGGTGGAAGAAGAAAAAGTTGTATCTGTGATTCCATCATTATTAATGTCGTATTCCCACAAAGTAATAGGGGAAGAGCTGTTTGCAGTAGAAAGATCATTAAATTGCATAGGATCCCCCAGGCAAACTCCCTCACTTGAGAAATCAGCTGTAGGATTGATATTTATTTTAACAAATGCAGAATCAACAGAAAAACAACCTGTTGCTTCATCAAGAACAATAAGCCTCACCAGGTAATTTCCCTGCTGCTGATACTGCATATCAAAAGGTCCGATAGAAGAGGAGGAATAACCTCCGCCTGAAGGTTCTTGCCTAATGATTGTGCCATTTTGATCATAAAACTCCCACCGCCAGCGGATATCTGAAGTTACTGTTCCATATGACACATCGTGGAACCTTACATCAAACAGCTGTGACCCATCAGTAGACTGACAAAAATCTGTATTAATACTATTGTTATTAATATCGGTTACTTCTATAGCTGCCTGAAGCAAAGGAGAAATAAAAACCTGGTATTCGATTACAGCCAGACAATTACCGGCAGCATTATTATCCTTTACTAAAAGCCTGACAACCTTTACACCCGATGTTGAAAAGCTATAAGTAGGGTTTTTATTATTTGCAGTTTTTACCGGAACACCTGTACCTGTATCATTATTATAAAACTCCCAGGTATACGCAAAATCAGCTCCTGATATCGAAGGTGTTAAATTTTCAAAATAAATCAGATCATCTATACAAAATGTATTTTGAATAGCTCCTGAAGCATCTCCCGCCCGTGTTTGAAAATCGGGTTCAGGTGATTCAACAATGACAATTTTTGCGTTAGTCACAATTGGAGAGTTGTCCCCATTCACAAAGTCACCGTTTACAGGGTTAAAAGGGTCACCATCCTTAATGTCATTATCATAAGGGTTACACTGATTCCAGTTCTTTAGAGTTATTTCAAATTCTTTACCTATATCTGTTTGGGCAGTGGCTGGGACCTGAATTGGAAGAGATACTTCACCGGGCGCCAGTACAGGATATAATGGATTGTAAGCAGGGTCAGGGTCATTATATGGATAAGTGCCGGGAGATATACCATTTACCTGAATGCCAGGTATTCGAATAGCACCGTCTCCGGTACCATAGATCCATTGTATCCATCTGGAGACGTCATTTTCTCTTGTGTCACGCGGAAAACAGTTCCAGTCGCTGTTATCATTAAATTGTAATTCCGTAGCAAAACCCTGGCAAACGCGAAAAGTCTGTGGGTTAATATTAATTACATCATTCGTCCATACAATAACCTGTGTTTCTACAGGGGTAACTGATCCCCGAGGGTTACATTCATTGGAGGCATCAATAATAATATCATAACCACATTCAATTGGTGAGTTAGGGTAAATATGTTCCAGGATAACACCATCAGTTCCTGTTTGAACGTACTGCTCTTCGGCTGTACCGTCCCCCCAATCAATATAATATACAGTACCAGAAGTAGAAGCCAGATATTCGGTTTGGATCTGTACTGTAAATGGTGCACAGCCACGGCTGCTGGTAAGAAATTTAAATCCTGGTTCTAATATATCAGAGTTGGAACACTGTGCCTGTGACACATTTGAGGCAGCAATGATTAGAAATAGAATTAAAAAACATATACCTTCTCTACAATACTTTCCCATTAGGATGCTCTTTTTACATCTTTAATACGCTCTCAATCTGCGAAATAACCCCAAAAAACCTGTTTTTTCCTTATAGTTTCGATTAGTGGTAGTTATGTGCTGACAAGTTGCTTTTATTAGCTGCGAATCACATGCAGAAGATAAGCCTGAAAAATTTTCCAGTATATATAAATAATGAGCCCTAATCTGTTACCTTTGCACCCCATAAGTTAATGATGAATTAGGAGTAACTTATGGCTTCAGCTAAATACATTTTTGTTACCGGAGGGGTAACGTCATCTTTAGGTAAAGGTATCATATCGGCATCCCTGGGTAAGCTGCTGCAGGCTAAAGGCTATAAGGTTACCATCCAGAAATTTGATCCTTATATTAATATTGATCCGGGCACGTTGAATCCTTATGAACATGGAGAATGTTTTGTTACGGATGATGGCGCAGAGACTGACCTTGATCTGGGGCATTACGAGCGGTTTTTAAATACACCTACCTCACAGGCTAATAATGTTACCACCGGAAGGATCTATAATACAGTTATTACAAAAGAACGCAAGGGTGAGTATCTGGGAAAAACTGTTCAGGTGATCCCGCACATTACTGATGAAATTAAAAGAAACATATATCAGCTTGGTGAGAGTGGTGAATATGATTTTGTGATTACAGAAATAGGAGGATGTGTTGGTGATATTGAATCGCTGCCTTTTATAGAGGCGGTTAGACAGGTGAAATGGGATCTTGGACCTAATAATTACCTTGTTATCCATTTAACCCTCATACCATATTTGAGTGCTGCAAAAGAGCTTAAAACGAAGCCTACGCAGCATTCCGTTAAGCAGCTGCTGGAAGCTGGTATCCAGCCGGATATTTTGGTATGCCGCTCAGAGCACAGGCTGCCGATGGATATACGGAAAAAACTTGCCTTATTCTGTAACGTACATATAAATTCGGTTATAGAAGCACTGGATGCGGAGACAATATACGATGTACCGCTTCTTATGCGTAAAGAAAAGCTTGATGAACGGGTGCTTTCAAAACTAAAAATTACCACTAAAACTGAACCTAACCTGGATCAGTGGAAAAGTTTTTTAGGTAAATTAAAAAACCCTACTGATGAGGTAAAAATCGCCTTGGTGGGTAAATATGTGGAACTTCCTGATGCATATAAATCAATTGCTGAAGCTTTTATTCATGCCGGAGCGGTCAATGAATGTAAAGTAAATATTGAATGGATTGCTTCGGAAAATATAACCGAAGACAATGTTGATTCCGTATTAAGGAATATAGATGGGATATTAGTGGCACCCGGTTTTGGCGAAAGGGGCATTGAGGGTAAAATAGCGGCAATAAAATATGTACGGGAAAATAAGATCCCATTCTTTGGGATATGCCTGGGGATGCAGTGTGCCGTTGTTGAATTTTCAAGAAATGTAATTGGATTAAAAGATGCGGCATCTACAGAGGTTAATGAAAAGACCAAACATCCGGTTATTGACCTAATGGAAGAGCAAAAGAAAATTACGACCAAAGGAGGTACGATGAGGCTTGGAGCTTATCCATGTGCATTAAAAAAAGGATCGTTGGCTTATAATGTATACGGTAAAGCAAAAATATCCGAGCGTCACAGGCACAGGTATGAGTTTAATAACAAGTACCTAGAAGATATGGAAAAAAAGGGCATGATTGCTTCAGGAATAAATCCTGACACAAACCTGGTGGAGATTATCGAACTCAAAGATCACCCATGGTTTTTAGGATCACAGTATCACCCTGAATTAAAAAGTACGGTTTTAAACCCGCACCCACTTTTCGTCGGCTTTACAAAAGCTGCATTGGATTATAAAAAAAGTAAAAAATAGCAAGACTAGGATTTTAGCAGAAGATGGATAAAAATCAAGCAACGGGGCTTATATTAATTGCCGTATTACTCATAGTATATTTACAATTCTTTTCTCCCCAACCAACCAAACCGGAAGATGATGTTCCTCAAATTGTTGAGGAGCCAATTAAAGAACAACCGGAGGAAGAAGAGGCTCCTATAGATTCTTTAGAACTCGAAAAATTGGGCGATTATGCTTCGGCAGCTACAGGTGAAGCTGAAGATATTATTGTAGAAAATGAAAATATTAAAGTAACTCTAAATAGTTATGGCGGTGTAGTAAGCCGGGTTCAATTAAAGGATTTTAAAACGTATGACGGGCAGCCACTGATCCTGGTAGATGAGGAAAGCAGCAGGTTTAATTGGTTTACCTCTTTTGGTAATGAGCGTTTAAACCTGAGTAAACTTCATTTTACGACAAGCCAGTCAGCTGTAGGGGATACTGCAGTAGTTGAGTTTAATCTTCAGGCGGGAGGGCAGGATAGAATTACTTACCGCTATATGCTTCCACCCACAGGTTATCAACTGATCCATAAGGTAATCCCTGCCTCAGGGGCTCCGGGAGATCTTTCTCTTGAATGGACGGACCGTATAAAAAGAGTTGAACGGGATGTAGAGGTAAGCAGGATCAATACTACCGTTGGTTGGTTAAATCTTGATGAGGATTATGAAAGCCTTTCAGAGAGATCAGAGGGGCTGGAAGAGGAAACAATAAGTGAACCTATAAAATGGGTCTCCATAAAGCAGAAATTCTTCTCCTCAGCAATTATTTCACAAAAGCCCTTCAGTCAGGGATATGTAGCCGCTACTGTAGATCAGAGCACAGAAAATATAATAAAGACAGCTAAAGTAAATCTTTTACTACCTTCAACAAATGTCAGTGGCGGAAATACTTTTACTTATTTCTTTGGTCCGAATGATTATGATATACTAAAAAATGTAGCCCCTGAATTTTCCCAAAATCTTGACTTGGGATGGCCTCCAATGAGCTGGGTAAACAGGTTCGTCATTATCCCTTTATTTAACCTGCTGAATAACTTCTTTGATAATTATGGGATGATCATTTTCGTAATGGTATTGATCATAAAGCTGGTTCTTTTCCCTCTTTCTTATAAGTCTTACCTTTCAATGGCAAAAATGAAAGTTTTGAAGCCGGAGATAGATGAGATCAGGGAGAAAAGTGAGGGTGATCAGATGAAGATCCAGCAGGAGACAATGAAGCTTTATCAATCTGTAGGGGTGAATCCTGTAAGCGGTTGTATACCGTTATTGCTTCAGATGCCAATCCTTTTGGCGATGTTTTATTTCTTCCCTGAATCAATTGAGCTTCGCCAGGAATCGTTCTTATGGGCAGATGATCTTTCTACTTATGATTCTGTACTGGAATGGGATGCTTATATTCCTATTCTTAGCTCCATATATGGAAACCATGTCAGCTTATTTGTTCTGTTAATGACGGTCTCCACTATACTTTATACCTGGAGCAATCAGCAGGTTAGTACGGTTCAGGGCCCTATGGCAGTTATGAGTTATATGATGCCGGTAGTATTCCTTTTTGTTCTTAACTCATATCCTGCAGCATTAAGTTATTATTATTTCCTTAGCAACATTATTACTTTTGGCCAGCAATGGGCAATCAGAAAGTTTATAGATGATGATAAGATCAGGGAGAAGCTTGAGGAAAATAAGAAAAAACGTGTAGGAAAGAAAAAATCCACTTTCCAGCAGCGATTGGAAGATGCCATGCGTGCCAAGCAGGAAGCTGCACAGAAAAAAAAGAATAAGTAGGAGTGAAGGATAAATTTCTCCAATGATAATTCGGTTATTCTTATATATTTGTAACCTCAAAATTTCTAATTACCAAAAGACGAAATTATGGAGGTTACTTATTATGGACATTCTTGTTTTTTAATTTCTATAGGAAATAAAAAATTATTATTTGATCCTTTTATTACTCCTAATGAGCTGGCAAAAGATATTGATATAAATACCATAAAACCTGATTACATTCTTTTATCTCACGGTCACCAGGACCATATTGCAGATGTAGAGCAGATCCAGAAACAAAGTGGGGCTCAGCTGATCTCTACTTTTGAAGTTGTCAAGTGGTTTGAAAAAAAAGGTATCGAGAATGGTCATCCAATGAATCACGGAGGTAGCTGGAAATTTGATTTTGGGAATGTTAAAATGGTTAATGCCGTACATTCAAGTAGTATGCCTGATGGAAGCTATGGGGGAAATCCTGCCGGTTTTGTTATAGTTTCTAATGAAGGCACCTTCTATTATGCCGGGGATACTGCCTTACACTATGATATGAAATTAATTTCAGAGGAATTTAAAATTGACCTGGCTTTTCTTCCTGTAGGTAGTAACTTCACAATGAATATTGATGATGCAATATTGGCTGCAAAATTTGTGAATGCAGGAAAAGTAATAGCAATGCACTATGATACATTCCCTCAAATTGAAATAGATCATGATGAGGCTTTAAATGCTGCAAAAGACAGTAATATTGAATTACTTCTGCTGAAAATAGGAGAAACAAAAAAAATAGTACCAACGGATGAGTAAAGTTATTGCGATAGCGAATCAAAAAGGTGGAGTAGGTAAAACGACCACCGCTATAAATCTTGCTGCAAGTTTGGCAGCCTTGGAATTTAAAACGCTTGTGGTAGATGCTGATCCACAGGCCAACAGTACTTCAGGTTTAGGACTGGATCCTAAAGCTGTGAATTTAAGTATTTATGAATGTATGGTGGAGGATGCAGATGTAAAGAATGCAATCGAACATACTAACCTGAAGTTCCTCGATATGCTTCCCAGCCATATAGACCTTGTTGGTGCTGAAATAGAGATGGTTGAGATCGATAACAGGGAAGAAAAAATGCGGGAAGCATTGGCTCCTATACGTGATGATTATGATTTTATAATTATTGACTGCTCCCCATCGTTAGGTCTTATTACCATAAATGCTTTAACAGCCGCTGATTCCGTTATAATACCTGTGCAGTGTGAATATTTTGCCCTTGAAGGTTTAGGGAAATTATTAAATACTATTAAGATTATTCAAACCAGGCTTAACACAAATCTGGAAATAGAAGGGATCTTACTGACAATGTATGATGTCCGTCTTAGGCTGTCTAATCAGGTAGTTGAAGAAGTAGGGGCTCATTTTAAGTCAATGTCTTTTGAAACTATAATCCCAAGGAATATAAAGCTTAGTGAATCACCGAGTTTTGGTGTACCAGCGATTGTTCATGATGCGGAAAGCAAAGGAGCAATAAGTTATTTAAATTTAGCAAAGGAAATTCTGGACAAGAATGGAATGACAAAGTAAGGAGAGAGGATGAGTAAAAAACAACAACCACAGAAAAGAAGAAATGCGTTAGGTAGGGGATTGGGTGCATTGTTGCATGATTCACCTGAATCAGACAGAAGGATTTCCGGAGAAAAGGCTTCAGGTACAAGTTCTATAGGGGAAATTCCAATTGCTCATATAGAAGTTAATCCTTTTCAGCCTCGTCAGCAGTTTGATGAAACAGCACTTCAGGAGCTAGCTGAATCAATAAAGGTACAGGGAATTATACAGCCCATTACTGTTAGAAAATTATCTAAAGATAAATACCAGCTTATAAGCGGTGAAAGACGTTATCAGGCGAGCAAAAAGGCGGGTCTTGAGGCTATTCCTGCTTATATAAGGACCGCTGATGACCAGCAGATGCTGGAGATGGCATTAATTGAAAATATTCAGAGGGAAAATCTTAACTCAATTGAAATTGCACTTAGCTATCAGCGCCTACTGGATGAATGCTCGCTAAAACAGGAGGAGCTTGGCGACCGGGTTGGTAAAAACAGGACAACTGTAAATAATTATCTGAGGCTGTTAAAATTGCCACCGGATATTCAGATTGCCTTGCGTGATGGACGATTAAGCATGGGACATGCTCGTGCCTTGATTACAATTGATAATGTTGATGTACAGCTGGACCTTTTTCAAAAAATATTAAAAGAAGACCTGTCGGTGCGCCAGGTAGAAGCTTTGGCACGGGATTTGGCTCTTGGTAAAAAACAACAAAAGGAAAAAAGTCAGCAAAATCCTGAATCAGAAGAAATTAAAAATTTACAGCAGAGAATGGCATCACATTTCGGTACAAGGGTACAGATAAAGAGTGATGGCAAAAAAGGGGAAATTAAAATCCCTTTTGTTTCTGTCGATGATCTGAACAGAATTTTGGATATCCTGGATCTGTAATGCGCTTATTAATAACCTTATCTTTTTTAATAGCCTTCAACTCCCTGCTACATGCCCAGGAAACGGATACTTTGTATACAGGAAGTGATACGCTGATTGCTGTAGATACGGATTATGCTAAAAGATTTGATCCCAAAAAGGCATCACTTTATTCTGCAGCTCTACCAGGGCTGGGGCAGGCTTATAATAAAAGTTATTGGAAAATACCTATCGTTTATGGTGGATTTGTAGCATTATATTTTACCGTTGATTATTATCACGAATATTATAACCGGTTCCGAAAAGATCTTTTTGCGGAGATTGATGATAATCCTTTAACAATTAACCAATCTGGTCATAGCGTGGATAACCTAAGGCGGCTTGTTGAGGACACACGTAGAGAGAGGGATTTTTATTTAATTATTACAGGTGTTTTTTATTTTTTACAGATAGCAGAGGCTCATATTGATTCACACCTGAAAGAATTTAAACTTAATCCGGAGCTAAGAGTATCCGTCGAGCCCCAGGTGCGTTATGCACAGGGAATTAATTCTGGCCTAAGTGTAAGATTAAAGTTCTAAATATGAATATTTTATTACTGGGTTATGGAAAAATGGGACATACTATTGAGGAGATAGCTGTCAGCAGGGGCCATAAGATTTCTGGACGCATAACATCAGAAAACCAAAATTCACTTACTAAAGATGTGTGGGATGATACTGATGTGGTAATTGAATTTTCCTCACCCGAAGCGGCTGCATCAAATATCCAGCTTTGCCTGGAGAATAATAAACCTGTTCTTAGTGGAACAACAGGGTGGTTG
The DNA here is from genome assembly GCA_051418055.1 of Candidatus Cyclobacteriaceae bacterium M2_1C_046. Taxonomy (GTDB): domain Bacteria; phylum Bacteroidota; class Bacteroidia; order Cytophagales; family Cyclobacteriaceae; genus JBPRGH01. The sequence goes on along the minus strand of JBPRGH010000007.1, from coordinate 56,408 downwards.
AGCAAAAAGCCAGCAATAGAGGAGCTCTGTAATAAATTAAATGGTACCTTTTTTTACGCTTCCAACTATAGTATTGGAGTTAATATATTCTTCAGAATAAATCGCTACCTGGCACAGATCATGGAACATAATCCTGAATATGACGTATCCATGAAAGAAATACATCATACAGCAAAAAAAGATTCTCCAAGTGGTACAGCTATTTCATTGGCGGAGGGGATAATAAATGAGGTTAAGCGTAAAAATTCATGGACAGAAGATGAACATGCAGGTTCAGATCAGCTGAAAATTTATTCTGAAAGAGAGGGTGAAGTGCCGGGAACCCATATTGTGCGCTACAATAGTGAAATCGATACTATTGAAATAAAACATGAAGCTCATTCCCGTAAGGGTTTTGCAATGGGAGCAGTGTTGGTAGCAGAATGGCTGAAAGATAAAAAAGGTGTGTTATCAATGGATGACTTTTTAAGTTTTTAATTAAACCTGCTTTTTTGCAGTAAGAATAATATATAGAAAGAGATAAATAACAATGGCAAACTGGAAATTCTGGAAAAAGAAAGAAAAGGAAAATGAAAAGCCCAAGTCAAAGACCAGGGAGTGGGCTGACGCCATATTATTTGCTGTAATTGCAGCTACTTTAATACGTTGGTTGATAATGGAGGCTTATACTATTCCAACTCCATCAATGGAAAAATCATTGCTGGTGGGGGATTTTCTGTTTGTAAGTAAATTCCATTATGGTACTCGCACACCAAAAACTCCGTTGCAGCTGCCTTTAACACATCAAAAAATATGGTTTACGGATATCCCTTCTTATGTTGATTGGATCCAACTGTCCCATTACCGTTTACCTGGCTTTACTTCTATTAAAAGAAATGATATAGTTGTTTTTAACTTTCCTCCTGAACTGGAATATCCTTCCGACCTGAAAACAAATTATATTAAAAGATGTGTAGCCATATCGGGAGATACTATAAGCATTGACGATAAGCAGGTGCAAATTAATGGAAAGGCTATTGCTAATCCTCCGGAAATGCAGTTTAGCTATATGGTGACCTCAAATAATCCGATTAATGAGCGGACATTAAAGAAATACAAAATAAGTGATTACGGCATATTAGGGTGGCGTGATAATAAGGCTATTTATCAGATGAGGTTAATGCCACAGACAGCTGAGGAGCTAAAGGAATTACCATTTATTATAGATGTGGAGCCTGCAACAATTACGAATGGTGCGTTAAGAGCTAAAACTGCTGAAGATGTAGAACCTGATATTTTCCCTAAAAATCCTGAAATGTTCCCGTGGAACAGTGACTTTTTTGGCCCTGTGGTTGTGCCAAAAGCTGGGATGACAGTTGATATTAATGACTCCACCTTGGCTCTCTACGGCGATGTTATCAGATATTATGAATATAATGAGGATGTTGTAATAGAAGGTGGTAAGTTACTGATTGAAGGACAAACAATGGAGACATATACCTTTGGTCAGAATTACTATTTTATGATGGGAGATAACCGTCACAACTCACTGGATTCCAGGTACTGGGGATTTGTTCCTGAAGATCATGTGGTAGGAAAAGCATTTTTTATCTGGCTATCGCTGGATGCCCAGGAAAGCTTATTCAATATAATTGATAAAGTGCGCTGGAGAAGGTTCTTTAAGCTTATTGAGTAGAGGATTGAGTTTTTGGGAAATTAACCTGTTTTCCCAAAAACTCCTTAAATTTCTCCGTATTATAATTAGCTGTTCCTTTTTTAGTATAGATTATTTTACCCTCCGGGGAAATTATATGTGTAGTGGGGATTGATCCTGTACGAAAGACGTCAGGAACTCCGTGTGAAGCCATATAAACAGGAAAATCAAATTCTTTTCTATCAACGAATTTCTGTACCTTATCCGTTGTCTCATCCAGGCTTAACATTACAAATACAATATCATCCTTCTCTACTTTATCATATAAGTTTTGTATCCCGGGCATTTCGGCAATACACGGACCGCACCAGGTCGCCCACAGGTTTAGGAAAACAACTTTACCTTTAAATTCAGTAAATGACACCTGTTCACCATCAAGAGTAGTCATTGTAAAATTATAATCTGCTTCTTTTGCATTCTCCAATTTCTCAACATTGGCATTTAACAGCCCGGTGTAAAAAAGGCCCCTTTGCAAAAATCCTGTTACTTCACCAAGTAAACCGGTGACATTCAGCACTATTAATACAGCAACCAATATTAAAATCTCTTTAATTGTCTTCTTCATAAACTTTTATACCGAAAAAATACTTGTAAAGTTTCGACAATTTATTCAAAGGATCAGTAACCTTAGTTACACGTTTTTATAAATTTGCCGGTATTAAAAATTATTTTCTATTTATACACATGTTTGAAAGAATAGCACAAGATCTAAATATAAGCGTGAATCAGGTTCAGGCTGTAGTCGCCATGTTAAATGAGGGCTCTACCGTACCATTTATATCACGTTATAGAAAAGAAAAGACAGGAGGGCTGGATGAGGTACAGATCACATCGATACGTGATCGTGCTGAACACTATATTGAATTGGAAAGCCGTAGAAATACAATTTTAAAATCAATAGATAAACAGGAAAAGTTAACCCCTGAACTTGAAAAGGCGATCAATGAAGCCGAAACACTTGCCGAACTTGAAGATATTTATTTGCCTTACAAACCAAAAAGAAAGACAAGGGCTTCTGTTGCGAAAGAGAAAGGCTTGGAACCTTTGGCTAAGGAGATCTATGAACAAAAGAATATTGATCCTGCCACGACTGCAGCAGAATTTGTAGATGCGGAAAAAGAAGTCGCTGATGTGGATGCAGCATTGCAGGGCGCAAGGGATATAATTTCTGAGTGGATAAATGAAGACCAGGAAGCTCGAAAAAATATTCGTGAGCTTTATGCAGAAGAGGCAATGATCAGCTCTCGTGTAATAAAAGGGAAAGAAGCTGAAGGCGCTAAATATAAGGATTACTTTGAGTGGGAAGAAAAGCTTAAAACTACTCCGAGCCATCGATTATTGGCGATGCGCAGAGGGGAAAAGGAAATGTTCTTAACTCTTGATATATATGTAACGGAGGAGCAGGCGGTAAACATGCTGGAAGGATTAATTTTAAAGGCTGATAACGCTGCTGCAGAGCAGGTAAAAATGGCTGTGGCTGATGCCTATAAACGCTTATTAAAACCTTCTATTGAAACTGAATTCCGTCTGGAAAGTAAAAAAAATGCTGATGAAGAGGCCATAAAGGTTTTTGCTGAAAACCTGAGGCAATTATTATTATCTGCCCCGCTTGGAGAAAAAAGAGTTTTAGCATTGGATCCTGGTTTCCGTACAGGGTGTAAACTTGTATGTCTCGATGAGCAGGGCAAATTGCTTTATAATACAGCGATCTATCCAAATGAACCGCAAAAGCAGATTGCTCAATCAGGTGCTGTAATTAAAGAGCTGGTAACTCAATATAAAATTGATGCCATTGCAATTGGTAACGGAACAGCAAGCCGTGAGACAGAGAGTTTTGTAAAGTCGTTAGGACTGAAGGATGTAACTACTGTTATGGTAAATGAAAGCGGAGCTTCAGTATATTCTGCATCAGAAGTTGCCCGCGAAGAGTTTCCGAATCAGGACCTTACGGTTCGTGGTGCAGTTTCAATTGGAAGAAGATTAATGGATCCTCTGGCAGAGCTTGTTAAAATTGATCCTAAATCAATTGGGGTGGGGCAATACCAGCATGATGTTGATCAGAATGCCTTAAAGGGTGGTCTGGATGACGTAGTAGTAAGTTGTGTGAATGCTGTAGGTGTCGAGGTTAATACGGCCAGTAAGCAGCTGCTTTCATACGTTTCTGGTTTAGGGCCTTCCCTTGCAGCTAATATTGTACGTTTCAGAAATGAATATGGTGCTTTCAAAGACAGAGAAACTTTAAAGCAGGTGGCGAGATTAGGCGATAAGGCTTTTGAACAGGCGGCAGGATTTTTAAGAATAAGAAATGCTGAAAATCCATTGGATCAATCAGCAGTACACCCTGAGCGCTATGAGCTGGTTGAGCAGATGGCAAAAGACCAGAAATGTTCTGTAAAGGATCTTATTAATAATCCTGAGCTTAGAAAAAGCATAGACCTTAAGAAATATATTAGTGAGGATATTGGGCTGCCTACATTACAAGATATTATGGAAGAGCTGGCAAAACCAGGTCGTGATCCGAGACAGCAGTTTGAGGTCTTCAGTTTTAATGAACATGTGCATGAGATGAAAGACCTGCAGATAGGAATGAAGCTGCCGGGGATAGTGACAAACATTACACGTTTCGGGGCTTTTGTAGATATCGGTGTACATCAGGATGGATTGGTTCATGTAAGCCATCTGTCAGACCAGTTTATTACAGATCCTGCCGAGGTTGTTAAAGTACAGCAGAAGGTTGATGTAACAGTGATGGAAGTTGATGTTGAGCGAAAAAGGATCAGCCTCTCTATGAAGAGCGATCCTTTTGGTAAAAAACCTGATACCAAGAAAAAAGCTGTAAAGAAAAAGCAGCAGGATCCTGAAGGTGATTTCCAGGAAAAGCTGGCACAGCTGAAAGGCATGTTTGGGAAATAAACAAGTATCCGGACAGGGAATTATATTTCCTGTCCGGGTTCTGGTTTTGGTTCAATATCAGCAAATTGCTGTTTTGAACTGGTCCTTAAAATTATATATCCTATTAAACCTGAAATAAAGGAGCCAATAAGGATCCCGACTTTAGCGGAATCAATAAAGACTTGATTATCTGCAAATGCCAGTGTGGCTATAAATATTGACATGGTAAATCCAACACCGGCCAAAAAAGCAACACCAAATATTTGTTTGAAGCTCACTCCTTCAGGCATTTCAGTAAATTTCAGTTTCAAGCCTAACCATGTCATAAAAGACACGCCAATGGAATTACCGGCAATTAATGCAGCAGCTATGCTAAACATCAGGGGAATTTCCAGCTCCGTTGCATCAATAATGTTAACACCGGCATTGGCAAGGGCAAAAACAGGCATTATAAAATAAGCCACAAAACCATGAAGCTTATGCTCCAGATGTTGTAAAGGTGATTGTACTTTTCCTATCCACTCCTCAAGGTCATCAATATGTGAGATTTGTTTGTATGTAAGTATTTTTTGATCCTTAATTGGAGGTACATGCATGTCTTTTACAATCTCATGCAGGTGGTCTGAATATTTCTTAAAATTTATTCTCTGACCGATAGGAATAGTAAAGGCCAATAATACACCCGCTATAGTAGGATGAATTCCTGCTTTCAGAAATAAAACCCATACAATAATGGCAAATACTATTCCCAGGTTTCTGGAATAGAAATTTTTAAAAGTTAGGAAAAATAATATGGCAAGGAATATAAATGAATATGCAATAAGCATCCATTCTATTGTTCCACTATAAAAAATTGCAATTACAAGTACTGCCCCAATATCATCAACGATGGCGAATGCGGTAAGGAAAACCTTGAGGCTTAGAGGTACCCTTTTTCCCAGCAGGGTAAGAATAGCAAGTGAGAAGGCAATATCCGTTGCCATTGGAACACCCCATCCATGGATGGTTTCAGGATTATTATTAAGTATTACAAAAACAATAACCGGAAATGCCATCCCCCCGATTGCAGCCATTAGAGGTGAGGCAGCTTTTCGAAGAGAATTTAGTTCTCCTATTACTAATTCTCTTTTTATTTCAAGGCCGATAAGGAAAAAGAAGATGGCCATTAATCCATCATTGATCCAGAGTATGAGCGGTTTATTGATCGTTAGGTCCTCTGAGATAAAACCTAGTTTATACTGCCATATAGCCTCATAGCTTTCTCTCCACGGTGAATTGGCCCATATTAATGCAATAATAGTGGCACCAAAGAGAAGGATCCCACTAAAACTCTCTATCTGAACGAACTTCTGGAACGGGGATAGCAGTATTTTTTTTATCATTTATTTCTCTTTATCGCTTAATAAACTGTTGATACTCCAAACGTTATAGAAATATTGAAGATTAAGTACATTATATAAATAGCTATAATACCATTATTGTTTAATAAAACCAGCGGATCAGGTTTTACTTAATTATAATCTTATGAGGATGGCGGATGGGTAATTAATTTATAAAAAAAGCCAGGTTGAATAAACAATCTGGCTTAGTTTTAAAATATTTACAAAAAAATTAATGCCTTCTGGCTTTTTTATTTCTTACTGATTTATAGCCACCTTTTTTGCGGCTGTCTTTTCCTGAGCGTTTAAAATCTCTTTTACCCTTATATCCTTTTCTTGAGCCAGAATCTTTTCTTGATTCTTTTACAGGAGCTTCATTCAGATCACTGGCAGCATCTAAGTTTAACTTGTTCATCTCCTGTGTCAGGATTCTACCGATAAGCTCTTCCTTTGATACATCAGAAAACAAGCGTTTAGCCTTTTCTATCAATTCCGGGTTTATTTTACCCTTTGATTTTGTTTCCAAAATTTGCTGAGCCCAATTATCAATTCTAATTTCTGCAATGTCAGCTACACTCGGTACAGAAACATTTTCAAATGATATACCCAGCTGTTTTTCAAGTGTGCTGATCTTCCTGTGCTCTCTGCCGTTAATAAATGCTAAAGAAATACCTGTTTTGCCGGCACGTGCAGTCCTGCCACTTCTATGTGTATAGTAGGCATTGCTATCCGGTAGAGTGTAATGGAAAACGTGTGTCAGGTTGTTTACATCAATTCCCCGAGCTGCAACATCTGTAGCAACTAATATTTGCAGGTCATGTGCTTTAAAGCGATTCATTACCCGGTCTCTCTGCGGTTGAGAAAGATCACCATGAATAGCATCCGCTTTTATATTTTGTGCCAAAAGCTCTTCAGCCAGCTCTTGAGTATCTCGTTTTGTGCGACAGAAAATTATGCCGCGCATATTCGGATCACTTTCTAAAAAGCGGGTTAAAGCCTCTGTTTTATTTGATTGCTTAATTACAGCATACTGGTGTTCAATATTTGTATTTACCTTATCCTGCTGATCTATACGCACCTCAACCGGATTATCCATATATTTATTGACAATCCTTTTAATCTCGTTTGGCATGGTCGCAGAAAATAGCCATGTCAGCTTACTTTTTGGAGTAAAGCTAAGAATTTCATCCAGCTCTTCTTTAAAGCCCATGTTAAGCATTTCATCAGCTTCATCAAGAACAATTACCTCCAGCTGCTCAAGGTTTACTGCTTTTCTTTTAATAAGATCAATTAATCTGCCTGGTGTTGCAATTATGATATGCTGGGTCTTTTTAAGCGCCTTCATCTGATTTACAATCGGCGCACCTCCGTAAACCGGAAGAATATTTAACTTCTCCTGATACTTGCTGTAAAGGTTCAGCTGTTCAGAGATCTGCTGGCCTAATTCGCGTGTAGGTGCTAAAATTAATGCCTGTGTATAATTATCGAAAGGATCAACAAGCTCAAGGAGTGGTAATCCAAATGCTGCTGTTTTACCTGTACCAGTCTGTGCCAGTCCGATAAAATCCTTAGAACCTGTTAGAAGTTGTGGAATTGCTTTTTGTTGAATATCACTCGGTCTTTCAAATCCAAGATCAGAAAGTGCTTTCAAAACCTCGTCTGAAAGACCTAATTTTTTAAATGTTGTCAAAGAAATATGATTATAAAATAAGTTGCAAATGTACTTTAAATATCTGTAGATATCTACGACACACATGAGCGGGCTCAGTTGAGTATCGCGATAGGTGAAACATAGCCAGCTTGTTAAAAGTTCTTATTATAATAATTGCCTTTTTTATAGAAACATAAAAGCATCCCTTATTCAGAAGATGCCCTTATATTTTTTATTTGCAGATGTTCCTTATCAGGAAGAAACCAGTCTCTCCCAATCCTGAAAGCGCATATCTATACGGTCCCTCATTTTTTCATAATTTTCCCAGCTATCGGTCACATGATAAATGGAAGGAAGTTGTTTTACTAATACCTGATCATAATCATTGCGGTAAAGGCCACCACCGTAATAATAATAGGTGAACATGTTCCCCTTTTTATTAAACAGCTCATAACCTAAATAGCCATCCCACATCTCGCTTAGGATAGTGCAGGAGATCTCCCTTCTCTTAAAGCGGAAGATCTGAATAGCAGCTTCATCTTCAAAATACTCTGAATAAAGATCACGTTCGATAACCCAGCCCAGGTACATTCCAATATGAACATATGCCTGCTCAATAGGTAGGTTATCAGGGAAATTTCCTAAAAAATGACTTTTTGCGTTATCGTATATGTTTTTTTGTATATTCAACTTCTTTTCAGTTGTCATTATTCATTGGTTTAAAGCTTTAAACTACTTATTTATTCACTATAAAAAAAGAGATAGCCAAAAAATAAGGCAGCTATTATACCTGCCAAATCGGCAATTAAACCAGCAGGTACTGCATACCGTGTTCTTTTAATATTTACAGATCCAAAATATACAGCAATTATATAAAATGTAGTTTCTGTTGCACCTCGAAAGATACTTGACAGCCTTCCAACAAAAGAATCCGGACCATATGTTTCCATAGTTTCCAGCATCATACCCCTGGACGCACTACCACTTAATGGTTTCATAATTGCTGTAGGAAGAGCCGGAACAAAGTCAGCATTAAAATCAAGAGCAATTACAATCCAGGCAATACCATCAATAAGGTAATCCATGGTGCCGGAAGCACGGAAAACTCCAATGGCTACAAGAATCGCCACCAGGTAAGGAATTATTCGAACGGCTACCTGAAACCCTTCTTTTGCACCTTCAATAAATGATTCATATACATTTATCCTTCTGTAAACACCAAGGCTTATGAATCCAACGATAATTGAAAGTATTATCAGGCTGCTGGCAACAGTAGAAATCGGGCCTATCCTCTCCTGCGGAATGGACATAAAGTAATAGACTATCGCAGCAATAACCGCTGTAAGTGCTCCGAGATAAGCTAATACCACCTTATCGAATATATTGATCCGCTGATAGAGGCTAACTGTAATTAAGCCTACTATTGTTGAGCAAAAGGTGGCAAGCATAATAGGTATAAATACATCTGTAGGGTTTGTGGCTCCCATTACTGATCTGTCAACCAAAATAGTTAGGGGAATAATTGACAGCCCGGAGGTATTCAGCACTAAAAACATTATCTGGGCATTTGATGCTGTATCTTTATCAGGATTTAATTCCTGCAATTCTTTCATCGCCTTAAGGCCCAATGGTGTGGCAGCATTATCAAGACCGAGCAGGTTTGCAGAGAAATTCATTATTATACTTCCCTGAGCAGGATGATCTTCAGGGACCTGGGGGAATAAGCGCTTAAAAAAAGGACCCACCAGTCGCGCTAAAATTCTTACCATACCACCCTCTTCACCAATCTTCATTATACCAAGCCATAGCGCCATTACTCCGGTAAGGTAGATAGAAATCTCAAAACCTGTCTTTGCCATATCAAAAGTGGAATTGAGCATGGCTGGAAATACATCCACGTCACCAAAAAAGATAAGTTTAATAAGCCCTACCACAAAGGCAATAAGAAAGAAGGCGATCCAGATGTAATTTAATGCCATAGTAAAAAATTTGGGGGAATATAAGAGAGTATCATGTATTTATCAAATGCAACGTATGTACGGCCATTAATCCTGCCGTTTCTGTACGTAATACATGATTGCCTAATGACACTTTCTCATATCCTACAGCAATACATTCATAAAGCTCTTCTTTTGTGAAATCTCCTTCGGGACCTATTAATATTGTATAGGAGGAATCTGGTTTTCCTTTAGTGCTTAAATGATCTGGATTTTCAGGATCTACAAAAGCAATAAATTTCTGATGAGTATTTTCTTTGTTTAAAAATACTTGTAGATCTACAGGTTCATATAATTGAGGGGCAAATGGATTTTTAGATTGCTTTAATGCAGCTATAATCTTCTTTTGCAGACGATCAATTCTATATTTTCTTCTTTCTGAATTCTGTGTAAATACTAAATTAATTGATGTTACTCCTATTTCCGCCAATTTCTCCACCAGCCACTCCATGCGATCAGCATTTTTGGTTGGTGCAATAACAAGGTGGATCTGATATGAAGGGGAGGGGGAGATATTTCTTTCCAGAATTTCAAAGACAACATTTTTGGGATTAGCTTTACGGATAACCGCTTTATAAACCCCTCCTTTGCCATCAATCAAGCCTATTTGATCGCCTTCTTTATGCCTGAAAACCTTAATACAATGGACAGATTCTTCTTCATTTAGAGTCTCTGTGCCTTCAGGAATACCAGGCTCAAAGAAATACTGCATAGTTAGCCGCTATATTTTGATTTAAGGCTATCGACAAATTCAATATATTTATCGCGTGCATCTTCTTTAGATATGCCTCTAAGCTCGCCCCAGGCATCATGTTTTGCGATACCTTTAAAATCAAAACCACCGGGACGATCGCCGGTGACGTCGCCCTCGGTAGCTTGTTTATATAAAGCATATAGATTTAGCAGCTCCTGATTTGTAGGTTTCTGAGTAAGTTCATTTACTTCCTTTGCTGCTTTATCAAATTCTTCTTGTGTTGCCATTTTTAACGATTATCCATCGATACATAATCTCTTAGGTCTTTTCCAACGTAAACCTGACGAGGACGACCAATAGGCTCATTATTTTCACGCATTTCCTTCCATTGCGCTATCCAGCCAGGAAGACGTCCCAGTGCAAACATCACTGTAAACATATTTACCGGAATACCAAGAGCCCGGTAAATGATACCAGAGTAAAAATCTACATTCGGATACAGCTTTCTTTCCACAAAGAAATCATCTTTCAATGCCTCTTCTTCAAGCCCTTTGGCTATATCTAAAATTGGATCATCAATACCCAGTTTATCTAATACATCATCGGCAGCTTTCTTAATTATTTTTGCGCGAGGATCGAAATTTTTATATACGCGGTGACCAAAGCCCATAAGACGGAAAGGATCATCTTTGTCTTTTGCTTTATTCATCCATTTCTTTGTATCGCCACCATCAGCTTTAATTTTCTCCAGCATTTCTATTACGGCCTGGTTCGCTCCTCCATGTAGAGGCCCCCATAGTGCATTTATACCTCCGGAAATAGATGCATATAAACTTGCTTTAGATGAACCAACAATCCTTACTGTTGATGTAGAGCAATTCTGCTCATGGTCAGCATGAAGGATAAGCAGTTTGTCCAGTGCTCTTGCAACTACCGGGTCAACTTCATATTTCTCAGCTGGAAGTGCAAACATCATTTTCAGGAAATTCGAGCAGTAATCCTGTGAATTGTCCGGGTAGATTACCGGATGCCCTACTTCATTTTTATACGCCCATGCCGCAAATGTTGGCATCTTCGCCAGAATTCGGATAATACTCAGGTTTACACCTTCTATAGACCGGTTAGGATCCAAAGATTCAGGATAAAATGCAGTTAAAGAACATACAAGACTGGAGAGAACACCCATTGGATGTGAATTTGAAGGAAAACCTTCCAGTATTTTTTTTATATCCTCATGTACCAGGGTATGCTTTTTAATATTACCAGTAAATTTATCCAGATCTTCCTTTTTTGGAAGTTCACCATAAATTAAAAGATAAGCTACTTCCAGGAAAGAAGATTTTTCCGCTAATTGTTCAATTGGATACCCTCTGTAACGAAGAATACCTTTTTCACCGTCCAAAAAGGTGATGGCACTTTTTGTAGAGCCTGTGTTTTTAAAGCCAGGGTCTAAAGTGATAAGGCCGGATTCGCTTCTTAAGTTACTAATATCAATCGCCTCTTCGTTTTCAGTGCCTTCTATTACAGGAAGTTCGTAAGATTTATCATTGTATTTTATCTGGGCAGATTTGGACATTATGTTTAAATTTATATGGTTAAACGTCTTTATTTCTTGGACTGTGAAATTAATTAAAATTTACAAGTTAATGAAGCTCCTGATACTTAATTATTCCCTAAAATTAGTGGTAAACCGTCTTTTCCGCTACCTATTATAATGGTTTTGCTATTAGGTGATTTAGAAAGATCAAGCGTTGCTTCGATACCTCTCATTTTCAATAACTTATCTGTAAGGCTATTGTTTATAATTTCATTGGCTGCAGCTTCACCTTCTGCCTGAATCCTTTTTCTTTCTGCCTCACTTTTTTCTTTATCAAGACGGAATTGGTAAGCCAGAGCTTCCTGTTCCTGTTTCAGCTTACTTTCTATGGCATTTTTAATCTGGTCAGGAAGTATTATGCTTCGTATAAGCATAGCCTTCATCTGAATAAAATTATTTCCTAAAGATTTGTCTGTCTCTGTTCTAATATCAGTTTCAACAGCTCCTCGTTTGGTTGAATAGATCTCTTCAGCTGTATACCTTCCCATAACCTGTCTGACTGCCGAACGTACTTCCGGGATTACCAGTGAATGTATATATGCTGTTCCAAAATTTTCATGCAAATAACCAATCTCATTATACTTTGGATGGAAACGTACTGAAATATCAACCGCTATGCTTAGTCCGCTTTTATCCAGGACATCCATTTTTTCTTCTGCAGAAGTTTCTTTTACATCATATATATAGATGCTATTCCATGGAGCTTTAATTCCAAATCCCGGGGAAATAACATTTTCTTTATCAAGGCCTCCCCCAAATTTTTTGAAAAGGACAGCTCTTTGGCCGGATTCAACTGTATAAAAAATGCTTGATGAAAATGCTACTATTAGTAATAATGCAACGATAGCTACTACTACCACTTGCACAAGTTTATTTTGATTCATAATTTATGTTTAATTGTCGCACCGCAAAAGTACGCATTACTGGCATATTCTCTCAATCTTATCATAATCTTTAAAATAGCCTAGCTCACCTGCAATTTTCCAGTCATCGCAGGCTCCGGATTTATTTCCCAATGCGAGCTTGTTATGGCCTCTTCTTGAGTAATAAATACCATCATTTGAATTCAATAAAATTGCTTTAGAATAATCCTGAATAGCTTTTATGTATTCGCCTCTTGCCTCATATGTTAGGCCACGCTGGAAGAAGCCATCAGCATTATAAGGATTTTTTAATAAAGATTGGTTATAGAAGTTTTCAGCTTCTTTATATAATCCTTTTTTAAAGTACAAATTACCTTTTTGAAAATAATAACCATAGAAATCAGGCTGGAGGATAATTAAACGATTTATGTCATTTAAAGCATTATTAAAAAGCCCGCCTTCCATAGCAGCAAGAAACCTATGATATAAGTAACTTTCATTTCCGGGATCTAATGCTAATGCTTCGGAAAAATCTTCATAGGCATCTTTATATTCTTTGGTTTCCAAACTTGCCTTGCCTCTTAATATATAAAAAAATGCTGAAGAATCTTTTGGGAGCTCGGCCCCATATGCTCTGAAATCTTTAAGTGCTTCTCTGTTCATATTGAGGTGGCGGTAAGCAAATCCCCGATGCAATTGTGCACGATTTAAAGATGTATCATATTTTAAAGCTTTTGTGAAATCATCTATGGCATCCGAATAATTACCACTTTTATATTTTGCAAGGCCCCGGTGATAATATGCTTTAGCATGTGCTGAATCTAATTTAATAACCTCAGTGAATAAATCTATTGATTTTTCTTTATCAAAAGGAAGGAAGTAGTAACCCTTTTCATATAGCTGTTGCGTATTCTGGGCCAAAAGCAACGATGGAAATAATAGAGTAAAAAATATTATGATAATGTTTTTATTCACTGTTCATCTATAATTATGTTCATTTATCATTAAATATAGGTAACTCGTACAAATGCTATTATCTAATTATTTAAATATTTCGTTTATAAAGGTATGGCTGTAATATTCAAAATATGGTTATGGGTGAGGATAGCTTCAGTTTACTGGTTTAGATGGCGTTATGCTACTTACAAGATGCGTCAACCATTTATTCGGGAACCTCAGCAGGATCTTCTAATAAACGGTCAGGGAGAAAATTGAAAGCAATAGCTATTGATCCCACCTTCTGTTTAACTAAAATTAATTCAATAGGGATTTTCATAGCTTCACATAGATTATTAATTTCAGCGGAAATGGTACTTGAGCCAAAGTGAATGAATTTTGTAGGGTCTATCTCGTCAGTATCTTCCTGCTGTTTAAGTTTTCTCATTACTATTTTAAGCACGATACCCATGAGTACTTTTTTAATAAGCTCATAGAAGAAATTTTTAAATTTGAGCCGAATGGTGAGGATCCCATTTTCATATGATTCGAAATGCAAAGCCAGCTTGCCTCTCAATGTGATTGAGCCGGTATCGAATTTTTTTATGTGAATTAGAATGCCATCAGCGAGTGGATGGGTTTCTACATCGAGTTCTTCAGATGAAGCTTCACGGGTGTAGGTGTTAGCAATTTCGCTTAATTCATCAAAGGAGATAGCAAATGTCATAATTAAAAATAAAAATATTAATTGAGGTAAACTAAATCTATAAAAATATTGTAATTGAAGTGGATTTTATCAATGATAGAAAAAAAATACCACAAGTCTCTGAAGAATAAGCATTTCAATAAATAAATGTTTTAACTATCCGTTTAATTTTGTAGATTTGCGGCAGCTTAGGGGTAATTGGAGTAAAAAAAATGTCAACTATTTTCCTTACCTGTCGTTAAGCAATTTGACAGAATATTCCGGATAGACTTGATAAATTGATAAAAACCTACGTATTTGGAAAATTTATGTAATTTATCTGAAACCTTTACGTTAACTTTTTGTTGTTTAAAACTAGTATTTCAAATATATAAATCTATATCATGCGGCAATTAAAGATTACACAATCTATTACAAATCGCGACAGTAGGACTCTTGAAAAGTATTTCAATGAAATCTCTAAAGATGACCTGTTAACTCCTGAGGAAGAGGTAGATCTTGCTCAACGTATAAGAGATGGAGACCAGGCAGCTTTAGATAAACTTGTAAAAGCCAACTTACGATTTGTTGTATCTGTTGCAAAACAGTATCATTATTCAAATATTCCTTTAAATGACCTTATCAATGAAGGTAACCTTGGGTTGGTAAAGGCAGCGAAGAAGTTTGATGAAAAGCGTGGCTTTAAATTCATATCCTATGCAGTATGGTGGATTCGTCAGTCTATAATTCAGGCATTATCTGAGCATTCTAGAATCGTTCGTCTTCCCTCTAATAAAATTGGTTCATTAAGTAAAATAGATAAAGCAGCTTCATTACTTGAGCAACGCTTTGAAAGAGAGCCAACTGATGAGGAACTTGCGGAAATGCTGGAAATGTCAGTTGATGAAATCAACAAAACTGTCAGGTCTGCTACAAAGCAAATGTCAATAGACAAGCCATTCTCTGATGATGAAGGAAGCTCATTATTAAGCGTTCTTGAAGATGAAGAAGCAAATACTGTAGACAGCGATCTTTTCCAGAAGGATTCTTTAAGGAAAGAAATCGAGCGTTTGCTTTCTACTCTTGATGAGCGTGAAAAAGTAGTGGTAACTAAATATTTTGGTCTTGACCATGCACCTAATCTTTCGTTAGAAGATATCGGTGACCTATTAGGTCTTACGAGAGAGCGTGTACGTCAGATCAAGGAAAAAGCACTACAAAAGCTTGCGAATCACCCTAAGAAAGCGATTCTAAAGCCTTATCTGGCTAATTAAGACAGAAAATACATATTGATATAATTTTAGAGCGTCCCCAGCGGGGGCGCTTTTTTTATTCCATGCCAATATTTTGGAAAATTAAATAAAATTTTTTGCTCAATTATCATATTAAGCTACATTGAAGTTGACAGTTATTTTAGGTAATCAAATAATCTCCTCTCTCTAATCCTATTGCCGACAGGAGATATCGTACTTTACGATTAGAAGTGCTACCGGTAGGGGTTGCATACCGAAAAAATGTGTTAGATTAATCATTTGAAATGGCCTGATCTAATAGCGGCAGATCTGTGCATTAGCATTCTGTATATTTGGTTTGTTTTTTTAGAACCAGGCCCTGGAGAGGGGATTAAAAATATCTCCTATATAAAATTGCCTGAATTAACATTGTATCATATCTTTTATAAAAAAAAAGCCATCTGCTTTTACACAGATGGCTTTTTTATTTTTAGCTTTTTTATCTCTTTATTTTAAGAGATCCTGGAAGCGCTGGTTATCCTGATAAGTATCGAATACAAGATCATTCATTATTTTTTCTTTTAATGCTGGATCCAGGCTTATTGCTTGTTCGATATTTTCATATACGCGATCATCATTTTGCAGGTGAGCATTTGCTATAGCAGCACCATAATATGCTTTTGCATAATCAGCATCTTTTTCGGCAGCTTGCTCAAAAGAATTGATAGCATTTTGATAATCCTTATCAAGCACTTGTGCCAGTCCAAGGTTAAATAAATTCTCTGCAGTTTCTTCAGCTGAAGAAGCAGCCCTTACAGCCTCATCATATTCAGCTATTTTGATGGCTACAGCAGCTTTGACACCGTTAAGACCAGTGGCAGTCTCATTATCAGGAGACATGTTCATTGCCTGACGAATATGATCGTAAGCTTTATAAGGGTTATCTTTTAATAATTCCACTGAAGCCATATTTGCATGAACAGCAGCAGCTTCATTTTTATTCATTGCTATTTCTAATTGAGTCATAGCCTGATCAGCATACTGGCTTCTTTGGGCTTCATTTTCAGCTGCCATTCGAATATATACTGCAGCAAGGTTGTTATGAGCTACCCAGCTACCAGTCTTTTTTGTAGCAGCTTTATATATGTTTTCTTTCTCCTGTAATGAAGGAGTAAGTGTCCCACCATAAAGCATTTCTTCTTCAGATAAAGTGTCGGCAGAAACCTGACCTTCAGCAACCTGCTTTGACAGTACTGCAATTTCAGCTTCAGATTTCTTTTCCTTTACTGTAAGTACTTCAGTATGAGCTACACGTAGTTTAGGATAAAGTTCTCTGAATACTTTATTATAAGTAGGAAGGTCATGAAGCCTATCTTCTTTTTCTTCATATGTTCCTGGTCCATTAATGATTTCCAGCCAGTTTTGCTTTTCAGCCTGAGAGATGCCTTCATATTCAGCAAGTGAATCTTTAAAGATATCCCAGCTCTCTACAATATCTTTTGTAATAAAAGTAATGGAGTCAGACATTCCTTCATAATCATACTTATCCATTTGAGCACGGTAGTAATCTTCAATAGCCTGAGCACGCTCATCTGCAAGATTAGCATTTATTCTTTCCGGACCTTCAGGAGAGTGAGTACCTGTGATTGTCACAGTACGTGTTACATTTTTACCAGCTATAAAAGCTTCAAGCTTATTAGCGCGTTCACTTCTCTTTTCACTGTACTTTAGTCTAGAGCTTCCCTGGTCAAAGTAGAAGTTTACTCTTGTTGGAACAAGCTCTTCCTCGGTATTATAACCATGAGGAGCTATTGCGCCGTAATATACAGTCTCAACTAAATTAGGAGTGGTAATAACACCTGGTGCTACGGCCATTCTTTCAGTTTCTTTAGATTTACCACTTTTCGGATCAGAGGCAACGCCCTGAACATAAAGCATACCATCGCTCATAGCAGGATTATAGGCAAAGCTAAAATCTTCAGAAGCACGCGGTTGAGTAGCTCCTGCATCAGGATAATCTTCAGCTCTAAATTGAATTGGGTCTAAAGCAATCTCATTGTTGCCATAAACATAAAATGGTCTTATGGTGTAAACTTTTCCTTTTTTCAGCATTTTTACCGGCAGTGTCGCGGACATTTCAAATGCCACGGTATCTGCATGCATTTCTAAAGGGTTTGGCGTTACAGTAAGTTGCTGGTCTTTTGACATTTTGACCATTTTGTTTAATGCACAGCCTGACAGTGTTAGTACACCGAACAGAATTAATACAGACAATAAATTTTTCATCGATCAGTTGAATTTAATGTTTTTCAAGTTTTTGGTTGATTATTAACTTTGGTAAAGTTAAATTCTCATTAATATTGATGCAATAATAGATAAAATAATTAACAAAAAGTGCGATTTTCGCACAATATATGGCTTTTTTAGCTATTTATTCAGTTAAAATAGCGTATTTTTCGCTAAATGCAACGTCTTATTAATTTAAATTACAGTAAAAAGTTATGAAAGCAGTACAATCATTTTTTGAAAAATATGCATTTGGAGTATGTTCCCGCTTGGGTGAAAAGTTGGGTATTGCCTCTTCAAGCATTCGATTATTTTTTATTTACAGTTCATTTTTAACCTTCGGTTCACCGATAATTGTTTATCTGGCAATGGCATTTGTAATGAATATCAGAAAACATATCAGAAGGTGCAGGATGTGGTGGTATTATTAGATATTAGATATGAGATGTGAGATGTGAGAGATTTTAGATTCTCATTTTCCATTTTAGCTCTGAAAAATATTTTTTCTTCATTAGGTAATATTCAAAGACAACTGATCGGGGATAGATATTTGTCTCTTTAGTTACTGTCATCTTTCTAACTGCCCTTCTTTTAAAAACATTTTTCTTCAGGGAAAATAAAAAATCCCGATGAGCTTTAATTACTGCAAGTCCATGTTTTGGGGATTCGGTCAGTGTGAATTTAGCAATAGCTATGAAATCAAGTACAATACGTATGGGTAAAACAGAAAGAAATTTTATTCCGGAATAGTTCTTAAAGAGGAGTGAAAGCCCATTTCTGAAATTTAAATATGTTTTTCTTGGGTGAGAACGTTCAAGAGTGCCACCTCCAACATGGAACACATGAGATTGCCCGGTATAATAGATCTGTTTTCCCATTTTCTGTAACCTCCAGCAAAGATCTATCTCTTCCATATGAGCAAAAAAATCAGGGTCAAAACCACCTGCATTATGAAAATCTTCAGCTTTTATAAACATACAGGCTCCGGTGGCCCAGAATAACTGTGTTTCATTATCATACTGGCCCAGATCCTTTTCAAGGGTATTAAACATCCTTCCCCGGCAGAATGGATAGCCATATTTGTCTAAATACCCTCCCCCGGCACCAGCATATTCAAATTCTGTTTTATTATGGTAGGAGAGGATTTTGGGCTGTATTGCTGCAATATCATTGTTCTCCTGAAGAAGTTCTATTGGCCTTTGCCACCATCCTTCTGTCACCTCGACATCTGAATTTAAAAGGACATAATATTTTGCATTTACTTTTTGTAATGCTACATTATATCCCTTACTAAACCCGTAATTTTCCTCAAGTTGTAAGATCTGAACTTCAGGAAATTGTTTTCTCAGGATTTCAATTGAATTATCGGTCGAACAATTGTCCGCAACAATAATTCTGCATCCTTCACTATATTGTATAACAGAAGGTAAGAACCTTGTCAAGTAATGTGCTCCATTAAAATTTAGAATGACAATGGCTACTTCATTCATCCTGTAAAGCCACTCAGGTCAAGGCCCGGAATATTTGGGAGCATACCTTCTGTGCTTTTCTTTAACTCTTCACGAGCCAGCTCTTCTGCCTGGTCCAGTGCTTTATTGGTGGCAGCAATTATAAGGTCACGCAGCATTTCAGCTTCTTCTTTGTTTATTATATCCTGGTCGATTTCAAGATTTACCAGTTTACGTTTGCCGTTTACAGTCGCCTTTACCATGCCTCCGCCGGCTTCTGCTGTAGTAGTTAAATCTCCTAATCTATCCTGGGCTTCCTTGACTTTAGCTTGCACCTCTTTCATTTTGCCCATCATCTTCATCATGTCAAACATATGCTTCCTGTTTTTATAATATTACAAAGATGGAGTGTTTTGGTTAAATAAATAATAAAACTACTTTCTGATTAATAATACGCTTCCGGATATCTGGCTTTCTTCACCGGCCTCAGATACAAGTTGAGCCTGATAAATGTAAGTTCCCTGTGGAAGAAGATTTCCATTTTGGTCAGTACCCGGCCAACCCAGGTTGGGGTCTGTGGTACGATAAATAATTTGTCCCCAGCGGTTATAGATCCTAAGGTCGATTTGTGCTATAAACGGAGAAATAATTTTAAAGACACTGTTTTCACCCCCACTTCCGGGAATGAAAGCATTAGGTGCTGTGAAATTTGCAGGACGAATTACCTTAAGGAAATTTGAAACTGAATTTTCAAATGATCCGTCATTTGGTATTGCAGTAACTCGATAATGCAATTCCTGGGGTGCATTAATATCGAGGTCATCAGTATAAGTGGTTCCCGTGATGGTCAGGCTTTCAAGGAGTGAACCGTTAGCATTGAATTTTTCAATAAGATAACCTGATACTCCAGCGCTGTAGCCGTTATAGGCATTCCATTTAAGTTCAATTATCTGCAAAGTAGAGGTGCCGCCTGTTAAACGTAAGGCACAAACTTTCTTGCTCATTTCTGAAGTATTGTTACACCGATCTTTATAGTTTATTTGATAGCAATATGGATTTGAAGCAGGTGCCAAACCATTATCAGAAAACTCAGGAGCTATTAATTCATTAGCAGCCACATCAAAAGGGGCATTGTTTACTGAACGGAAAAGATTATAGAAATCAACAACTGTGTTGGCCGGGGCCTGCCAGAAGATATTGATCTGATCATCATTCACCTGTGTTACAATATTATCTACTGCCGGCGGGGTCGTGATCAGCCTGGTGGTACCACATTTTTGTAGAGAAATAGCTTTAGCACCTGAGATATAATTAGATACCAGCGTATAGCAGTAATCCTCATTACAAGTTACGTCAATATCAGTGAGATTCCTTCTTGAAGGATCATTAAAAGGCCCTAGCACATCTGAATTTCTTTTTATAGTATATCCTGAAATGCCCGTGCTGCTTGTGGACCAGTTTAAAATATTTTCTTCATCACCTGTAAAATTTACATTAAAAACCTGGGTACACACAGTCTCAGAAAATGCTTCAGGTGGGTTTCCTCCGGCACATACATTTAATGTTGCTATTCGAAAGCAGTAGTAATTATTTTCCAGTAAAAGGCTGCTTACTACTATAGAATCTTCTTCAGGTGTTATAATCTGAGCTGGGATGAAATTATTTGTACCGTTAACTGAAAGCTGCAATCGATATAATGCATTCGGATTAGCAGTATATTTTATATAAACTTTATCTGTTTGGTTATCGATTGGCCCCACCTCAGTTATAGAAGCGACTGGTAAATTCTCTACATCATTAACAATCTTTGAATTTGGAGTACAGCTTCCGGCACCAACACCATATCCTTTATCATAAAGGCCGGTTAATGTAATAGTTTTTGTACCCCCACTGGCATATGTATATAATTCCTGTTTATCAGAACCTGATACAGTCGTAGAGTTCCCATCCCCCCAGGCAATATTATAGCTGTCATAATTATCATCGTCTATCAATACTTCGACACTTCGATTTCCACAACGATAAATATTAAATTGAGGAATTGTATCACGATGGACGGTAATATCTAACTGATCTATTACCCCCTGACCTGCAGCGGTTGCTTCTATAGTATAGGTGCCGGGTGTTGTATATGTAAAATTGATACCATCACTGATACCATCATTATTAAAATCGTAATCCTGGCAATTAGCACAGGGATTGGTTATTTCCACATACAGATCAGCACATCCTTGCACTACATTCACCTCAAACTGTCCGTTTTCACTTGGGTGCTGTGCATGACCATAATGATATCCTGCAAATAAAAGCAGGAGAATATATGCGGTTCTAGTTTTCAGGTATTTCAATTTCTCTTAAAAATTGTTCTGTTTTCTGAAGATCAACATACAAAACACGGTCATTTTCTATAAACGATATTTCTTTACGAAAATTATCCGCAAATCCTTCCAAAGCAGGGGAGGACTTAAGAGGCCTTCTAAACTCCAATGCCTGGGTTGCTGTGATCAATTCAATGGCTAATATACGATAAAGATTTTGTAATATTTGGTAACATTTAACCGCTGCATTGGCTCCCATACTTACATGGTCTTCCTGTCCGTTAGATGAAACTATAGAATCTGCCGAAGATGGCATACAGAGCTGTTTGTTTTGGCTTACCATCGCTGCAGCTGTATACTGGGGTATCATTAATCCCGAATTTATTCCCGGATTGGCTACTAGGTAATTGGGCAGATTGCGGCCTCCGCTTATAAGTTGATATGTCCTTCTTTCCGAAATGCTTCCTAATTCTGCTAAAGCAATGGCAAGATAATCTAACGTAAGCGCCAGAGGTTGTCCATGAAAATTGCCTGCCGATATTATTTCATCTTCTTCCGGAAAAACATTCGGATTATCAGTTACACTATTTATTTCTTTGACAAATACTGACTTTACATGCCAGATAGCATCAAGAGTGGCGCCATGAACCTGGGGTATACAGCGAAAAGAATAAGGATCCTGGACATGAGATTTCTCCTGCCGGATTAGTTTGCTGCTTTCTAAATGCTTATAAATAAATGCTGCTACCTGCTGTTGCCCGGGATGTGCTCTTATTTGATGGACCTGTGGCAAAAATGGCTCTATTCTTCCATCAAAAGCATCTAAAGATAAGGCACTTATAGTATTTGCCAGGTCAATTAATCGTTGGCTGTGAAGTAAAACCCAGACTCCATAGGCGCTCATAAACTGTGTGCCATTTAATAGAGCGAGACCTTCTTTAGCCTGAAGCTGAATAGGTTGCCAATTTTTTATTTCTAGTAACTGAGCTCCGGAAATTCTTTTTCCCTGGAAGTTTACTTCTCCCAATCCCATTAATGGAAGGCTCAGGTGAGCCAGAGGGGCCAGGTCACCGGAAGCACCTAATGAACCTAATTCATAAATTACCGGAAGGATATCTTCGTTAAAAAAATCAATTAGCCGCTCCACCGTTGCCAGTTGCACACCAGAATGCCCATAGGAGAGGGATTGGATCTTTAAGAGAAGCATTAACTTCACCATTTCCTCAGGCACCTCATTTCCCATTCCGCAAGCATGGGATTTTACCAGGTTTTCCTGAAGCTGGTTAAGGTTTTCTTTATCAATATGGCGGTTGTAGAGAGAGCCAAAACCAGTATTTATTCCATATACCGGCTCTGTTGAATTTTTTATTTTTTGATCCAAATATTCTCTGCACCTGATAATTTTTTTCTCAGCTTCACCACTAAGTTTTAAAAAAAGCTTCTCTTTTAAAATAGTCGAAACCTGTTCAACGCTGAGGGGATGGTGGGAAATAACATGCTCTTTTGCCATTCTATTTAATTTTTTCTACGATTTCATAAAGAGATAGCTTCTCTTCCTCTCCTGTAATCATATTTTTTAAAGTTAACTTACCCATTCGCTGCTCTTCATCACCAATGATTATTACAAAGGGAATGTTTTTCTTGTTAGCATAGGTAAGCTGCTTCTTAAGTTTAGACTGGTCAGGATAAATTTCACAACTAATTCCTTCATTCCTTAATTTAGGCAAAAGTCCCAGTCCATAGGTCATGTTCTGTTCATTAAAAAACACCATTAGCGCTTTTACCGATTGAGTGGTCTCTTCAGGGAAAAGATCTAACTCTTCCATCACATCATATAATCTGTCTATACCAAATGAAAAGCCGACACCTGAAACCCCTGTAAGGCCAAATACTCCTGTAAGGTCATCATACCTGCCACCACCGCTGACACTTCCAATCGATACGTTATTAACGACAGTTTCAAAAATGGCCCCTGTATAATAAGACAACCCCCGGGCAAGTTTGAAATCAAGCAATAAATGCTCAGGGATATGATCATAATGTGCCAGAATGCTAAAGATCTGCTTAACATCCGAAACCCCTAGTTTTCCCGATCCGGTACTTCCTAAATGTTCTTCAAGAAATGAAAGCCGCTCTTTGTTATCCCCTGTAAAAGTAAAGAATGGGTTCAGTTTTTCAATTTCATTTTTCTCAAAACCTCTTTCGAGCAATTCTTTTTCTACTCCTTCTTTTCCTATTTTATCCAGCTTATCCATTGCCACAAACAGATCGGAAGCTTTATCTGAGGCATTGATTATTTCCGCCATGGCAGATAAAAGTTTTCGGTGATTCAGTTTAATGGTATAATCTTTTATTCCCAGTGATGAAAATACCTCATCGATCATCATAATAATATCGGCCTCACAGATCAATGAATCGGTACCTACCACATCAGCGTCGCATTGAAAAAACTCGCGATACCTTCCTTTTTGAGGCCGGTCTGCCCTCCATACCGGCTGGATCTGATAGCGTTTAAAAGGAAAAGTGATCTCATGCTGATTCATTACAACATAGCGTGCAAAAGGTACTGTAAGATCATATCTTAACCCTTTTTCTGCAATTTTGGGGAGCATGGTTTCCGCGCCTTTATTGTAATCTTCTACAGATGTTTTTTTAAGATAATCCCCTGAATTGAGGGTCCTGAAAAGAAGTTTATCACCTTCCTCACCATATTTTCCGGTCAAGACAGAAAGATTTTCCATGGCAGGAGTTTCCAGCGGCTGGAATCCGTATTTCAAAAATACCTGTTCTATTTTATTTAAAATAAACTTTCTTCTGCTCATTTGCAGAGGACCGAAATCTCTTGTTCCTTTTGGTAAAGAAGGTTTATTCATTGGTTTGTTATATTTTTATATCCATTTAGGATTGCAAAACTACGGAAAGGAGGGTATTTAAACACAACGTGTTCTCCTGTCAATAAAAACTAAAGAAAATTTTCTTGTACTAATTACAAATACAGGATTTTTTTTTTATCTTTGCACCCTTATTTGGAAATTGATACAACAATGGCGAGCACAAGACTTCAGAGAAAAGAAAGAAAAAATAGAGTAGTAGCCAAGAAAAAAGTGGATGCTATACAGCGCTTAAACAAGAAGCCGGTTATCAAAAATATTGATGTTGATAAAATTAAGGAAGAGTTCAAAAAAGGCAACATCAACAAGCCTGTAGATTTTGATGAGCCTTCTGAGCCTAAAACTGCTTCTAAGACAGTTGCTAAGGAGGAGAAAAAATCTGAACCTAAAAAAGAAACTAAACCAGCAAAGGCAGAGGCTAAACCAGCAAAACCAGCAAAGGCAGAAACTAAAAAGGCTGAAAAAGCAGAAACTAAAAAAGAAGAAGCTCCAGCAGGTGTAGATGTAGATGCATTGTTGAAAAGTGTAGGTAAGGCTGATGAGTCAAATAAAGATGATCTTAAAAAGATCACAGGAATAGGTCCTGCTTTTGAAAAGAAGCTTAACGAGATCGGGCTGTATACTTACGAGCAGATCAGCAAGCTTAAGAAAAATGATATAGAGAATTTGTCCAATATGGAAGGTGTTTCTGCTGACAAGATCGAATCAGATAACTGGGTAGGTGACGCTAAGAATTTAATGGAAGCAAATAAGGGAGAGTAATTTCTTCTACTTATAAAATATAAAGGGAGGTTTTAACAAGCCTCCCTTTTTTTATATCCGGCCTCTTCTTCCCAATTCTATTACTTCAAAATGTGTTGCTTTTTTATTTTCTAAAAATAATTTTAAGGCTGTACGCATAGAATGAAAGCCCTGTTGGCCTGCTGCTCCGGGATTTATAAACAAAAGATTATTTTCCTTATCGGGCATTACACGAAGGATATGACTGTGACCGCAGACAAGTACATCAGGATTCTTTTGCCGGATCTCTTTTAGGACACGAGGGTTATATTTTGGAGGCTTTCCGGCTATATGTGTAATATATACGAGAAGCCCTTCGGCAGTGAACCAATTGTCCTCCGGAAATTGTTGCTGTACTATACGATCATCAATATTTCCGTAGACAGCTTTAATGGTATTAAGTGACTGGAGTTGATCTGTAACATCAGGTGAACCTATATCACCTGCATGCCAAATTTCATCGCAGTCAGAAAAATGATCAAGGAGTTGAGGGTCGAGATAACTGTGGGTATCAGATAGTATGCCGATTTTTTTCATAGTACCGTTCATGTAAAAATAATGCTTTTTATATAGCGGGCATGTTACATAAATTGTTTTGAATAGTAAACTTTGGGTTTACAAACTGATAAAATTTTTAAGATGAGTTTGAACAAGTGGTATTTTTTTATTTTTCTTTCCTTTTTACCCACTTTATTATACTCCAATGACAAAGTACCATTAAAAGCCCTGCATGCTGTAAGAATAGATGATGCCCCTAAAATTGATGGTGTACTCGATGATCCCAGCTGGGAAAATTTTGATGATGCAACGCATTTTTATGAATTCGAACCTAATAATGGTGAGCTTTCTAAATTTAAAACAAGTGTACAGGTAACCTATACAGATAACGCTTTATATATTGCTGCGCGTCTTTATGATCCAAATCCTTCTCAGATTAAAAAAGAGCTTGGGATCAGGGATGATGACAGGAAGAATACTGACTTATTTGGGTTTTCTATAGATACTTATAATAATGGTCAGAATGCTTTCACTTTCTTGGTTACAGCTGCAGGTGTACAGATCGATCATTTTATTGCCAATGAGCGACCTGATTATAACTGGGATGCTGTTTGGGAAAGTGCAGTAACTATTGATGAAGAAGGCTGGATTGTAGAGATGGAAATACCATTTTATGCTATTCGTTTTCCACAGAAAAATGTGCAGGACTGGGGCCTTAATTTCTATAGAAAAGTTCAGCGTAAGAGAGAAGAATCATTCTGGAATTATGTTGATAATTCTGTAAGAGGTATGGTTAATCAGTATGGGGTGTTACATGGTATAAAAGATGTAGAGCCACCTTTACGGCTTTCTTTTCTACCTTATCTCACCTCCGTATATGAGCACAGCAGTTTTACAGGTGAAGGTAACTTTTCCCTTTCCGGAGGGATGGATGTGAAGTATGGTATTAATGAAAGCTTTACCCTGGATCTAAGCCTGATACCGGATTTTAGTCAAGTAAGATCTGATGACCAGGTGCTAAATTTATCTCCTTTTGAAGTTCGATTCGATGAGAACAGACCTTTTTTTACTGAAAACACTGATATTTTCAACAGGGGAGGATTATTTTATTCACGTCGTGTAGGGCAATCCAGAGGTTCATCTTTTTTTAGGAATCCGGGGGATACGATTAAAAGCACTCCGGGGAATGCTCCGCTAATAAATGCACTAAAAATATCGGGACGGAATAAAAATGGTACGGGTATAGGTATTTTTAATGGTATTACTAACCGCTCTTATGCAGAGATTGCTGTTCCTGATACCACACTTGGTTATGAAATAGATCCTGAAACCGGCAGGAAAAAGTATGTAGCTTATAATCTCGAAGAAAGGATATATGATCCCTTAACTAATTTTAATGTTTTAGTGGTTGATCAAAACCTGAAAAATAACTCCAGTATTGGTGTCATAAATACGAATGTAATCCGCACGGATGGTGGAAGAGACGCTAATGTAACAGGGATGGATTTCAACCTGCTCGATAGAACCAATACTTACAGGTTAAATGGAAGAGGTGCTGCGAGTATGATCTTTGATGAGAAAAAACCAGGCCCTGATATTGGTTATACCTACAATATAGGGATTTCTAAAGTTAGTGGTAACTGGCAGTACGGGATCAGTCGGAATGTGGAATCGGATAACTACAATATAAATGATCTTGGATTCATAAGAGCCGCCAATGAGGTAAGCCATGGGGCGGCGATTAGCTACAATATTTTTAAACCATTCAGTATTTTTAATGGCCTGCGACAACGAATAGGTGCGAATTATCAGCAGCTTTATGAGCCCCGGAATTTTACAGAGATGAATTTATCTTATAGAGGGGATCTTAATTTTAGAAACTTCTGGAATTTAGGATATAATCTGACCTTTAAGCCAAAGGGAGAGCATGATTATTTTGAATCTCGTAACCGAAGGGCTTTTATACAGCCATGGGCATGGAATTATAACTCATGGTTATCCTCAGACAGCCGTAAACCACTTTTCTTTAGATTAAGTGCAGGAAGATGGTTCCGTCCTGACTGGGAGCAGGATGATTATTGGATAAGTGGTTCTACGAGATTACGTGTAAATAATCAGCTTTCATTTAATTATAATTTCAGGCATAATGAAAGCCACAGTGATATAGGATATGTTTATGTTAGCCCTACTCTCCGGACATTAAATACCATAGATCCTAACATTACTGTTTTTGGTGGCAGGGATGTTGTAACTACAGAAAATAACATTGGATTTAATTATACTTTTAACAACCGCATGGGTTTAAATCTGCGACTGAGGCATTTTTGGAGTAAGGTAGATTATCTTAAATTTTATGAGCTGCTTCACGATGGAAATATTGCGGAAATCCCTTACAATGGCATAGAAGCCGATGCACAGGATCCAAGCCACAATATTAACTTTAATGCTTTTAATATAGATTTTAACTACTCCTGGCAGGTTGCACCGGGTAGTTTCTTTACCGTAGCATGGAGGAATGCATCTATATTTCAGACAGCCAATACTCAATTAGATTTTTATGAGAATTTTAGTGATGTTGTAAATCAGCCTCACACTAATAGCCTTTCCTTCAGGTTAACATATTTTATAGATTATATGACCTTAAGAAACAGCATTTAATATATTTGTCTTAAAATCAATTAGATGTTATGGCACTTACTGCATCAAACATGCTCGAATTAGGTACACTGGCCCCTGATTTTACGCTAAAAGACACTATCACGGAACAGGATTATTCTTTCAATGATATTAAGGGGGATAAAGCTACAGTGGTAATGTTTATTTGCAATCATTGCCCTTATGTCAAACATGTGCAACCGGAGCTGGTAAGGCTGGCGAAAGATTACCAGGATAAAGGAATTGGATTTGTTGCCATCAATTCTAATGATGTGGAAAGGTACCCTGAAGATTCTCCCGAATTAATGAAAGCTGAGGCACGTAAATGGGGATACCCTTTTCCTTACCTATTTGATGAGACACAAACAGTAGCGCATACATACGATGCTGCATGTACTCCGGATTTTTACATTTTTGGTAGTGACAAACAATTGGTTTATCGCGGGCAGCTGGATGATTCCAGGCCTGGAAATGAAAAACCTCTTACAGGGAAAGATATAAGAGCTGCTTTGGATGATTTATTAAACGGTAATCCTGTAACTGAAAGACAGATTCCAAGCCAGGGGTGTAACATTAAATGGAAGTAAAAAAAAATTTGCCGTTATTCCTTAATTCAATTTCATATGAAGTAAAGGGGAAGTATACTGAATTTATTTTTTAAATTCTTTCATTGCTACATTGGCAAAAACAAATTCATCCAACTCCTTCACGCCTGAATCTGTAATCTCTTTGTTTGTTCCTTCCCAAAGTTTATTTCCTTTATATAAGAACATTACCTTCTTACCTATCTTTAAAACAGAATTCATGTCGTGCGTTACGACGATGGTGGTAATATCATATTCTTCTGTTATTTCATCTATAAGCTCATCTATAACCAGTGCTGTTTGCGGGTCAAGGCCAGAATTAGGCTCATCACAAAAAAGATATTTGGAGTAATTTACTATAGCGCGTGCGATTCCCACACGTTTCTGCATACCACCTGAGATCTCCGCAGGCATCTTATGATTTTGATTTTCCAGGCCTACTCTTTTCAAACAAAAGTTTACTCTGTCCTTCTTTTCCTCTTCAGGCATTTTGGTAAGCACATCCAATGGGAATTTTACATTTTGCTCTACTGTTTTTGAATCAAATAAGGCTCCACCCTGAAAGAGCATTCCAATATCGCGACGGATATCGACTTTCAAATCCCTGTCTCCACCATAAAAGTCACGGCCATCATAATAAACTTTTCCTTCATCAGGAGGTATCAAGCCAACGATACTTTTTAGTAGCACACTTTTTCCAGTTCCACTTGATCCTATTATAAGATTTGCTACACCTTTTTCAAAAACGCCGCTTATATCTTTTAGTACAGGAACACCCTTAAAAGATTTACTTATATTATTAATTTCTATCATTCTCTTTTAAAGTAACAAAAACGCCAGCAAATAATCTGCTACCAAAACTAAAATTACACTTTGAGTTACTGCCTGTGTACTTGTTTGTCCAACTTCAAGTGCTCCTCCTTTGGTAAAATAACCCTTAAAAGAAGAGATGGAGGAGATTAAAAAAGCAAAAACAAATGCTTTAATTAAAGCAAAGGTGACGGTGAATGGGTTGAATTCAAATCTTATCCCGAAGATGTACTCAGTAGGTGTAATAACACCACTTAGATCACCGGCTATATATCCACCCACTATTATGACAATCATTGAAATAATAACTAACATCGGATACATAAGCATTGCAGCAACAATTTTTGGTAAAACAAGATATGAAGCAGAATTTATACCCATTACCTCAAGTGCATCTATTTGCTCACTTATACGCATTGTTCCAAGTCCACTGGCCATACTGGATCCTACTTTACCGGCAAAAATTACAGCTATAATAGTAGGGGATAATTCAAGGATAGCCATATCCCTGACCACAAGAGAAATTATATAATCCGGTATTAAGGGACTGACAAGGTTATAAGCCGTTTGGATTGTACTCACCGCACCTAAAAAAGCAGATACAAGGATTACCAGTAATGCTGAATTTATCCCAACCTTCACGCATTCCTCCATCGTTAGCCGGAAGTAAGTCATAAAAGATTCCCTGTTGACTAGCAGCGATTGTAAAAAAATAAAATATCTTCCTATTTCTTCAAATATTTTCATAATGTGTCATGGCCACAAAATTCGTAAATTTACACGGATTGCAAATTATATGAATTTGTCCGAAAAGGTTATCAATAAATAATATTTTTTAGAAATGGATAAAAAGCTGGCAGTAATAACAGGAGCTACAAAAGGAATAGGTCGTGCTTTGGTGGATGCTTTCTCTGAAGAAAATTTTGATGTTTTTATATGTGCACGCAATGAACATGACCTGCAGCAGGTAAAAGTTGAGAGTGAAAAAAAATACCACAATAAAATATACTACAGTGTTTGTGATGTTGCAGATAAAAATTCAAGAACGCATTTTATTTCTAAAGTAAAAGAAGTAAAAGATGACCCTGATGTGCTGATCAATAATGCTGGTGTTTTTATTCCTGGACAGATCAATGAAGAAGAAGAGGGTGTGCTGGAAAATATGATCAATACCAACTTAATTAGTGCGTATCATATAACACGGGGTTTTCTGCCGGGAATGATAAGAGAAAAAAAGGGCCATATTTTTAACATGTGCTCTACAGCCAGTATTATGGCTTATGTTAATGGCGGTTCTTATTGCATTACTAAACATGCCTTGCTCGGCTTTTCCAAGGTATTGCGGGAAGAAATGAAACCATATGAAATACGCGTTACCTCTGTACTGCCGGGAGCAACATTCACAGCAAGCTGGGAAGGAACTGATCTGCCGGAAGAAAGGTTTATGAAACCTGAAGATGTTGCCTACAGTATACTTAACTGCTACCGCATGTCTTCCAGGACAGTTGTAGAAGAACTTCTTTTAAGGCCTCAACTGGGAGATTTATAATCAGGTAACTTAACTTTGTGTAAACTGTTCTTATCAGCGTGAAATCATTAAACTATTGTAACAGCCTGACGGAATATTCCAGGCGCAAGACTATTGATGTTTCTATCGGAGGCATTGGTTGCGGTGGTGACAACCCTGTGAGGGTACAATCTATGACCACTGTCGATACTATGGATACAAAAGGATCAGTAGAGCAGATCATTAGGATGGTTGATGCCGGCTGTGAATATGTACGGCTTACTGCTCCAAGTATTAAAGAAGCTCAAAATCTTGAAGAAATTAAAAAGGAACTACGACAAAAAGGATACACGGTTCCGCTGATAGCAGACATTCATTTTACACCTAATGCTGCTGAACTGGCAGCTAAGATCGTTGAGAAGGTAAGGGTAAATCCCGGAAACTATGCTGATAAAAAACGGTTCGAGCAGATCGAGTATACCGATGAGACATATGGCGCTGAATTGGACAGGATTAGGGAAAAATTTGCCCCGCTTGTAGAAATCTGTAAGAAGCATGGTACAGCTATGCGAATTGGTACTAACCATGGTTCCTTAAGCGATCGCATTATGAGCCGATATGGAGATACACCTCTTGGAATGGTGGAGTCGGCGCTTGAATTTATTCGTATTTGTGAGGATATGGAATTTTATGATATCGTCATTTCTATGAAAGCCAGCAATACCCAGGTGATGATCCAGGCATACCGGATGCTTGTCAATAAGCTTGAGGAAGAGGGGTTAAAACCATATCCTCTTCATTTGGGTGTTACTGAGGCTGGTGAAGGAGAAGATGGTCGTATAAAATCAGCAATTGGAATAGGCACACTACTTGAAGATGGCCTTGGCGATACTGTGCGTGTATCTCTAACCGAAGAACCGGAAGCAGAGGCGCCGGTGGCACAAATGCTTGTAGACCGATATAAGAACAGAAAAGGACATAAAGAGATACCATCTTTAGATACACTTCCTATTAACCCATTTATGTACAGCAGAAGGCAATCTGCTGAAGTTTTTAATATAGGTGACCAAAATGTTCCTCGGGTAATTTCAGATTATTCCGGTGAGGCCTCAATTGAAATTAAAGACCTTAAGAATATTGGTCATTTTTATCTGCCGGAACCGGATAAATGGAGCATGAATGATCTGGGAGCTGATTTTATTTATACGGGTAAGCAGAAGCTCGATTTTATGCTACCGAATGGGTTAAAACGGATTGCGGATTTTATTCACTGGAAAGAATTGACAGATAGAGAAAATGCATTTCCTTTATTCACTCTTGAAGAATATTCGAATGTTGAAGAGCGGCATAAGACATTAAATTTCGTGAAGCTGAATGCTTCTAACCTGGATCAGGGTTTGCTTTATACCCTTGAAGCGGAAAATAATATTGTGCTGATCCTGGAAACAGAAAATGAACATGCCTATGCTGCACTGCGTAGATTTTTCTTTGAGCTTAAAATCACTAAAAACTCTATTCCTGTCATTATTAAACGCTCTTACACAAATATCAATGAAGATGAATATCGTTTGTTTTCAGCAACCGATATGGGTGGCTTATTAATAGATGGTTTTGGGGATGGAGTATGGTTAGCTCCGTTGGAGGCAGACAACAGGAAAGATCAGACGGATTCAATAGCTCTAGCAAACCGGGTTGCTTTTGGTATTCTTCAGGCTGCCAGAACAAGAATTACAAAGACAGAGTATATTTCCTGTCCATCCTGTGGACGTACTTTGTTCGATCTTCAGGAAACAACTGCAATGATTCGCAAAAGGACCGACCATTTGAAAGGAATAAAAATTGGCATAATGGGGTGCATAGTTAACGGACCCGGGGAGATGGCTGATGCAGATTATGGTTATGTAGGTTCAGGAAAAGGAAAAATAACACTTTATAAAGGTAAAGAGGTGGTGAAGAGGGGTATACCTACTGCATATGCTCTTGATGAGCTAATAGAGATCATTAAAAATGATGATAATTGGATTGAACCTGTTGCCTGAAAAATACGTTTAGT
Source organism: Candidatus Cyclobacteriaceae bacterium M2_1C_046 (assembly GCA_051418055.1). GTDB lineage: Bacteria > Bacteroidota > Bacteroidia > Cytophagales > Cyclobacteriaceae > JBPRGH01. The sequence goes on along the minus strand of JBPRGH010000007.1, from coordinate 22,959 downwards.
TGTTTAAACAGTTATTAAATGGATAAAGACAAAAATTCTTTAAAAGATTATTTTAAATTAGGAGAGGTAGCAGGATATTTTTTCCGAAAGAAGGATCCCAACAGGCCTGTAAATACCAGTCTTAAAATGATGCATGGGATTAATAAGATTTCAATCCTTATTTTTTTAATGGTCCTGATTGTATTGATCACTCGTCACCTGTTTTAAAATTAGTTTTTATTCTTGGATAATAAATTTTAATTTTTCCGGTTTTACTTGTACTTTTAACGTTTCTCTGATGTTTCAAAATGGCAAAAGAAAACGTTAGTACAATATTTGCTTGTAAAAGAGCGAACTGTATTTCATAAAATGAGAATATCGTGTTTTATTTTTGGCTTAATGATCATGCTTGGTGCATGTACGGAGAGAACTATATGTCCTGCGTACCAAAGTGCATTTATACATGATGAAAAAGCACTTACTGCTCGTTTTAGTTATTTTAAAGAAGATACCACTCCAAAAATAAGAGAGGTTGATAAATCTCGCTATCTCATAGTTAACCCTGTAGCCTATAAGAAGCGGGTAAGGGAAATGCGCTCTATCCCAATGATTGATATTTATCCTGTACCGGATGATTCAGTAGCCTTTGATGAGGATATGATGTATGCAGAGCGGGATGTACTAGATACTGCACAATTAACAGCAAGTGCCAAAGACACTCTTCATCCTGGCCTTAAAGGCCCGTTTAATATCGATCAGGAGCTGTATATGTATTACCTGCAGGATATTCTTCTTTTGCCCGATGCCCGGGCCCAAATGGATCTGAAATATGATCGTAAGAAGAAAAAGAAAAAGAAGAAAGAGAAAAAAGAAGAGGAAGGTACAGAGGAAGAAAAAGAGAAGAAAGGTCCATTCTCTATCTTTAAAAAGAAAGATAAAAAAGACAAAGAATCTGAAGAGGAGAAAGAAGAGGGTGAAGAATCCGAAGAGGAAGAAGATACAGAAGAAGAGTCTCCTCCTGACGAAGATAATAAGGATTTTTAGTCGAAGAGCGTATAGCTTCCAAACTGATCTACAGGAGATGAAGGCTTGATGAGCAATGGTGAATTTTCTTCACTTTGATCAATTTTATTTGAAACTGTATATTTATTCAGCTTATCATCAGGGTAGGGCACCAGCAATTCCATTAATTCTTCCAGTGAAGCATCTTTTTTAAGCCATTGTTTCTCTGTTTCTTTTGTTAATATTACAGGCATGCGCTCATCCACATCTTTTACATTTCTGTTTGCAGGACATGTTATTATCATGAAAGTGTGATAGATCTCTCCATCCTCTTCACCTTCAAATTCATCCCAGAACCCGGCATAGGAAAATATAGAGTTATCACCTAAAATAAAACGATGTGGTACCCTTGTCTTTTTGCCAATTTGTTTCCATGCATAAAATCCATCTGAAGGAATAATGCATCTTCTTTTTTCCAGTGCATTTTTATAGGAATTTTTAGTACTTAACTGCTCCAGAGGGGCATTGATAAGTTTACTGCTCACCGCTCTTTTTTGTGCCCACTCAGGAGGTATCCCCCAATAAAAAAAGGAAAGACCAGTAGGTGTATCGTGCGTGATAACCGGTAATATTTTTGCGGGTGCCGCATTATAATTTGGCTGATACTGTTTCGGAACGTCAACATTGAAACGTTCGGCAACTTTTTCAGCATCTGCAACTAAAGTGTAGCGTGTGCACATATCACGAAAGTATAAATTTATAATAAATTATCTGAGGCAGAAAAAGATTATTTATTGATATTTTTTATTGAAATGTTAGGGATCAAATATACCTTTATATTTTTTATAAAAAACCTGCCTGTTTATTAGTCGAAAATGTTAAAACCCGCTAGCAGTGCATATCAATTTTTTGTACCTTTATTCCGTGATTGGTTTTACATTTTAAGTATGTTGGGAAAGCGTGCCATAGAATTTTTTTTATTAATTAATATAATGATGCTTTTCTCCTGTGCAGATCCGTTGGAAGAGGAAATTATTGATTGTTCGGTTTCAGATATTTCACTGGAAGTGATAAAAATTGAATATGCAGATTGTGGTCTTACAAATGGAAAAATAACAGTCGGAGTGAATGGAGGGACGGCACCATTTTCTTACTCTATGGATAACGGACCTGCCCAGGATTCTTCTCTTTTCATAAATGTGGGGCCAGGTTTCCATGATCTTGCTGTTAGAGATGCTAATGGATGTACATCCGGCACAAGGACCTTTATGAGTAGTAAGGATCCATTTCAGGTGGTGATTTATTCCTCACCTTCAGGTTGTCAGGGTAATAAAGGAACTATTACGGTTGAGCCTTTAGGTGGAGTAGCGCCTTATAAGTATCAGCTGGGTGAAAATAATGATAATTACCAGTCGGAGGGATATTGGGAAAATTTAACCAGCGGAAGACATAGCATATGGGTTGAAGATGCCAATACCTGCTTTTTTGGCGTTTATGCTACTGTAACTTCAGGTGTTAAATATTCAGAACAAATAGCTCCTATTATTGAAAAAAATTGCACATCAGCCTCCTGTCATGGAGGTTCACATGAGCTTGATTTAAGGAGCCTATCTACAGTCAGAGCTAATGCCAGTAAAATTAAGACTGTGGTAAATGACGGAACGATGCCAATCGATGGTACTTTGTCTCAGGAAGAAATTAATTTAATTACATGTTGGGTTGATGATGGAGCGCCTGATAATTAGCATAATGATAGTGTTATGAGAAGTTTAATTTTATCAGATAAAAAATATCGATTGCTAAAATCTCTGGTAATTACCTTTTTTTTATCTATAGTACTCTGTTCTTATGCTGATGCCCAGCATTCTGTGGCCAGGAAATGGAACGAGGTTTTGTTAACAGCTATACGGAATGATTTTGCCAGGCCACCCATGCATGCACGTAACCTGTTTCATGTTTCGGCTGCAATGTATGATGCATGGACCGTATATGGTAGTACTGGTACCACATGGATGTTGGGAAAGACAAATGGAAATTATTTCTGTCCTTTTGAGGGCATCAGTATTCCTCCGGATATTGAATCAGCAAAAGAGGAAGCAATAAGCTACGCAGCTTATAATATTATTCTTCACAGGTTTAAAAATTCGCCGGGAAAATTTGAGACATTTCAGATAGCAAGAGACCTGATGATTGAATTGGGTTATGACCCTGATCTTACTACAACTGATTATAGCGATGGTTTACCATCCAGTTTGGGTAATTATATCGCACGATCATTTATTGAATTTGGTCTTCAGGATGGATCTTATGAAGAAGATTTTTATCAAAATCAATTTTATACTCCTGTTAACCCGCCACTTATGATCAACGATGGCGGAAATCCATTTCTAATAGATCCCAATCGATGGCAACCATTATATCTGGAAACATTTATAGATCAGTCTGGCAATGTCGTGCCTAGTGGAGCAAATAATTTTCTTGCTCCTGAATGGGGAGGGGTTTTTCCATTTGCATTGAATTCAACTGTGGAAAAGATTTACGAACGGGATGGTTTTCAATATAAGGTTTACCATGATCCCGGACCCCCACCATATATTAAGGAAGATGGTAGCGGTTTATCATCAGAATATAAATGGGGGTTTGCCCTCGTCTCCAAATGGGCTGCTCATCTGGATCATACTGATGGGGTGATGTGGGATATTTCACCCGCCTCCATAGGGAATATTCAGGAACTGCCAACTACATTAAAAGACCAACGTGTATTTTATGATGAAAAGAATGGGGGTGATCAAAGTGTTGGACATGCTGTAAATCCTCATACAGGGCAGTCATATGCCCCACAAATTGTTCCCAGGGGCGATTACACAAGAGTACTGGCTGAATTCTGGGCTGATGGACCTGATTCTGAGACTCCTCCCGGACATTGGTTTTCAATATTAAATTATGTGAATGATCACCCTGAGTTGGTAAGAAAATATAAAGGTGAGGGACAGGAGATTGATCCTCTTGAGTGGGATATAAAAGCCTATTTTACTTTGGGGGGAGCAATGCATGATGCTGCCATTGCCTGTTGGGGCATTAAAGGATGGTATGATTATATAAGGCCTGTATCGGCTATCAGATATATGGCTGATCAAGGACAATCATCGGATAACAACTTACCCAACTATTCACCGATGGGATTACCCTTATCAAAAGGATTTATTGAATTAGTTGAAGCTGGCGATCCTTTGGAAGGGGTAGATGGTGAAAATGTAGGTAAGATTAAGCTTTATACATGGAGAGGACCGGATTATATAGATGATCCGACCATTGATGTTGCAGGTGTAGGTTGGATACTGGCAGAGAATTGGTGGCCGTATCAAAGACCTACTTTTGTCACACCTCCTTTTGCAGGTTATACCTCAGGTCACTCCACTTATTCAAGAGCCGCAGCTGAGGTGCTGACTTTTTTAACCGGTGATGAATATTTTCCTGGTGGCATGGGTGAGTTTCATGCTAAAAAGAATGAATTCCTTGTTTTTGAAAGAGGGCCAAGTATGGATGTTACCTTACAATGGGCAACATATCGTGATGCTGCCGATCAATGTAGCCTTTCCAGGATATGGGGCAGTATTCACCCACCGCAGGATGATATCCCCGGGCGTATAATTGGAAGAAATATAGGTGTTAAAGCTTCGTATTATGCTGAGCAGTATTTTCAGGGAGTTATTACGGAAATTAATCAAAATAAAAAGTATAATTTAGAAATTTATCCGAATCCTGTGGTTGCTGGTGAGCATGTAAACATTAGATATTTAGAACAGGGTAACGAGTATGAGATCCATCTACTAAATATCGGTGGTGGATTAATTAAAAAATGGACAAGTAGAGAAAGTGATTTTGAGATGCAAACTCATGGTTTAAAGCCAGGTTTGTACCTCTTGCGAAAATTATCAACAAGGGGAGAAACAATGGTAAAATTGATCGTACTTTAAATTTCGAGTTAAAAATCATGTGCCCACGATATATCGTTAAATTCAGTTTATAAAATTAAAACCCATCTCTCAAGTTGACGTTATGTATTAGCGTAACATAATTTTTTATGAGATTTTTTTTGCTGCTGATTTTTTGCCTTTTTTCCTTCATTAGCCATGCTCAACGATATACATTAAATGGTTATGTAAGGGATGCCGACAATGGAGAGGAATTAATAGGAGTGACAGTTTATGTCCCCGAATTACAAAAAGGGGTGGTTAGTAATGCTTATGGTTTTTATTCCCTCACATTGCCTGAGGGCACTTATTCTGTGAGGTATAGTTTCATTGGCTATGAAACTTTAGTAAAAGAGGTGGAGCTGGATGAAGATTTATCGTTAAATGTAGAACTTATCCCTGAAGCACTTCAAATAAAAGAAGTCGTGGTGAAGGATAAGCCTGAAGATGCGAATGTTACCGATATAAATATTGGCCGGGAGCAAATTAATATTCAGCAGGTAAAAAAACTGCCAGCTCTTTTTGGAGAGCCTGATATTATTAAAGCTATTCAACTATTGCCGGGAGTTATAAGTGCAGGGGAAGGCACATCTAGTTTCTTCGTCCGTGGAGGTAGTGCTGATCAAAACCTTATACTGATTGATGAAGCACCCGTTTATGACCCCTCACACCTGTTTGGCCTTTTCTCTGTTTTTAATGCCGATATTATTAAAGATTCAGAGCTTTATAAAGGAGGTATTCCGGCACAATATGGAGGAAGATTGTCATCAATTCTCGATGTCCGTACTAAAGATGGGAATAATAAAGAATTAGCAGGGGTTGTCGGAGTAGGTACTCTTGCTGCACGGGTGATGCTGGAAGGGCCGATTGAGGAAGAGAAAAGCTCTTTTATTATTTCAGCAAGACGTTCATATGTAGATGCATTTTTAAGATTGGCGGATGAGGATAACCTGGTACATTTTTATGATATTAATGCTAAAGTAAACTGGAGGCATAGCAACAATAATCGCTTTTTTGTTGCTTTTTATGCAGGAAGAGATGTATTTAATTTTGAAGATATTTTTGGTTTTGACTGGGGGAATACCACTGCAACATTTCGATGGAATCATCTTTTTAATGACCGTCTGTTTTCAAATACTTCAGTTGTAGCAAGTAATTTTGACTATGGATTATCTTTTGATGATCCTGTTCAGGGGTTTGAGTGGGTTTCAAATATTCAGGAGATAACTCTTAAGGAGGACCTCAATTACTTTCTTAACCCACAGAATGAGTTGGATTTTGGTTATCATGTCAGCTGGAGAAAGTTTAGTCCGGGAGAAATTTTCCCTACAGATGAAGAAGATGGTTTGATCTCAAATACTAAACTGGATCCGTTATATGCGTTAGACCATGCTATTTATGTCGGGAATAAACAGAAAATAAGTGATAATCTTTCAGTTCAATATGGGATAAGACTATCTATCTTTCAGAATATAGGCGAAGGAGAGGTCGTTTTGTATGAAGATCCTCAGGATAATGTAACCCCAACTCAACTAGGTACTCTAAAATATGATAATTTTGAAACAATAAAAACATATATTAATCCTGAGCCTAGAATTTCGGCAAGGTATTTATTAAATAAAAATAGCTCTTTAAAATTAAGCTATAACCGCATGGTGCAGAATACGCACCTGATAGCGAGCGGAACTGTACCTCTGCCGTTTAATACCTGGCATCCGAGCTCTTTTTATCTGGAGCCACAGATTGCCGATCAATTTACTGCCGGATATTTTCGAAATTTTAAAGAAAACAATTATGAATTCAGTACTGAAATTTATTATAAGGATATAAATAATGTGACAGATTTTGCAGATAACGCTCAGCTGTTTTTTAATGAAAATTTATCTACCGAATTTCGTCAGGGTGATGCCTGGTCTTATGGACTGGAGTTAATGCTTCAAAAAAATCAGGGAAATTTTAATGGATTTGTTAGCTATACATTATCTAAAGCGATGCGTCAGATTCCCGGAGTTAATAATTCAGAACCATTCGTTGCAAATTATGATCGCCGTCATGCCTTTAGTTTAACAGGTACATATGATTATAGTGAGCGATGGACTTTTGGTATGAATTTCACTTATTCAACAGGTCGGCCTATTACAATTCCAGCTGGATCATATATCTATAACAATTACAATGTAAATTATATTACAGAAAGAAATGGATATAGGCTGCCGGATTATCATCGGATTGACCTTTCCGCTACACTTACTCCATTAAAAAATAAAGAAAGAAAAATTAAAGGTGAATGGGTTTTTAGTATCTATAATGTTTATAGCCGGAAAAATCCTTTTACAGTTTATACGAGATTAGAACCTGTAGAGGAGGGTTCAAACCAGGTGCAGCCATATCAAAAGGAAGCACGGCTTATTTATCTTTTTCCAATCCTTCCTTCTGTTACTTATAATCTTCGATTCTGATGAAAATATATATACTTCTTATTATTTCTTTTTCATTTGCTCTATTTTCTTGTGAAGAAACTATTATTCTGGATACCCGGCAGGTTGAACCAGCTCTTGTTGTGGATGCACATTTAACAGATGAACAGAAAATACAAAATATCAAGCTTAGTCAATCAGTGGATTTTTATTACAATGCTGAGCCTCCTGCCATAACAAATGCTCAGGTAATAGTTTATGATGTTACTGCCGATGAAATTTTTGAATTTATCCATAATCCAACCGATGATCAAAGCCTTAATGGCGTATATTTTTCTAATGATGTATTTCAGGGATATGTTGGCCATACATATGAATTACAAATAACCTGGAATGATCAAACTTATAGAGCATCTGAGACAATGCCCGCTTTAACAGAAATTGATACACTTAAATATAGGATCAATCCATTTGAATTTGCAGATCCTGAAAAACCAGGATTATATTATGAGTTATTGCTTTATGCTCATGAACCACAGGAAACGACTGATTATTATCTTTTTGAATTCTTCAGGAATGACTCTCTTGTACGTGAAAACGAAACAGCCATTTATTTTACAGACGATAAATTTCTTCAGGAAAATATTAAAGATCTGCCCTCTCCGATTTACTACAGGAAAAATGATAAAGCAACACTTCGGATGTATAGTATAACAGAGGAGGCTTTTATTTTTCTCAATGATCTGTTTAATATTCTGAATAATGATTCCGGAATGTTTTCACCACCACCAGCAAATCCAAGGAATAATATTTCTAATGGTGCTTTAGGTTATTTTATGGTTAGCTCCGTGGAATCGGTTACCATTGTTATAAATTAACCTTTTGTACAAAACATTTTCTTCATTAACTTTCTAGTTGAAAATCAACTAAAAGTATAATGAAAAAGATCTATTTAGCTTTCCTGATTACTAGTACAAGTTTATTTAGCTGTAATGTTTCAGAGCAGGTTTCAGAAGAAGGGTCTGAAGTAGAGGTAGAGGAAGATTATTATAAAGAACTTCTTGATAAATATACTGAGGTTACTTTGACTACCGATGTTTCTGCCCTTTCTCAAAACCAAAGGCAGATGATCCCGCTATTAATAGAGGCGGCACATATAATGGATGAATTATTCTGGTATGAAGCCTACGGTAAGAAAGACTCTTTACTTTCTACTATTGAAAATCCAAATGCAAAACAATTTGTACGGATAAACTATGGGCCATGGGACAGATTAAATGGTAATGAACCTTTTATTGATGGTGTTGGCCCTAAACCTAAAGGCGCTAATTTTTATCCTGTTGATATGACAAAAGAAGAATTTGAAAACGCACAACTTGAGGATAAAGCTTCTCTTTATACTTTCATACGTAGAAATGATGCCGGTGAATTAATAACCATTCCATATCACGAACAATTTAAAAATGAAGTTAACCATGCCTCTGAGTTATTGAAACAGGCTGCCGGTCTTGCTGATAATACTCAACTAAAGCAATACCTAAACCTCAGGGCAGAAGCACTTCTGGATGATAATTATTATGAAAGTGACATCGCATGGATGGATATGAAGGACAATCAGATTGATGTCATAATAGGTCCAATAGAAACCTATGAAGATCAGCTTTTTGGTTATAAAGCGGCACACGAGGCTTATGTGTTAATAAAAGATATGGAATGGAGCCAGCGTCTCGAGAAATATACCGCTATGCTCCCTGATCTTCAGAAACGTTTACCGGTTACGGAGCAATATAAAAGTGAAACCCCTGGATCGGACAGCCAACTTGGTGCCTATGATGTTGTATTTTATGCTGGTGATTGTAATGCCGGAAGTAAAACAATAGCTGTTAATTTGCCTAATGATGAGGAGGTACAGCTGAAAAAAGGGACCAGGAGATTGCAGCTAAAGAATGCTATGAGGGCTAAGTTTGATGAGATACTTGTGCCATTGTCTGAAGAGCTGATAGATGAATCACAACGCAAGCACATAACATTTGATGCTTTTTTTGCAAATACTATGTTTCATGAAGTAGCTCATGGATTAGGGATTAAAAAGACAGTCGATCAGAAGGGAACGGTACGGGAGGCGTTAAAAGATAATGCTTCTGCATTGGAGGAAGGTAAGGCAGATGTCCTTGGTATTTTTATGGTACAGCAGTTACACGATATGGGAGAACTGGAAGGAGATATTAAGGATTACTATACGACATTTATGGCCAGTATTTTCCGCTCGGTTCGATTTGGTGCATCCAGTGCTCATGGAAAAGCTAATATGATCAGGTTTAACTTTTTTAAAGAGCGTGATGCATTTACAAAAGACCCTGAGACAGGTACTTACAAAGTAAATTATGAAAATATGGAGAAAGCCATTAGCGACCTGTCAAACCTGATCCTTATAATTCAGGGTGATGGTGATTATAATCGTGCAGCTGATCTTTTAGCTACAAAAGGAGTGATAGGAGAAGAGCTGCAGAAAGATCTTGAAAGGCTGGCCGCCGAGGGAATACCTGTTGATATTGTTTTTAATCAGGGTGTCGATGTTTTAGGGCTGGAGAAATAGAAATAAATTGTTTTTAATAAGCCAAGGGAGAAATATCTTATTTCTGAGATTATAATTGAATATAATTAATATCTCCCTTTGGTTATTTAATGCATGCTAATCACCGTCCAATTTAAACTGCGCCCTGTAAGCAGCATAAGAAAGCCAGATCCATCCTGCAATGAAAAATAATCCTCCAACAGGTGTAACAAAGGCTATCCAGGTTTGGCTTGTAAAGCACAATACATAAAGGGAACCGGAAAATAAAAAAACGCCTGTAAGGAATAAGACAGAAGCAGTCCTGGCTTTACGGTGCTGTACTGAATCTGTAGCTAAAAGAACAGCTATCAGGGCGGCTAATGTATGATAAAAATGATACTTTACGGCTGTCTCAAAAGTATCTGTTCTTCCTGCTGCCAAAAGCTCATCTTCAAAAGCATGGGCACCAAATGCTCCCAGCATTACACCAATAGCACCAAAGAGAGCAGCAATAATAATTATATATCTATTCATTTAACTGTAATTTCTTTCACCAAATATAGCGCTACCTACTCTTACCATTGTACTTCCTTCTTCGAGTGCTACTTTATAATCGCTGCTCATACCCATAGATAGCTCATCCATATGAACATTTTCAGGGAGAGAGGTTTTCTTCAGTTCATCAAAGATATTTTTTAAATGTTGAAATTCTTTTCTTACCTGCTCATCATTATCCGTAAAAGTAGCCATGCCCATAAGCCCCTTAACCTGAACATGTGAGGCATCTCTCAGAGTGTCGCTATTTAGCAGTAGTTTTAAATTTTCTTCAGATAAACCAAATTTTGATTCTTCCTGAGCTATATGGACCTGTAAAAGGCAATTAATTGGACGGTCAATTTTCTTTGCCTGTTTATTAATTTCTTTCAGGAGCTTCTCACTGTCAACAGAATGTATGAGGTGAATAAATGGCACCACAAATTTCACTTTATTTCTTTGTAAATGGCCAATAAGATGCCAATTAATGTCGTTTGGCAACTCTGGTTGTTTATCCAATAGCTCCTGAACTTTATTCTCCCCAAAATCTCTATGTCCGGCTTCATATGCCTCTTTTACTAAAGAAACGGGGTGAGTTTTAGTCACAGCAATGAGTTTTGCATTAAATTTATTGAGTGATTCCTGAGTTTTAATTATTTTATTTTTGACAGACATATTATTTTTAATTCTCAATTGGACGTATTAGTATTGACACAAATTAAAGGAAAATTATCATGCCCCTTTTAGGCAATCTATTAAAAAAAGGAATAAAAATACGCGAAAGTTTAGAGCAGGAGTATTCTTCTCCCTTTGAATTACAAAAGAATGAGCTAAGAAAGCTGCTTATAACAGCCAGCTCCACAAAGTTTGGTAAATATTATAGGTTCAAAGAGCTTTTAAAAAATTTCAAAAAAACTGATTCTAAAGCATTTTTTAAAGACTACCGTAAAGCAATCCCTTTGCATGATTATAATAAAATGCATAATGAATGGTGGCATAAAAATTTAAAGGGAGAGGCAAATGTTTGCTGGCCTGGAAAGGTGAAATATTTCGCTTTAAGTTCAGGTACTTCCGAGTCCGCTTCCAAACATATTCCTGTAACAAAGGATATGAGCAAGGCCATTCAAAAAACGAGTATCAGGCAAATACTAACTTTATCTAAATATGATCTTCCTCCAAATGTTTTCCAGACAGGAATACTCATGTTGGGAGGAAGCACAAATCTCCAACACAGAGGAAGCTTTTATGAGGGTGATTTAAGTGGTATACAGGCAGCCCAGCTACCTTTTTGGTTCCAGCATTTTTACAAGCCTGGTAAAAAAATAGCGAAAGTCCGTGAATGGGATGAGAAGCTTAATGAAATTGTGCTTAAGGCTAAAGATTGGAATATAGGAATTATAGTAGGAGTTCCTGCATGGATCCAGATCTTAATGGAAAAGATGATTGATCATTATAAAGTGGCCCATATACATGAAATATGGCCTAACCTGCAGGTTTATGTACATGGTGGAGTTTCTTTTGATCCTTATCGCAAAGGTTTCGAAAAGCTTTTAGGTAAAAATATTTTTTATATAGAGACCTATCTTGCTTCTGAAGGATTTATAGCCTTTCAATCAAAGCCCGAGCATAGGAATATGAGACTGGTGCTAAACAATGGTATATTTTATGAATTCGTACCATTCAATGATCAGAATTTTGATGAAAGCGGAGACATTAAAAGTGATGCCCAAACATTAATGATTGATGAGGTAGAGGAGAATAAGGAATATGCCATAATATTATCCACATGTGCCGGTGCATGGCGCTATATCATTGGTGATGTAATAAAATTTGTTTCAATTGATGAATCGGAAATTGTCATTACCGGAAGGACCAAACATTTTTTAAGTTTATGTGGTGAACATTTATCTGTTGATAATATGAATAAGGCTATTGAAATGCTTAGTGAGCAACTGAATGTTACCGTACCTGAATTTACAGTTGCTGGTGAATATTTTGATACTTTATTTGCCCATCATTGGTATATAGGCACGGATGATGTTATAGATAAGGAGGATGTAAAAGAAAAGCTTGACGAAAACCTTAAAGCACTAAATGATGATTATGCTGTGGAGCGTCAGGCAGCATTAAAAGAAATTTTTGTGGATATATTGCCCGTCAGTAAATTTTATGAATGGATGGAGTTGAAAGGTAAAGTGGGAGGCCAGAATAAATTTCCACGGGTAATGAAAAGTAAATTATACGACGACTGGAAAGCTTTCCTTGAAAAGCATTAGCAATGGGTGATGCGATTTTAAAGGGTATCTTATTTGGTCTTGTGCTGGCGATGTTAATTGGGCCAGTATTTTTCATGCTTATCCAGACGAGTATTGAAAAAGGATTTATGCCGGGATTTCTAGTTGCCGTTGGTATTTCCCTCAGTGACACGCTATATATTTTAATATCATATTTTGGACTAACTAATCTTTTGGCTGAAGAAACCATGGAAAAATATCTGGGATTGGCTGGAGGTGTAATTCTGGTTGGTTTTGGAATTTTCTCATTTTTTAAGAGCCGCAAAAAAAGAGAAATTAAATTAAATGTTCAGCAAAAAGGATTTAAAAGACATATCATAAAAGGATTTATGGTTAATGGATTAAATCCCATGGTACTGTTCTTTTGGATTGGAGCTATTAGCCTGGCCACCATAGAATATGAATTAAAAGGTAGTTATATTTTAATATTTTTCATATCTATTATCCTTACTGTTTTTATTACTGACTTAATAAAAGTTTATCTGGCGCATAAATTAAGAACCTTTGTTACACCACGATTTATAAAAATATTAAATATTATAACAGGAGTAGTGATGGTAACATTTGGGATAAGGCTTTTTATTTATGCAGGTTCAGGGTTTTAATCCTGCAGCACATTAGTTAAGAAAGTAGATTTCAGCAGCATCCAGAATAAAAATAATACTACAGCCCACATAAGATACACATAATAGAAGTCGGTTGTATCTTTGAAACGGTTAGTTTTTATTTCAGCCTTTTCATACTCATCAATAAGTGCAAATACCTGATCCAGCGCCTGATTATCAGAGGCACGGAAAAACTGTCCGTCACCTATTTCAGCAATCTTTCTTAAGGTAGTTTCATCCAATGTATTCTCTATCATTCGTGGCCTGCCAAAGAAATCTTTTCCGAAGGGCACTCTTCCTTCTTTACCAATGGCAACAGAATATATTTTAATATCAAAAGCCGAAGCAAGCTCCGCGGCTGTAATAGGATCAATATTTCCGGCTGTATTATCTCCATCACTTAATAAAATAGCCACCTTTGATTTTGATTCTGATTCACGCATTCGATTTGTCATTACACCTAATGCACTTCCTATAGCTGTTCCACGATTTTCAATCATGTCAAAATCTATGTCACCGATATAATTTTTTAACAACTCATAATCTGTGGTAAGTGGAGAGAGGGAATATGCATCTCCTGCGAATATCACAACACCTATCCTGTCCTGAAATCTGCCTTCAATGAATCTACGAGCAGTTTCTTTTGCTGCCTCTAATCGATTTGGTTTAAAATCCTCTATCTGCATCGACTGACTGATGTCGATAACTAACATGATGTCTATCCCTTCTGTCCATTGCTCAACTTTTTCGTTGGTTTTTTGTGGCCTGGCGAGAGCTACAATACATAATGCCAGCATAAGTACCAGCAAAATATCCGGAATATACCGCAGGTAACTCCAGATATTCTGACCTATTTGTTTTTTAGGGATCCCAATCGGCAATTTTTGCACCAGACGATATCTGATAAGCCATCTGATAATAAAGAAAAGAGGAATAAGTGCTAATCCATAAAGAATAAGGGAATTTTCCCATTCAAAATTATTAAAGGTTGAAGGGTAAAACCAATATAAATTATGCCACGAAAAAGGTAGTGATTCAAGCATTTTTTATCTCCTCGGCTCTTATGTTAAACTGTTTGTTAGCATAACTCTCTAACTCCTGATAATAAGGCTGAAGTTCCCCGGTGCTTGCTTTTCCACTATAAACAGCGCGATCAGCCTGGCGCAGGGATTCACGTAATGCTTCCTCTTTTTCCCTGATATAGATCTCTTTAGTTGTCAGCTGACGATACGGCCTGCTTGTAAGCTTTTCCATATATTTCTTCCAAACTGATAAAGCCTCTAATACTACCTCTGGTTTATTATACTCCGGATTATTTTTTATATTTTCAAATTTTTCTTTAAATGAATGATACTGTTTTCTCAACCTTTTTAACTGCCACCATTTTCTGATCCGTTTACCGAAAATTATCAAGATCAAGAGACCTGTTATGACAAAAATGATAATCCCTATAATGAGATAAGGGTAATTAAATTGTAGAGATAGAGGGAGATAGGAGGTGTTCTCTTTTAATGCCAGTTTATCAACCTCCACCGTATCCGGAATTTCTTTTACTACATGATGTAAAATAATAGAATCCTCTGCAGGATAAAAAGACGAACTATCGCCTCCAGAAACCACAAATATGGGTAACTGAAGGTACTGTATGGAATCCACCTCAAAGGTTGTTAAGGTATAAATGACACTGTCATAGCTGTAAAGACTGTCTGTTGTGGTAGGGAAATACTTCTTACTTTCAAATTCAAGTGGGGAGTAATCAAAAGTTGAATCAGGAAAAACGATATCCAACTCCCGCGGATATCTAACGGATAGGGAATATTGGACCTCCATACCCAGTTTTATGCTGTCAGTAAGAAATTTACCTTTTGGATTGATCTGCTGTGCTTGTAAGGCAAATGGGCTATAAATAAATAAAATAAGGAGTAGTTTACGCACTTTTTCTTGTTCTGTTTCTTATTTTAAATAATCGTAAAAGTTGTGGCACGTAATCCTCTTCTGTATCGATATTTATAAAGTCAATTTGATGGCGCTTGCAAAAATTTCCAAGCTCCATTTCGCTGGCTTTATACGTTTTATTTAGCTTTTCCCGAAAAGAGCCAAAAGAGGTGTTAACCCAACTGGTTTTTCCACTTTCTTTATCATATACAGGTACAATACCAAGCTTTGGAAGGTTCGTTTCTCTTCTGTCTGTAATACGGATCATAACAAGGTCGTGTTTCCTTGCCAGCCCTTTTAGGGTATGCTCATATCCTTCATCTATAAAATCGCTGATAAAAATAATCACGCTTCTTTTCTTCACCATATTCAGGGTAAAAAGAATGCTTTTATTTAGATCAGTTTTTGTTGATTCAGGTTTTAAATTTACCAGGGAATAAATAATTTCATAAGCTTGTTTAGGCCCTTTTGCAGGTTTTACATATTTTTCTTTTTGATCGGAAAAACAAAGCAGCCCTATCTTACTATTTTCTTTGGCTGCTGAGAGTGCGAGTACGCCACAAACTTCTTTCGCAATATCAACTTTTTGCTTTCCCGAAGAGCCAATTTCCTGTGATGCACTTACATCAAGTAGAAAAAATACCGTTTGCTCTTTTTCTTCACGAAAAGTTTTTACAAAGGTTCCATGACCTTTTGCCGAAACATTCCAGTCGATGGTGCGTATATCGTCACCATACTGATAAGCTCTTACATCCTCATATTCAAGCCCTGATCCTTTGAAGATTGAATGAAAATCGCCCTGCATCTGACTATTAATAGCCTTGCGGATCTGAATTTCATACTTTCTTAATTTCTTTAACAGGTTTTTCATTATGAGCTTTTGCTATCTTCAAAAATAAAATTTTTCATACTATTTTAAGCGTCTTTAAGTTTTAATTACACGAATGGTTCAAATATCTTTACGTTATCATGATAAGAATATTAACAGTCCTTTGTTTAGCAATAGTAGTATCAGCATGTTCAGGTGGAAATAACACTCCCGAAAAAGTTTTATCTAAGGATGAAATGACGAATATCCTGTTAGATGTTTATATAACGGAAGCTAAGGTTGCAAATTATACTCCACGTCTTCCAAGAGACAGTGCAAAAATAGTTTTTGAGGTTTTGAAGCAGGATATATTGGAAGAATATGATGTATCGGATTCTGTTTTCCGGCAAAATGTGCAGTATTATTTTCGTCAGCCTGAAGTTATGGATGAAATCTATTCGAGGGTCCTTGATTCATTGAATCTCAAGGTGCAGCGAACAGGTGAAAAGGAGCAAGAATGAGTTTTATACATTTCTATCCGGATAATTTTGAAGAAAAAATTGGATTTTCAAAGATCCGAGAACTGTTAAAGCAGTATTGTTCCTCAGAACTTGGAAGAAAAAAAGTTGAAAACCTAAGGGTACAAAAAGACCTTGAAAAAATTAAACATCAGCTTAACCAGCTTGAAGAACTGATAAGACTGGTTCATGAGGAAGGGAATACACTCCCTGAGCAGGGATATTTTGATCTAAAAAAAGAAATTCATGAATTATCTGCAGAAAACTCCTGGTGGGAAATAGATACTTTTATAGGTCTTCGCTCACTTTTGCGCACCTCCAAAGAGTTATTGAGTATTCTGCATAAGCATGAGACGCTATATCTGAGAGAGCTTTATTCAACAATAGCTTTTCCTGTTCCACTATTGAGAGATCTGGAAAAGGTATTTACAGATAAAGGAGAAGTAGATGATCATGCAAGTCCGGAATTAAATAAACTTAGGAAGCAGCTGGACCAGAATCAGCAGCAGATTCGAAAAACGATAAATTTAATTTTCCGCAATGCACGCAGTGAAGGCTGGGTCCCAGAAGGAGCATCAATTACTGTAAGGGACGGCAGAATGGTAATTCCGTTATTTGCTGAGGCAAAACGCAGAATAAAAGGTTTTGTCCATGATGAATCTGCTACAGGACAGACAGTATATATAGAGCCCACAGCAGTACTGGAAGGTAATAACAGGCAGCGGGAGCTGGAGTATGAGGAGCGGAGAGAGGTTATTAAAATATTAAAAAGGTTATCAAGAGAAGTTAATGAAAACAGGAACGTTCTTTTTGATATCATCTATTTTCTTGGTGAGATAGATTTTTTGAGGGCAAAGATGCGGCTTGCGGATAGGTTAAAAGCTATTAAACCTGAAACTATTGAACAGCCTGTCATAAAGATCAGGCAAGCCCGTCATCCGCTGTTAATAATAACTGATCACGATATTGTTCCTTTAGACCTTGAGCTGACAGAAGGGCAAAGAGTAATATTGATTAGCGGACCCAATGCGGGAGGTAAATCGGTTGCATTAAAAACTGTGGCCATGCTTCAATTTATGTTTCAGGCAGGGCTTTATATTCCTGCTAATGAGGGTTCAATTTTTGGTGTATTTACTAAAATATTTATAGATATAGGGGATGAGCAATCCATAGAGAATGATCTAAGTACCTATAGTTCCCATCTTCATAATATGCGGCATATGATTGAGCATGTTGATGCTTCGTCTTTAGTTTTAATTGATGAGTTTGGAAGTGGAACGGAACCACAGTTTGGAGGAGCCCTTGCAGAAAGTATACTTTCAAAGCTTATGAAGGAATCCATAAAAGGGATAATTACCACACATTATGCCAACTTAAAATCTTATGCTGAAAATAGAGACGGGATCGTAAATGCTGCCATGCGTTTTGATATGAAGAACTTACGCCCACTATACCAGCTTTCGGTGGGAAAACCCGGAAGTTCTCATGCACTTGAAATAGCAAGGAATACCGGTCTTCCTGATGATGTAATAAGTAAGGCAAAAGATCTGTTGGGAAGAGAGATGGTGGAGTATGACAAAGCATTGTCAAACCTGCAGGAGCAGTTAAGAAGTATTCAGGAAAGGGAGAAAACACTGGAGAGGAGAGAGGAAGAATCTCTGAAAATAATTAACGAGTATAAGCGACTTAAAGAAGATATCGATAAAAGCCAAAAGCAGATCCTCAATAAAGCAAAGGAAGAGGCTGCTACACTAGTGGCAAAAGCAAACCGGGAAATTGAAAAGACAATCCGCCATATTAAAGAGAATAAGGCAGAAAAGAAGGAAACAAAGAGAATAAGAGAGCAGCTTTCCTCTTTTAAAGAAAAGCATAAAAAGGCTGAACGTGAGGAAAAAGAGGTAGACCTTTCACCTATAAAAAAAGGTGATATTGTTGAGGTAATCGGGAGCAGTGCAGCAGGTGAAGTGATTGATATACAGGGAAAAAAAGCAGAAGTTAGAATAGGTGACCTTAAGAGCTTAATTAAAATCGACCGCCTGAAAAAGACTAGCAAACGCGAGATAAAGAAAACTCAGGCAACACGACGAGCCACAGCTGATATATCTTCAAAAGTTATGGAATTCAGAAGCACGCTGGATATTCGTGGTAAGCGGGCGGAAGAAGCATTGCCTCTTGTTGATAAATATCTCGATGATGCTTTATTAGCCGGGGCGCAGGAGATTAAGATTTTACATGGTAAAGGTAATGGTGTATTAAAAGATCTGGTACGTAATCATCTAAAAGGATATTCCCGCATAGAGCGTGTGGCTGATGAGCATATTGAGAGGGGAGGAGCAGGGATTACTGTTGTAACCCTTGAGGAATAAAAAAAAGTGCCTCAGGATTCTGAAGGCACTTTTTTTATTTTTCATTTAAATATTTTAATTCTGCTTTACAAGTACGAATGTCCATTCTCCATCAACAGCTTTTATACGATTATCATCTCCGGCATGAACAGACTGGTCATAACTGAAATTTAATTCAAGTGTAGTTTCAGTCAGATTTACATCAATAACAACCCCGTCACCTCTAGTAATCTGAAATGTAGTAGCTGCCGGATCAGTAATATTATCAGGATTTGTGAAAGTCCAGGTTCCGCTAGAAGGCCATGGATCTGGCTCATCTACAAGTGTAGTGGTATAGCTGCCACCAGGAATATCCAGCCCACTTAGATTAAACGTTAAAGCAAAATTAGTATATCCGTCGGTACGGTCTTCAGTACCAAAAAGTACTTTACTCGTAGTGTTTGAGGCATCCACAGCCCATGTTCCTGCAAGACGTTCTTTAACAGCTTCAATGGGAGTAACACCAGGATCATCATCACCACAGCTGACGAGTGTTAAAAAAACCACCGCTATAACAGATAAAAAAAGATAATTAAGTTTTTTCATGAGATATATTTTAGTTGAATCTTGCTTTTGTGTGCAATATAAAAAGTTTTACAATATTATTTCAGTATTAAATCATAAAAACTCATTTATGTTTATTTATTTCAATAAAGCTTTTACACATTTTATATTCATCAGGATCATTGGATGCAATTACTAATGTTCTGTTGTAAAGTAAATCATTGATGCAATGCTGATAAATTTCTATTCCGGCAGCATCAAGATTTGCTGTTGGTTCATCTAGAAGAAGGACTGATGATTCAGTGCCAAATGCCAGAGCAAGCTTAAGCCTTTGCTTCATACCTGAAGAGAAATATTTTATAGGTTTATGGAGGGCTTTTTCCAGATTAAACAAGCTTGTGATCTGATCATATTCCATAATTTTTTTACGCCAGGAGAAATGAAAATCGAGAAGCTCTTTTAAGGTAAATTCTTCAATTAGCTCAAGGTACGGGGATACAAAATTTATTTTTGAATAGACAAGGTCAGCATCTAAATTATTTCCCTGGGAAATATAGGATATTTTACCACCTGAGGGTAAACGAAATGCAGAAATAATTTGTAAAAGGGTAGATTTTCCGGAACCGTTAGGGCCTACAATAGCCCACTTACTGCCGGCTTCTATTTTAACTGAAATATGTTTAAAAATCCATTCATGAATATAGCGCTTGCTAATATTTTCAAGGATGATCTCCATAGAAATCAGGAAGCATATCCTTTCATGACACCACGGTCTGAGCTTCTTATAAAGTTAACTATTTCATCTCTTTCTTTGGAGCTTTTTAGCTCCAGCTCTACAAGATCAACAGCTTTACTGTTGTTAAGCCCCTTTAAAAAAATATACCGGTAGATCTCCTGGATTTCGTTTATTTTATCAGAGCTATAGCCTCTTCTTCTTAAACCTATAGAATTAATACCACAATAGGTTAGTGGTTCTCTTGCTGCTTTTGTAAACGGAGGAATATCTTTTCTTACAAGAGAACCTCCCGATACCATAACATGGGCACCAACCTTCACAAACTGATGGATTGCACTGGAACCGCCAATAATTGCAAAATCGTCAATTATAACATGACCGGCTATCTGGACAGCATTGGCTATTATACAGTTATTGCCAATAATACAATCATGTGCAACATGCACATAAGCCATTAAAAGGTTGTTTTTCCCTATAACTGTTTTGTTCCTGTCTGTGGTCCCGCGGCTCATTGTCACATATTCGCGAATTACCGTGTTGTCTCCGATATAAGTTTCTGTTTCTTCACCACGATATTTAAGATCTTGTGGAGGAGCGGATATTGAAGCGCCAGGGTAAATTTTTACATTCTTACCTATTCTGGCACCCTCAAAAATAGTGACATTTGGGCCAATCCAGGTTCCTTCCTCAATCACTACATTTTTATGTATAGTTGAGAAAGGCTCAATCACTACATTATGAGCTATTTTGGCTTGAGGATGTATATATGCTAATGGCTGGTTCATGAATTTTTTTTAACTATACTAGCTGTCATTGTGCCTTCACACACCAAAGTATTACCCACATAAGCACGTCCGGTCATCCGGGCAATGCCTCTCTTTATCGGTCCCAATAGATCACATTTAAAGATCAGTGTATCACCAGGTGAAACCATTTTTCTAAATCTGAAATTTTCTATTCCCAAGAAGTATGTCCAGTAATTATCCGGATCTGGTACTGTATTAAGTACAAGTACACCACCAACCTGAGCCAT
The DNA here is from genome assembly GCA_051418055.1 of Candidatus Cyclobacteriaceae bacterium M2_1C_046. GTDB lineage: Bacteria > Bacteroidota > Bacteroidia > Cytophagales > Cyclobacteriaceae > JBPRGH01. The sequence continues at coordinate 1,682 of JBPRGH010000007.1, read as the reverse complement.
TGCTTCTACCTGTAAAACACCAGGCATTACAGGATTTCCCGGGAAATGGCCCTGAAAAAATGGTTCGTTTATAGTTACATTTTTAACACCTGTTACGGATTCTTCATTAAGATGAATGATCTTGTCAATTAGAAGGAATGGATAACGATGTGGGAGAATATTGCTTATGGTATTGATATCATATACTGGGGGCAGGTTAGGATTATATTTTGGACGGTCCTGTTTAGCTGAAGAAGTCATTGCCTTTTTTAATTTTTTGGCAAAAGCAACATTAGCAGCATGTCCGGGCCGGGCTGCAAGTATTTGAGCTTTAATCGGTCTGCCTACCAAAGCAAGATCACCAACAACATCCAGAAGTTTATGGCGTGCAGGTTCATTTCTGTAACGCAATTCTACATTATTAAGGATACCTTCCTCTTTTACCTCAACCTTTGGTTTATTAAAAAGCTTTGCAATACTATCCAGCTCATGATCTTCAATAACACGATCTACAACGACAATTGCATTATTAAGATCACCACCTTTGATCAGGTTATTTTTATGAAGCATCTCCAGCTCATGTAAAAAGCAGAATGTACGGCAGGAAGCTATTTCTTCTTCAAATTGAGAAATATGATTTAATGAAGCATGCTGGCTACCTAATACACGGCTATTATAATCTATCATTACTGTTACCCTGTAATCATCAAGAGGCAGGGCAGCAATTTCAATATCTTTGGAGTGGTCGCGATAAAAAATACTTTCCTGTACTTCGAAGAAGTCTCTCAAAGCATTTTGCTCTTCCGTACCCACTTTTTTTAATACATCAATAAAGGGTTTGGAACTTCCATCCATTATCGGAGGTTCCGGGCCATCAAGTTGAATAAGTACATTATCTATCTGTAAACCTACAAGAGCCGCCAATACATGCTCTACAGTCTGTACACGAGCACCAGATTGTTCCAAAGTGGTTCCACGACTTACATCTACTACATTATCACAATCGGCATCAATGACAGGTTGTCCTTCAAGGTCCACTCGCTGAAATTTAATTCCATGATCGGGCTTTGCGGGCAAAAATGTCATACGGGTAATCACTCCTGTATGTAATCCGACACCATTGAGTTCTACCGATTTTTTAAGGGTGTGCTGCTTAATATTCATTTACTTTTCCTGAAATGTCGGCAAAGTTAAAATTTTTTCTTCAAGTTCCTTTAAACGTGATTCCAAATCTGGTAATTTTCTAAAAATAGTATAGGAACGTAAAAATTTATTTAATTCAAAGCCCGGGCTTCCAAATATTTTTTGTCCTTCATGAGTAGATTTAGGGACTCCTGATTGAGCACCTACACCTGTTTTATCGGCAAGTACTAAATGCCCTGCAATGCCTGCCTGACCACCAATAATACAATTTTCACCAAGTTTAGTTGACCCTGAAATGCCTGCCTGAGCAGCTATTACAGTATTTTTTCCTATTTGAACGTTATGCCCAATTTGTATTAGATTATCCAATTTTACACCATTTTCTACTACTGTGGAGTCACCAAACAGAGTTGCGCAGTCAATAGTGGTATTCGCTCCAATACTCACATTATCTTCTACTATCACATTTCCAAGCTGCGGAATGGTTTTGTAAGTGCCGTCTTTTTGCGGTGCGAATCCAAATCCATCACTGCCTATCACTACTCCGGCATGGAGAACGC
>JBPRGH010000006.1:0-137104 GCA_051418055.1 Candidatus Cyclobacteriaceae bacterium M2_1C_046 | reverse complement strand
GCTTTTGTTCCTGGTCTTCTTTTTTATCTTGTTCCTGATCTTGCTTCTGCTGCTGATCCTGTTCTTTCTGTTCGTTAAGCAATTTCTTTAATAACTCATAATTATAACGGGCCGCTTCATTATAAGGATCTTTACGTAAAGCCAACTTGAAATCCTCCAGGGCAGGTTTATGCTTTTTTTGTTTGTTTTTGATAATACCACGTTGCTGATATGCCACACTTGCTATATTATTATTATCACTTGCCGTAAGCTGGTCATAGTAACTCACTGCGGAAGTTGTGTCAGCGCTGTTATAATAGGCATTGGCAAGGTTTAATCTGATAGCATCTTCATCCACTCCCATTGAATCCAGTAGAAAGTGATAGGTTTCAATAGCTTTTTTATAATCACCATTTTCATAGGCTACTTTTGCCTCTTTCTTCAGCTCATTCTTTTTGGCAATCCTGTTAATATCATTAACTGGGGCTAAAAGTAATATGGCAATTATAAGATATTTCATATTCTGACAGTTTTCAGGCTTGTAACCATATCAATTAGCAGCAAAAATAAAGCCAGCGCGAGGAAATAGTAATACTTGTTTGCCGATACATCAACCTGCCGTGTGTCGCGAAGTTCTCCTTCAATTTCATTGATTGTATTGATCAACCGAGCGACATCATTTCTATTACTTCCTAACTCAAAATATTCGCCATCTGTTTCTCTGGCTATTGTTTTTAAAGGAGTAGGATTTAATTTGGTAATAACATCATTGCCCTGCCGGTCTTTTTTAAATCCTTCCGAAGTTAATATTTTGCTTCCTTCTTCTGTGCCTACCCCTAAAGTAAAAAGGCGTATTCCTCGCTCTTCTATTTCATCAACAATCTCTTTTCTTTCCTCACCAAAATCTTCACCGTCACTAATGAGCACAATAATTTTTGAAGTTGGTTTTGTTGTGGTAGTCTCTTCTTTGCTTAGCTTTTCAAGTGCCAGCTGCAGGGGAGGGGCAAGATTTGTCCCTGTGCCTGGTACAAGCCCGGTATGAAGGGTTTCAATAAAAAGATTCAGCGCATTTTGATCATATGTTAAAGGACATTGCATAAATGCCTCCGAGGAGAAAATAATCAGTCCAATCCGGTCAGAGCTGAATGCATTAACAATATTTTTTAATTCAAACTTAACTTTTTCCAGACGTGTAGGCTGTACATCTGTTGCATGCATCGACTGACTAAGGTCAACGGCAATAATGATATCCTTTCCGACAGACTGGACTTCTTTTTTCATCTCTCCAAAAGAAGGGCCTAACAAAGCAAATATAAAAAGACCAAAAATTAGTGCCCTTAGAGGCACTTTAATGAATATTTTCCCATATCCGGTGCCCAGCTTTCGCGCTGTTATAACCACGCGTAAGAGGTAAAGTGCATATAAAAAAATAAAAAATGACAGTAGCCAGATCTCCCTACTGCCAAAGTTGTTTATCAACTCCATAATGTATCTCCCTGATCAGCAAATATATAAAAACCGGCACTCCTATATGAAGCCACCGGTCAAAATACCGAACCGCTCAAAGATATATACAGTAATTCTTATGGAAAAGTTTTAGTTACATGCTATAGATAATATCTACAGTGTATTACCCCCACTTAATAAAGCCACTCCTCCAATGAGCATAAATATTAATGTGGCAAAAACAACTCCTACTGCCATAAAAAGTAAAGAGGCCTTGGCCCAGTTGGCTTTATTCGGATTAGTGCCTTCACCAAATGCCCAGACAAATAGCATAACAAATCCAACCAGAGGGATAGCAACAATAATTGAAGCAATAATCCAGTCCTTTACTGTCATTACCTCCGCAGGTGCTGCTGGATTAATCATTCCGGGGGCAAAATTTGAATTTTCCATAGTTTTTTATTATTTCGTTAGTATTAAAAACCTAAAGTACTATTTTTAAGAAAAAAAGCAAAGATAAAAATGACAGAAACTGTTCTTCCCCAACCATCCGAAATTCCTTATAAGGAAAAGGAGAAAGCCATGGCAGCATACCTGATGATGTTTGCAACGGCAGCATTAGGATTACCATTTCCGCTTTTAAATTTAGTAGCTTCGCTTATCTATTACTATTTCATAAAGGAGAGCAGCAGGTTTGTAAAATTTCATTCGCTACAGTCTTTATTAAGCCAGATCCCAATATCTATATTAAATGGGATACTTGTTATATGGACTGTCAGGATATTTTTAAAACTGGGAGAGTTTAATGATATCTACTGGGGATATTTAATTGCTTTAGTAGTATTTAATATTATTTATATTGTTTTTAGCCTAATTGCAGCTTTCAAAGGGTTCTACGGCCGTATGTATTACTTTATGTTTTTTGGCCGGATAGCTTACAGGGAAGCATTTGAGAAAAGTTTCGATGTTAAAAAACCATCAGTTGTAAATAAGCCACCTAATTAATGAGAAAAATATATAGAGATCTCATTTTACTGCTTTTGTTTTTTGCAGGTGTTTGGGCAATTAGCGCTATTTATTTTGCTAATAAGGATCCTGTAGATCTACCGGTGTTAAATAAGCATCAGAAAGAACAGCTTGCTATTTATCTTGATGAACAGTTCAGGAAAGGGAGAATACTTAATGAAGATCCCGTGGTAGATTCGGCAGTATTAATTATTATGGATAGGCTTCAGGAAAATACCACTGACACAGTACCCTTTAAGATCCTTATCCTGGAATCTGAAGATGTAAATGCATTTGCTACACTTGAAGGCAGGATATATGTGTTTACCGGATTGATTAAAAAATGTGAAAACCCTGAGATGCTTGCCGCTGTATTGGCCCATGAGATGGGGCATATTGATCACGAGCATTTAATCGAGAGGCTGACAAATGAAATAGGGTTTAGTTTATTATTGGCAGTTTTAACGGGGGGCGATCCTGTAATGGTATCTGAGCTTGGAAAAACTGCTTTGTCCATGCATTTTAATCGTGAGCAGGAAAGAGAGGCGGATGATTTCGGGCGATCCTTATTATTGAACAGTAATATTGATCCTATAAGATTTGCCCAATTTATGATGATCATGAAAACTAATCAGTTAGAGCATAATACTATTTCTTTTATAAATACCCATCCGGAAATGGAGGAACGAATTTTATCTACCACAGCTCTTAAAGTGCCGGATGGTTTCAAAGAAGAAAGTTTCAATTTGGATTGGGAGCGGGTAAAGAGAGCATTGGACAATGAAATTTGAATGGTTTTTATTTTACCAGATAAAAATCATGCTTTTTCTCGTCATATAAGTAAAATAAGTTTGATGGAATGATCTTTATTTTTACTTTTGCAGCTCTTATAAAAATGGCGCTGTGGCCGAGTGGCTAGGCAGAGGTCTGCAAAACCTTCTACAGCGGTTCGAATCCGCTCAGCGCCTCTTAATAAAATTAGAAGCCGTTTCTCTAATAAGGGGAACGGCTTTTTATTTTAAAAGTAACTAGTGATAAATTCTCAGCGCCTAGTTACCATCTCTTTTGTATCTTAAGATATTCTCTGGTTAAATTATTTTTTACAAGATGCATTTTAAAACATTTATACATTCGAAATTGATTATTAAATATATCAATTAGCAGGATTATGGATCAGGATATAATTTCAAAAGAAGTAATTAAAACTCTTACTAAAAATCAGGGTTCGGTTTATTTCATAGATCCTTCAGGGGCAGCGGAAGCTTTTGAGTATGAACATCCTTATCCCACCTTAAGCCATATTCCTTACGAGTATGCCAGACGACAATTAGGCAGCAAATCAGATATTATTGCTTTTCAGGTGAGCCGTAGCGATAAAAAGTTACTGCTCCTTAAGAAGGATTTTAACCGGGATGGTGAAACAACTTTTGAGGAAATACCTTTACCGGATGATTATAAAGAGATAAGATAAGTTCTTTATTAAATTCTGAAAGTAGAGCTTATTCCTAATTACATAGGAACAAATAGTATGGATTTTAAACTTTTTTTGGCTATAAAAGAATGCATAAAATAAAATCGGCATCACTTTTTTCTTTTTATATCCTCTGCCTGTACCTGCTCCATTTCCAGCCACACCTTCTTTTTATCAACAACGAAGAAATAATTAAATGGGGTGGCACTGCCATTATTGCCATCATGGTTTATGCTGAGACAGCAACATTAATGGGCCTTGTTATTCCTGGCGGGGAGACATTATTATTTACTGCGGGTTTATTAGCAGGGACAGAGGCTTTATCTATTTCTTTAGTTCCTTTGATATTAATTCTTATTGTAGTTGCTGTAATTGGCGACCTTACAGGATATAAAGTAGGAGAGAAGCTTGGAAAGAAACTTTATAAAAAGGAAGATACCTGGTACTATAAAAAGAAATACCTGAAAAGAGCTGAAGAATATTACTATGAAAAAGGAAAGTGGGCACTTGTATTTGGAAGGTTTCTGCCTGTGATCCGGACCTTCAACCCTGCTTTTTCAGGCTCGATTAAATTACCTATGTCCCAGTTTTTACCTTTTATAGTATTGGGAGCTATAGGTTTTACAGTAGCAGTAGTTTGCGCAGGGTATTATCTTGGAAGGCAATTTCCATGGCTTAGGGATTATCTCGGTTGGATTCTCCTTGGGATTGTTATACTGGTTCTTATCCCGGTTTTCAGGAAGATATTTCGTGAAAAAGGTAAGGCGGACAAGGAATAAGAAAAACTATACATTAATTTTAGGGCATTAAATAAATATAGTATAAGCTTAAATAAAAATATATGAGTAAGGCAAACTGGCAAACAGTAAAAGAATTTGAGGATATTACCTATAAAAAATCCGGCGGAGTAGCAAGAATAGCATTTAACAGGCCTGATGTAAGAAATGCTTTTCGACCAAAAACTGTTGCTGAATTATATGAAGCATTTATAGATGCCAGAGAAGATACTTCTATAGGTGTTGTATTATTCTCTGCTGAGGGCCCTTCATCCAAAGATGGTAAATACTCTTTTTGCAGTGGCGGTGATCAGCGTACCCGGGGACAGCAGGGTTATGTTGATGAAGCTGGTATGCCCCGCCTGAATATCCTGGAAGTACAGCGATTGATACGCTTCATGTCTAAAGTGGTCATTGCCGTTGTGCCGGGTTGGGCAGTTGGGGGAGGGCATAGCTTACATGTGGTGTGCGATCTTACACTAGCCAGTAAAGAACATGCTATTTTCAAACAAACTGATGCTGATGTCACCAGTTTTGATGGCGGTTATGGCTCTGCTTATCTTGCCAAAATGGTGGGGCAGAAGCGGGCACGCGAGATATTCTTTTTAGGAAGAAATTATTCAGCGCAGGAAGCTTATGAAATGGGAATGGTTAATGCTGTTATACCTCACGAAGAACTTGAAGATACTGCCTATCAGTGGGCACAGGAGATCCTTGCCAAGTCACCTACTTCAATAAAGATGCTGAAGTTTGCTTTCAATCTTACAGATGACGGTATGGTTGGTCAGCAGGTATTTGCCGGTGAAGCTACTCGACTGGCTTATATGACCGAGGAAGCGAAAGAAGGAAGAAATGCATTCCTTGAAAAACGTAAGCCGGATTTTAAAGATATTAAGTGGATACCTTAACCACCATCACACTGCCGTCAGACGGCTTTACTTGTCCTCAAGCAGCCGTCCGACTGCTTAATACTCTGCGATTCTCAGGGTCTTACAGTCTCTGCGGTATTTTCAAGTATTGTCTGATTAAAAATTTATAACAGGTAATTTCTGAAAGACAAAGAATACATTTTTGATTTAAACGGTAGAGAGAAGTTATTTTAGGTCTTAATAACGGCATTATCAGACTTATCTGATTTTTTTAAATATTATTAAAGGCCCATCTTAGTAGTGTTGATAACTATAATTTTTTCAAATTATGAGAATAAAATATTTTGTATTGATACTTCTGTTTTTAGTTGCAGGGATCTCTGAATCTGAGGCACAACGGAAAAAGAAGAAAAAGAAAAAAGAGGATGCTACGCAGCAGGAGCCAGCAAAATCTGCTAAAAAAGATAAGATTAAGGCTTATAATGAGGTGATTACAAATGATGCAGTCACAGATCAAGGACTGTTTAATATTCATTTCGTAGATGAGAAATATTATTTTGAAATTCCTGATACTTTATTAAACCAGGACATGCTCCTGGTATCGCGAGTCGCTAAAATTCCTGCCGGTTTAGGCGGTGGATATATTAATGCCGGCTCAAAACTAGGTGAGCAGGTAGTGAGATGGGAGAAAAAGCAAAAGAAAATATTATTACGTTCCGTTTCCTACAATGCTGTTGCCAATGATAGCCTTCCTATTTACAAATCTGTAGTGGCTAATAATTACCAGCCGGTGATCTATGCATTTGATATAGTGGCATATAATAAGGATAAAACAGGTTCGGTTATAGAAGTTAATAAATTTTTAACTTCAGATGTAAAAGCTATAAGTGGTTTGCCTTCTTACTTTAGAAAGCAGTATAAGGTAAGTAACCTCGATAATGACAGAAGCTTTATTGATACGCTGAAGAGTTTTCCTCAAAATATTGAAATGTTACAAGACCTGACTTATAATGCTGCGGAGCCTCCTTCTAGTACACAAACAGGAGCTATTTCGATGTTAATGAATCAGTCTATGATCCTGCTGCCGAAAAATCCTATGACACCACGTGCTTATGATCCGCGTATAGGATGGTTTACTGTCAAGCAGATCGATTATGGTTCAGAAGAATTAAAAGCAGACGATAAAAGCTTCATACGACGCTGGAGACTGGAGCCAAGTGATCCTGAAGCATATGCAAGAGGAGAGCTAGTAGAGCCGGTAAAACCCATTGTTTATTATCTTGATCCTGCCACCCCAGAAAAGTTACGTCCTTTCATACGACAGGGAGTAGAGGATTGGCAGAAAACTTTTGAGACAGCAGGCTTTAAAAATGCTATTATTGCCAAAGACCCACCTTCACCGGAAGAAGATCCGGAATTTAGCCCAGAGGATACCAGGTATTCCACTATTCGCTATGTTGCTACTACAACTCGTAATGCTATGGGACCTAGTGTTAGTGACCCTCGTTCAGGAGAAATTATTGAAAGTGATATTGTATGGTACCATAATCATCTGAGGTCATACAGGAACAGGTATTTACTTGAAACAGGAGCTGCCAATCCTTCGGCAAGAACTTTAAATACACCTTTGGAAGAAATTGGTGAAATGATGCGTCAGGTTATTGCACATGAGATAGGGCATGCTCTTGGTCTTCCTCACAACATGAAATCAAGCTCTGCCTATCCGGTTGATTCTTTAAGATCGGGAAAATTTACACAGGAGTTTGGTATAGCACCAAGTGTTATGGATTATGCCCGCTATAATTATATAGCTCAGCCTGGTGATGAGGGTATCCGTTTTGTAAGACAAATAGGACCTTATGATCATTATGCTATTAACTGGGGGTATCGGTATATTCCGGAAGCAGAGAAGACTGAAGATGAAAAAGAAATCCTGGATAGCTGGATTAAAAAACATGAAGGTGATCCGAGATATATGTTTGGCAATGACTATGGCCGGGTAGATCCTTCTTCTCAGACAGAGAATATCGGTGATGACCCGATAAAAGCAAGCACATATGGCTTAAATAACCTGAAAAAGGTTGCACCTAAACTGAAAGAATGGACTGCGGATGAAACTAACAATTATGATGACCTTTCTGAGCTTTATAACGAATTGATAGGTGTTTGGAGCAGATATGTTGGACATGTGACTGCCGTTGTTGGTGGGGTGGAAGAAATTAGGAAAAATGCCGATCAAGAGGGTTATGTGTATTCCGTTGTTGATGAAAAAGAACAGAAGAAAGCTGTTCAATGGTTGAATGATCATGCATTCTCTACTCCTGATTGGTTATTGCAGGAGGAGATATTAAGAAACACCAGTGGATATGGCTATGCTGATAAAATCAGAAGCCTTCAGGTACGCCACCTGAATAATTTACTAAATGATGACCGCTTAAAGCGGATGCTGGAGCATGAAATTTCTGATGAATATTATTCTCCGGCTGTTCTTTTGGGTGATTTGACAGAAGGTATATTTAATGAATTAAAAAGCGGAAATTCCATTGACGTTTTTCGCAGGAATTTACAAAAAGCGTATATCGAAAAGCTTGTAGAGTATTCTGATTATCAAAACCTGTCAAATGATCTAAAGCAGAGCGATATACCTTCAATTTCTCGTGCTGAGCTTGAAGACCTGAAAAATATGATCAATAAAAATAAATCCAGGTTTAAAGGGATCCCACGGGCTCATCTTGAAGATGTGATTTTGCGAATAGAAGGATTGAAGAAAATTTAAGATCAAAATTTGTGAAATTTAAAACCCGGCAGGAATTATTTTTGCCGGGTTTTAAATTTGGTCGTTTATCAAATCTCTATTTACAAAATTCTTCTTCGTCTACTGTTAATAAAAGGCAATTAATTTTGCATTACTATTGTTCTTAAATTAAAAACCCAGCGATAACAGCTAATACAAAGAACAATAGCATTATCCAGAAAAATGCTCCTACAACAGCACCTGTCCTGCTATAGCTTTCAGTCTTAACTTTGGCTTCAGGATCATCAAAGTCCTTTTTAGAAAGCGGCGAGGCTGCAGCAAGAATAAGGGCAAATAAAATTCCTACAAAAATTAAATCCAACCAGGCAATGCCCCAATAGACAGGTCCGGCCGGAGGGATCCATAGTGCGGCAATCCAAATCCCGAAAAAGATCACCAGGAAGAAGGTCCAGAAGGTTCCCCAGGGACCCCTGCTTTTTAAGCCATAGTAGAAAATAACGGCTATTAACAATGCCAGGACTATTATACCAATTATTATAGCAAAAGTCATAAGTTATTGAAATCCTTTTTGTTAGTTAACCAACATAAAAAATTAATTGTTATAATCCGATTCTCTAAATAAATAAATGATAACACTGTAATTAGAATTATTTTTAGTGTAAAATCGTATAAAACATAGGATCACCTTATAATTTACATGGTGCGAATATTTTCTATAGTTCTAGTGCTTTTAAGCTTTTCAGCAGTTTCTCAGCATCAGGAAATCGATAGTTTGAAGGACCTGATAAGAAAAGCTGAATATCCTGAAGAGAAACTGGCTCTGTTGAATCAGCTTAGCGATTATCTCTGGCATATTGATCCTGATGAGGCAATGATATTTGCCGATTCTGCATATGCTATGATAGATAAGGTAGATGATGTTGATCTACAGATCCAGGCTTATGCAAACAAAGGAATATCAGCCTATACTGTAGGTAAATATCAGCAGGCTGAAGAGCTTTATAAAAAGGCAATTAATCTTGCTGAAAAAAATAATATATTATATTTTGATGGTTATAATTATTATGTTACTTCATTAAAAAGACAGGGACAGTTCCTTAAGGTAATTGAACTTATTGATTCTCTTCTAACAAAGGCACCTGTTAATGATCCAAAATATGCAGATCTAAAACTTTCTCTTACTGATGCATTGATTGAAGTAGGAGAGGTGTATAGGGCAGAGGATATTTTAAAAGCTTTACTGGTAGAGGAAAATACGGAAAAGGCATCAAAGTATCATTTTCTGTATGGGCGCCTGTTAAATAACAAAGGGTTATACCAATTAGCAATAAAAAGATTACACGAATCTTTAGCATATTATGAAAAAGAAGATGATCTATTCGGCCAGGCTCAGGTGTTTCTGGAGCTTGGTGAAGTATATTCTTCAGTTTCGAGTTTTGACTCCTCTGCCTTTTATAATGAAAATGCCAAAGATGTCTATCAAGAGTCAGGTTATCAGTTTGGATTAGCCAAGGCTAATAATGCATTGGGGGCATTATATATGCAGCTTGATGAATATGAGCTATCGGCAGATTATTATTTTAAAGCAGCAGATGTATTTGAGGACCAGGGTAATTTAAACGAACTAAGTACCGTATTGTATAATCTGGCATGGCTATCAAAGCAGCAAGGCCAGAGAAATGAGGCTTTTGACTATCTCGAAAGATCAGTTGAATTAAGTGAGCAAACAGGGAATATTGGTAATGAAGCTACAGGTTATAATTTTATGGGACTCTTTCAATATGATTTTCATGAATATGATAAAGCATTAGAAAATTTTCAAAAAGCTTATGAGTTGAGAGAAAGGATCGGATATAAAAAAGGAATGTCTGATGTAAATTTTAATATGGGTTTGGTATATGAGAAAAAAGGACTTTATAAAACTGCTCTTGAAAAGTACCTGGAGTCCTATGAGACCGATAAAAAACTCGGTGCAAAATTAGGAATAGCTATAGGTGAGAATGTGTTAGGCCATATTTATACAAAAATAGGGCAATTTAGTAAGGCAGAGGAGAAATTAAATGATGCCCGTGAAAAGTTTATGGAGATACAGGTGAAAACAGGATTGCTAAATAACTATTTGTATACCTCACAATATTATGAAGCCGTCGGTAATAAAGATCAGGCATTTGACTACTATAAACACTATTCCACATTAAAGGACAGTATCTTTAATGAAACCAAAAACAGGCAGTTTGCAGAAATTTCTGCACGATATAAGTTAAATGCCAAAGAACGTGAAATTGAGCTTCTTAATGAGAATCGTGCGCAGGAGCTTGCACTAAGAGAACAAACCATCAGAAATCAAAGATTCTTAATTGTTGCTATTGCACTTGGAAGCCTGTTGTTAGGTGTACTATTATTACTTGCTTACAGGATCCTGAAAACTCGAAAAAAGGTTAATCAGGAATTAAGTATGCTTAATCAGGAGCTAAATGATAAACAAGAAGAGATAACAGCACAGGCGGAAGAATTAAGGGAAGCCCATGATCAGATAGTTGCTATAAACGAGGATCTTGAAAATAAAATAGAATCCCGGACAAAAGAATTGTTAACGGCACATGAAGAACTGGATATATTTTTCTATAAAAGCTCACACGATTTCCGGAGACCTTTAACTACCTTCCTGGGATTAGCTGAATTGGCAAAAACAACAGTAAAAGAGCCCGCAGCCTTAGAGCTTTTCATGCAGGTGAAGAAGACCGCCGAACAGCTTGATGAGATGGTGAAAAAGCTGCAGGCCATAAGCCTTGTAAGCATGAATAAGGTAGAGATTGAGCAGGTAAACCTTGAGGAGCTTTTAAAGGATGTTGTTTTGAATTATAAAACGCTGGCCGCACAAAAGCAGATTGATTTCAGGCACAGTTTAAATATAAATACCGTTTATAGTAGTTATCCTCTTTTGAAAAGCTGCATCGAAAATCTGATAGAAAATGCTATAATATTTTCAAAATATCCTTCAGCAAACCCTTATGTATTTGTTACTACCAATAAAATTGATGGCAGAATAGAAGTCAGTATAGAGGATAATGGTGTGGGAATAGAGAACAAGTATCAATCACGCATTTTTGAAATGTTTTATCGTGCAAATGAAAGGTCCTATGGTAACGGATTGGGATTATATATCGTAAAAAAAGCTGTAGAGCGCTTGGGTGGAAGTGTCTCCTATAAAAGCGAATATAAAAAAGGCAGTGCTTTTAAAATTTACCTTCCTGTTGAGGAAAATTAAACAACTATACCTTCTTTGCCATTCTTAAAATTAGCACTAACTAAAATGCTTCAGTAGATATTTAATCATGTGGGAAAATTTAACTCTTTTTTTAGAAAATGCTGTTCCTTCATGGTGTACGATTTTTATTTTTGTTCCATTAACAACTGCTTATGCTTTATTATCCGCAGGGATAACGGTATATTTTAAAAAAAAGAAAGGTCTGAAAACTTCCTATACGAGAAAGATTTTTCATTTATTTATTTTTTGTTTTGCCGGGTTTTTGCAGATTTTTTATGGCTTGTCTACAGTAATGATCTTAGGGGGGATTGTAAGCCTTTTGGTTTTAATTACTGTATATAAAGGGAGTGGATTTGCCTTTTATGATGCTTTGGCGAGACCTTCTGATCGGCCACACCAAACATTATTTATATTAATACCATTAGCAACGACGGCTTTGGGAGGTGTTCTGTCAAATGTCTTCTTTCTCAAGTTTGCCAGTATAGGTTATTTTATAGGCGGTTTTGGCGATGCGGCAGGAGAGCCGGCAGGGGCAAGGTTTGGTAAGCATTGGTATAAAGTACCTTCTTTAGCTGGTGTATCCGCAAAAAGAAGCCTCGAAGGATCAACAGCAGTTTTTATTTCAAGCATTATTGCCGGCTTTTTTGGCTTTTTACTGCTGGATTTTCCTTTAGTTATAGGTATACAGTATGCTCTAATATGTGCATTTGCTGCTACTGTTGTAGAAGCTTTCAGTAGCCATGGCCTGGATAACCTTACTATTCAGATCACTGCCTCAGGTGTGGCATATTTGCTTGTAACTTCCTAATAAGATTACTTCAGAGTTGAAGTTGTATTCATGATAACCAGCTTTTCTATTTCTGCTTTTAGCCTTTTAACACCAAAAGGTTTTGGAAGTAAAGCATCAACTTTTTTATTGGTAAAAGCCTGAGGCATGTTATTATGTGCTGAAATAATTAAAATTTTGGTAGCAGGGCTGGCTTTACGTATGGGTTCAAGGAAATCTTCTATTACTACATTAGGAATTAGCCAGTCAAAAATGATTAGTTCAGGCCTTTGGGTGGTTATTATATCTATAAAATTATCAGGAGGTGAAGTAAAAAGATGTAGATCATAATCGTTATTCAATATTAGTTGAATGATCTCGAGGATATCCTTGTCATCTTCTACTACTACTATAGATGGCTTCTTATTCATTAATAAAAGTTAACTGTAATTATAAATCTAGAATATTAATTATCTTATAAAAGAAAAATTTAAAGAATAAGCTAATAATACCTTACAAATAGAAGGTTAAAGGAATTGCTGCAGAAAAAATTAAAGTGTAGAGTTTTTATTATTAGTTGCTATTTTAACTCTTACAGTTTTCGGACAGTTACTTTCCAACAGCATATAATTGCTTGCGGCCTGTTGATCTGTTAAAACTGATATAGCCGGATGTTTGGATATATTTAGTAGATCTACCGGCTTTTCAAACGTGAAGACGTGTGTGGTATAATTATCAAATTCCAGTTTAATATGCTTTAATATGCGTATGCTTGAAATATTCATGAAGGCGAATAATTTTGGACAAAAATAACAATTAATCTTCTAACATTAAATATTATTTATGTTAAACTATTTTTAATTGATCATGAAGATCACAAAATTTCTTTTAAATAAGCTGCGACCTCCTGTACAGTTTGTCTGGCTGTTCGTCCAACACCTATTAAAGTGGCGGAAGCAAAGCCTGTCCAACTCCCATAACCTACCAGCCAAAGCCCCTCTGTTTCTTTAGCCTTTGTTCCTTCTGTATTAATTCTATGATTGTGAATTATATTCAAACCTTTAAGGTGATCCAGCCCAGGATTAAAACCTGTACAAAAAAGGAGTATATCAGCCGTATGCTCTTCTTCGTTAGTAAGGACTATGCTATTTGCTTTTATTTTTGCTATTGGTAAATAATTATTTAAATACCCATCTTCCCGAGCTTTTTTTACCGGTGGAACCATTACAATATCCCCAAGGGAAGGTGGGGTGAAGTTTTCTCCTGCTTTTTTTGCTTCATAAGATTGAGTGGCCACATCAAATAAATAGCGCCCATCTACATGATCGGGGAGAAATTGTGGTTCTTTACTGGTGATCCATAATGTTTTTGAAACGGTGGCAACCTCTGAAAGGATTTGGGCTCCTGAATTACCTTCTCCAATTATCGCAACTGTTTTACTTTTAAATCTTTCTGGTGAGCGGTACTCCGAGGAATGGAGGATTTTACCTTTAAAGCTGTTAATTCCATCTATCGCGGGAATAAAATGTTTGTTAAAACTTCCGGTTGCACTAACGACAACTTTGGATTCAAAAAAGCCTTTACTGGTTTCAAGAGTAAATGTGCTATCATTTTTACTTATGCTTTTTACTTCGACAGGTCGGATAATAGGAAAGTTATATTTGTGCTCATATGATTGAAGATAAGCAACAGTCTCTTTTTTGGTAGGATAATAATTTTCACCACCTGACATCATTATACCTGGTAGAGAGCTCCATTTAGCAGGTGAAAACAGCCGGAGTGAATCCCAGTAATGCTGCCAGGATCCGCCGGAGGTGGTTTCTTTATCTAATATGCAGTAGGATAAACCTGTCCTTCTCAAATAATAGGCGACAGCTAAACCGCTTTGGCCACCGCCTATAATAATCACATCATACTTTTTCTTCAAAATTAGATTTCTTTTCTATAATATAACACTATTTACAACATCCTTCAGCAGTTTTTGACTCCGGCAGAGCTGCATTTTTGGAATCATTACCTGTCCATGATTCCATAGCTTCCGGTGAGGGGCGCGCGTTTCTGCCCTCGCCATATAAAGTTGATTCTCCATAAGTGTGAAAAGCTTCCCAATCTACTCCCTGCGGATCAGTGACCCATGATTTTTGACTTTTTGAATAGCAGCAGGTAGAATCTCCTTCTTTAAAAACCATTCCTTTTGCATTTTTCATATTACTATAAACTTCCTCTAACTCTTCAGGTGAATCAACCTGAAGCCCAAGGTGTTCGATACCTGCTTTGGAATGCCCTGAAGAAAGAGCAAAATTAACGGCAGGTTCATTAAGCATCCATTTTGCATAGTCTGATTTTTCTACTGCAGGGGCTATATTAAATAATGCTGTGTAGAATGAAATACTTTCTTGCAGGTCCTTAACTTTTAAATGTACGTGAAATCTTTTCATAACTTTTTATAATTATTATATTGCAATATTACGATGATTATATTATAAGGTTCTGATTTTAGAAAAATATTTCATATAGGTTATAAAAATATATCAGAGCGGCTTTGTACATTGTGCAAATTTTACAGTTATGTGTCGTCTGCTCACTTATCTCGGAGAACCGGTTAGAATAGATAAATTCCTATATGAGCCGGATAATTCTATGATTAAACAAAGTATTGAGGCCAGAGAGCTTGAAGAGCCTTTAAACGGAGATGGATTTGGGGTTGGTTGGTATTTTAGGGATATTTCTCCCGATCCTGCTTTGTTTGTGTCTGTCTATCCTGCCTGGAACAACCGTAATCTCCGCTATCTCGCACCTAAGATTCAATCTGAATGTGTAGTTGTACATGTACGTGCTGCCAGTGTGGGAGGTGTAACGGAATATAATTGTCACCCTTTTCATTACAATAAATATTTAATGGCCCACAATGGCGGTGTAGAGGAATTTGAAAAAGTTAAGCGGGCAATCCGCAGCAAGCTATCTGATGAAATGTATTTATGGATCAAGGGACAAACAGATTCTGAACATTTATTCGCTTTCTTTCTGGACATTTTAAATAAGAAAGGACCAGGTATACATGCTGATGATGTGGCTGATGCCTTTGAGGAAATGATTTTTCAACTGAAGAAGTTTATGACAGAAGCCGGGATAGAGCAACCGGCTTATTTAAATATGATATTTACTGATGGGGAGAGAATGGTAGGTTTGCGTTATGCTACACATAATGTTAAACCATTAACTTTATATTATTCAGCAGGTAGCAGGTACGTGTGCGAAGATGGGGTATGCCATATGAAACCTCCTGAAGTAGGGCAGAGCTCGGTAATGATAGTCTCAGAAAAATTAACAAGCATTGTAGAAGACTGGAGTTTAATTCCTGATAATCACATGGTGCTTGTATATAAAGACCTCTCTGTTAAGCTTCGCCGGGTTTCAGTTTAATTAAAAGAAGATATCCAGCGTTCCTAATACGGCAAAAATAACTACGATAATTAAAATGATAAATACAGCTAATATGACTTTTATCCACCTTCCCATTTTTCTGATTTATTTTTAAGTCCAATATATTTTGTACTAATGAAATTTCAGGTGTCTTTGTTTTTTTCTTGTTTTTTAGTGTTTTCGATTTCGGCTTTACTCCTGGTATCTTTATTATCTTCATTCTTGCGGACAAACTGATTAGCTAAAAAGACGCCTGAAATACTGCTTAGGCCTCCAATTAGTATCGCGATTATCACCTCCAGTAGGACCAGGTTGTGAGTAGAAGTGTCTTTTATGAAATCATGAAAAAACCTGACAATTATTACCATTACAATACCAATAATTGTGCTATAGATAGTTTTTTGAGTATTTAATTGAAAGAAAAAACGAAAAACAAATGATGCTACTACAAGAAAAATACTCCATTGCACAAAAGCATCTTCCATATTGAGCTCATTATAAGGTAATGACCACCAATAGATGCCAATAAAAAGGAAAATTAATATTCCATATGAAAGATACAATAGATCTTTTTTTCTAATATTCATAAATGGGTTTTATTACTTTTTTAATTTAAAGTAACAAGATGGTTTAAGGATAGGTTTAATTAAGTTGGCTTTTGTAAGATATGCGTTTTCTCTCAGCCTGTTTTTTTCATAGCCTCAATGAAGCTTTTCATTTCATCTTTTGTGCCAATACTAACTCTTCCCCAACTTTTGTCATTATATTCCCAGGCGCTTACCTCAATACCCTCAGCACTCATTTTGTTAATATATTCTTCGCCGGTAATCTGCAAAGGAAAGAATACAAAATTAGTCTTGCTGTCAAAAGGTGAATATCCAATGCTTTTTAAATTTTCTACAGTATAAGATCTTGATTCAGCGTTTTTTTCCCGGGTAGTTTTTAGTATATCTTCATCTGTCAGGGTAGCTTTGGCTGCAGCAATAGAGGGCCCGCTAAGAGTTGTTACCCAGGGCCGATAGGTTTTCATTCTTTCAATCATAGGTACAGGTCCGACTAAATATCCAACGCGCAATCCTGCAAATCCATGAGCCTTTGATAAAGTTCTCGCCACTGTTACCGGAACGCCTTCTTTTAACAGGTTTATTACCGTATGGTCCTGATAATCTTCCAGGTATTCATTATATGCTTCATCAACAAAAACAGGTACATGTTCAGTCATTCTCTTACAGAAATCTTTTAGTTTAGCTGTATCGGACTGTGTTCCCGTAGGATTGTTCGGATTTACAACATATACCAATCTTGTTTTGCTATTTGCTTCCTTTTCAATGGCATCAAAATCAGTTTCTCCTTTTTCATTTACATTAACCTGTTGCCAGTCACAATTCAGTTGCATCATCACCCGCATGAGTGGTTCGAAAGTAGGGAATGCTGTAAGTACAGCACCTTCGCGTGCACCAAAGGTATTCCCCATCAGTGTAAGGAGCTCCAAAGATCCTGCACCAAGTATTACACTCTCAGGGGCTACTCCATGATATTCTGCTATCATTTTTTCGAGCTCTTCTGCCTGCTTAAAAGCATATCGATTAGCATCAGGTAATGCGGCCTTTAAAGCATCCATAGCTTTTTTTGAAGGACCAAATGGATTTTCATTTGAAGATAACCTCGCTTTTACTTCCTCCATGGAGGGAGTTCTCAGCCATTGCCCGGTAAAAGGATTTATTTTTGGTGAAGGGATTTGTTCTTTAGCAAAAGCAACAGGGCTGGCTAATAATAAGGAAGATAATAATGCGCTTGACTTCAGCCACTCGCGGCGGTTAATGGTTTTCATAGTTTCTGGATTTCAGTTAGTGGTCTGAAAGTCAATTTAATAAAAAACTATGAAAGGTTAAAATCTAATTTTACTTTTGCTTTTTTAAAGGATCAAGCAAATATTCAAGCCCATTGATCTTAATTTCATAAACAGTGGCTAAAAGCATTCCCAGCTTCCCATCGGGAAATCCTTTTCTTTGAAACCATTCAAGGTAATTTACAGGTATATCACACAGTAATTTCCCTTTGTGCTTTCCAAAAGGCATACGCATTCGTACAATTTGTAACAGAATAGTTTTATGGTCCTCCATAAATGGATTAACGGCTGCTGGTATGTTAGCAAATGTATCATTATTTTAGAATAAATAATGCGGAGCCAATGGCAGATGATTGTAACAAATAATGTAATAAATTTTAGTTTAGTCGGGCTGCGTGGTCTTATTATTACAGACCGCCAGCATGTTACTTCAACTGTAATATCAACACCTGAAACATGCTTTTTCAAGATTTTCGCGATGATCAGGGTGCGCTATATTTATTAAAAGCTTATTTCTTTCTTTAATTGATTTTCCATAAAGATTGGCTATACCATATTCAGTAACAATATAATGTGCATGTGCACGTGTTGTTACCACTCCGGCACCTTCTTTTAGGTAAGGGACAATCCGTGATTCGCCACGCTTAGTTATTGAAGGCAGCGCGATTATAGGTTTTCCTCCCGGAGATAAAGATGCGCCCCTTATAAAATCCATCTGTCCTCCGACACCGGAAAACATGCTTTTACCAATAGAATCAGCACAAACCTGACCTGTAACATCCACCTCAATGGCACTGTTTATAGCTGTAACCTTGGGATTCCTTCTGATAATAACGGTATCATTTACATAAGAGCAATCGCGCATCTGAACCAGCGGGTTATCATCTACAAAGTCATATAGCTTGCGGCTTCCAAGAAGGAATGAGGCGATAATAATTCCAGGATTATTGGCTTTATTCATTCCATTGATCACTCCTTTCTCTACAAGAGGTAATACACCATCAGAAAACATTTCTGTATGTATGCCGAGATCTTTATGATTTCCTAATTTCGATAGCACTGCATTAGGAATTGCACCAATACCCATTTGTAAGGTAGCCCCATCTTCTATCAGGCTTACCACATGTTCACCAATGCTATTTTCCACTTCTGTGATTTCCCGGTGATGGCCTTCATGGATAGGTTCATCATGTTCAATGAGTGCATCAATATTTTTAACAGAAATAACTCCATCGCCATGGGTCCGGGGCATATATTTGTTTACCTGTGCAATAACAAATTTAGCCTCCTGGGTAGCCGCTAGTGTGGCCTCTACTGATGTTCCCAATGAACAAAGACCGTGTTTATCGGGAGGAGATACAGTAATTAGCGCCACATCGAGGGGTATGATCTTTTTCCGAAAAAGATAAGGGACCTCACTTAAAAATACCGGAATATAACTTCCGCGACCTTCCTGTATAGCTTTTCTAATATTGCTTCCAATGAAGAATGCCTTTACATTAAAGTTATCCTTATACTCAGGATTTGTATAAGGAGCATCACCTTCTGTATGAAGCTGGTATATATTAACTCCTTTTAATTCCGGTGCGCGGTTTACCAGGCCTTTTATTAAGGCTTGTGGTGCTGCTGCGGCAGTATGTATAAAAAGGTTGTCACCTGATTTTACTTTAGCTAGTGCTTCTTCTGCTGAATTAAATTTATTCATGGTATCGGCTTATTCAGGGCACAATATTAGATTATCGATTTCTTAACAGAAAGCAAACACAGATGATTAACAATGGCTAAAAAAATGATTTAAATCATAAAATTGTACCTTTTGCAATAGTTTTAGCCTGGCCGGATAAAATGACTTCATTATTAATAAGCTCACAACCAAATTTACCTCCTCTCGGACTAAGCTGATATCCGGTCATTTTATCCTTATTCAGGCGTGAAGACCAGAAAGGTGTAAGAGCGGCATGTGAGGACCCCGTAGCATGGTCTTCAAGCTGCTGCACTTTGGGAACCAGTGTCCTGCTGACGAAATCAGCGGTATTGCCTTTGGCAGTTACTATAATACCAAAGGGTTCCATATTTTTAAGGATTAAGAAGTCCGGATTTAGAGATTTCACAGCCTCTTCATTCTCCAGTACCACAATATTTTTGTTGTTATTCGAGTGATACTCAATTACCTCTTTATTAAGTCCTTTCATAATAGCTGTATCAGGTTTTCCGGCAGGGGAGGAAATAATAGGAGATAGGCGCATGGAATAGGTGTTGTTATTATTTTTTTGGCCTTTTATAATACCTTCTTTATAATGAAGAATATTCTCATTTTTTTCATCAAGATAAGCAAATGCTGCAAGAGAACCATGACCACATAATCCAATTTCGGCGTCAGGAGCAAACCAACGTACGCCGTAGCCATTTTCCTGTGGCCACAAAAAAGTGGTAGCCGGTTGGTTAAAATCCGCTGCAATCTCCTGCATCAACGAGACATTAAGGGGTTCTTCTGTTTCAACCACTGCAGAAATATTCCCTTTAAAATTTAACTGG
Organism: Candidatus Cyclobacteriaceae bacterium M2_1C_046; assembly: GCA_051418055.1. GTDB lineage: Bacteria > Bacteroidota > Bacteroidia > Cytophagales > Cyclobacteriaceae > JBPRGH01. The sequence continues at coordinate 116,962 of JBPRGH010000006.1, read as the reverse complement.
GGATCAATAAAAACAGCGATTAATTGATATGGATAAGGCATAGGAAAAGAAATAATCTTGTGTACGGCCATAAAACCAAAAGGCGAGCATGGCTCGCCTTTGAGTTGGTGAGGGTGACTACCATTATGTAGACTACTCGCTCAACCTCCTGTTACCGTTGAGGCTAATTTCTATGCCTCTGTTGGTCTACTATAAAAATACAAAAAAGAGGTTAAATGTTTAGCTATTTTTTAAAATTTTTTTGAAAAAAAATGAGCTTCCTCTGAGGCTATTCCACCCCCGGCTGCTTTACCTCAAAACCGGTTTTTGCTTTTTCCTGCTCAACCATTTTCTTAACATCTGAAAGTAAGGCTTTTGCATCGTAAACTATACCGTCTTTCACTGTATATTTAACACCACCAACTCGAACAACATCATTATCTTCAGTTAATTTTATTGCGCCGGTACCGTAAAGAACTTTTAAATTTTCAAGAGGATTTTCTTCTACAATAACAAAATCAGCCAGCTTTCCCACTTCTACAGAACCTAATTTATCTGCTACACCTAATGCTTCGGCACCATTTAAAGTAGCAGCCATTATCACTTCCATCGGATGGAAACCTGCTTCACGCAAAAGTTCGAGCTCACGGATATAGCCGAAGCCATAAAGCTGGAAAATAAATCCTGAATCAGAGCCGGTAGTTACACGGCCTCCTCTGTTTTTATACTCGTTGATGAAGGTCATCCATAGCTTATAATTATTTTTCCAGTCTACCTCCTGCTCAGTTCCCCAGTAGTGCCAGTAGGAGCCATGAGAGATCTTACTTGGCTGGTAAAATTGCCACAGGCTAGGTAGTGTATAATCCTCATGCCATTCTGCTCGCCTTGCACGCATCAGATCACGGCTTGCTTCGTAAATATTAAACGTTGGATCCAGGGTGAAATCCAGCTCCAACAGCTCATTCATAACTTCATTCCACTTTTCTGAATAAGGAGGAGCTGCCTGTTGCCAGAGCTTTCCTGCTTCGCTAAATCGATCCTGCTCATTATTGTAATTATAATCCAGGGGCTAATCCTGAACTGTCCGGTCTGTAAACAATGCTTCAGGTAATCCGTACCAGTGCTCCATTGAGGTTAAGCCTGCTCTTGCAGAATGCAGTACATTCCATTTGGCAACAGCCATTTGGGCATGATGACAGGCAGATCCCAATCCAAGCTTCTTATTCTCTTCGAGCGCTGCCTTCATTATTTCAGGTGAGGCTCCAAAAAATTTTATTCCGTCAGCACCTTTTTTGGCATTCTCCTGTACCCACTGGCGAGCCTGTGCAGGTGTGGTAATGGGTTCTTTGCTTCCCTGGCCAAATGAGGTGTAGGCAAAAAGCCTTGGAGCTGTAATTTCATTTTTGGCACTTTTAGCTTTCTGGTCCAGCACCCAATCTAATCCATTGCCTGCAGAAGGATCCCGGACAGTAGTAATGCCGTGGCCCATCCAAAGCTTAAAAACATACTCTGCATCAGCTCCCTGAGCCTTACCACCAATATGACCATGCATATCTATAAATCCGGGAAGAAGAAACATACCGGTAGCATCAATCTCTTTGCCACCTACTTTTAGCTGAGGTCTTTTCTCCTGCTCAATAGCCACACCAGGATACCCAACCACTTTAACATCTTTTATAATATTCTTTTCAACAACAATATCTACAGGTCCAACAGGGGGAGCTCCATTTCCATTTATTAAAGTTACGCCACGTATGATCAGCTGTGGCCAGGGACCATCACCCTCGGTTCGTTCCGGTGCTTTTTTTACCTGTGCACTTAATGAAAATGTAGTGAGGAATAAGAAAGTTATAAAAAAAGTATGTCTCATATACATAAGCTCAAATTATTCAATGGAATATTAAACTTACAATATGCGACAGGAATTTACCAAACCGGCTATATAAAATTCATCAGAAATAAAAAAGAGGCCATGGCTATTCTACCCTTATGTAAATTCAGCCTTAGACCTCTTATTCTTTTACAAGTTACATCATTCTAAATGCAGCCATAACTAAACAAATAGCCACAGCGCCTGCAAGCAGCTTGATAATATCAACATTATCTGATTGAACAGGATCAGCATTTGATGCAGAGACTGTTGTTAATTTATCTTTGGAAAATAAATTTGTTGTGTCAATAAAAGATTTAAATTCCTTAAGGTTCAATGTTCCATTTGAATTTGGCTTTTCAGTTTCAAAAACTATCAAATGCTGCTCTTTCATTTCAAATAATTCAAGGCTGGACATAAATTCTGATTTATTTATTTTGTTATCCTTGTTCTTATCAAGCAGTGTGAACCAGTCTTTTATCCAATCATCCACATAAAAAACATTTTCCGTAACATTATCTCTTTTCTCACTTATCATCAATGAATCCCGATCACCTTTTAAGGTAAGTTGAGGTTCCAATCTCCGCTTTCCAGCGGCACCTGCGTCTATCCCCGACAGGAGGATCGCCCCTGCCAATAAAATAAATTTTAAATATGTATGTATATATTTCATTTTATATCAGTTTTTTTATTTAATAACAAGGCAATTTTTTTGCCATCGGTAAAGTGTGGGGAGGAAGGTGATTAGAGTATCTATCGTTAATGTATTTGTAGATGTAGATGCCCGACGGCCGTAGAAAAATGGTTTAAAATTCCTCAATAGTCGCCACTGATCAGGTGATAAATATTTATAGTTTAAACAAAACTATTTTAGATTTGTATTATTAATAAATTTAGGCTTGTCTAATAATAATATTAGATTTACCTTTGTGAAAGATTTATTAATATGTTATTTCGGATTTTAATACTCTTCTTATTGCCATGCTTCTCCTTTGCTCAGGAAGATACTTATACTCTAAAAGGGTTTGTTAGTTCTGTGGAAGGACCGCTGCCTGGTGCTACTCTTTATATTCCTCAATTGGATATAGGTGCTGTTACAGACCACGATGGCAGATTTTTGTTTGATCAGCTTCCTAAAGGAGAATACTCAGTTGAAATAAGATCTGTCGGATATAAAGCTTTTGTTAAGGAAATAAATATTCCTGAAGACAGGGAGATCAATGTTGAGCTGGAAGAAAGCACCCTTGGACTTGAAGGTGTAGTAGTGACAGGGACTATGCAACCGGTATTCGTTAGCCAGTCACCGGTTAAAGTTGAAGTAGTAACATCAGAATATATTAGTACATATGTACCTACAGCTTCTGCTGGAATAATGGAGGGGATCACTTTATTAAATGGTGTTCAGGAAGTTGTTGCCTGTGGAGTTTGCTTTACCAATAGCATCAGCATAAATGGTTTACCCGGACCATACACTGCCGTATTAATGGATGGCACTCCTATATACGGAAACCTTGCCTCTGTATATGGGCTCAATGGGATACCTTCGATGATCATTGACCGGTTTGAAGTCATAAAGGGACCTAATTCTACTCTATATGGTTCAGAAGCTGTTGCCGGCGTGATAAACATTATTACAAAAGATCCCGAAGAGCAACCTTTGTTTTCAGTAGATGTAATGGGTACCACACATCTGGAAAGCTTTGGAAATATAAGCCTGGCTCCTAAAGTAGGTGGGTCTTATGGGTTTATCGGATTGAATTATGCTTATATCAATGATTTTGATGATCGGAACAATGATGGTTTTGGTGACATGATAAATCTTGACAGAGTCTCTCTATTCACTAAATGGGATATTAACAGAAAGAGCAAAAGGAAATTTACGGTTGCTGCAAAATACATGTATGAGGATCGTCGAAATGGAGTAGAGGAATTTATGCGCAATCGTAATTACCGGCAGTTAAGGGGAAGTGACAGGGTCTATGGAGAAAGCATTTATACTAATAGGATAGAGTTATTTGGAGAATATCAGTTCCTTTCCAATTTGAAAGTCAATTACTCCTTCAGTCATCATGATCAGGATAGTTATTATGGAGCAGATCATTACCAGGCTTCACAGGATATTGCTTTTGCAAATTTTGTTTGGGACAAGAAGTTCTCTAAACATAATCTTTTAGGAGGAGCAACAATGCGCTTACAGCATTATGATGATAATACAGTGGCTACTGCTGATTCTATAAATGGCTTACTGATTAATCAACCGGATAATCAGTTTATTCCGGGTGTTTTTATTCAGGATGAGTGGGAGGTAAGTAAAAAGGTTTCTTTACTTTCTGGTGTGAGGCTTGATCATTATACCAGGCACGGATTCATCTTTTCACCACGATTCAGTACTAAATTCAAGCCGGATGAATGGACAACTTTGCGAACAAATTTTGGAACAGGATTTCGCGTTGTAAATTTATTTGCTGAAGATCATGCTTTTATCACCGGGCAGCGATCGGTTGTTATTGAGGAGGACCTTAAGCCAGAAGAATCGTATAATTTTTCAATTAATCTTAATCATGTGTATACATTAGGAATAAGCCAGGGTATGATAGATATAGATGCTTATTATACATATTTTACCAATAAGATCATTCCCGATTATGAAACAGCAGGAAAAATAATTTATAGCAATACAGATGGATATGCTGTAACCAAAGGTATAAGTTTAAATGTAACACATGAATTTACATTTCCATTAAGTGTAAATGCAGGTATAAATCTTCAAAGAGCAACTGAAACTGAAGAAGCAACACGGCCACTTGAATATGCACCGGAATGGAGTGGTATTTTCGCTGCAAATTACAACTGGAAAAAAGCAGGGGTTGTTTTGGCTTATTCTATGAAATTTACCGGACCTATGGCTTTACCTGAAGTTTATGACCTGGATGAAAATGGTCAGCCGGAAGGGGAGCCGCGTCCGACTACTTCATCTCCCTTTGCTATTCATAATTTCCAGGTATCGAAGCAGGTGAAGAAAAATCTGTCGCTATACGGAGGTGTACAGAATATCTTTGGATATATTCAGGATGCCTCACCACTTATAGGTTTTAATGATCCGAATGCAAATCCAGGCTTCAGTGATTATTTTGATACTACCTATGCCTACAGCCCAATCCACGGAAGGGAGCTTTATTTAGGTGTGCAGTGGTCAATACAATAAGTTTATGATACTCCACTAATCAATATCAAGCTATGCTGTTCTCCTTTATAATTATTGTAGATCAAAATATTCCCGTCTCCTGAAGTATCAGTACCTGACTTCATAATATGATCCGGGAGAGACAAACCTTTTGCTTTTTGTATAGCTAACCAGAACGCAAATGACGAAGCTGTGGGATACTCACCTGATAGATGTTTAAAACGGGCAACAGGTAAATTTTCAGGTAGAGCTGCTTCCGCTGCTTGATAATATGGTTTCAAACGTATATCACCATTTTCGCCACTGATAAACATAGCTATTTTAAAGTTGGCAGCTAACTGTTTGATTTTATCAACGACAGCATCTTTATCTGATGTATGTAAAGTAACAAGCTGATGCAGATGAGCTTCCGCATTTTGCTTTTCATTGCTTACCAGGTAAATGGCAGACCCTTCACCGGCAATACTGCCGAAAGATGTACTCTTGTACAGGTCGGTATTTGAAAGCGTTTCTTTTTTATACCATCCTCCGAGAAAGTCAATATTATAGTTATAGGTTGAGATCTCATCTACGCCACCTACGAGATAAATATGATCTGGATTTTCCAGAAGAAGCATTTTTGCATCCAGAAGTGCATTTTCAAAGGACAGGCCACGGTGTGAGTGAGTAGTATTATAGCCAAAATTAGCAGATAACAAACCAACGCCTGAGCTGATGGCATTTGGTGTGCTCTGTACAAAATTTGTGGGTGTAAGAGCGCCTTCTTCAAATTTTATGATCTGGTTTAAAAATTTTATACAATCCTCCATTCCGCCATTGGCCGTACCTATAATAATGCCTTTTATATCCTCGTTAGTTTCAATTAATGGTAAGGCGGCGCCTACACCAATTCGTACTGCTTTTCCCATACGCCTTAAGAGGTTTACAGGTATGCCTTTATACTTTGGCTCCAGGGTGATAAGCTTATTATCTTTCGATAGATTCAGGTCTTGCAGGTTAATCTCCCAAAAACTCTGCTGAGGTGATATGCAGCTTGACTTGTGTATATACATCTGCTAGATCTTTGAAAAAATTAAACTACTACAATTACCACCAAAACCAAAAGAATTGGATAATACCTGCTCCACCTTCTGTTTTTGATAATTTGTTACAGGTTTTAATGCAGGCCCTGATATTGGCTTCTCAAAATTTAAATTAGGATAAACCTCCTGATTAGAGATGGATAAAATACTATAAACTGCTTCTACAGCGCCTGCAGCACCTAATGTATGGCCAATAAAAGATTTTGTAGATGAGAAGGGGATATGGTTAAAGATCTTGGCTAGCGCCAAACTTTCCACCAGGTCATTATTTTCAGTACCTGTGCCATGTGCATTAACATAGCTGATATCTTCAGGATTTAAGCCGGACATTTGTAAAGCGCCATTCATTGCCAATAATGGACCTGTCCCTTCATCTGACAGGGAAGAGGCATGGAAAGAATCATTTGCGTTAAAAAAACCTGTCAGTTCGGCATATATTCTTTTTCCTTTAATATCTTCTTCACGCTCCAGCACCAGGAAAGCAGCGCCTTCTCCAAGATTAAGTCCTTGTCGATCTTCATCAAAAGGCTTACATTTTTCCGGGGAAAGAATGCGAAGGGAATTAAATCCATTAATGGTAAATTTTGCAAGGCTATCCACACCGCCAACTATTGCACGTCTGCCATATCCATGTTTTAATAAACGAGCTCCATAAATTATTGAATTAGCAGAAGAGGAACATGCGGTATTTAATGTATTAGAAATACCCCCTATTTTTAATTTTTCCTGAAGATAAAGCGTTACTGAGCCATTATCGTATGAGGAGAGGTACTCTGAACCTTCTTCGCGGCTATTGGCATCGTGAAAAAGCTGTTCCGTTAGGCACATGCCCCCAACGGTATTGGCACCAATTAAAGCAGTCTCCGATGAGGAAAGCGTTTTCTGATCTATATGGCTGTCTTCTATAGCTTCTCTTATAGCTTGAAGTGCCAGTAAAGAAGTGCGGGTTACGCCTTTTTCATAAGCATTCAGTTTTTCCTTAAATTGCTGATCTTCTGTTTTTATTTCCCCGAAAAAGAGTTTATCTCCATAGCTGGAATCGAGCAGCTGTAAGTGGCTTAAACCACTTCTTTCATTTATCAGGGCATCACGATTTTCTTCAACTGAATTCCCAATAGCACTAATTGCTCCTAACCCGGTAATGAAGATCCTACTCACAAATAATCAGACAGTTCTGTTTTTTTCGATATAATCCATAATAGTATTAACATCAACCAGCACCTTTCGTCCTTCTTTTGGATCCTGTATTTTAATACCATAAACTCTCTCCAGCATAATTATCAGTTCCAGTGAATCAATGGAGTCAAGTCCTAATTCTCCGCCAAATAAAGGTTCATCATCTTTTATATCTGAAGGTTCTACATCCAAAAGGTTGAGATATTCTATTATATGTTGTTTCAGCTGATATTTTTGTTCCTCAGTAGTCATTCTAGATTAAATTTTTTCTTTTCAGTCCGTAAATTGCCAGCGCCTGAAAAATAATAGTTACTATAATTATTCTTGCAAGATTAATTAAAACTGCCGGCAAATTGCCTCTTTCCAAGAATAAATCGTAATAAGCTTCAAGACACCAGTGTAGCGGTGAAATGAGCAGTAACATTTTGAATGATTCAGGCATGGCAAAGGCAGGTACAAGTATACCACCAATGGCTGCTAAAATTACTACAGATACAGCACCAAAACCGTTCGCCTGCTCCTGAGTTTCTGCATAGACACCTATTAGCATGGCGTAGCTTACGGCACACCAGCCACATAAAATAGAAACCAGGGCAAGGGCTAAAATATCATCAGGTAGGTTAAGCTTTGGGAGCCCTAAAACAGGGAAAAGGAGTATCCCAATAGTAAAAATCACCACCACCTGTAGGAATGTGACAGCTATATATGTCAGCTGCTTTGAAAGCAGGCTGGTATAATATCCAGTAGGCATTGTTTTTAGCCTTATAAAGCTTCCACTGATCTTTTCACTTACAATATTGCTGCCAAGAGAAGTTACAATAAAAAACATGGCAAAAACTGTCCATGCGGGAACATTATGTTGTGTGGCATTTGGGATTACGCCACTCCCATCTTTTGTTACTGCTACTTCTCTGATGCCTATGCCTTTGATTATCATATTTTCTTCCATCTCCGGAGGAGTGTTACTTTCACTTAATGAAGTATAAAGGGAATTCAGCATCTGCTTATTTTCCACCATCTTCAAGGCACTTGTGATGGCTCCATGGATTGCAAGTTTATAATTTTCCTGCAGCACAGGGTTATAATACATTAAAAGTGGTGACATTTCCACTAAAGCTGTAGTATCAGAAGGTTCTGCCAAACCAAAATCCATTAATGCTTTATGTGTGATCTGCTCAGATTTGGAAGCAATGGATTCTGTAAAATTTTCCGGGATTACAATAGAAACAAGAACATCTTCATTATTAAAATACTGCTGAAGTTCATCATGAACAAAGTTTTCCCGGGTTGCCACCAGATTAAACATACCCATATCCCGCAGGTTCTCTGCAAGTTGGGCGCCTGCAGGATCCTGATCTTCGTTATACACCACCAAAGGGACCTTATGCTCATTCACAAGTTCAAAGGTGTTGTTTTGGAGGCTTGTAATTACAATGACCAGTAAAATGGGCATTATGAACATCAGGAGTAAACCTATCCTGTCCCTGGTAAGGATCCGTACATCTTTTGTTATGGCTGCTAATAATTTATCCATATTCAATCCCTGAATGCCTTTCCTGTAAGTTTTAAGAACAAAGATTCCAATCCCCCTTCTTTATGATCATGTAGAAGGTTTGGCAGGAAATCATGCACCAGGATTTCACCGTTATCAATTAAAGCCACACGGTTGCACAGCTCCTGCGCTTCACTCAAATGATGTGATGTATAGAATAATGTTGTGCCTTTTTGATTAAGCTCCTTCAGGTAATCGAGCATGGCATGCCGGGATTGTACATCCACACCGACTGTAGGTTCATCGAGGAAAAGTATTTTAGGTTCCTGGATCACACCAATGGCCAGATTAACCCGTCTTTTCATCCCGCCGGATAAATTTTTTACCGGTTTATCTTTAACTTTTGTAAGGCCAAGAATATCAAACAACCGGAAGGAACGTTCTTGAATCTCCTTCTTTTTTAATCCTGCCCACGCTCCATAGAATTCCAGATTAGCTATTGGGCTCAGCTGCTGATAAAAGGAAAGCTGTTGCGGAACTAATCCGAAAAGGCGTTTAACTTCTTTATCTGCATTTTTAACATCATTTCCTAAAATTTCAATTTTTCCGGTTTGATAGGAAAGTACATTTGTAATCAACGACATTAAAGTAGTTTTTCCCGCTCCGTTTGGTCCGAAAAGCCCAAAGCTTTCCCCTTGTTCCACCGAAAGATTTATATTGGTAAGAACAGGTTCTTCCTGTTTGGGGTAATGATAGGATAGGTTCGTTATTTTTATTGACGGCGGCTTCAATTACAGATCAGTCTTTTTTAATGCTTTAAATGCCTCTTTTTCAATTGCGGCTATTTCATAAAGATAATCACTTACTAATTTAAAATCTTTTTCGGAAGTAATTCGCCCTTTATAAATTCCTGCAGCCTGCACTGCGGCAGAGCGCCAGAGATCACCTGCTTTTGTAAATTTTTCAGAAATATTAATCAACTTCTCATTAGGAATATATTCATACGCCTGTTGCAAAAATGCCGCATAAATATATCGGAAACCACCACCACCGGTACCTATTTCTTCCTGCATCCGTACCAGCTGAGCCAGATATTGGCCAGCTTTTCTCACACCATACCTTTCGCGCCATTTAGGGATAGCGTTAGCAGTAAAACGGACACCTTTTACTCCGGCAATAGGACCAGGTACATAAAGCATCATTTTTGTATTTCTGCTGATCCCTGATTTAATAGCTTTAGAGATCTGTTCATCTGTAACAGGCTCAGTAAGCTTTGGAAAATAAAGCTGTCCCTTTGGGGCTAAAGGTCCTTTGGCAAAACGTACTTTTTGAAGCTCCTCTTTTGTAAGGTAGCTAACCTGTTCCATTACAGGATCACTAATGTGGTATTGACCATCTTCACTGCCAAATACCACGATGTTATGTGCATTAAAATGAAAACGATATTCCGGCGGAAAATAGGAAAGGTTGAAAACACCTACCTGACAGCCAACAGGTTGTCCGGCAGCCAAATGTTTATCAAGCTCCTGCTGGGCAACTTCTTCAGAGCTGAATTTTTTTCTTACTATTTTAACGTTTAATGATTTACAGGTGCGCTTAAAGATATGGCCAGGCATCGTACGATAGGAAATAAACGGCCCGTGATTAATTTTAATGAAAGGTACGTAGATATAGAATAATCCTGCTCCAATGCCAAACACGAGAGGTTCAGTCAGCTGATGTGCCCCCATATGATTAAGCAAATTGGCAGTCACCCCATTTTCACAGTGGGCAGATTGTTTGTGTTTAAAATCCAATAGCATGTTTTATTCTACTTTCCGCAGTTCCTCTACACTAATATCAAAAGCCCTGGCATATTTTTCCAGTTTTTTTAGGGATAGCTTATTAAAAATATCAGGTTTCATGTGCCTCTTAATACGCCATTTCCAAAACCCGGTATATGAGGAGAGAATGCTTAGGTCCATTAGTTTAACCTCCATGTAATAAACTATTGGACTAGCCTCACCTGATAAAACCTTGGCCCTTGCTTCATTTACACGCTCCTTAATATCATCCCACGCCACATCAAGTGCCGCTGCTTTCACTTCCCAGCCTTTACTTAAGTCAGTAGTATATTTACCTGATTCATCGACAGCATAACAAAGTTCTTTTGATATACCTTCTAATGGGCTTTTATCCTGTGGAAGTTCCTTCTTGTTCATGCTATTCTACGGTTAACAAACTGTAAACATAAGAGAAGCGCGAGCTTTCAGGGATATTTAAAAGGATTTTTTCACCCTTATTTAATTTTCCGGTTTTTACTAATTCATCGATCATTAAATATATAGAGGCAGAACCGACATTGCCAACGGTTTCCAGATTAGTGAACCATTTTTCTTCAGGAATTTCAATATTATTATACTTTAACCTTTCAGCAATTTTATCTTTAAAGAAATGACTTGACATGTGTGGCAGGAAATAATCAATATCTTCTGATTTTAAACCTTTTTCTTCCAGGACCTTTTTAAGCTTATCTACACCCAGATTCACAACATTGCTGTTTAAAAGGCGCACATCCTGCTTAATACTAAATAACGACTGGTCCATAATGTCCCCGTTTTCAAAGTCCATATAGCTTCGCAGTGTGCCATCTTCCAGTTTTTCACCTCCCATATACATACAAGGTTCAATTTCATGGGCAAATGAAACAGATTCTATCCAGTCAACCCGGAGGTTTAAGCTATTTTCATTTTTTTTATTTGTCAGCAACAAAGCACCGGCGCCATCAGAAAGCATCCATCTAAGGAAATCTTTTTCAAAGCCGATATAAGGATCTTTTTCCAGAGCTTTCAGTTTATTTATTTCATCCGCATAATTTGTGGAATGTAAAAGACGGCTTACCCTTTCTGATCCTGTTGCCACTGCTTTTTCAGCTTCATTAAGTTTTACTGACATATAGGCATATTTAAAAGCATGCATACCGGAGCAACAGACGCCTGATGGAGAAACAGTTTCAACGGGACCGCATTCAGGAAGTTCCCCATGAACCATAACAGCATGTGAGGGCATGATCTGGTCTGGGGTGGAGGTGCCGCAGGATATAAGATCTATAGATTTTAGCTGATCATGATCATTATTCATTAAGGCCCGAATAGCGTTAGCAGTCAGTAAAGCATTTGAATGTGTTGCTTTTCCAACCTTATCAATGGCATAATACCTGCATTTAATCTTATTATTTCGTAATACTATATTTTTTGAGCGTGAAATTTTACCATTGATGAAGCCTAGATATTCCTCCATTTCATCATTAGATACAGGTGCATTAGGTAAATAGCTTGCCGTTTTCGTGATATATACCTGATTAGTCATTCTCTCCATTAATTCAATCCCAAATAATATCTTTGTTTTTTCCTTATGTATTTATAAAGTAAGGGGCTCAATATCAGATTAGCCAATAATACAATAGGAGCTATAAAAACAAGTGCGAAAATCAGATAATATTTAAAAATATTCAACCAAAAAGTTTTATTCTTTTTTCCTGCGATTATTCTTGCCCAGATGGAAAAAATCTTACTTCCCCGGCCTTCTATAATCATCAAATTCTTTTTTACCTCTATTGCTTTACTTTTTACCAGCTGCTGTTGTAATAAACCCATCTTCTCATGTAGTAAATGCTGTAGCACAATATCTCCGTACTGCCTGGCTTTACCAATTTCCTCTTCTGCAATACCAGGTTTAGGGAATATACCAAGATAGCGTTCTTTTTTACCTGTAAACATCCAATAGGTAATACTCACCACACTTAAGAGGTTTTGGTGATTATCTACCAGAACTATATTTCCCAGTGGATTGGCTCCGTGTTTTTTTAAGGAAGCCTTTACTTTCTCATGTGCATTGATCCACATATTTCGGGCTCCTATTACTGTTACAACCGGAGTACCATCTAAAATACTGATGAATTTTTTATTATTCAATAAACTGGTGGCAGGAATACTGGGATTTAAAAACCATGGCTGATATCCAAAAATAATAAGGTCGTACGCTTCATGGGCAAAATTAAAATCTTTTAAAGGTACAGGGTTTTCAAGTACGCTATCTGGCATTACGCTAAAAAAGCTTTTGCCGTTCCATGGGAATACGAATTCTTCCGAAGGCTCTATACGCACCACATCCAGAAGAATATCGTCAGATTTAGAAAAGGAGACTAAAAAATTATTTAAAATATCCTTAAGTTGCCCGGTTTGGGAATAATATATAACCAGTACTTTCTTCATTAACACATGTTAATTATCCTTCACTACAATAAGGGTTGATTTTTTACTATAACCCTTTATTGCATTTTGAATTGTTGAGTTAAAGTTATGGTAAAAATTTGCAACAAGGCTCACATCTTCCTCCAGGTTATCTTTATATCCTAAAATAGCAGGAGCATTTTCCTGGATCATAAGCCTAAGAAAGCGATATTCTACATTCTCCTGATCAGCATGTATACTATTTTCAAGAAGATCTTTGCCCTCCTTAAAAATAGCAAGTTTTTTACCTGGGCCATTAACCAGCCCGGCTTTCTTCATAAGCAACACTCCTTTATAAGCCTGGGCTTTTACAGAAGAATGATCTTTGATCTCTTTTACTGCACGATTTATTTGTTGAAGATCCTCTGAAGCCAATGCTTCATAAATTAGTATCTGATCAATATGTTCTTCAGATTGAGCTTGAGCAAAATGAGAAATAGTAAATAAGGCACATAAAAAATAAAGTCGCAAGGTCATAGTGATCTAATTTCAAAGTTAAAGAATAATAATTATGGGGCAATTGAAGCTTCCTATTATTCTAACATCGAAAACATGAATTTGTCCTTTTTCGTTTGTAAGAACAAGAAATAAAAATTTGCTGAAATTAGAATTTAAAGTTGCGGATAAACTTTTTAAGAAGAGTGGGTGAGGAGTATTTTAAATTTAACCTGAAATAAAAGGAGCTAACATTAAATCTGCCAGCTCCTAATATTATTTATTCACTTTCCACCAATTGTATTTCGCAGTGGATTTTTATTTCATCACTCACCACGATACTACCGGCTTCGGTAACAGCATCCCATTTGAGTCCAAAATCTTTTCTTTTTAATTTCCCATCTACGGTAAAACCTGCTTTATTATTTCCGTAAGGATCAACTACTGTTCCTCCATGCTCCACATCCAAGGTAATGGATTTGGTTACTCCGCGCACCGTAAGATCACCGGTAAGTTTAAATTCATTATCTCCAGTCTGCTTAATGTCTTTACCTACAAATTTCAGGTCTTTATGATTTTCAGCATCAAAAAAATCTTCTGATTTCAAATGTGCATCTCTTTGTTCATTATTCGTAGTTATCGAATTCACATTGGCAGTAAATACAATATTGTGCGCACTTGAAAAGTCATCACCTTCAGTCTCCACTTCAATATCATATTCATTAAAATGACCTGTTACTGTAGTAATCATGAGGTGTTTTGCTTTAAATTGAACCTCACTATGCGACTGATCTACTTTCCATTTGTTTTTTGGCTTTGCTGTTGCTGACATAATAGTTAATTTAGTTAATATACATGTTTAAACATCTAATGTATATACAACGGTTTCCTCTCTGTTATTGTTTCAACTATAATGACTATTTATTTTAATAATTTATAAGTACTTTTCTTATATAAGCCTCTTCTCTGGCAACTAAATTTCATAGTTATCATATAGTTAAGATTTTAAACTTCTCCTAATGGAGTTGGTTTTTACAATATGGGAGGAATAAAGGATATTCTGGGCAAGATAAAAAACAGAATAAAAATGGAGTACAGGGTTATTTTTGGACCGGAAGGGAAAGATAAACTGTACAAGAGCACCAATGCCTATGAAACAGAGCAGGAAGCTAAAGAAGCTTTTAATAAGTCGGTTGAAAAGCTTTTTGATGTAGAAACATGGAGTGATTTGCCAGGTGCAACTTCAAAATTTGAGCTTTATAATGCTGAAGGAAAAAGAAAAAAAGGAGAGCATCCCTCTGTCGGGGACCATCTAAGGATATTAATCCCGGGGCCTATGCCGGAAAACTGGGTGGAAGTGATAAATATTGAGAAAAAAGAAAATGAAGTTTATTTTACTGTGTCACCGGACTATGACCCTCAGGACAAAACCAGGTATATAGAGCATTTTTTTAAAGATAAAGCCACCAGTACATTTAAAGTCGAACGCGAAAGTAGGGAAATAAGGGGATACGAAATAGGTAAGAGCGAGGATATCAATAATAAAGGGTTAGAAGCCGGGGATAGAAAAATCCTTAATACCATAACTGCAGAAACAGGGTGGGTAATTTTTCAGAAGTTACAGTGGAGAAAACTTACTGAATATCTGGTACATCAGATTGAGCTGGATCATTAAAAAAATACCCCCTCCGAGAGGGGGCATTTATTTTATGTTCTATTATCCAATCACTTTAACGTTAACCGCATTTAGTCCTTTACGACCTTGCTCAACGTCAAATTCTACTTCGTCATTTTCATTAATGTCATCAATTAAACCGCTTTGATGAACGAATATTTCTTCATTGGTATCTTCCTGTATGATAAATCCAAATCCTTTTTCGCGGTTGAAAAACTTTACTGTTCCTTTTTTCATTGTACTATTTATTATTAATTATTTTCTTTTTTGACTCATCTGAAGCTTTATCAAATGGCAATTGTTTTGTAATGTTACAAATTTCATTAACATATACAATAATAACTTTAGCTTTTCCGGAGCTTTTAATGAATATTACCCATTTGATCCTTGATTATTATTTATTTGGGCTATACTCTTTTTTCTTTAACTTTTAGAGAACCTTAATGTTTTGTCTTTTTAATCGACTTTTTTTAAGATCAATTAAAATAAAAGATATTCAACAGACTATGAGCTATTTAGGGACAAAAATTTATTCCACGAGGTTAATGAGAATGGGATGAATTTATTTTATTATATATTGATCCATTCGCTGAAAAGTATAGGGGAGAAGGCTATCAAGAAAAGCTAATTTTGTTCCATAGATGATCTCAAATTTATTAAAAGCCTTTGTAATATTATTAAAGTCGGCATAAGGACTGCCATCTGTCCCGAAAAGCATTACGTTATGCACATCACTAGTGGATATATTCCCCAGATCTCTCATGAACCAGTTATAGGAATGATTGATATAAAGAAGTGTTTCATGGTCAAGTTGGTTTAAAATTCCTGTTTCTTTTGCAGAAGTAAAACTTGTGGAGGTTATATCCCCAAGTAAAAAGTCGATATCAATTTCTGCGTAATATTCTACTTTACCATCAGGCGATGCTTTATTAAAAGTCATATCACGGGTAAAACGAATATTTTTATAATGAGCAGCTTTAACAGAATCAAATGCTGCTTTTGGAAAGATCACACGCGTTATTCCACTGTCTGAAGTATCCTCATATTGATCAAGAATTTTACAATAGTTGTTAAAATCAGAAAGATTAACATAATCTCTTTTCATTATAGCAGCATTATCCTGCAGTTCATTCTTAATAGATTTTAGGGTAGCAGAAAGTTTCGCTTTTTCTTTTCGCTCATCTCCCCATTCTTCAAGCCAAAAAGCCAACATTATACTACCTATAATAACTACTACCTCCAGCAGATAATGATACCACTTTTTCATGATCAAAAATTTTAATTCAAATTAGTATCTAATATCATCTAATGCAAGTAATATTCGCTGGCTATATGTTTCTCAGCTAATTACTAACTACTCAAGATTCAAGACAATTTATGTATAGACGCGAAGAGGCTTCTCAGATACGACATGAATTCTGGACTGTTTTTGGCAGGTATATGGCTCCAGTGCCTTCGGCTGACGGAGATGAGATCAATTGGATAAATTATAAAAGCGGGTTTAAACATGTACAGTTTAAGCTCGAAACTGGGCGAAAATCAGCTATAGCAGGGATCTATCTTACACATAATGACCTGGAAATTCAGGAGCTGTTTTATCAGCATTTTCTGGATCAAAAAAATATTTTAGAAGATATAACCGGTTACAAATGGAACTGGCAGCTGCATGTGCCGGAAGATACAGAAAAAATCATCAGCAGGATCTATCAGGAGAAGAAAGGTCTGAGTGTATTTAATCGGGAGCACTGGCCGGAGCTCATTTCTTTTTTTAAATCCAGGATAATTGTTCTTGATCAATTCTGGTCTTTGGCCAAATATAGTTTTGATGAGTTGAGATAAGTGTGCATGACTGCATAACTTACCGAAAGAGCTTAATAGGTTGGAACAAAAAAATCCTCCTGTTTTTACAAGAGGATTTTATAATTATTTATTAAAAATATTAACGTACAAAATGCCTGTCGAACATAGGTCTGAATCGTAAATTTTGAACTACCCCATCACCATCATCGTCAAACCGTTCAAATGCACCATCACTAAATTCTCTGGCCGATATACCACCATCTGTATCACGGTCAAATGTTGCATTAAAATCATTAGATTGAAAATCAGCTCTGAATTCATCCATATCCAGTCGCTGGTCATCATTAGCATCTAATCCACCAAAAGGGACAGCAGTACTCGCGCGAAAATCCTCTCTTGACGTATTCAATTCATCTTCCTGTATAAATCCGTCATTATCTAAATCAAAAGCATCAAAGAAGCTCTGATTGAATTCTGTTTCGTTAAAATTATTATCCCCATCTATATCACGATCTTCAAAAAATGTTGTGTTGTCAAATTCATTAAACATATCATCCCGGTCTACAGTATCCACCATGGGAGCATCATCATCATCACAAGCAGCAATAACAAAGGCTAAACAAATAAAACTTAAAATTTTCCATCTCTTCATATCCATAACATTATAATTTTTGTAAAACCATTATTTACAGTATTTACAAATTTTTATTTATAATGTTTAGTGAAAAACTTAAATATATCTTCTAAAAACACAAGATGGTTCCTGTAGATGAAGGTATAATTCAATGAAATATAACTTATGTTAGTTATAATTAGTTGAAAATGAAGGGAATAAATAGATGTCTGTTCCCTATTCTAATTGTTAAGTATTTTGAAAAGGAATTAAATGAAAGTTGGTGAAATTAAGTTGCAGTTTTTACTTTAGGTCCTTCTTAAGCTTTTGAGCTTCTTTTTTTAATGCATTTCCAATTCTTCTCGAATCTTTCCTAAAAGCTTTTGCTCCACGTCTGAACTCTTTGCCTAATTTATGAAGTTCAATGTGCATTGCAGAAAGCCAAACCTCATAATCAAGATCAGCTTTTGATTTCTTTAGTTTATTATTAGCTATAGAAACCTGCTGGCCTGGCTGTAATTTTTCCACCTGATCTTTTGCTTTAACTTCCACCGTTCCTTTTTTAACCTGTACTTTCAGGTCATTGTCCGTAGATCGTACACTAAATGTTGTGCCTAATACTGTTATTTCACTTAATGAGGTTTTTACTATAAAAGGATCCTCCCCTTTAGTAACATCAAAAAATGCTTCACCTTCAAGTTTTACCTGACGGTCATTAAAGTTCTCATTATAAGTCAATGAGCTGTTTTTATTCAAAAACACATAAGTGCTATCTGGTAATTTTACCAGCTCAAAACCATTAGCCGTTTTTATTTCTACCTCAGAGCAGGCTGTGGTGATAAATATGAAAAGAAATAAATAATTACGCAGGACCTTCATTTTTCAAAGTTTCTTAAAGCACAAAATTAACAATAATTACCTGTTATTGCTTCAATAGTTTGCATCATCTTTTCATAATGTGATCCTTTCCAGTAGACCAGCTTACAGTTGCTGCATTGATAGAATTCATCAAAAAATTGTTTCGTTTTTGGAGGAAGCATATCCTTTACTTCTTCTTTGGGTACTTCTTTTATTATAATTGGAGTTCCACATCCAGAGGTAAAAATTATAATTGTATAGCTTCAACTGCATCTTTTACAGATGATCCCTTTTTTAAGAAAATCATTTAGTGAGCCGTGAAAAATAAATTGAGCTACTTTACTCATACGGTAATAACTGCTGTAATAGTAAAGTAATTCCAGGGAATAAATGCTGTTATTGTTAACCGGTTATTTTATCAATAGCTTTCAATAACTTCTCTTCCTCTTCAATCCATAAAACTTCTTTACTTGGTTTTTTGGTGTAAAATGCTTGTTCTTTTAACTTATCGAGAGTTATTTGTGCCTCAAAAGTCTTCGAATCTACAGGGATAGCGGCATTATAATTACCCGCAAATGAAATCCATTTCTCATGTTGCTGCAATAAAATCGGAATGTTATATGCAAGATATTCATATAGTTTTGTCGGCATTTTATTTTTTACCAACTCGATTGAAGGATAATAAAGAAATGCTGCGTCATGTGTTGATATAAGTTCTAATATACGTGAATGTTCGACTGGGTGATGACCCCCAATAAGGGTTATCCATTGATGGCTATCAACCTCATTTTTTAGTTTTCTGTAAACAGATGGCATATGACACATTCCGGCTATTGTGAAAGCGATTTTATTCTCAAGCATCTGCATTTGTTTAGCCATTTCTATACATTCAAATATCCCCGTGCTTTCAGCTATTGTTCCTGTAAATAGAAGCTTTATTTTTTGATCTCTTCTGGTTTCTTTTGATGGGGGTGAGGAGATAAGGGTTTTGTTTTCCAATACCACAAAATTCTTTTTAATATAACTGATCTCTTCCTGATATCCTTCTTCCGCTAAAAGGAGAAAATCTATTTTTTTTATAGCTACCCTCTCTGTCAATCGGACATACTCTGCAATTAAACTTCGTAATAAAGAAGGAAAAGCATCTGTCAGCTTGATATTGAGGTAATAGTTCTCACGTATGTCATAAATGATTTTACAGGAGTAAAGAGCTTTATAAATATAAGCCATCCACAATAATTCATGAGTTGTAATAATTATAATGTCAGGTTTGAAATTCCGTAACCATCGAAAAAGTTTTACCGGAGCCATTACTCTTTTAAAGCTGAGTCGCTTGAAGAAGAAGAGGGGATAAAGTTTTATATCATTTGATTTTGAATGACCTTTAAATCCGGCAATATGCACCTCATGACCGGCCTTGCTTAATGAACGTCCTATCTTATGATACATTCTTGTCTCATCTACAGGTTTTAGTATTGAAGCTATGGCAATTTTATAATTCATTTGTTTGCTTGACTTTATAAGATCTCAAATAACAGGACCTACCATCTAAATTCTAATTTCATTAAATTTACGGTTCAATCAACAAAGACTAATGGAATTACAACAAATAATTGAATCGGCCTGGGAAAACAGGGAATTATTAAAAGAAAAAAATACCCAGGGTGCAATACGTGAGGTGCTGGGGCAATTAGATGCAGGAAATTTAAGGACTGCATCGCCAACGGCTGATGGGTGGCAGGTAAATGACTGGGTAAAGAAGGCAGTTATCCTATATTTTCCTATTCAGAAGATGGAAACAATAGAGGTGGGGCCGTTTGAATTTCATGATAAAATAGCCCTGAAAAAGGGATATGCAGAGAAGGGTATCCGGGTAGTACCTCATGCAATTGCGCGTTATGGAGCTTATGTGAGTAAAGGTGTGGTAATGATGCCTTCTTATGTTAATATTGGTGCTTATGTTGACGAAGGAA
Organism: Candidatus Cyclobacteriaceae bacterium M2_1C_046; assembly: GCA_051418055.1. Classification (GTDB taxonomy): domain Bacteria; phylum Bacteroidota; class Bacteroidia; order Cytophagales; family Cyclobacteriaceae; genus JBPRGH01. The sequence goes on along the minus strand of JBPRGH010000006.1, from coordinate 96,554 downwards.
CCATGGTTGATACATGGGCAACTGTAGGAAGTTGTGCCCAGATAGGGAAAAATGTACATCTGAGTGGGGGTGTTGGTATAGGTGGGGTTTTGGAGCCTGTACAGGCAGCGCCGGTAATTGTAGAGGATGGAGCGTTTATAGGGAGCCGCTGTATCCTTGTAGAGGGGGTCAGGATAGGTAAAGAAGCCGTATTAGGCGCTAATGTTACATTAACTGCAAGCAGTAAAATTATTGATGTCACCGGGCCTGAACCTGTAGAAAATAAAGGATATGTTCCGGAACGTTCTGTTGTTATTCCCGGTTCATATACAAAGAAATTTGCCGCCGGAGAGTACCAGGTCCCATGTGCTTTAATAATAGGAAAACGTAAAGCCAGTACAGACCTCAAAACTTCTTTAAATGAAGCTTTAAGAGAAAATAGTGTGGCTGTATAGAGTTTGGCATTTCTTTTGTCAGAAAATTCACAAAAACTTCTGTATGTCAAAATATGTAATTGCCTTAGTAGGGATTTTAATAATTGGTAGTGGTTTTTTAGTTATCAATGATAATGCAAATTATATCCATGTGCCTCATGAAAGTTTTGGAAGGGGAGAAGTGCTGGAGTATAAAATGACCTATGGCTTTATTACTATTGGAAAAGGGATGATGAAAATCAATCCTAAAATGTATAGGGTCAACTACAGGGAAAGTTATAAAATTGATGTCTATGGAAAAACAAGTGGCATGATCGACTGGATTGCCCAGGTGGATGATCATTGGGGGGAATATGTAGATACGGCAGCGCTTGTGCCTCATATGTTTTACAGGAATATTAAAGAAGGCAGGTACAGGAAAAATGAGATTACCAGATTTGACCATAATACAAATAATATTGAAGTAAAAACGGTAAACAATAAAACCGGTGAATTCAAAGAGCCTATGTATTATGCTGCTCCGGATAATATCAGGAGTATGTTAAGTGGTTATCTGTATTTAAGGGCTTTTGATTTTGACACTATCCCTGAAGGCTCCACTTTTTCTATGGATGGATTTTTTGAAGATACATTTTATAACCTTGAGGTGATTTATGGTGGCCTGGAAGAAGTGAATACCAGAGTTGGTAAGATCCAGTGCCATAAGCTTATTCCTATAATGCCTGAAAACAAGATATTTAATGGCGAAAATTCTATTACTGCTTATATTTCAGCTGATGAAAATAAAATACCTGTAAGGGTCGATGCCAATATGTTTATAGGAAAGGCTGCCGTTGAGCTGATCAGCCATGAAGGCTTGAAAAATGACCTGCAGGTTTATTAACACATTAATTTTTTTGAATTTTTACTAATGATTAAAAAACAATTATTTCTAATAGGGATATTATTTCTTATTCTCTCCGGATGTAAAGATGAACGCTCTGACCTGGGAGATAAATATTATGAGAGAGGAGAATATAAAAAGGCTATAGAGTCTTATAATGAGTACATAAATCTGAATCCGGAACATCTTAAATCAATTTACAACAGGGGAAGGGCTTATGAAGAGCTTGGGCAGTATGATCAAGCTGTTCAGGATTATAGACATGTGCTAAAGAATGACCCTGAAAATGTAAGAGCATTACTTAGTATGGCTAAATACTACTATAGTCAGGAAGATGATTATGAGAATGCTATTTTTTATGTCGATAAAGCACTGAAAATTGATGATAAAAATGCGATGGCATATGTTATAAGGGGCCGTGCCAATCAGAAGCTGGGAAATATCCAGGAAGCTTTATCAGATTATAATAATGCGATTGCTGTAAACAGAGATTATGCAGATGCATATCTTTCCAGAGGATCATTACGTTTTGCTGTAAATAATAAGACCAAGGCATGTGCAGATTTTAAAACAGCTTCAGCTTTAGGTTCAGCTCAGGCTGATGAGCTCCTTGAAAAATATTGCAGGTAAAAAAACTTAATCTTAAGAACAGCCTGCCGTTAGGCAGGTTTTTTTATTTTTTGTAAATTCTTAATAAACTGGCCCCGGCAGTGGACGAATTACCATTCTAAAGTGCTGTTTTTTATAAGCAGCTCAGCTGTAGCCGGATTTGTCGCTAATGGAATATTGTGAACATCACAGATCCTTAATAGCATTTGCACATCTGGTTCATGTGGATGTTTATCAAGAGGATCACGGAAAAAGATAATCATATCGAGCTTTTTTTCTGCAGCCATAGCGCCAATTTGTGCATCACCTCCAAGAGGCCCAGACAGGAGCTTAGTAACATTTAACCCTGCCTTTTCAACATGGGAGCCTGTAGTACCGGTAGCTACAAGATCAGCAGTATCTAAAAGCGTTTTATTCTTTAGTAAAAAAGAGACCATCTCAGCTTTTTTACCATCATGGGCAATTATTGCAATTTTCATTATACTAAATAAGTTAATAATTATGATAAGGAGGTCATACTAAGATCAATAAATCCTTATTTTTATTTCCTTAGAGTAAATAACAGTTCTTTTACAATAGAAAAACTAATTCAGAAATAAAAAACAGGGAGGCAGCCTCTTTAGCAGACTGCCTCAATAATAAAGAAATTAACCTTCATTTTTAATCAGGACCTCATCTTTATCATCTACCATAAGGGACAACAAACCGGCAAGGATCATTGAAGCGCCTCCGATTATTAATGCAAATATAAACTCGCTGTTAAAGAACTGTGTGATAAGAAAACCGAGTATACTGGCCGCTACTATTTGAGGTATAACTATAAAGAAGTTAAAAATACCCATATAATATCCCATCTTTTTAGCCGGAAGTGAAGATGAAAGCATGGCATAAGGGACGGATAATATACTAGCCCAGGCTATACCAACTCCAATCATAGGTACGATCAGCCAATCCGGGTCTGCAATAAAATAGAAAGATGCCAGACCTATACCACCACAAAATAAAGCAATCAAATGGGTAACCCTGCGTCCGGTAAATCTTGCCAGTACAGGGATCAGAAAGGCTACAATGGCTGCAATACCATTATATATCATAAATAATATCCCAACCCAGTCAGCCCCATCATTGTACTGTTTTTGAATAGTAGAAAGCCTGGCTTCCAATTCGTGGTCAAGATCAAATGTTCTTTTTTCGTCAAGGAAGAATTTTACAAAATTTACATTTACTGTGGCAAGTGCATTTCCACTAACAAACTCCTGCTTAAATTCATCAATATTTTCTCTCACCTTTTCAAAATCAGCTATTGATTCAGGCTCCGTAAGTGTGGCTAACCGCTCTTCAAAGATGACCTCCAAAGTAGTTAATTCCTGGGATGAAAGCTTCATGTCATAGATATGGCTCGTTACCCCTGAAGTAGTGTAAATCCACATGGAAAATAGGGCAAACCAGCTGAAAAACTGAACAAAAGCAAGCTGCACCATTGTCTTTGGCATATTCTGAAAATCCCTAACGATTTGCACAAGGGTTTTATCATAAGAATCCTGGAACATATTATAGGCGGCTATCATGTAGCAAATTCCAAATAATCCAAATATGCCGCTTAAAACGTAGAGTTCTTTATCCAGGCCAGCAAAATAGAACCAGATAGAAAGAGCGCCTGCAATTACCAATAGAACAAGACTAATATTAAAATAAAAAGATGGCTTATATCTGATATTCAGGGGGTTGTAAGATTCCTGAACCTTTTCTCCATGCTTTTCTGCTTCATCTGGCGGATATTCCTTTGTAGTAAAAACCGTCCACATCACAGCTCCAAAGAAAGCAGCTGCCCCTATATAATATGCCCAATGTACAGATGGCGGGATTTCACCTACGGCATCCCCTGTATTTGAGAGGCCAAACCAGTTGGTAAATATCCAAGGCAATGCAGATGCTACAACAGCTCCAATACCTATAAAAAAGCTTTGGGTGGCAAAACCCATCGTTCGCTGCTCTGGTGGGAGCATATCCCCCACAAAAGCGCGGAAAGGTTCCATGCTTACGTTTATTGAAGCATCCATTATCCATAACATACCTATTGCCATCCAAAGGGTAGGGGAGTTGGGCATAAAAATAAGTGCTGCAGAGGCGAGTATGGCACCAATGGCGAAAAATGGTCTTCTGCGGCCCCATTTAGGGTGCCACGTCCGGTCGCTATAATAACCTATTATGGGTTGTACCAAAAGACCTGTCAATGGTGCTGCTAACCAGTAAAAGGCTAAATTTTTTGTGTCAGCACCAAGTGTTTCAAATATGCGGCTTGTATTTGCATTTTGTAGTGCAAACCCAAACTGTATCCCTAAAAAACCAAAGCTCATGTTCCAGATCTGCCAGAAGCTTAGCCTTGGTTTTGATGAAGAAAGAGAAATTTTCTGTTTATTACCTTCAGGTTGCTCCATTACCTTTTATCAGTTTTATTTGGTAAAGATTAAATACTGCCATGGCTGAAGCTCCAAATCATTACTACCAATGCTATATGATTGATTTGTGAAATAATCATTATATGTTCCTGCTATTCCTGCATCAGAAAATTTCACGCTTTGACTTTTACCTGATAGGTTTAAAATCCCTATTACAGCATTATTCTCATTTTCCCTGATAAAAGAGAATACTTCTTTATTATTATCCAGAAGTTGCTCTGGCATGGCTCCATATTCGCCACTCCATAAAGCGGAATTGTCTTCCCTTAGGGTATTTAACTGAGTATAAAAAGAAGTCAGGTTTTTTGGGTCATCCCAATTAATTGTATCCTTTTCAAAAAACTCCAGCCTTTTATCCATTCCGGCTTCCTGACCACTATATATCATAGGAATACCATATGCTGTAAAGATAAAGGTAGCAAACGTTTTATGGCCTTCCCCGTATCTTTCAAAGACCGTTCCTGCCCATGCATTTTCATCATGATTCGTGATCATGGTAAGGCGGAAAGCATCCTTTCCAAAGCTGGCCAGATCTTTTCTGATATGTTCATGCAGGTCTTCAGCTGTCTTATTGCCTTTAGCCACAGCTTCAGTTAAATGAAGCAGCCCCCAGTCATAAGTGGCATGAAATGTCAGGTGCATTCTTGGCTCATCCCATTCTGCCAGCCAGAATAGAGGTCTTAATTTATTTAACTCTTCAATAGATTCTTCCCAGAAGTACATTGGGATCTCGTGCCCTGCATGATCTGCACGGAAACCATCAATATTCATTTCCTCCACCCAGTAACGCATCTCTTCGATCATAGCTTTACGGGTAGCGGGATTGAAATGATTTAACAATGCTATATCGGACCAATCTGCTTCATATACTATATTGTTTTCACTGGTTTTATAGTAATCAGTTCCTACATTAGTGATTTTTGCCACTTCTTTTGCACTGCTGTCCGTCATATAATATTCAGGATGTTCTTTAATCCACGGATGATCCCAGGCGGTATGGTTTGGCACCCAGTCTAAGATTACTACAAAATCCATAGCCTGTGCTTCAGATATAAGTTCTTTTAGGTCTTCTTTTGTACCAAATTCAGGATTTACTGCTGAATAATCGGAAATGGAATAGTAACTTCCTAATGTTCCTTTTCTATTCTTTTCACCTATTGGTTGGATTGGCATAAGCCAAAGGATCTCCACACCCAGGTCACGAAGACGAGGAAGGTGTTCTTGAAAAGCTGCAAAAGTACCTTCCGGTGTTGCCTGGCGGATGTTGACTTCATAGATGGTCATATCCTTTGCTTTAGCGGGAAAAACATCCTGATCGGCTGTAGTTGCCGAATTTGGTGAATTTTCAACTCCTTGCGGGCTGGGAGCACAGGAGGCTACTAAAAATGTGACGATTATTAGATAATATAGCTGTTTCATTATTTGTGAATTTATTACCAGTTAATATTTATTTTATTATTTGAAATCGGGACCTCAATATAAGCAATATTCTCGATCTTAAGCGTATCCTCTTTTGGCCTTTCAATAGGATCGAAATGGGAAATTGGTAAAATAAAACGGTATTGCTCTGTTTTTACATCTACATTTACATCATTTACCTTTACATTGTTTATATCACTAGCGTGAATATAAATTTTAATACTTTTCCAGTCAGGAGAATATGCTCCTTCTGCAGTATTAAATATTAAATGATCACCCGGCTTATAAATGATTCTTCTTTTGTAATAACCATCCTGCTCATGCTCAAAAGATATCCCATCATCCTCGTAAAGCTCAAAGTTATTTTCTTCCTGACCAGGATAAACATGCACCTCAAGGACCTCAGATTTATGAGCCGTATTTATACCTGATTCCTGCATTGTGATTATGCTGCTGCTTTTTACAAAAACAGGCAGTTTTTCCATAGGGCATTCAGCAAAAATTTCCTGACCTCCCTGATATTTTTCATCTGTATAAAGGTCGTACCATTCACCCTTTGGAAGGTATACTTTCATAATTTCCTTTTGGCTTTCTACAGGTGCAATTAATAGTGAAGGGCCAAATAGATATTGATTTTCAAACTCCTTTTTATAGATCTTATCATCCGTTGCATAATCAATAGCAAGGCTCCTTGCAATGGGTAAACCATCATTTGTTGCTTTATAAAAAATGCTGTAGATATACGGAAGTAAACGGTATCTTAATTTTATATAGTTACGGCTGATCTCTTCTACTTCTTCTCCGTAAGCCCATGGTTCTGAATCACGGCTGTTGATCATTGAGTGGCCCCTGAAGAAAGGAGAAAAAGCTCCGATTGCTATCCATCTGGCAAAAAGCTTCTCATCAGCATTATCAATAAAACCGCCAACATCATATCCGGTAAATGGAACACCGCTTAATCCCAGGCTATTCACCATTCTAACGCCTAACAGCATATGTTCATCCGAAGCGGTATTGTCCCCTGTCCATACTGCTGCAAAACGCTGAACGCCACTAAAACCAGCTCGGGTCAGATTAAAAGGGCGTTTCTGTAAGTTTTTGCGTATACCTTCATATGTACTTCTGGCCATTTGAAAGCCATAAATATTTCTTCCTTTACGTGTCGTGGCTTTATGCCCATCAAAATCAAATTCTATAAGCTCAGGCAGCATTTGTCCCCAAGTGGCGATCTCATTCATATCATTCCAATAGCCATTGACCCCCAGATCTGTATATTGCTTTAGCTGGCTTCCCCACCACTCACGGCATTTAGGATCTGTAAAGTCAGGGAAATTACACCATCCTGGCCAAACCTCGCCCTGGTATGGCTTTCCATCAGGATACTTTAGGAAAATATCTTCCTTAAGGCCATCTTCATATGGTTTATAACCTTCTTCTGCCTTAATACCCGGATCACACATTAGCACTGTATTAAATCCTTTTTCCTTAAGGGAATTAATCAGATTTTTTGGGCCTGGAAACCGTTCTGAATCCCAGGAGAAGATCTTAAAATCATCCATATAATGGATATCCAGGACGATGGCATCCGCGGGAATGTCTTTATCCCGAAAAGTAGTGGCCACGGAAATAGCTTCAGATTCAGGATAATAGCTATAGCGACATTGTTGATAGCCTAAGCTCCATTTAGGTGGCATAGGCATTCTGCCGGTAAGTTCAGTGTAATTTGAAATTATTTTAGAAACGGATCCTCCTCCTATAAAATAATAATCCATTAAACCATGATCTGCAGAAAAGCTGGAAAACCTGTTATTTGAGGCTCCAAAATTGAAATGTGTTTTATAGGAGTTGTTTAAATAAATCCCATAAGCACCTCCGGGATGGATACCTATATAAAAAGGTATGGAAACATATAATGGATCTGAATCTTTATCATATCCGAAATAGTCAGTATTCCAGTTTTGATAGCCTTTCCCAAACCTGTTAAGATGACCGGTTTTTTCACCCAGCCCTATAAATTTCTCCTCCTTCTGAAGGCATTTATAGGTTGTTACCTGGTCGCCAATCCAGGAAGTCCCAAAAACTTCGTCCTGATTAAGTATGCTGCCATTAATATCTTTAAAAGTAAATCGAACAGGGAATTTGGCTATTTCTAAAATAGTGGATTGTGTGGAAATGATCAGCTTATCTTCAACCTCATCCAGCTCAAATTCTACCGCACCAGGTTTTTGTATAACGGCATAATTAAAATCATCAAAGACTTTATTAAGGCTAATTGATATTCTTATTACCTCCGGTGAATATATAGTGATATTTGCATTACCATAAGAAGTATTTAATATTATTTCGTTGTTATTCTTTCTCTGTATATATTCAAAATCACCAAGTGCCTGGTTTAACATTTTATTTTTTTTCAGTACAGATTGGGAATTGCTCATTTTTGTTTTCGTTGCTTCAAATACCTTATTACTGTGCCAATTTATAGATTAAATGACATTTTTAGGAAAGGATATAAGTAAAAAAATACCGAAAACGATTGCGGCAACGGCACCATTTTTTTGGGATTGAAAATTAAAAATGAAGAATTAAAAATTATTCCGTATTTGAAGCAGTAAATCAATAAATCATTTATGACAAAATAAAATTTTGCGCAATCTTTAGCGGTCGGAGTGTATATCTCTTCTTTATTTTATGCTCCTGCTGTAGTTTGAGGATATTTGACAGCATTTTAATAGTTTTTACTATATATTTTCCTTTATTGAGCATAACACACTCTGCTTTAATTGATTGTGCAGCATCTGAAATTTCTGATCGGGTTGCGTAAGAGGTTTTATTCATTGACTCAAGGACCTGGGTTGCCCAAACTACGGGTATATGAGCAGCTTCACAGATCCAAAGTATCTGCTCCTGGATCTCACTCAAACGTTCATAACCAATTTCAACTGCAAGGTCACCCCTTGCAATCATTACACCCACAGAGGAATCCTTTAATCCATTTAAGAGTAAAGAGGGGAGGTTATTAATTGCTTTTAACCTTTCGATCTTTAAAATTATTGCCGGCTGCGACTTTTTACAGCACTGCTTAATTAAAACACGTAATTCTTCTATATCCTGAATGCTGGAGACGAATGAATAGCCTATTAAATCTGCATTTTGACAAATGAAAGGTAAAAATTTACGATCAGTTGGTGTCAAGGCGCTGAAGTTTAAATCAGTATGGGGAAGATTTATTCCTTTTCCTGCTTTTAGTACAGGTTTTTTTGTGGAAATCCTCACTACTTCTACTATCACTTCTTCATCAGCGCATTTTATTGCTCTTGCCTCAAATTTGCCATCATCAAAAAAGATATGTTCATCCTTACGAATCAGGGAAAGGATTTCCGGAGGATCAATATATACTTCAGGCAAATTGGAAGTTCCTTTTTTAGATAATGAGGTTAATAAAATCCTGGACCCTTCCTGTAAAAGGATCCCTGGCTTACCCTTTACAATTGTAGACAAACTATCTATCCTGATTTTTGGGCCCGGAAGATCCATATAAATCTTGCTTGACCTGCCGGTTTTTATCATTGCTTTTTTTAGTCCATCAATCATTTTTTGCCAAACATCCTCATTATCGTGGGCGCAATTGATTCTGGCAATTGTCAAACCGGCCTCCAGCATATTTTCAAAATAGCCTGAAGTAGCTAACATTTCGCTGGACAAGGTAACCATGATATGTGGTGTTTTTTCAGGAAAGGCTCCAAATAGATTCTTTAAATTCCTGGCTTTTATTCCAATAGCATCTTTATAAGTACAACTATTAATTTTGTCAGGTCTTTCATTCATCCAGGAAAGCACCTGGTTAAGCTGACTAAAGGTATGGCTTTCAGAGCTTGCTAGTGATGATAACCCGAGTAAATGGAGTTCACTTTGTAACTCCCTAATATCAAAACTTCTTAAAGTAAGGTAATGAATAAAATTTCTGGCACTATTTAAATGTTGAGGATGTACCTGACCGAGTAAGCCTGAAAATTTTTCTTCAGACTCTTTCATTGAATTTCTTATCTCAAGCAGCTTCAGTTTTAAATTTTCCGGAGCATTAGGACGACCTGGTTGTAACGGAAATATATGTTGATCATTCACCAAAAGTATACCATTAAGAAATTCAAAAATAAAAGGTATTAACTTACTAGAGAATGTACTATATCAGGCCGGCCTGTGATTTAAATCACCACATTATCTTAAATCTCACATCTCAACTATCTACTTCCGTTTTGAAGATTCTCTGATTATGAGTTTAGTAGGTAAAATTTTAGTTTGTGGTTCAATAAATTGATCTTCTTTAGATACTATTTCTTTAAGGAGCAATTCAGCTGCCTGTTTGCCCATTTCATAACCTGGCTGATCTACAGAGGAAAGGGTAGGTTCGGTGAAAGAAGCCACCTGCCAGTTTGAAAATCCTATAACGGCCAGTTCATCCGGAATTTTAATTTTAAGTTCTTTTGCTGCCTGCATTGCACCCAGAGCAGTGAGGTCATGACTGGTAAATATCCCATCAGGGCGGTTTTTCATATGAAACAGCTTCATAGCTATTTCTTTTGCAGATTCAATAGAGCCCTCATTACATGGAATGATCATATTATTATCCACCATTATATTATGGTCACCCAATGCTTTAATATAACCGTCAGTCCTTTTTTTACTAATGAGCAGGCTATCAGGCCCTGCAATATGAGCTATTCTTTTACAGCCCTGCTCAATCAGATGTTTAGTCGCCTGATAAGCGCCGTCAGAATCATCAACAATAATTTTGCTGGTATCAAGTTCATCTACGGCACGATCGAAAAAAACCATCGGCATACCCCGCTCAAAAACTGATTTGAAGTGATCAAAATTACTGGTTTCCCGCGAAACCGAGATTAGAAGACCATCTACACGGCTATTGAAAAGAGCCCTCAGGTCACTGACTTCACGTTCATATGACTCGTTCGACTGGCTGAGTATAATATTATAGCCGTTTTTATAGGCAACATCCTCTATACCGCTTATTACAGTGGAGAAGAAAAAATGAACCAGTTCCGGTACAATGACACCTATAGTATTTGTTTTACTCTGGCGGAGGTTTAAGGCAACTATATTAGGCTGGTAATTCAATTTTTCTGCCAGCGCTTTAACAACTTTTTTTGTATCGGGACTTATATCCGGATGATCTTTTAATGCACGGGAAACCGTTGAAGGAGAGATACCTAATTCGCGTGCTATATCTTTTATGGTTACTTGTGAGGACTTCATTAGAATTCAATGCTACTTCAAAAAAAACTAAGCTGCAATTTATTTGTTTAAATTTCTATTATTCACTTTATACAAAAGTATATACGGAATTTGGTTGTAATGTATTCATAAAAAATAGGTAATCCTTCTAAAGTACAAATTAAAATTTACCATTGCTTTTTAAGGATTGTAGTAGATCATAATTGAAGAGAATGGATTTAGGCTTTTTATTGCAAACGGTTGCGAAGACGTTTTCTATCTTATTTTAGGAAAAATCATTTGCAAATCAGGTAAAAATCGTTGCATATTGAGAATAAATGGAAAATATTTACCTAGATTTATTTTTAATTTAATTGTGCAGTAGTATTTGAAATGATTGCAATGTAAGGTTATAGTGATTTCAAACGTTTGCTGAGACAGAGAAGTTATTTTTTATTTTTTTACTGGTAACCAAATTGATAATCTTTAAATAATATAATTTTTATAACTTATTATGAGAAATGGTTTTTTATTGTTGATAATGTGTGTCTTTAGCTTACAAAGCTTATGGGCACAGGAACGAACTGTAAGTGGTACAGTTACGGACGGTACTGAACCTTTACCGGGGGTTAATATTATGGTAAAGGGAGCCACTCAGGGTACGGTTACCGATTTTAGCGGTAACTACAGGTTAAATGTACCTGAAAATGCTACACTTGTTTTTTCCTATATTGGATATCAGACTAGAGAGGTGCCTGTAGGTAACAGATCTGTTATAGATGTCCAATTGGAGACTAGTGCAGAACAGCTGGCAGAGGTTGTGGTGATCGGATATGGTACCACTACGGTGGAGAATGCCACGGGAGCAATTACTTCTGTTTCAGAAAAGGATTTTAACCAGGGAAATATAGTTACCCCTGAAAATCTTCTGAATGGGCGCGTTGCCGGTGTAACCATTAATTCCGGTGGAGCTCCAGGATCGGGGGCTGCAATCAGGATCAGGGGAGGAGCATCACTTGATGCATCAAATGATCCGCTAATAGTTATCAATGGTTTACCAATTGATAATAATGCGGTTGGAGGAGCAAGATCAATATTGAGTAGTATAAATCCGAATGATATTGAGTCTTTTACAGTACTTAAAGATGCATCAGCTACAGCTATTTATGGTTCAAGAGCCTCTAACGGGGTTATTATAATAGAAACCAAGGAAGCTACCAAAGATTTTCAGGTTACATTTGATGCGCGTACAGCAGCAAGTACTCTTGCAAGAAAAATAGATGTTTTTACCGCTGATGAATTTAGGGAGATAGTAGCAGAACATGCTCCTGAAATGACCGATCAGTTAGGTGATGCTAATACAGACTGGCAGGAAGAAATATTCAGAACCGGGATTACGACAAGCTTTAACCTTGCTGTACAGGGAAATGTACTCGATAAAGTACCAACAAGGGTTTCTATCGGACGTACAGACCAGGAGGGGATCCGTCTCACTTCAAAATATGAAAGAACGTCTGCTTCAATAAATTTAAATCCTACCTTCTTAGATGATCATTTGCGGATTACACTAAATGCAAATGGTGTTCTTGAAGAGAATCGTTTTGCGCCAGGAGTAGAAGGAGGAGCAATTACTTTTGATCCTACTCAGCCTGTTTATGATTCTGCTTCTGACTGGGGTGGATATTTTCAGTTTTTTGGAAGAGATAATTTTAATAATCTGGCTCCATGGAACCCGGTATCAGTTCTGGAACTGACAAATGATAATAGTGAAGTAAAAAGGTTTTATGGAAATATTAAATTTGATTATGCTCTTCATTTCTTTCCGGACGTTTCAGTAAACGTTAATCTTGGAATTGATGACCAATCAGGTGAAGGCCATGTTCTGGTATCACCGGACCTTCCGGTCCAACAGCCTGATGGTAGTTTTGTAGGTTCTGAGCGTATCTACAGTAGTAATAGAAGTACAGAATTATTGGATACTTATTTAGATTACAATAAGGACCTCGGTGAACTGGACGTAGAGGCAACTTTGGGATATTCTTATCAGCGATTTGAAGATGACTTCTATAATTCTCTGGAAATGAGAAATGATAATGAAGATACAGAGCCAATTTTTGGTGAAGCTACTGATCTTGTTTTAATTGGATTCTTCGGAAGGACCAATCTAGCTTATAACGATAAATATCTTTTAACGCTCTCATACAGAAGAGATGGAACTTCCCGATTCAGTGAGGAGAACAGATGGGGAAATTTTCCTGCGGCTGCTTTTGCATGGAAGGTAAGGGATGAATTTTTTCCTAATTCAAACACCCTTTCCACCTTTAAATTACGTGTCGGCTGGGGTATAACAGGACAGCAGGATGTAGGTGTTCGCGATATTTATTTACCAAGGTATGTAACCGGCAGGCCTTCTTCGCAATATCAGTTTGGCGATCAGGTGATCCCAGTCGGATATCCAACTTTCAGAAATGAAAACTTAAAATGGGAGGAAACAACCACCTGGAATATAGGATTGGATTACGGAATATTGGAGAATAGATTCTGGGGATCCTTAGAAGCATTTTATAAAGTTTCTGATGACCTTTTGGCCAATGCGCCGATTTCTGACGGATCAAATTTCAGTAATGCAGGTCTGCAAAATATAGGAAGCTTTACTTCAAAAGGTATTGAGTTTGCTGTTAATGGAGATATTCTTAGAAATGAAAGAGGTTTAAACTGGAATGTCAATTTTAATGCAACTTTCCTGGAAACGGAGATCGATGAGCTTGCACAAGATGATACACGTACAGGAGGAATTGGCGGGGGTACAGGCGGTACTGTTCAAATCCGCAGGGTAGGATTTGATCCCAGAGCATTCTATGTATATAAGCAGGTATATGATGAAACCGGCAGGCCTATAGAAGGTGCATATGTGGATCTGGATGGTAACAATATTATAAATGATAACGATCGGTATATCTATAGAAATGCCAGTCCAAATGCTACTTTTGGCTTTCTTTCAAATTTAAATTATAGAAATTTTGATCTTTCATTTAATATGAGAGCCAGTTATGGAAATTATGTCTATAACAACGTAAATTCTTCACGGGCACAGCTAAATATAATCAGTTTAAATCCGTTCCCTTCTAATGTACCTACTGATGTATTAAATACAGGATTTCAAAATACAGAAGATGTGATCCTGTCAGATTATTACATTGAAGATGGTTCATTTATAAAAATGGATAATATCACGCTCGGATATACTTTTGAAAATGTAGTAACACCTGGTGCAAATTTACGATTGGCTGCAGGAGTTGAGAACGTGTTCATTATTACCGAATACTCAGGAATAGACCCTGAAATATTTGGTGGTATTGATAATACCATATATCCAAGGCCCAGGACTTTTTATTTGGCAGCAAATATTAGATTTTAAACAATAATAGATATGAACCTTAAATTAATATACTTTACCTGTTTCTCACTGATTTTTATTGGGTGTACAGGTGATCTTGATGTTGAGCCGGGCGATCCCCTGGTTTCGCTGGTCGATGAATTTTATAGTGAACCTGAAGCTTACAGGCAAGGACTAGCTGCTGTGTATGCTAATTTGGCATTGACCGGAACAGATGGTCCCGGTTCTTCCAATATTGATGGATTGGATGCGGGTACCAGCCAGTATGGCCGGGGATTATGGAACCTTCAGGAATTACCTACTGATGAGGCAATCTGGACCTGGGAAAATGATCCGGGATTAAGAGAGTTAAACCGGGTTACATGGTCAGCAGAAAATGTGATCCTTAGAGGAATGTTTGGTAGGGTTATGACTTCTGTTGCTTTTGCCAATGAGTACCTGAGACAGACATCAGAGGCTAACCTTGATCGTCGTGGTGTTAGTGCTGACCTTCGTGATGAAATAGCAATGTTCCGTGCGGAAGCAAGATTTTTAAGGGCCCTTTCATATTATCATATGATGGACCTTTTTGGTCGTGCTCCTTTTGTTACGGAAAATGATCCTGTAGGAGCTTTCAGGGCACCACAGTATACAAGACCTGAGTTATTCGATTTCATTGAATCTGAACTTTTGGAAATTCTTCCAGAAATGGCGGAACCGCTGCAAAACGAATATGCACGTGCCGATAAAGCAGCTGCATGGATGTTGCTGGCCAAAATTTATCTTAATGCTGAGGTTTACATAAATGAAAACCACTATGATAAAGTGATAACCTATACTGAGAATATTATCAACAGTAATTATCAGTTAGCATCAAATTATCTTGAAGTTTTTATGGCTGATAACGATCAAGGTGAGGCAAGGAGAGAAATTATTTTCCCTATTGTTTCAGATGGTATTACTACACAGAATTACGGACCAACAACTGTTATAATCAACGGGCAAATTGGTTCACAGGAAGCTAATGGCGCTGCTTTTGGTGTAAATGCCGGTGGCTGGGGCGGTGCCCTAAGAGTGACTGAGGAATTTTCTGAAACATTCCTTCAGGATGCTTATACCAATGATGATAGAAATACATTGATAACAGAAGACCGGACCATCGATATTTCAAGCATTGGTGAGAGGGAAACAGGATATATAGTCGGTAAATTTTCTAATTTAACTTCAACGGGAGTTCGCGGTTCCAGCCTCGATTTGGCAGATACTGATTTTCCGATGTTCAGGCTTGCAGATGCTTATTTGATGTATGCCGAAGCTTATATAAGAGGTGGCGGAGGTGATGCAACCACTGCTGCAGGTTATATCAATCAGCTAAGAATAAGAGCTGATAACCCTGATTTAGTAACAGTAAGTGACCTTACTCTGGAACTTATTATTGATGAGCGTTTGGTCGAACTTTATTGGGAGGCGCACAGAAGGCAGGATCTAATCCGATTTAACTTATTTACCGGTGCTGCCTATTTATGGGATTGGAAAGGAAATGCTCCAAATGGAATTCCTATTGGAAGTTTCCGAAGTTTATATCCGGTACCGGAAATAAGCCTTTCAGCAAACCCTAACCTTAATCAAAATCCAGGATATTAACATTTAAACAAATAAAAACAATGAAAAATATATCATTAATACTTTTGTCATTTTTTCTTCTTCTTGGCTTTAGTGCCTGTGAAGATGATGTCGCACTCGATTTTGTTGCAGAAGAACCTGCTGAAGATCTTGAGTTTACAAATTCTTTTTTATCAGAATATGTGATCTCTGAACCAACAGCATCGAATATAGCAGAACGTTTTATTTGGGAACCGGTTGATTTCGGTGCACCGGTAAATATCACTTATGAACTTTACGGATCAACTGACCCAACATTTGGAACATCTCAATTATTAGGATCAACTTCAGAAAATCATTTAGCTGTATCAGTAGATCAGCTGTTGGATCTTGCCACAGAGGCAGGGTTAGATGGTGACCCTGCTACTCCTGATAATAGTACCGGGGAGTTATATTTCAGGTTACGTGCTTTTACAGGTACCGGAGGAGCTAATACTATTGAAAAATTTTCAGCTATTCAACCTATTCAGGTTAGATGGGTAGAAGTTGGTGGTGAAGAGCCTCCATTAAGAAACTTATTTTTCGTAGGTAATGCAACTGCTGCGGGATGGGACCCAAATAATAATAATACTCCGTTATTCCGGGATCCGTCTAATCCTGATCTGTATTATTTTACAGGAAAATTTGCTGCCGGTGAATTCAAACTTGTGGAAGTAAGAGGTCAGTGGCAACCGCAGTGGGGTACTAACGATGGCACAACACTCGCAGTAAATGATGGAACCGGTTCGGATCCGGGGGCATTTGTAATTGAGACAGAAGGTTATTACTCCTTAACTGTTGATACTGATGCCATGACATTTACTGTAGAACCGTATGATGCTTCCGGAGATCCGACATATTCTACTATTGGAATTATTGGAGATGCTACTCCAGGTGGCTGGGATGCTGATACAGATATGACTCAATCTACTTTTAATCCACATATTTGGTATATAAATGGAGCTGCTCTTGGGGGCGGTGAAATGAAATTTAGAGCAGAGGATGCCTGGGACGTAAACTGGGGAGCTGGTACTCCAATTAGCGGAGAGGCGACTCAAAATGGACCTAATATTCCTGTTGAGGCAGGTACCTATGATATATGGTTCAATGATATAACTGGCAGGTATATTTTTCTACTTGTAGAATAATTTTATTTTTTTAATTGTTAAAGGGGGTGAAAGATTTTCACCCCTTTTTTTAAATATTTGCTTATGCGTTTCTTTATCTTATTGCTCTGTCTATTAAGCATATCTTCATTGGCCCAGGTGACAGTAGATCCTGCTTTCCCAAAAGCCGATCAGCCTTTAACTATAACTGTTGATGTTTCCGGCACAGCTCTGGAAGGTTATACTGACCCTATATGGATATGGAGCTGGATAGCGGAAGGTTGTGCTTCCAACTGTGATGCCGCAACAAATGTAAACCCGGCTACAGATGCACAAAGCGACGCATTAATGACACGTTCGGCAACAGATCCGAATATTTATACAATTACATTTACTCCAACTGTTTTTTTTAATAAAACTGCTGACCAGATAAAAAGTATTGGGTTTTTACTTAAAGGCCAGGACTGGAGTAATGGACAGACACAGGATTTCTTCATAGATATTTCAGAAGGTGGGCTTGATGTAAAAATCACTGCTCCTAAAGAGCAGCCTTTATTTTTAACAACCGGGGAAGTATTAACTATTTCTGCGACCGCATCCGAAATAGCTACAATGACTATTTATATAAATGAAAATGTTATTGCTTCAGAAACTTCAGTTTCCTCTATTTCTCATGATCATACTGCAGGAGCTGAAGGTGAATATAAAATAAAAGTTACTGCTGATAATGGAACTGAAATCGCTGAAGATTCCACCACATTTATTGTTTATACCCCATCAGTAGTAGAACCCAGGCCTACAGGAGTAATTGCAGGGATTAATTATTTTAATAATGATCCCACCAGAGTTATCCTGGATCTTTGGGCTCCAAATAAATCATTTGTATATGTAGTGGGTGATTTCAATAATTGGGAAGCTGCCCCCGAATACCAGATGAAACAGGATGGGGAGCATTTCTGGTTGGAAATAACGGGACTTGAACCTGGTGTGGAATATGGCTTTCAATATCTGGTTGATGGATCAGTTTATATTGCAGATCCATATGCTGACAAAATACTTGATCCGGATGATCATTATATCCCTGAATCACATTATCCCGGTTTACAGGATTATCCGGCAGGAGCTTTACATGGTACATGGTTTTTCAACCGAGTAAGTGTCCTGGAAACTGGTCAGACACCATACCAATGGCAAAATGAACCTGTTACATTTGCTGAGGATTCGCTGATCATTTATGAGCTGCTTATCCGTGATTTTTTTGAGGACGGAAACAGGACATATGCAGACCTTCAGGATACCTTGAGTTATTTCAAAAACCTTGGGATAAATGCCATTCAATTAATGCCTGTTATGGAGTTTAATGGTAACATAAGCTGGGGATATAATCCAACATTTATGTTTGCCCCTGATAAATATTATGGTCCGAAGGAAAACCTGAAAGCATTAATTGATGCTGCACATGGTTTGGATATTGCCGTTATTCTTGATATTACACTAAATCATCAGGATATTCCGAACAGCTTTTTAATGATGTATTTTGATTTTCAGAATTTTAAACCACTTCTTGAAAATCCATGGTTCAATGTTGATGCCAAACATCCTTTTAATGTCTTTTTTGATATGGACCATGAAAGCCCATATACACAGCAATATCTGGATACTGTCAATCATTACTGGTTGAACGAGTATAAAGTAGATGGTTTTCGCTATGATCTGAGTAAAGGTTTTACCCAAAAAGAAAGTGGGGAAGATGTCGGACTATGGTCATCATATGATGCTACCCGGATAGCTTTATTAAAAAGAATGCGTGATGAGATCAGGATTTATGATGAAGACGCCATTCTCATCCTTGAGCATTTTGGTAGTAATACCGAAGAAAAAGAGCTGTCGAGCCTTGGATTCCTATTGTGGGGACATATGAACCATAGCTATTCACAGGTAGCAATGGGTTATCCGGAGGATACTGATCTGGCCTGGGGCTATTATGAGAATAGGGGTTGGGAAAATCCGCACCTGGTTACCTACATGGAAAGCCATGATGAGGAAAGAGTTGGTTACCGTGTAAAGGAATTTGGTAATCGTACAGCTGATTATTCCACCCGTCCATTGCCCGAAAGAATTGAAAGATTAAAAGGAGCGGCCTTATTTCTATATACAATACCCGGGCCTAAAATGATGTGGCAATGGGGAGAATGGGGATATGATGTAAGTATTGAATTTGATGGAAGGTTAGGTATTAAGCCAACACCGGTAGCACTGGGTTATTTAAATGAAGAAGAAAGGATTGATATATTTAATTTTTATCAGGCACTTTTAAATCTGAGGAAAGAAAAAGTATTCAATTTTGGTGCTCCAACTTTTGCCAATTTAGGAAATAACCCGCTTCTGAAGCAGATCACTATTAGAAATGATCCATATAACAACAACCCTTCTACAGTGGATGAAATGAATGTTGTTATTGTCGGGAATTTTGATGTGGTACCCAAGCAGGTAAATATTTCATTTCCTCACCTGGGTAATTGGTATAGCTATTTTACAACCTTTGGAGACCTGAATGTAAATAATCCGATTTCAATTACTTTGCAGCCCGGGGAGTTTAGGTTATATACTGATGTACGTCTTGAAAAACCTGCTGATCTTATTACTGAAGTTACGGATCCACAGGCACTTGAGTCCTTACACTTTTATCCAAATCCTGTTGAAGATAAACTCAGTATCTTAGTTACTGAACCTTCAGTTGTTACTGTTTTCGATTTAAAAGGACTTGAGATTATGAGCTCATCAATTGATGCTAATAATACACATATTTCTTTATCATCAGTTCCAAAAGGTGTTTATCTGGTTGAAGTACAAAACAGGTCAGGAAAAGAATCTTTTAAAATCATTAAGAAATAAGATAGAATGTATAATATTTTAAAGCTATCAGGAATATTATTACTGACTTTATCCTGTACGCCAAAGGCAACAGAGACAGCAAAGGTTGATGAAATCAATACAGCATGGCCAAATGGTGTAGCCTATGAGATCTTTGTCCAGTCATTCTACGACACCAATAATGACAGTATTGGCGATATCAATGGGATGATACAAAAGATGGATTATCTTGAGGAGCTTAATATTGATGCTGTTTGGCTTATGCCCATTATGCCTTCTCCATCCTATCATAAATATGATGTAACAGATTATCGTGCTATACATCCGGATTATGGTACAATGGAAGAATTTAAATCCTTTCTTGCTGAAGCACATGAAAGAGATATTAAAGTGATAATTGATTTTGTTGTAAACCACACCTCCAATCAACACCCCTGGTTTATAGCGGCTTCTTCAGATAAGGACAGCAAATACAGGGATTACTATGTTTGGGCAGATAAGGATTCAATCGCTGAGCAGCTGGCAAAGAAAGAGATCTCTTTCGATTCAGATAATATCCGGCAGTGGCATCCGGTGAATGGCAATGAGAAGGAAGAGCATTATTACGGCTTTTTCTGGGGTGGTATGCCTGACCTTAATTTTGATAATCCGGAAGTAAAAAAAGAGATCTATGATATCGGGCGGTTCTGGCTTGAGGATGTAGGTGTCGACGGATTTAGGCTTGATGCAGCCAAACATATTTTTCCTGATGATCGTGCTGATGATAATCATGAATTCTGGAAAGAATTTAAAGCTGAAATGGAGAAAGTAGACCCAGATGTTTATCTGGTTGGCGAAATT
Source organism: Candidatus Cyclobacteriaceae bacterium M2_1C_046 (assembly GCA_051418055.1). Classification (GTDB taxonomy): domain Bacteria; phylum Bacteroidota; class Bacteroidia; order Cytophagales; family Cyclobacteriaceae; genus JBPRGH01. The sequence continues at coordinate 75,705 of JBPRGH010000006.1, read as the reverse complement.
TGGGCGAATGCGGAAACAACAGCGCCATATGCTGCCGGCTTTACCTCCTTTTTTAACTTTGATTTGGCTTTCAGTATTTTAGAATCAGTAAACAGAGGTGGCGTTGTAGATGCTTCCATTTCAGGACATGGCTGGCAGGTTAATGAAGACTCCTCCTTTATTACAAGTTTAATAGCTAATAGGGCTATTTATAATTCGATAAACACTGGTTATCACGATGCTATTTTCCTAAGCAATCACGATCAAAACCGGGTTATGTCCGTTTTAAATAATGATGAAGGTAAAGCTAAAGTTGCAGCATCTATACTATTAACACTTCCGGGAACACCATATATCTATTATGGTGAAGAAATAGGCATGCGTGGTAAAAAGCCTGACCCACGAATTCGTGAACCATTTTTATGGGAAGAGGGTAATGATCCTAATCGGCCTAAATGGATTGAGCCAGAATATAATACTCCTGCCACAATTGAAAGCTTATCTGAGCAAAGGAAGGATTCTACATCGCTTTTTGATCATTATAAAGATTTAATTGATACACGTAAATCAATCCCGGCCTTGTTAGTGGGGGAGCTTATTCCATTTAAAACAGATGACCCATCTTTATTGACCTTTAAAAGAACTTATGAAGGGACAGAAGTTTTGATCATCCATAACTTAAAGGATGATAAGAATTCATTGACACTGCTTTCTTCCTATACGCTTCATAATTCCTTTAATGGAAGTGCAAGTTTAACAGGGAATACAATTCATCTTCCTCCTTACTCCAGTGTTATTTTAGCTAAAGATTAGTTAAGTTTTATACTTAAGTTTCAGAATTACCTTTTGTGTATTCAATAATTAACAAAATGTAATTTTTTATAGTAGCTATAATGCGATCCATTATATCACAAAATAGCTAATATTTAATTTATTTCAAATATTTATCTTTTCGCGCAAACGATTGCGAAGACGTTTGCATTATTTAATCTCCACTTTTGTCGCCTAATATAGAAGAAGAAGCTTTCATTTTCAAAATGCTTTTTGTAATTTATTTTTTAAACCATACCCAAAACCCAATATTATGAAGAAAATTTTATCATTAAATTTGGTGCTTCTGCTGTGTATTTGTACATCAGCATGGGCTCAAGAACGAACAGTGTCGGGTGCTGTGACTGATCAGGATGGTCTTCCTATGCCTGGTGTTACAGTAATTGAAAAAGGCACAAATAACGGTACCATTACAGACATAGATGGTAATTATAAACTAACAGTCGGTGACGATGCCACACTCGTTTTCTCTTACGTAGGATTTAAAGGTGCGGAAGTCCCAGTGGAGGGTCAATCTACAATAGATATGCAAATGTCTGTTGATGTTACGCAGCTTTCGGAAGTAGTCGTTGTAGGATACGGTACTCAGGAAAAAAAGGAGATAACCAGTGCGGTTACTACGTTAAATCCTGAAGAATTTAACCGTGGTAATATAAACAATCCTGCTCAACTCTTACAAGGTAAAGTTCCAGGATTGAGTATTTATAATAAAGGAGGTGACCCTAATAGTAATCCTACTATACGTTTAAGAGGTATATCCACTGTTGGTGCAAACACAGAACCATTAGTGGTTATAGATGGTGTTATTGGAGCTTCTTTAGATAATGTTGATCCAAATGATATTGAATCTGTTAACGTGCTAAAAGATGGATCTGCAGCTGCGATTTACGGTAGCAGGGGTTCCAGCGGTGTAATTTTGGTAACTACAAAATCAGGAACCAGAGGAAAAGTGACTGCTACATATAATGGATATGCTTCTGCAGCTTCAGTTTATAACAACCAGCCCAATATGTCAGCTTCTCAATACATTGCTGCGGGAGGTAACGATTTAGGAGCTGTAACAGATTGGCAGGACGAAGTTACACGAACTGGAATTTCGAATGTTCATAATCTTGCAGTATCTGGTGGTACAGAAACCACTGTATTCCGGCTATCAACAAATTTTAGAAATGTAAATGGTATTCTGAAAGAATCAGGCTTTGAGCAGGTAAATGCAAGAGCGAGTATAAACCACAGTGCCATTGATGATAGATTAAGAGTTGCTTTTAACATGGCCCTCACAAATAGAGAAAGCAACTTCTCTTTTAATGAAGCTTTAAGATATGCTGTTTTATATAACCCTACAGCCCCAGTGCGATTTGATAACGGAGAATTTTTTCAGGCCATCTTGTTTGATAACTTTAATCCTGTAGCTATTATTGAGCAAAATCAAAATGTAGGAACAAATAAGGATCTTAATTATAATGCGAAAATAGATTTCGATGTCACTGATCATATTACTTTAACAGCAAATTATGGTCAGCAATATGAAACTGCATTAAATGGGGAATTTTATCCTAGTACTTCATTTTTCAGGGGCTTAAACCGTACCGGCCTGGCCAGAAGATATTCTTCTGAAAATAGATTTGATCTGTTTGAAGCATATGGTAGCTATATTAATTCATTCGGTGATATTGATCTGAATTTTACAGCCGGTTATTCATGGCAGGAAACCCAGTTTCAGGATATGTTTATTGAAGCCGGAAATTTCCCTTCTGATGTGTTAGGGTTTAATGACCTGTCCCTATCGGGTGACAGAGCTAAAGGAATTCCTGCTGATATTGTTATCGACAGTTATAAATCTCCGGAGGAAAGAATAATTGCTTTTTTTGGTAGGGTAAACTTAACATTTGATAATGCAATATTTTTCAATGCTTCCTTAAGACAGGAGGGTTCTACAAAATTAGGTGAAAATAACCAATGGGGACTTTTTCCGGCATTAGGATTAGGAGTTGATATTATAAATTATATAGAAATACCTTCTGTAAATTTATTAAAGCTGAGGGTCGGCTACGGTGTTACCGGATCTTTACCAGCTCAGTCAGGACTGGCACAGGATTTATATGGTTATAGTTTTGATGATGGAGGGATTGTATTTAAAATAAGAGATGCTAATCCTGATCTGCAGTGGGAGGAAAAATCAGAAATAAATTTAGGTATTGATTTTGGAGTTAATAATAAATTAACCGGTTCCATAGATCTTTATACCAGGAGTATCGACAACTTCATCCTGGAGAGAGAAGTCCCCACAGATCTGTATCCATCAGGAACCCGTTTTGAGAATGTCGGTGAGCTAAGAACAGACGGTATAGAAGTAGCATTAAATTATCGATCTTTTAGTTCCGGTGATTTTAGTTACAGCCCGGGAATTGTTTTTAGTTCATACAGTACTACACTTGAATCATTTATTGAAGGACAGGAAATAAATACTCGTGCCAACCTTGGTTCGCCTGGTCAGAATAGTACGGAGATGATCCGTGTTGCTGTAGGTGAAGGAGTTGGACAAATCTGGGGGCCTGTATTTTCCGGTCAGGTCGATGAAGATGGTGCACCTATAATGACTGATCTTAATGGCGATGGTTTATTGATCACCGACCAGGGTTCTGCATTGCTTCCCGAAGGTGATTTTGCTGAACTGGGAAATGGTATACCTGATTTTGAAATTGGCTGGACCAATGAAATTACTTTCAAGAATTGGGATTTAAATGCGTTTTTTAGAGGTGCATTTGGCCATAGCCTGGTAAATACTTATCGTGCGTTTTATGAGCCCATTGATCCTGGTGCTATTAACTCTTATAATAGGGTTATAACTGATAAAGCAGTGGAGGGACTACAGGTATCCCAGTTTAGTTCACTTTATGTGGAAAAAGCTGACTTTTTCAGGTTGGATAACCTCTCATTGGGTTATAACTTTATGTTGTCAGAAGGTACTGCTGTACGTAATGTTCGTTTATATGCAACTGCTGAAAATGTTTTTGTAATTACAGGTTATACCGGAATTGATCCTGATCCTGTTCTTCAGGATTTTGGTCCTACAGATAATGGTGGGTTTTTAAACACTACACCTGATGTTCTTTCTCCCGGCATCGACAGGAGGAATAATTATTTTACTGCAAGAACATTCACTTTAGGAATAAATATCGGCCTTTAAAAAATAAAAAAGTTATGAATAATATATATAAACTTTTAATAATAGCCCCGTTTCTTTTCGTAGTACCTGCATGTACTGATCTGGAGGAGGAATTGGAGGGCAACTTTACAGAGAAATTTGATCCCAATAATCCGGGACTGGGTATTACACCTAACACAAATAAAGCAACACCTGATGATGGGTTAGGTGCTGCCTTTGCAAGAACTCTAAGTGGTACTGCCTGGCACGGAAGTTATTTTTCGGTATCAGAAATATCTACTGATGAGGCAGTTATTACTCAAAAAGGTGGTGATTGGTTTGATGGAGGTATCTGGTTAAATATGCATACCCATGATTTCCGTTCAACCAATCCAGGCCTTAATGGTGCCTGGAATGACATTTACGGTGGTGTTTCCCAGAGTAATTTATTACTTGCTGAGGGATTAGAGCCGGAAGATGAGGCGCAGGTCAGGATGTTACGGGCTTATTTCTATTGGAAATTAATGGATCTTTTTGGTAACATTAAAATTGTTACGGAGCCGAATGTGGATGTTCCTCAATCTACCCGTGTCGAGGTATTTAATTTTATTGAATCGGAGCTGCTTGATGTAATACCTGATTTAACGGAAACCAGGGCACCTTACGGAAGAACAAATAAATGGGCTGCTTATGCCTTATTGTCCAGGTTATATCTTAATGCTGAAATTTATACTAACGGTGCTCAGTCAAGATACCAGGATGCAATAGATGCCGCAGACGAAGTAATAAATTCAGGGGTGTATGACCTTTCACAAAGTTATGCAGATGTGTTTTCACCAGATAATGTGGAAAATATTGAGCATATAATGGTTGCGCCATTTGATGAGACAACTGGAGGAGGAATGAATTTTGCTCAGATGACACTGCACTATCCAAGTCAGCTTACTTTTGACCTTCAACAGCAACCCTGGAACGGATATTCAACACTTGAAGAATTTTATAACTCCTACCAGGATGGCGATGAGAGGAAGGAAAATAATTTTATTGTCGGCCCTCAATTAGATTTAAATGGCAACCCCATACTTGACCTTGCTTTTGATGAAGCAGATGAGGATGGTGCGCCTATAAATTATACTCCTGAGATTAATGAGCTGGCACCCAATGGATCAAGGCAGGCTGGAGCCCGTCTTGGCAAGTTCAGCTTTAAAATAGGGCAGGGTCCTAATATGGATAATGACTTCCCTCTCTTGAGATATGGTGAGGTGTTACTCAACAGGGCAGAAGCTCAGGCAAGATTAACCGGAGATTGGAATAGTGGATTGTTTTACGTAAATCTTTTGAGAAACAGAGCCCAGATTACTCCTTATACAACTGTTACGGCAGCCGAATTTTTGGCTGAACGTGGAAGAGAGCTTTTCCAGGAATCTCTTAGAAGGACTGATTTAATAAGATTTGGTGCGTGGGGTAATGAATGGTGGGAAAAGCCTGCACATTCAGATAGTCACAAAAACCTTATGCCAATTCCTTTGGATCAGATCAATGCTTCAGCATCAGAGGATTTTCCTTTATCTCAAAATCCTGGATATTAGGTAAATAGTTTTTAAATTGATAAATAAAAATAGCGTCTGTAGTAGGACGCTATTTTTATAAAATTATGAGGTATTCTATTTTATTTGTGTGGTTGCTGTTGTGGGGGTGTAATGAAACGGAAGATATCTCCTCTCACACGTTATTTACTGAAATTACCGATAAAAGTGGCGTTTTCTTTATCAATAAGCTTACCTATACGGAGAGGCTAAATCCTTATACCTATCGGAATTTTTATAATGGAGCAGGAGTAGCCCTGGGCGATATTAACAATGATGGACTGGCTGATATTTTTTTTGCCGGTAATCAGGTAGGAAATAAGCTGTATATCAATAAAGGTGATCTTTATTTTGAGGATGTCACTGAAAAGGCAGGTGTTGGGAGTAAAGGAGCCTGGTCAACAGGAGTCACTTTCGTAGATATTAATGCAGATGGCTTATTAGATATATACGTGTGTAAATCAGGTGATCCCGGTACACCAAATAGACATAATGAGCTTTTTATTAATAATGGGGACCTCTCATTTACAGATAAGGCAAAGGAATATGGCCTTGATGTAAAAGGTTTGTCTGTCCATGCTGCTTTTTTTGATTATGATAAAGATGGTGATCTTGATTGTTACTTGCTAACTAACTCAATTCGATCGGTTGGTAATTATGACCTTATCGAGGATCAGAGAAAACTACCTGATCCTACTGGAGGTGGAAATAAATTTTTTTTAAATGAAAATGGAAAATTCATTGATCATACAGCTGAAGCCGGAATTTATTCAAGTACAATAGGATTTGGCCTGGGGATTACATTAGGTGATTTTAATGGAGACAACTGGACGGATATATTTATTTCTAATGATTTTTTCGAACGCGATTATCTATATGTTAATAACAAAAACGGTGGCTTTACAGAATCCCTGCCGGATTATATAAGTTCCCTGAGTATGGGATCAATGGGCGCTGATGTTGCTGATCTGGATAATGATGGTTTGCCTGAATTATTTGTTACTGAAATGCTGCCAGATTCTTTAAACAGAAAAAAAACCAAAGCCATTTATGAAAACTGGGATAAATATCAGCTTAATGTTAAAAATGGTTATCATCATCAGTTTCCACGAAATGTCCTGCATAAGAAAATTAATGACTCCTTATTTATAGAAGTAGGAAGATATGCCGGATTGGCAGCTACCGAATGGAGCTGGGGAGCTTTACTGTTCGATATGAATAATGATGGCCTTCGGGATATTTTTGTGGCCAATGGTATTTACAAAGACCTTCTTGATCGAGATTATCTCACTTATACGGCAACAAATGAAAAGATAAAGAGGATGATCAGTAACAAGAAAGATGTCATTACGAGTTTAGTCGATGATATGCATTCCCAGGCTGTACCAAACTATGTATTTGAAAATAAAGGTTTATTGAAATTTAAAAATGTAGCAGAAAAATGGGGACTAGGCACACCTACTTTTTCCAATGGCAGTGCTTATGGTGATTTGGACAATGATGGCGATCTTGACCTTGTGGTGAATAACATAAATATGCCTTCTGCCATTTATCTCAATAATACAGATACGGCTCTCAATAAAAGCATTCGCATATCCCTTTCTGCCCCGGAATCTCAAAATACATTTGCAGTGGGTTCCATAATATATTCTTATAGCAATGGAGAAGAATTTGTAAGTGATAACTTTACTACCCGCGGATTTCAGAGTTCCGTTGATCCTGTAGTTCATATCGGTTTAGGACCATCCTCTTATATCGATTCTATAAAGGTAGTATGGCCTGAAGGAGGAGAAACAGTAGTTACTGATATTACTGCAAACTCTTATATTGAAATCAGCAATATTGAATCGAAGATAACAACTAAAAAATCAGCTGTAAAATCAGAAAAAAGCCCATTTGAGAAAAAATATAGTAAAAATCTTTTTAAGCATGAAGGATCTGGCTTCATCGATTTTAACAGAGATCGGCTTCTTCCTATGATGTACAGCAATGAATCACCAAAAATAAGCAAGGGAGATATTAATAATGATGGTATTCCAGATCTGTATATTGGTGGAGGCAAAGATCAGCTGGGGACAATTATATCTTCAAATAACGGACAGTTTTATTCACATACTCCTGTAGGATTAGAAAAAATGAGTACTGCTGAGGAAACGAGCAGTATAATATTTGATGCCAATAACGACGGTCATCAGGATCTTTATATATCATCCGGAGGGAGATTTTACCCGAAAACTTCAGCCGCTTTAATGGATCAGCTCTTTATCAATGATGGGAATGGAAATTTTAATCCATCACCTTATAATCTTCCGTTCACGACATTTGTGAGTACCGGAAAAGTGCTTCCTATCGATTTTGACAACGATGGTGATATGGATCTTTTTATAGGCGAAAGGTTTCATCCTTTTTACTATGGCATTGGTGGTAGGGGCTTCTTATTTAAAAATGATGGTAAGGGTTTATTTACTGATGTAACAACGAGTTATGCTCCTGAACTAATATCCTCTGGTATGATAACCGGAGCGGTAAACGCAGATATTAATTCTGACGGTCTTATGGACCTGATAATAATCGGAGATTGGATGCCGGTAACTGTGCTACAAAATACAGGCACAGGGTTTAAAAATGTTACTGCTCAGCTTGGGTTTAATAATACGGAAGGATGGTGGAATGATATACAAGCAGCTGATCTGAACAGAGATGGGAAGCCTGATTTTGTATTGGCAAACCATGGATTAAATACCTTTTTTGAGCCTGAAGATCGATTGTATGTGTACGATTTTGATGGCAATGGATCTGTAGAACAAATTTATTGTACAAAATCGGGTGATAAGTATTATCCTGTTTTGGATAAGGATGAATTGCTTTCTCAGTTATCTTCAATGAAAAAACAGCTTGTATATTATAAGGATTATGCTGATAAGGCAATTACAGATATAATTCCCGCTACCCAATTGGAAAAAACAAAAATATATCAGGTAAATATTCTGGGATCAAAAATTGCCCTTTCTACCAAAAATGGCTATAAACTAATTGATCTCCCAAAAGAAGCCCAATATTCGCCATTGTATAGCTTACTTATTGAGGATGTCAACAATGACGGTGTGCCGGATTTAGTTGCTGGTGGAAACCAATATCAGGTAAAGCCACAATTTGGCAGGTATGATGCTTCTTTTGGTTGGTATTTTGAAGGAAATTCTAAAGGGGAAGATTTTGAATTTAAAGATGGATTACCTGTTGGTGTTGCCGGACAAATTCGAGATATTGAAGTAGTTGAAGCAAATAATGTCAAATATTTAGTTTTCGCATTATATAATGAAGAAGTTGAAATCTATGAGATCAGTAATTAATTTTTTGATCCTTGCTTTAATAGTTACGGCCTGTCTGGAATCAGAATATTCAAGGCTTGTGAAGTCGGAGCTTGCTAATGAAGGAAGAAAGGATTCTTTGTTACTGGATATTTATTTTGGCGATAGCCGGCCTGTGTTCTTTCAAAAATGTTACCAGCTCAATCAAAAGATGCTCGTTTCTCAGGGGCCAAGTAATTCTGCTGTTCAATATGTATTTTATGATTCATTATTCCACTCAAAACCCACCCCTGTTAGGCTGCTTTTCTATCCGAAATTTGATAGTAATGGATTAATTAACCGAATGGACCTTGAGTTTAGCTACTCGGGATGGGCGCCTTACAATAAGAAGCTTCAGTCAGATGCTTTAAAAAATAAGGTGCTGGATATGGTAATGTTATGGTATGGAGGCAATAGTTTTATTACAGCTTCTATAAATGATAATGAGGTTCCGGTAAAGGTAGATTCAAATCGAAGAATGATAGTCTATATTAAAGATAGTCAGACAGTAACCATAAGTATTCAGGATATTTTACATCCGGATTACAAACATTCAATAACCCGGCAATGAGATGAGAAAGGTATATTTAGCTTTAGCAATAATAGTAATTGGATGTGCTGATCAGGAAAAGAATACTCAGGAGCGGCCTCTTTTTCAATTAATGACACCGGCAGAAACAGGAATTCTTTTTACAAACCAACTCTCCTTTGATGAAGAATTTAATGTTTATACATATCGTAATTATTACAATGGTGGAGGGGTTGCTATTGGAGATATTAATAATGATGGCTTGGTAGATCTATATTTTACCTCTAATCTTTCTGAAAATAAGTTATACCTGAATATGGGTAACTTTAAATTTGAAGATATTACTGAGCTGGCAGGAGTAGGGGGAACAAGAGGTTGGTCAACAGGTGTAACTATGGCTGATGTGAATGGCGATGGGTGGTTAGACATCTATGTCTGCAACTCAGGAGATATTGAAGGCGATAATAAACAAAATGAGCTATTTATAAATAATCAAGATAATACGTTTAGCGAAGAAGCTGAAAAGTACCGGCTGGATGACCGCGGGTATGGAACCCATGCTTCATTTTTTGATTATGACCAAGATGGAGACCTTGATGTATACCTGTTAAACAATTCTTACCAGGCTATTGGCAGTTTTAATCTGGAAAGGAATGAACGCATAAAAAGAGATTCATTAGGAGGCGATAAACTGCTAAGGAACAATGGGGGATTTTATGAAGATGTAAGTGAAGAGGCAGGAATTTATAGTAGTGTAATCGGTTTTGGTTTAGGTGTAACAGTAGGAGATGTTAACCGCGACGGCTGGGAAGATATCTATGTTTCCAATGATTTCTTTGAGCGTGATTACCTATATCTCAATAACCAAAATGGATCTTTTACAGAAAATCTTCTGGAATCCATGAATGCTATAAGTGGAGCTTCTATGGGCGCTGATATGGCTGATGTAAATAATGATGGCTATGGTGAAATATTTGTCACTGAAATGTTACCGGGAGATTATTCCAGGTTAAAATCAGTTACCACATTCGAAAACTGGGATAAATATCAATATAACGTTGCCAATGGATATTATCATCAGTTTACACGCAATACCTTTCAGCTAAATAACACTAACAATACCTTTAGTGAGGTTGGCAGGCTTTCCGGCGTAGAGGCATCAGATTGGAGTTGGGGTGCTTTAATATTTGATATGGATAACGATGGATTTAAAGATCTGTTCATTGCCAATGGCATTTATCAGGACCTTACCAATCAGGACTATCTAAATTATATCTCCAATGAAGAAGTAATGCGCTCTATTATTACAAAAAATAAGGTGGATTATAAGAAGCTTATAGAGATCATCCCCTCAAATCCAATCAGTAACAAAGCGTTTAAAAATAATGGTAAGCTGATTTTTGAGGATATGACTATTCAGTTTGGACTTGACAGCGTCTCTTTTTCCAATGGGGCGGCTTACGGTGACCTGGATAATGACGGTGACCTGGACCTCGTGATCAATAATGTTAATATGCCTTCCTTCATTTATAAAAATAACCTTATTGAGAATGGTGAGGATGCTAATTACATCAGGTTTAAACTGGAAGGGCAAAAGCAAAATAAATTCGCGGTAGGTGCTCAAATTGAGGTGACACAAAATAGTAATATTTATTATGTAGAAAATCAACCGACGCGAGGCTTTCAGAGTTCTGTTGATCACCGTCCATTCCTTGGGCTTGAAGATTCTACGGATGTAAATATAACGATTACATGGCCTTCCGGTAAGGTTACTGTTCTTAAGAAAATAAAGCCAAATCAGACGCTGAAATTAAAGGAAACTGAAGGAGAAATTAATTTTAATTCAATAACAGTTTCAGATCCGACAAAAGCGGCTACTTTATTTACATCCAAATTAACTGATATTCTCCATAAAGAAAACCAGTATGTCGATTTTTATCGCGACCGCCTTATTTATCATATGAACAGCACTGAAGGTCCTGATGTGGCAACAGGTGATATAAACGGGGATGGATATGAGGACCTATATGTTGGAGGATCTAAAGGGTATAGTGGACAACTGATATATTTAGGTCCGGATGGCTTAAAAATTGATTCTGTACAAATGAAATATGAAACTGGTTCGGAGGATACTGGTGCCGTTTTTTTTGACGCAGATAACGATGGCGACCTGGATCTTTATGTATGCACCGGAGGATCAGAATTTCCATCTAGCTCATCTTTATTACGAGATAAACTATACTTCAATAATAGTGGAAAATTTTCACTTTCATCACAGGTATTGCCTGTTTCTGATCGAATGATCAATTCTTCTGTCGTGGTACCTTTTGATTATGATGCTGATGGAGATGAGGACCTGTTTATAGGCGAGCGTATGGTCCCTTTTCAATACGGTCACTCGGGAAGCGGGTTTTTATTACAAAATGACGGAAAAGGTAATTTTACTGAAGTATCAAAGCAGGTTGCCCCCGGTTTTGAAAATTTAGGTATGATCACAGATGCAGCGGCCATTGATATTGATGGTGATAACGATCTTGATCTTGTAATCACGGGTGAATTTATGGGGATCCATTTTTTTGTTAATAATGGGGGAATTTTTGAGGTTTTAAATAATGAGCTTTCGGATTTAAAAGGCTGGTGGAATACCGTTCATCCCCTGGATATTGATAATGATGGGGATATAGATTTTGTTGCCGGTAATCATGGGCTGAACAGCAGGTTTAAAGCAACGAAAGAACAACCTATCATACTTATCATTGCTGATTTTGATAAAAATGGATTTATGGACCCTATCCTTGCCCACACGAATAAAAATGGGGATACCTATCCTTATGCATTAAGACATAACCTTGCTGAACAGCTAAAATTTGTACTAAAAAAATATCCGGATTATGGATCTTTTAAAGATGCCACATTACCTGAAATACTTGGGCAGCAGGATTATGAAAACGCACTAAAAAAAGAAGTAAATACACTGGGGTCTATCCTGATTATAAATAATGGAAATAATAAATTCAGCTATAAACCCTTACCATTGAAAGCACAATTTAGTCCTGTCTATTCAGTAGCCTCAAATGATTTTGATAAAGATGGTGATATCGACCTTGTAATTGGTGGAAATTTATATGCAGTAAAACCCGAGGTTGGCCGATATGATGCAAGCTATGGACTTTATCTTGAAAATGTAGGTAACCATAATTTCGTAACTTTTCCTGATAATAAAGGATTTATCGTTAAGGGAGAGGTAAGGGATATATTTATAACTGGCGGTAAATTATTTGTAGCCAGAAATAATGATTATTTTCTACAATTTGATTTCTAATGAAGAGAATCTTACTCTTTTTATTGATTATAATTAATTTGTCCTGCTCAGGTACAAAAGAGGAAAAATCACTTTTCAGCAGTATTCCTGCGGCTCATAGCAATATCGATTTTGTTAATCAACTAGATGAATCCGGAAGCTTTAATATAATAGAATATTTATATTACTATAATGGTGGTGGAGTAGCAGTAGGCGATATCAATAATGATGGGCTGGATGATATATTCTTTACATCAAACCAGAAGGAAAATAAATTATACCTGAACCTGGGAGATTTTAAGTTTAAGGATATTACAAATGAATCAGGTGTCAATATTAAAGGTATGTGGTCTACCGGTGTTACAATGGCCGATGTCAATAACGATGGTTATTTGGATATTTATGTTTCAGAGCTAGGAAATTATAAGCAAATTAAAGGATATAACAAGCTTTTTATCAACAATGGAAACCTAACCTTTAGTGAAAAAGCAAGAGAATATGGTCTTGATTTTTCCGGGTTTTCAACTCAGGCTGCTTTCCTTGATAAAGATCTGGATGGTGACCTGGACCTGTATTTATTAAATAACTCTGTTCATAGTGTAAAAAGCTACGGACACGCAGGTTTACGGCATCATAAAGATGAACTGGCAGGGGACAGGATCTATGAAAACAGGATTTCGGAGGGTGAATTTTTTGTAGATGTAACGGAACAAACCGGCATTTATACCAGTCAGATTGGCTATGGGTTGGGAATAGCCGTTTCAGATTTAAATAATGATGGATACCCTGATATTTATATCTCCAATGATTTTCATGAGAATGATTATCTATATTTAAATAATGGTGACGGAACATTTTCAGAAAGCCTGGAACAGCTAATCCCACATACCAGCAGGTATTCCATGGGGAATGATATTGCTGATATTAATAATGACGGGTTAATGGATATCATGACCTTGGATATGCTCCCCGAGGATCCTGAAATACTTTTAAAATCAGTAAGTGAGGATAAGCAGGAGGTTTTTGATATAAAAAAATCCTATGGCTATGCCGATCAGTACGTTAAAAATACACTCCAGGTTAATCAAAATGGTCTGTTTAGTGATGTTGGTACCTTTGCAGGTGTACATGCCACTGACTGGAGCTGGGCACCACTGATAGCTGATTTTGACGGTGATGGCTTTAATGATGTATTTATTTCAAATGGTATTTATAAACGTCCTAATGACCTGAATTACATTCAATATCTTGCTAATCTGGGAAGAAACAATACTTTTCATCAGGATAGCCTTGCCAAGGAAATGATCCAGCGTATGCCAACGTTGAAGATCCGGAACTACCTTTATCAAAACCAGGGGAATATTAAATTTAAAAATGTTACAGATAAATGGGGATTAAAAGAATTTACCTATTCAAATGGAGCTGCTTATGCCGACCTGGACAATGACGGTGACCTGGATCTTATAGTTAATAATATAAATCAACCGGCATTATTGTATCGCAATAATAGAAATGAGCTGCTTCCTGAAAATAATTTCCTGAAAGTAAGGCTTAATGGCAGCGGCCATAACCGCAATGGTATAGGAGCAAGGGTTGAAGTATATCAAAAAGGTAAGATGCAGGTGAAAGAGGTCCAGCTTTCACGAGGATTTCAATCCTCTGTGCCACCGTATGTCCATTTCGGACTTGGAAAAGAAGATGCAATTATAGACAGCATAAGAGTAGTCTGGAGCAGGAAAAATGTTCAGATACAACGAAAAATTGCTGTAAATCAAGAGTTGACGATAACCGAAAATCCTGATCATAAACTTACTATTGAAAAAGATAGATCTCCTCAATTTACTACTTTGCCTTACAAGCACAATGAAAATGAATACCGCGATTATAAGTATGAATTCCTTCTTCCTTATAAGTTATCAATGGAAGGACCGGCAGCAGCTATAGGTGATATTAATAATGATGGAAAGGAGGATATTTTTGTTGGGGGAGCAAAAAACCAAAAACCTGCAATTTTTATACAGGATCCTTTTGGTGTTTTCCAGTTAAGGGATATCCCTGTAATAACAGCCGATAGTGCTTTTGAAGATGTTGATGCCTTATTTTTTGATGCTAATGGAGACGGTAAACAGGATCTTTATGTAGTTAGTGGAGGTGGAGAAGCTGCTCATGGTGATCTTTCTTTAAAAGACAGGTTATATCTCCAAACCGAAAGTGGCTGGATGAAAAAAGGATCCATCGCCGCCAACGGATCTGTTGTCAGAGTAGCAGATATAGATGGTGACGGTGATAATGATCTGTTTCTGGGCACTCGTTCTTTAGCAGGACAATATGGATTTCCTGCGCCTCAATATATACTTGTCAATGATGGGGAAGGCAATTTTTCAGATGAAACCACCGCATGGGCTTTAGATCTCTTAGAATTTGGGATGGTTACTGATGCTGTATGGGCTGATCTCGATAATGATCAGGATTTAGACCTGGTTGTGGTGGGAGATTGGGAGGCGGTAACCATCTTTATTAACGAAGGCAATAAATTTTCCACGAACAATAAAAATGGACTTGCAGACTTAAAAGGCTGGTGGCGAAGCATTGAGATTGAAGATATTGATAACGATGGATATAAAGATATAATCGTTGGTAATTTTGGTGAAAATAATAAACTGAAACCTTCTATAGAAAAGCCTTTAACCATGTTTCTTGGTGATTTTGATAGTAATGGTCGACCTGAACCGGTGATATTTTACTATCAGATGGATGCTATGATACCCATGAAATCAAAAGACGATCTCGCCCGCCAGATGCCTTTGATCAATAAAAAATTCACTAATTATATTTCTTATTCAAAAGTAAGGTCTTTGGAGGACCTGCTGCAAGGTTACGAGACAACTTATCTGTTGAAAAAAGAAGTTAATACATTTGAAAGTGGGATTTTTTTTAATAAAAGGGGAAAATCATTTGAATGGAGTCCTTTTCCAGGCGAAGCGCAATGGAGTGTGGTTAATGATATCCTGGTTAATGATAGCGGAGAAATAATACTGGCCGGTAATACGAAATCAAATTATGTTGAGATAGGTAATTTCAATGCATTTCCGGGTATATTAAAAATATCTTCAACTAAAGATAAAAAGCTTCAGTTTCAAAATTTGAAAAACCGTTATGTTGATAAAGTGCTGGAACTGGATATTAATAATGAAAAATACTTTCTTATAGTCAGTAATAATGATTCCTTAAGGCTGTATCCTACAAGTTCAATAGAATTTAATCATTAATATAATGAATGCTCTACATTCTAAAATTTTAACCAGGAAGAATAAGTTGCTGTTGTTATTAATAATCCTCTTTTACATTCCCTCTGGCTCTCCATTATTTGCCCAAAATATCACCTCCACCTGGCAAATAAAAGCTGAAAACATCAACCCAAATAACTATTACGGTATTACTGTAGCCAATGGAATGATTGGCCTTGTCTCATCTCCTGAGCCCATGCGGGTACAGGATGTTGTGCTTAATGGCGTTTATGATAATTATCAGAGGGGAAGGGTTTCTAACATCCTGAAGTCATTTAACCATGTCAACATGTACCTGGATGTTGATCGAAGGAGGGTAAGCCGCACAGATATCAGCAACTATCAACAGACACTGGATATGAAGCAGGCTATGCTTATTACAACTTTTGAGGTTGGGGATAAACTGGAGGTTACCCATACAGTTATGGCGCTTCGTCACCTCCCTTTCTCCGCTTTGACAGTAGTAGAATTAAAAGCAAAAAAGGATGTGGAGGTGATACCGATGAGTGTGATTGAAGCACCCAATCACCTTAAGGAGATTAGAAACTATTATAGCGAAATCGACCGTCCGCATGTCCTCATCCCTTTGCTTACATCGGTAGCAGAGAGCCCTACCGGAGAAATAAAGGTAGCTGCAAGCAACAGTTTTATCTTTCCTGAAGAACATGGTAATGAACCCAATATTATCCATGAAGACTGGGATTACAACATGCACCTGGCCAAGTTCTATAAAAATCTTAAAAAAGGAGAGATCTATAAGTTTAGCGTGGTTTCCAGCACGGTTTCCTCTGAACAATACGCGGATCCGCATAATGAAGCGGAACGTCTTACTATTTTTGCTAAACTTGAGGGAACTGACAGGCTCCTCAGCCACCATATTCGTGAATGGGATAAGCTGTGGGAGTCAGATATAATCATCGAGGGAGATGATGAGGTGCAGCGGGATGTAAGGTCTGCCTTATATCACCTGTATTCATTTGCCAGGGAAGGCACGGCATATAGCCTCTCACCCATGGGATTATCAGGACTGGGTTATAATGGCCATGTCTTTTGGGATACTGAGCTGTGGATGTATCCTCCATTACTGATAATGAAGCCTCAAATTGCAAGGTCTTTACTTGAGTACAGGTTTCAGCGCCTTGATGCTGCTAAACAAAATGCATTTGCCCATGGATATAAAGGCGCTATGTTTCCATGGGAATCGGCAGACGATGGCTCGGAAGATACTCCCGTCTGGGCATTGACAGGTCCTTTTCAGCATCATATAACCGGCTGTATCGGTTGGGCATTCTGGAAATATTATCAGGTTTCAAAAGATAAAGAGTGGCTGCGTACCAGGGGCTTTCCTGTATTAAAAGAGGTAGCTGATTTTTGGATCAGCAGAGTAGAGCGTGAGGGGCCGGGAAAATATAATATAAATAATGTGATAGGTGCCAATGAATGGCAGGAGAATATCGATAATAATGCTTTTACTAATGGAATGGCAAAAACAGTATTACAATATGCTACCCAGGCTGCTAATGAATTAGGTATAGAACCCAATCCTAACTGGATGCATGTTGCAGAAAATATTCCACTCTTGAAATTCCCTGATGGTACAACAAGAGAAAATGCTACTTATGCCGGTGAAATGATCAAACAGGCAGATGCTAATCTTTTGGCGTATCCATTATCTGTCATTACTGAAAAGGCACAGGTAATGAAAGACCTGATGTATTATGAGCAGCGTATGTCTCCGGAAGGACCAGCAATGGGTAAATCAGTGATCGCTACACTTTATGCCCGTTCAGGGGATGCTGAAAAAGCATATCAGTTATTTCTGGAAAGTTATCAACCGAACGAAGTTCCTCCTTTTGGTGTATTGGCAGAAACTGCCGGAGGAACAAACCCATATTTTGCCACGGGTGCAGGAGGAATGCTTCAGGCTGTTATAGCCGGATTCGGTGGATTGCATATAACCGATGAAGGTGTTGTACAGAAAAATAAAATTATTCCACGTAAATGGAAAGCACTGACAATTAAAAGATAAGGATTTAGTAGACTTTTTCAAGAAAAATTTTTACTATAGAAGATTAGAAATGTAAGTATAAACTGATTGGTGATGAAAAGGGTTTTTAATATTGTTTTTCTGGTTTTTTTCCTGGTTTCCTGTGTAGAGGAAAAGAAAATTGACATTTCTCCCAATTACCTGCACAATGCAATGGAACATCTTACCGATGTCATTGTACATGATATTTTCTCTCCACCTGTTGCAAGCAGAATTTATGCTTATCCATCAATTGCAAGTTATGAAATAATGGCGCTTAAAGACTCTGCTTATAGGTCTTTGGCCGGCCAATTAAAAGATTTAGAACCTATACCATCTCCAACGAAACAAATTTCATATGAAATAGCCGCAGTAAACTCCTTTTTAACTACCGCACAAATTTTAATTTTTTCGGAAGATAAAATAAAAGAGTTTCGTAATGAATTTATAAATGACCTTAAAGAAAAGGGTGTTGATAAATATTTACTACAAAATTCCCTGGAATATGGAAATTTGGTAAGCTCTCATATATTAAAATGGGCAGATAAAGATAATTACAAGCAAACACGTACTTTTCAAAAACATACAGTTTCAAATAAATCAGGTTCCTGGCAGCCAACTCCACCTGCCTATATGGAGGCTATTGAGCCTCACTGGAGTCAGATACGAAGTTTTGTTATTGACTCTGCTTCACAATTTCCTCCCGGCAAACCTACTGCTTTTGATATGACAGAAGGAAGTCCGTTTCATAAGGAAGTGATGGAGGTTTATGAGACAGCAAATAACCTTGATGAAGAACAGGCAGAGATAGCCAGCTTCTGGGACTGTAATCCTTATGTGATGAATGTACACGGCCATGTGATGTTTGCCACTAAAAAGATAACTCCCGGCGGCCATTGGATGGGTATTGCTAAAATAGCTGCACAAAAAGATAGTGCGGATATGATGAAGACAACAGCTACTTATGCTTTAACATCGATTGCTCTTGCTGATGGTTTTATAAGCTGCTGGGATGAAAAGTATAAATCCAATTTAATCAGACCGGAGACTGTTATCAACAAATATATTGATGAGGAGTGGCAGCCTTTATTGCAGACACCACCATTTCCGGAATATACCAGTGGTCATAGTGTTATCAGCAGTGCTGCTGCAGTGGCATTAACTTCAATATATGGGGAGCCTTTTCATTATATCGATGATACGGAAGTAAAATATGGCCTTCCTGCCCGACAATTTGAATCTTTTATAAAAGCTTCAGAAGAAGCGGCTATTAGCCGTTTATATGGGGGTATTCATTATATGCCGGCAATAACGAACGGAGTGGATCAGGGAAGAAGGTTGGGGCATTATATAGTTTCCAAAGTTCAACTAAAAGAAGAATAGATCTTGAAATCTTTTAAAATCAAACCTGCTTTAATCTCCAATTCATTAAATTTAAATTTTTCAAATTTCAGATTTACTCATACTGTTCTGCCTCTTTTGCTTTTATTAGTCAGTTGCTCTACTACTACTGAAGTTGCAGAAATAGAACCGGAAGTTTCACCGGAAGAAAAATTTTACAATTATTATGAGTCAGATCTTTTTAAGAAAGTTCAGCTGGCAGCCATATTTCCTGATTCCAAAACTTTTGTAGATGCTATTCCGGATACTACATATGAGGCTATCCTTCAGCTTTATTCAACAGAGAAAAATAATACGGATTTTGATCTGAAAGCTTTTGTAAAGAAACATTATGAAATACCCGGAGTAATTAGTACTGGTTTTGAAACCGATACAACGGACTCAATGAAGGAGCATATCCTAAATCTTTGGCCTGTGCTTACACGAAGACCAGATGAAAATAAACCTCACTCTTCCTTAATCCCCTTGCCTAATGCTTATATTGTACCCGGCGGAAGATTCCGCGAGATCTATTACTGGGACAGTTATTTTACCCTGGAAGGATTAATGCGTTCGGATCAGAAGGAGATGGCTAAAAATATGACAGATAACTTTGCCTTTCTCGTAGATTCTCTTGGTTTTATTCCTAATGGAAACCGGGCCTATTATCTTGGCAGGTCACAACCACCCTTTTTTTCACTTATGGTTGATGCCCTTGCAAAGGATGACCGTGATAAATTTATTTCTTACCATGATCATCTGATCGCTGAATATGAATTCTGGATGGACGGTGAACATAAAATTACGCATGAATATCCATTTGTAGACAGAGTGGTATTAATGCCTGATAGTAGTGTTTTAAATCGCTATTGGGATAAATATACTATACCCCGACCGGAATCATATAAAGAAGATCATGAGCTGGTAAATCGTCATAATTTACCGGAGGAGGAAACTTACAGGCATTTGCGTGCAGGGGCCGAATCAGGTTGGGATTATAGTAGCCGGTGGTTTAAAGATCATCAGAATTTACATACTATCCATACTACGGATATTATACCTGTAGATCTTAATTCACTTCTTTATCATTTAGAACTCAAAATAGCACAGGGATATAATTGGAAAGGGGAGCTGGAATTAGCAGATCTGTACCTTAATAAGGCCACGAAACGTAAGGCTGCTATTAATAAATATTTATGGGATGAGCAGGAAAAATTCTTTGTGGACTATGATTTTATTGAGAAAAAACCAACAGGTGTTTTATCACTCGCTGGGGTTTATCCGCTTTATTTTCAGATAGCCTCAAAAGCTCAGGCCAAACCTGTTGCTCAGCGACTGGAAAGAGAGTTTTTAAAGCCCGGCGGTTTTGTAACTACAAATAATTACACAGGAGAGCAATGGGATGCACCTAATGGTTGGCCTCCCCTCCAATGGCTTACGGTAAATGCCTTGTATAATTATGGATATAATGAATTAGGCAATGAGGCAGCACAGCGATGGGTTGATCGGAATAAAGAAGTTTTCCAGGCAACTGGAAAGATGATGGAAAAATATAACGTGGTAAATATTGATTTACTGGCAGGTGGAGGAGAATATCCATTGCAGGATGGCTTCGGCTGGACAAATGGAGTAGCGCTGTCATTTATAAAAATTTTGGAAGAAAAGGAGCAAATTGAAAATGCTCACTAATAACCATGCTTTTTACTGTTTAATCTTTCCGGTTTTATATTAGTCAAAAAGGAAAAGATTTAGTAATATTAATATATAATAATCCTTTAAAACAGAAGGAGATACCTACTGTCATGAAAAATATAAGCTCACTTCTTTCAATAATATTTATTCTTTCTTCCTGTATGTTCCGGGAAGTAGCCGTTTATGAAAGGCAACAATTTTCAAATGAAGTTGAAGAGCTGCTGGATAAACTGTCTGTTGAGGAGAAAGTAGGTCAGATGACCCAGGTCAATATTAACACGATCCTTGAAGGTGGTTATGCTAATAAAGACGGTACTATTAATCAGGATCAGCTTCGAGAAGCAGTAATAAAACATAAAGTGGGTTCCATTTTAAATGCTGTTCCGGGCGCCTATTCAGTTGAGCAGTGGAATAAAATTATTACGCAGATCCAGGATGTGGCGATGGAAAGCCCTAATAAGATCCCTGTAATCTATGGAGTTGACGCCATTCATGGTGCTAACTATACTAAGGCGGCTACTTTGCTCCCCCATAACATTGGTCTGGCAGCCACACGAAATCCTTCTCTTGCTTACCAGGGAGCAGATATGACAGCTAAGCAGGTTCGGGCAACAGGTGTTCGTTGGAATTTTGACCCGTGCCTGGATGTGGGAAGGCAGCCCTTATGGTCGCGCTATGAAGAAACTTTCGGTGAGGATCCTACTTTAACTTCTGTTTTTGCCAGAGAGGTGATCAGAGGCTATGAGGGGGATGGTTTAAAGTCGTCGGAAGCTGTAGCCTCATGCATGAAGCATTATCTGGGCTATTCATTACCACGTACAGGAAAGGATAGAACCCCTGCTTATATACCAGATATTGAGCTGAGGGAAATTTTTCTGCCCCCTTTTGAAGCAGCTATAGAGGCAGGGGCTTCTTCTATAATGATAAATTCAGGAGAAATAAATGGAATCCCTGTACATGCCAATGCTTACCTGTTAAAAACAGTATTACGGGATGAGCTTGGATTTAAAGGTTTGGCCGTTTCTGATTGGGAAGATATCATTAGGTTACACACACGTCACAGGATTGCTGATTCACCAAAGGAGGCAGTAAAGATGGGTGTAATGGCGGGCATTGATATGAGTATGGTCCCTCACGATTACTCATTCTATAACCTTTTGCTTGAGCTGGTAAATGAAGGAGAAGTACCCATACAACGTATTGATGAGGCAGTAGGAAGGATCCTGCAGCTTAAATATGATGTTGGCTTATTTGATAACCCATACCCCGAAAAGGAAGCATTAGAAAAGTTGGATAAATCTTCTTTTGAAAAAATCGCTCTCCAGGCAGCGCAGGAATCCTTAGTGCTTCTAAAGAATAAAAATAATATCCTGCCATTAAAGAAAGATCAAAAAACTTTACTTGCAGGTCCTGCAGCACAAAATATAGCTGCACTCTCAGGCTCGTGGTCCTATACCTGGCAAGGGGATGATTTATCAAAATACCCTGAATCTTTTAAAAGTATTGCAGAGGCGCTAGAAGATCATGCGGGGGATAAGGTGACAGTGCTTGGTGATAAGCAGTGGATAAACACCGCAAATTATGATGTGGTTGCCTTGAAAAAAGCGGCATCAGCTGCTGATGTAATTGTACTTTGCCTTGGTGAAAATGCTTATGCAGAATCTCCTGGTGTCATTGATGACCTGACTTTACCGAAAGAACAGCTTCTTTTAGCAGAGGCAGCTATTGAAACAGGTAAACCAGTGGTAGTTATTCTTGCAGAAGGCCGTCCAAGGATATTTACTTCCGTTGAACAGGGGCTGGATGGAATTCTATTGGCATTGCGTCCCGCCTCTCAGGGAGCACAGGCCATTACAGATGTGCTTTATGGAAATTATAATCCAGGCGGTAAACTGCCATTTACATATCCCAGAAATACAGGAGATATAGTGTTATATGATGCAAAAGCTTCAGAATTTATTTCAGAGGCTAATCCTGAAACAGGCGGCTATAATCCACTTTATTCTTTCGGGCATGGACTGAGCTATTCTGATTTCGATATTTCAGATGTTAATATTAATAAGGAAATGATCACAGGAGATGAAGAGCTTCAGGTTGAAGTAAAAATAACTAATAATGGCCCTTACGATGGTGACTATGCAGTTGATCTTTTTACCCGTGACCTTTATGCATCAGTAACACCATCAAATAAAAGATTAAGAAAATTTGAAAGGGTTTCTTTAAAAAATGGAGAATCTAAAATGGTAACATTTAAGATCAGTAGGGATGATCTTTCATTTATTAATGCAGAATTAAAACGAGTAACAGAACCGGGAGAGTTTGAGATAATAGTAGAAGATGAAGTAAGGAAATTTATTTACAAGGAGTAGGATAGAGGGGAGAGAAATATTAAACCCTGAATTAATGGAGTTAAATTTTTATGAGAAACTGCATGGTATCGATATTACCATTGTAGTTCTTTACCTGCTCTTTGTCGTACTGCTTGGACTTTACTTCGGCTCAAAACATGAAGATGCAGAAGATTATTTTCTTGCAGGAAGGAATCTCACCTGGCCATTGATAGGCTTTTCATTATTTGCCTCAAATATGTCCAGCAACTCATTAGTGGGTTTGACAGGATCCGGGTATGTCTCAGGCTTCTCAGTATTCAGCTATGAATGGATGGCTATTTTCGTCCTTATAATTTTTGCCGTCTTCTTCCTTCCTTTTTATCTAAAAAACAGGATATATACTGTTCCCGAATACCTGGAGCGCCGGTTTGATTATAAAACCAGGGCCTATGCTTCTGCCATAGCTATTGTACTTAACGTACTGGTGGATATTTCGGCAACACTTTATGCCGGAGGTATATTAATTCAGCTGATATTTCCGCAATTTGAATTGTGGGTTATTATTGCAATTTTATCGGTAATAGCAGGTTTATATACTATTTCCGGAGGATTAAGCGCTGTTGTATATACGGATGCCATTCAGGCCGTGATACTCATCTTTGGCAGTATCCTCATTACGTGGTTTGCATGGGAAGCATCCGGAGGATTTGCCGAAGTAGCGAAAATCACTGATCCTTCGCATTTCAGCATCATACAACCAACGGATGATCCCGATCTGCCCTGGCCCGGTCTTTTTACGGGTGTATTTCTGTTAGGCTTTTATTTCTGGGGCACCAATCAATATATAACCCAGCGCGCGCTTGCGTCAAAGACAACTTTAGAGGGACAGTGGGGCTCTATGTTTGCCGGTCTATTAAAACTATCAATCCTTTTTATAATGATCTTCCCGGGGGCTTTTGCAAGAGTGCTTTACCCTGATGTGGAAAAAGTAGATACACTTTACTCTATTATGCTTTTCGATCTATTGCCTACAGGTATTTTAGGTTTAGTACTTGCCGGTTTTATAGCAGCTCTTATGTCGAGTATTGACTCGGGTTTAAACTCTGTTTCAACACTTGTTACCATGGATTTTATCAACAAATTCAGTCCCGGCAGGTCACAAAAGAATTTGATGAAGATGGGAAGGATTGTCACCTTCATTGTAATGATCATTGCTACGGCATGGGCGCCACAGATAATACATTTTGAAAAATTGTGGGATTATCTGCAGCAGGCTTTATCCTGGTTTTGTCCGCCGATCATCGCACTGTTTATTATGGGCTTGTTTTGGAAAAGGGCAAATACAAGAGGTGCCTACTGGACAGTTATTATAGGTTCCATTATCACTGTTCTATCGATAGTTTTTACAAATGCTGAATGGAAGCCTCACTTTTTATACGTAACGGGAATTCATTTTGCGGCATCATGTATAGCTATGATAATTGGTTCTTATCTGGCACCACCACCTTCTGAGGAAGTATTACAAAAAACAGTTTGGCGTGTTGAAGCATATAGAGCAGAAACAAAGGAGTTGCAGAAAATGGCATGGTATAAAAATTACAGATATCATGCAGCAGCTTTGGTATTTATTGTTTTGATCATTCTGATAGTTTATTAATTATGGCAGGGAAATATATAATAGCACTGGACCAGGGAACAACAAGTTCAAGAGCGGTTTTATTTGATGATAAAGGCAAGCTGTTAAATATCGAGCAAAAGGAATTTGAGCAGCATTTTCCCAAGCCGGGTTGGGTAGAGCATGATCCCGACGAAATATGGAGTTCACAGGAAGAGGTGCTCCATCAGCTTATCCGAAACAATAATATTAAAGCCGATGAAATAATTTGTCTTGGCATCACCAATCAGCGAGAAACAACATTGATTTGGGACCGCAGTTCAGGGAATCCTGTTTACCCGGCAATTGTATGGCAGGATAAAAGAACCGCCAGGTTTTGTGAAAAACTAAAAAATGAAGGTTTATCTGATCACGTATCCTCAGTAACAGGGTTGGTGATTGATTCATATTTTTCAGGTACAAAAGCAAACTGGATCCTGAATAATGTTGAAGGTGTAAAGGAAAAAGCAGCTAACGGTGAATTATGCTTTGGTACCGTGGACACCTGGTTGATATGGAAACTCACAAAGGGGAGAAGATTCGTAACTGATGTGAGCAATGCCTCCCGCACAATGTTTTATGATATTACAAAATTAAACTGGGACCAGAAATTATTGGATGTATTGGAAATATCTAAAAAGATGCTTCCAGAGGTGCTTTCTAATACTTCTCATTTTGGTGACTGGGAATATGAGGGAAGAAAAATTCCTATTACAGGAGTTGCCGGTGATCAGCAGGCGGCATTATTTGGGCAAACCTGCCTTAAAAAAGGAATGGCAAAAAATACATATGGTACTGGCTGTTTTTTACTCATGAATATCGGTGGCAGCTTTCAGCAGTCAAAAAACGGACTGGTAAATACTATTGCTTATCAAATAGATGATAAAGTAAAGTATGCGCTGGAAGGAAGTATTTTTATTGCCGGTGCGGCTGTTCAATGGCTTCGGGATGGCCTGAAAATAATCGATCATGCAAGTGATACGGAGAAAATGGCCCTTAGGGTAAAGGATGCACACGAAGTTGTGGTGGTGCCGGCTTTAACAGGCATTGGTGCTCCCTATTGGGATATGTATGCAAGGGGAGCAATATTTGGGATTACCAGAGACACTACAGCTGATCATTTTGCAAAAGCTACACTTGATGCTGTAGCCTATCAGACAAGGGATATCCTGGAGGCAATGCAGAAAGATTCCGGAATAGATCTTAAAGCATTAAAAGTAGATGGAGGTGCAGTTGCAAATAATTACCTTATGCAGTTCCAGGCGGATATACTTGGAGTACCGGTAGAGCGGCCTTCTGTAATAGAATCTACCGCAGTAGGGGCTGCATATCTGGCAGGAATAGGTGCAGGGGTCTGGGATATGAATTCACTTAAGGAGTATCAGGAAATCAATAAAGTGTTTGAACCGGCAATTGAGAAAGGTCAAAGGGATAAGTTATATCAAAAATGGCAGAAGGCGGTTAAAAGAACAATGAACTGGGTAGAGAAAGAGGAATGACAGGGAATAATAGGAGGAGTTATGACTAAATCTTCATTGAACAGGAAAGAAATAAAAAAGAACCTTTCTGATAAAGAGTATGATCTTGTAATAATTGGTGGGGGCATTACCGGAGCGGGTATCGCCCTTGACGCTGCTTCACGAGGTTTAAAGACCGCACTTGTTGAAAAAAATGATTATGCTTCAGGTACCAGCAGCAGGTCAACAAAGCTAATACATGGGGGGTTACGATACCTTAAACAGTTTGAGGTTGCCCTGGTACGAGAAGTAGGTCGTGAACGTGCTACCGTTCATAGATTAGCTCCTCATCTGGTTACTTCAGAAAAGATGCTCCTGCCACTTACTAAAGAAGGAAATTTTGGTAAAATATTAACCTCTATAGGACTGATGGTTTATGATGTCCTTGCCGGTGTTGAAAGTATTGACCAGCGAAAAATGCTTTCAAAAGAAGAGGCTTTGGAAGCAGAACCTTTATTAAGCCCCGAGGGACTTGAAGGAGCCGGTATATACGCCGAATATAGAACAGATGATGCTCGATTAACGATTGAGGTTATAAAAACTGCTATTTCTTATGGTGCCGATTGCCTGAATTATTGCGGTGTTTATGACTTTATTTATGATGAGGGAAAAGTAAAAGGTGTAAAAGTGCGGGATGAGATCCGTAAGAAGGATTTTGCTATTTTTTCAAAGTTTGTAGTAAATGCCACCGGTCCGTGGGTAGACGATTTAAGGGATATAAATAAATCAACTAAAGAGAGGAGGCTGTATTTATCTAAAGGAGTACATATAGTTGTGCCTTTTGAAAAATTCCCCGTTAAGCAGGCAGTTTATTATGATGTGTTTGACGGACGGATGATCTTCTCAATTCCCAGGGGAAAGATAACCTACATAGGTACTACAGACACTGCTTATGAAGCTGATAAGGATCATGTTGTTGCTAATAAGGATGATGTTGATTATTTACTTGCAGCCGCTAATAAAGCTTTCCCAAAAATCAATCTTACAATAGAAGATGTGGAATCGAGCTGGGCAGGGGTTCGTCCATTAATTTATGAAGAAGGGAAAAGTACTTCAGAGGTTTCCCGTAAAGATGAGATTTTTGTATCCGAAACGGGATTAATTTCTATTGCAGGAGGTAAACTTACGGGGTATCGGAAAATGGCCGAACGTGTGGTTGATAATGTTGCTGATAAAATGAATGAGCAATATAAAAGGTATATTAATAACTGTCGTACGGAGAAAATAACTCTGGCTGGTGCTGAATTTAATGAAGCTTATGATGTTGTAGCCTACCAGTCTCGTTTAGCAGAAAGATTAAAAAAGCTAAACCTTTCTGATTATCATGCATTTCATTTAGTAAGCAACTACGGCAGGCAATCAGATCAGATATATCAAAGGATAAAAGAATTTGATTATAAGGATCAGGAGCTTAATCTTGTTTTAGCTGAAGCTGCCTTTACAATCGAAAATGAACAGGCTTTTACACCCGTAGATTACTTTAACCGCCGGTCCGGTCGCCTTTATTTTGATATTGAAAGTGTTAAAAGATATAAGGAGCAGGTATGTGAATTATTTGCTGAAAAACTAAATCGTACCGGGGAAGAACAAAAAGAGGATAAAGAGGAGCTGAATACTGTAATACATGAGGCTACCTACTTTAAATAAATTACTATGAAGAGAAAGTGGTGGAAAGAAAGTATTGTTTACCAGATATATCCCCGCAGTTATAATGATTCCGATGGAGACGGCATAGGGGATATTAATGGGATCATTCAAAAATTAGACTATATAAAATCTCTGGGTGTGGATATCATCTGGCTCTGTCCGGTGTACGAATCACCAAATGATGACAATGGCTACGATATCAGTGACTATCGGGCAATAATGGATGAGTTCGGTACTATGGATGATTATGATCAGCTGCTTTCAGGAATCCATGACCGTGGAATGAGACTTATAATGGACCTAGTGGCAAATCACACTTCTGATGAGCACAAATGGTTCAAAGAGTCCAAAAAATCAAAAGATAATCCTTACCGTAATTATTATTTCTGGCAAAAGGGCAAAGATGACAACCCGCCAAACAACTGGCTATCCTTTTTTGGTGGCAATGCCTGGGAATATGATGAAAATACTGATGAATATTACCTTCACCTGTTCTCCAAAAAACAACCTGACCTTAACTGGGAGAATCCAAAGGTGAGAAAAGAGATTTATGACGTGATCAGGTTCTGGTTTGAAAAAGGTGTGGATGGCTTTAGAATGGATGTTATCTCCGTCATTTCAAAAGATCTTAATTTTCCTGATGCTAAAACAGACGATTTTGGTGAAATTATAAACAGGCATTATGCAAACGGCCCTAAAATACATGATTACCTGCAGGAGATGAATCGGGAAGTGCTGAGTAAGTATGATATCATGACTGTAGGAGAAGGACCTGGTATAGACCTGGAGCATGGACCTGATTATGTCGGGGAGGACAGGAATGAGTTAAATATGATCTTTCATTTTGGACATATGTATATAGACAATGGTCCGGGAGGGAAGTATGACCCTGTGCAATATCATCTTCAGGATTTTAAAAGGATATTTCAGCAATGGGACGACAGGCTGAAAAATAATGGCTGGGGCAGCGTATTTCTTGGAAATCACGATTTCTCCCGTATTGTTAGCCGTTTTGGTGATGACCAGGATTACTGGAGGGAATCAGCAAAAATGCTTTCTGTTTTACTCATGACTATGAGAGGGACAGTTTTTGTGTATCAGGGTGATGAAATTGGAATGACTAATATCCAGTATGATACAATTGAAGATTATAATGATATTGAAACAGTAAATGCATGGCAGGTTGCAGACGCCGAAGGGAAGGACCTGGCTGAATTTTTGGCAATTGTGCATAAACAAAGCAGGGATAATGCACGAACACCTTTTCAATGGAATAATAAAGAAAATGCAGGGTTTACCACCGGAAAACCATGGCTGAAAATTAATCCCAATTATTTAGGACTTAATGCAGAGGATCAGGAAAATGATCCCAATTCCATCCTGAATTTTTATAGAAAAGTAATAAAGTTTAGAAAAGAAAACCTGACGTTTGTTTATGGAGATTATGAAGACCTGTTGCCTGACGATGATAATCTGTTTTTCTATCGCCGTTGGGATGATAACAATGAATTTGCGGTGATATTAAACTTCTCAAGTGAAATGGTAGATATTAAAGGACAGAATGTGAATAATTGGCAACTGCTGTTAAACAATTATTATGATACCAATGAAAATGAGCAGCTGAGGCCATGGGAGGCTAAAATTTTTAAAATCAGGTAAATATGCTTTGGGGAATTGATCTTGGTGGTACAAAAATAGAAGGAGTAGTATTAGAATCTTCTGTAAACCCTGAGGTGCTTTGCAGGCTCCGAATTTCCACAGAAGCGGAAAAGGGATACGAGCATATATTAAATCAGATAAAAAGGCTGTTGATGAAAATGGAAGACGAAACGGGTAAATTACCTGAAAAAATTGGTATAGGTACTCCAGGCTCCATTGATCCTCATACGCAACTTTTAAAAAATAGCAATTCTACAAGTCTTAATGGTCAGCCATTTAAAAAGGATATTGAACGGATACTTAAGGTGCCGGTGGCAATTGCAAATGACGCTAACTGCTTTGCTCTTGCTGAAACACATTTTGGAGTTGTAAGGGATATTAAACCTGGTTCACAAGGAGTATTTGGGGTTATTATGGGCACTGGAGTTGGAGGAGGTATTGTTATTAATGGAAATGTGATCAATGGTAATATGGGAATAGCCGGAGAATGGGGACATAATTTTCTTGATGAATCCGGTGGGCCATGTTATTGTGGTAAGACAGGGTGTGTAGAAACTGTTATTTCCGGGCCTGCATTACAGAATTTTTATGAGAGGGAGAGTGGTGAGAAAGCTACACTGAAAGAAATATATCATAAATATAAAAGTGGCGATAAACATGCAGGAGCAACTATTAACCGACTGATGAAATTCTTTGGTCTTGGCATTTCTTCCGTCATTAATATGCTTGACCCTCAAGTTATAGTAATAGGAGGTGGGGTTGGAAATATTGAGGAGCTTTATACAGAAGGAGTTGAGCAGGCAAAGAAATATACCTTCAATAACCGCTTTGATACTAAAATAGTACCCCCTAAACTTGGCGATAGCGCCGGGGTTTTCGGAGCAGCATTATTAACCTCCTGATCTATCTTTTGAGAATAAAGAATATACAAGAACCAAGAACCAAGAACCAAGAACCAAGAACCAAGAACCAAGAACCAAGAACCAAAAACTTTGAACATTAAACTTCAAACTCAACCCTCAATTCTCAATAATATTCTTTCCTATATAATAAAATAGTTTCTGGGACAGGGTAGGGGCATCCTTCACTTCATGAAGCTTATTAAAGGAATCCAGGTCCAGATACTCTTTTAAATCATTCAGTTCCTCATTATCTATTTTATGAAAAGCCATTGACCAGTCAGAATACATTCTTCCATCAGTTTCTTTAAGCTCAATATTGGTTATCCTGTTATTGCGAGGATCTTTTTTGATTTTATTAAATAACTCGGAAATAATCTCTTTCTCACCTTCAAGAATTTGTAAAAACTCTTTACGGTGGTAAAGCAGGCATCCGGTGATATTATTTTTGGAGTTAAATGTCCTGGCTTCCTCCAGGATATCCCTCAGGTCCTGCTCCGTCAGGTTATCAGCTGCCATGCTATGGTAAATTATGAAATGCATTTTTTGTTAGTCCTTAGTAGTGAGTATTTAATAACCTCTGCGAAACTCCGTGCCTCTCCGCCTCGGCGGTAAAAAACCTCCTCTCATATCTCAAATCTCAGATCTAGATTCCCTAATCCGCCAGCTCCCTCATATCTACAGGAACAACTCGAGAAACCCCTTGTTCAATCATTGTAATGCCATAAATGATATCTGTACTTGCCATAGTACGTTTGTTATGAGTTACAATAATAAATTGCGAATCCTTGCTGAACGTACGGATGATGTTATTGAACTTGTCAATATTGGCATCATCAAGCGGAGCATCAACCTCATCGAAAATACAGAACGGTGCCGGCTTGATAAGATAGATCGCAAACAGCAGGGAAGTAGCTGTAAGTGTCTTTTCTCCTCCTGAAAGCTGGTTTATGGTCAAAGGCCGTTTCCCTTTAGGTTTAGCCATTATCTCAATACTTGATTCCAAAGGATTATCGGGATCTGTAAGCCTGAGATCGCAGTCATCTTCTTCTGTAAACAGGCTGCGGAATACTTTTATAAAATTTTCTTTAATGTTATTGAAAGCTCCGAGGAATGTTTCTTTCGCGGCACTATCAATTTCACCGATAGTTGTTACCAATGATTCTTTTGCCTTAACAAGATCTTCTTTTTGTCCTGTAATAAAATCAAACCTCTCTTTGATTTCATTGTAAGCTTCCATTGCCATCGGGTTGATAGGGCCCATCCGCTCCATACGGTCCTTAAATCTCTCAACCTCATTTCGCAGCTCGTCCTCTTCAAGAGTCTCCAGGCGCTTTTGGTTTTCTTCATCTGCCAATACTTCTTCCATATTGACATTAAATTCTACCGATAATCTTTCCTTTACCGCATTCATTTCCAGCTTGGCATCATTCAGGCTGTTCTGCAACTCCATTAATAAAGCATCTATACCCTCACGGCTACGCTGGATCTCCCTTTCCTGCTTTTCAAATTTATCAATATCGCCACGATGAGCATAATATTCTTTTTCGGCTTCATTAACCCCTGTTTCTATCGATTCTTTTTCATCGTACATTTCCACCAATTCATCATCATTGGTTTCTGCTTTAGCCAAAAGCTCTTTTATCTCAACCTCATTTTGCTTCAGCTGCTCATCATTTTTCTCAATGCGTTGCTTGCTGTTTACATATGCCTCCTGCTTATACTCTATCTCCTGAGCCAGGCTCTTTACACGATTTTCCTGCTGATGAAAAAAGATATTTTGCTCATTATATGCCGAAGATTTCTCGCTGAGCATTTCATTTTGCTCTGCCAGGTCATCCTCCATACTGGCAAGCTTGCTTTCTCCCTCAGTTAGCTCCTTTTGCATACTTTCTGCAGCAGGTTTTGCTTCGGAAATTTCTTCAGTCAGCTCCTGTATTTTTTCCATGATATCCTCTTTCTTCATGTCAGAAGCGGATATCATGCTGGAAAATTGCTCCTGTTTGGTTTTGTAGGAGACATACTCTTCATTGATCTGGGAGATCTCATCTTTAAGCTGCTCCAGCGCATCTCTGTTACGATTGGTCTTCAGGTTTTCAAGCTCCTTTTGCTTTTCCTGAAGCGTTTGCTGGACCTCATCCTTCTTTTTAGTCAACACCTTGATCTCTTTTTCGAGCTTTTCAAGGTTTTTGGCCCGACCGATCTTTTTGCCTTCAAAGAGTCCAACGGAACCGCCGGAGATGCTAAATTTGCGGTGAGTGATCTTGCCGTTCTTAGTTATAAAAGTGCTGCCATCCTGCGGGATCTTTAGGTAATCACCTTCATAAATATATACACCATCAAGGATATAGCTCATAAGCTTTCTGTACTTAGTATCATATTCTATGATCTCGGTAGCAGGAAAAGCATTGTCATATAATTTACTGTCGGCAGAAGTAAACTTCTCAAATTTATCAAGTATAAAGAAGTGGGCTTTACCCTTGGCCGCATCACTTAAAATATTAATAGCTTCATAAGCATCTGCTTCTGATTCAACAATATAATAATTCAGGAACTGCTCCAGGTAATTTTCGATTGCAACACGATAGGCCTCATCACATGTAAGGATATCGCTGAGCAGGGGAGCATTCTTTTTCCATCCGGCTTTCTTTTTCAGGAATCTTATAGCCTCAGGAAATCCCTCAAGGTTCTCTACAAGTGATTTAGTAAGGTTATATTCATTTTGACGTGCATCCAGCTTGCGTGCAGTCATGGTATGCTCCTCACGGACGACCTCAATTGTTTTTTCGGTATTGTTGATCCTGCGCTGAATATCCTCATCATTATTCTTTAGCTTGGCCAGCTGACTATTCTTCTGGTTAAGCTCTTCCTGAAGGTGCTCGATCTTATGCTCAAATTCCTGCAGGCTGGCGCTTTTTTCAGTAGTGTCGGAAGCTGCTTTTTCCAGCTCCTGCTTCAATGAAGAAAGCTGCACCTCTTTGATCTCAACGGATTTCCTGAGCTGGTAAACCTCATTCTGTTGATTCCGGTGTACCTGCCGTAATGCCTCTACATCCGCCTGTAAACTGGAAGTTTTTGATTTCTGCTGCTGATATTCCTCACGCAGCACCTCCACTTTTTGCTCAATTTCCCGGAAGATCTTTTCGGCCGAGTCTTTTTCCTTGGTAAGGCTGTCTATGCTGAACTGGGCGCGCTCATTGCTTTTCTTATCCTGAATAAGCTGCTCCCTTAAATTATCAGACTTATCATTCAGATACCTCAGGCGCTCATTTTTGATCTTCTTTTCACTTTCGTACTGCCTGATCTTATGGACATGCTCATTTAATGCTTTCTGACGGCTGGAAAGCGCTTTTTCCTTATGCACCAGGTCAGCCTTGGATTTCTGCAGGGCAGCTTCCACTTCCGCTATTTGCTTATTAAGGCTTAACTTACGGTCATTTTCTGCCTCTATTTCTTTCTTTAACCGCTGGAAATTTCCGGTTTGTCTGCTTACAGAAACTAGTGCCAGGTCAATGCTTTTGGCTTTATACTCTTCCTTTATACTATAGTATTTTTCTGTCTGTTTCGCCTGCCGCTCCAGCGACTTCATATTTTTATCAACTTCAAACAGCAGGTCCTCTACACGTTCCAGGTCAGCATCAGTATCCTCCAGCTTTTTTAATGTCTCCTTTTTACGTTTTTTAAATTTGGAAATACCGGCTGCTTCTTCAAAAAGCCCACGACGGGAGTTGTCTTTATCATTTAGAAGATCATCCACCATCTTTAGCTCAATGATGGCGTAGCTGTTGGAAGTAATACCCGTGTCAAGAAAAAGATTCGTTATGTCCTTCAACCGGCAGGTGATACCATTTAAAAGATATTCACTTTCACCGGATCGATAGTAACGCCGGGTGAGGGTGACCTGTGAATATTCTGTAGGGAGTATATTTTTGGTATTATTAAAAGTCAATGAAACCTCTGCCAGCTGAGTAGGCTTACGTTTTTTGGTGCCGTTAAATATCACATTCTCCATCTTATCAGAGCGTAATGTACGGCTGCTCTGCTCCCCAAGCACCCAGCGGATGGCATCAACAACATTAGATTTACCACACCCGTTCGGCCCGACGATCCCGGTTATGCCTTCATCAAAATTGATGGTGACCTTATCGGCAAAACTTTTAAATCCTTTTATTTCTAATTTGGCTAGTTGCATAAAAACCTAAACAGGTTTGAAAATGGGAAAGAGAACAAATTTAAAATTCTACGGCAAAAAATCTAATAATATTATGAGGTATAATTAAAATATTTTAAAATCACTCACAGAAGCTCCAAATGAGAAGATAAAATATATATTTGTATTTAATAAGATTTGAGATATGTGAATTGAGATGTGAGATTCCATATTTCTGATTTCATATTTTTATAGCCTATGGATGATATATTAATATATCTTTTGTTCTTAGCATTTGCCTTACTAAGTCGTTTTTTGACAAAAAAGAAAGAGCAGGCACCGCCACCTCAGGAAGGTCCAAGTTCACAGCAGGATAGGGAGAGATCTTATGAGCGGCCAAAGAGCTTTGAAGAACTGTTGAGGGAGTTTTCTGAAGGACCTCAGGAGGCCAAAAGGCAGGAGGAGCCGCAAGAGGAATATATGTCTTATGAGGATGAAGAAGAGGATGTAGAATCTTATGAGGATGAATATGCAAGAGACCAGGAGGCAAGGGAAGTATATGATCGTTCAGTTAAGCAGGCAAAAAACCTGAAGACAATCGATGAGCTGGTAGACTATGATCAGGTTAAGACAAAGCTGGAAATAGATAAGTTTGATCCTTATGCTATTAAAAAGAAGAATACACTGGCTGATTCAATACGCAGAGACCTGCAAAAAAGCAACGAAGTAAGGAAAGCCGTCATATATGCAGAAATTCTTAACCGAAAATATTAAGAATTAACCCTATCTATCTGATTCCGGCTGTACTTTTTTCTCAAAAACATTACATATCAGACTTTTTTATGTAATTTGAGAGGATAAATGTTTGAAAAAACCGATTTAAATTTCATTTTTACCTATTGAAGTAACTTATAATATATAATATTATTGTGTAGCAGGTTACTTTTATTTTTTAGATTCAATAAATGATCGGGTACCAATTTTTTAGGCTGATGAATTCCATAACATTACAGGCACCAGCAGGGGCGAAGGTTCCTTTATTCTTTAATCATCAGGTAATTATTAAAAAAACAAAACTCTCATGAATATAGCAGTCATTATAGTATCACTGGTTTATGGGCTTTTTATGGCTACACCAGCACCACCTTGCAATGATCTAAAGGTAGAGGTTGAAGTTACGCATACAACCGATGGGTTGAGTAATGGGAGCGTGAAGGTGAAGGTTGAGGGGGGAAAAGCTCCTTATTTATATATATATTTTAATACTAAAGGAAAACCGATTTCCTATGAATATACAGAAAGCAGCATAAAAGATTTAAAATCCGGCACCTATTTCTGTACCATTTATGACAAAAATGACTGTCAAATTAAAAAAGAAATTAAAATAAAATGAGAAAATATCTATTACCGATATTAATTGTATTGGGTAATATCACTCAGATATTTGCTCAAATAGAAACCTATACTTCAACTTCCGGTAACCTTGAGGTTGAAATATTCTTATCTCATCCCTGTGACAATGACGGAGATGGCAATGCTGATAATAATGGATTTATAGTATTTAATATAGTCAAAGCAAGTGGTGGTACTGCTAATGTAAATATTACGACTGGTCCTGTAACAAAATTTAATCAATTTGTTGCTGAAGGAGAATCATATATTCACAATAATACTCAGCAATTACCCGCAGGAGCGTATGGCTGGTTAGTTTCAGATGATACAGAAGGAATAGGTTCTGCAGTTGACCCATCTACATACCCTACTTTAGTATTGCAAGGTCTGGATGAAATGATTATTAATCAAGATCTTGTTCAGGATAATTCCTTTTGTGAAGAAGGAAATATTGATGGCCAAATTATTATTTCATTGGATGGAGGTTCTCAGGCGCTTCCTGATGGCGGATTATATACCTATACTATTACTACTGATAATGGACTCCCTGAATTTCCTTTAAGTGGCACTTTTGATGGTACTACTCAAATTGACTTTGCTGCAGAAGCATTAAGAACTGGTTTAAGAGGAGGTAATTATACAATTACTGTACAAGATTCATTTTCAGTATGTTCAGTATCAAGAACTATTTTTATTGATGATCCATCCCCAGCTACTTTTACATTAACTACAAATTCTCCCCAAACAGTATGTGAAGGAAATGATATTATTCTAACTGTAGATGGAAGCGAAATAGATGTAGATTATACTGCTTATGTAAATGGCAATCCGACTACAGCTGTAGTTACAGGCGATGGTACACCTCCGGTAATTATTACTGTGGTTGCTTCTGAATTTGTAGATGGGGACATATTAACTGTTATTGCAACTAATGGCTTTTGTACTCCTGTACAGATGACTGGTTCTGTAGAAGCAGATGTTATACCTGCAGCAACAGCTAATGCAGGAAGTGATGAAGAAATATGTTCAACTGAAGCAAGTTTTGATATTTCTTCCTCTGCGACACAACCATCAGTAAGCAATAATAACGGCTTATTATGGACTACCTCAGGTGATGGTAGTTTTAATGATGCTACTATACTGACCCCAATATATACTTCCGGAGCAAATGATAAAAATAATGGAATAGTTACGCTTACGTTAACTGCAACTGGAAATACTCCTTGTCCAGATGTTTCGGATGAAATGGTATTGACCATTACTCCAACCCCAACAGCAGATGCGGGCGCAGCGGCAGAAACCTGTGCAAGCACAGCTTATACAGTTAATGATGCTACAGTTACTAACAGTGGCGGTATCCAGTGGACGCATAACGGATCAGGTTCATTAACTAATGAAACAACAGAAACACCTACTTATACACCGGTAGCAGCAGATGGTGGCAATGTAGTTATCCTGACCTTGACCGTAACAGGTAACGGCTCATGTGGCGATGCTGTGGATACAAAAGAAATTACGGTTACAGCGGCTCCGACGGCGGATGCAGGAGCAGATGCTGAGATCTGTGAGGATGCTTCCTATATAGTTACGGACGCAACAGCAACAAATGCAGCTGGCATCGAATGGACCCATAATGGCGTGGGCACAATTACTGCCGGCACAGAAACGACATTAACCCCGGAATATAACCCTGTAGCGGGAGATGCCGGGAATATAGTTACGTTAACATTGACGGCAACAGGTAATGGCTCATGTGCTGATGCTGTGGATACAAAAGCACTTACTGTTAGTGCAGCCCCAACAGCAGATGCAGGAAGTGATGAAGAGATATGTTCGATAGAAACAAGTTTTTCCCTTTTAAATTCAGCTACTCAGCCAACTGCAACTAATTACAGTAGCTTATTATGGTCAACTTCTGGCGATGGCACTTTTGATGATGCCTCATTATTAACTCCTGTTTATACACCTGGAGCTACAGATTTAGCAAATGGAACTGTAACTTTAACAATACAAGCTAATGGTATTGGAAATTGTGGTGATGCAACGGATGAGATGGTGCTTACGATTATTCCAACTCCCACCGCCTCCATCTCCAGCAGCGATGCAAACAACAGGATATGTGCAGGCGAGTCGGTAACATTTACTGCAACACCTTCCGGAGAGGCAAACTACGACTTCTTATTAAATGGAGTAAGTGTACAGTCAGGTATTGATGAAACCTATACCACTACTGCTTTGGCGGATGGTGATGAAGTATCCGTTGTAGTTGCCAATAGT
Organism: Candidatus Cyclobacteriaceae bacterium M2_1C_046; assembly: GCA_051418055.1. Classification (GTDB taxonomy): domain Bacteria; phylum Bacteroidota; class Bacteroidia; order Cytophagales; family Cyclobacteriaceae; genus JBPRGH01. Next base: position 37,074 of record JBPRGH010000006.1, on the reverse strand, counting down.
GCAGGTTGTGTTGATACAAGTGCAGTGATAACAACAACTGTCTTTGGTGTTACTGCAGGTATTTCTTCGGATGATGCAGATAATATCATCTGTGCAGGCGAGACTATAATATTTACTGCTACACCTTCAGGCGAGACAAATTATGATTTCCTTGTAAATGGTGCTTCAGTTCAAAGTGGAACAATTAATACTTTTAGCACATCAACATTATCAGATCAGGATGAAATAGCTGTTGTAGTAACAGGTGGAAATAATTGTACAGATACATCTGATCTGATAATAGTAACAGTTAATCCTTTGCCTGCAGCTGACTTAACTTCCGATGATGCTGATAACACCATCTGTGAAGGGGAAACAGTAACATTTACGGCTACACCTTCAGGTGAAGCTAACTATGAATTTTTCATAAATAATGTAAGCCTACAGGATGGTACGACTGAAAGTTACAGTACTTCTGCGTTGACAGATAGTGACGAAGTATTTGTTACAGTAACCGGCACGAACGGATGTACAGCAAGTAGTGCGGCTATAATTATTAATGTTAATACACCTCCGACGGCGACTATTTCAAGTAATGATGCGGATAACACTATATGTCTGGGTGAAAGCATAACCTTTACAGCCTTACCGGCAGGTGCCTCTAACTATAACTTTCTGATCAATGGAGCAAGCGCACAGGATGGTGCGGATGATGCATTTATAACAAGCTCTTTATCTGACAATGATGAGGTATCAGTTATAGTAACCGACGCAAATGGTTGTACAGGGGTTAGTTCAGCAATAACTGTTACAGTTATTGATCTTTCATCAACCGTTTCTTCAGATGATGCAGATAATACTATATGTGAAGGAGAGACGGTGACATTTACAGCTTCACCTACAGGAGCTGCAAACTATGAGTTTTTTGTAAATGGAGTTCTTGCACAGGATGGTACTACTGAAACTTTTGCCAGCGCTACGCTTGCTGATAGTGATGAGATTTATGTTCAGGTTACGGGAACAACAGGATGTATAGCTTTAAGCGATACAGTTGTAATGACTGTAAACCCAGTCCCTTCAGTAGCAATAACAAGTGATGATGCAGACAATGTCATCTGCGAGGGGGATGAGGTAACATTTACAGCCACACCTTCCGGGGCTGCAGATTATGAATTTTTTGTAAATGGAATTTCTATACAATCAGGAATTACAGAGACTTATATCACCAGCTCATTAGCTGATGGTGATCTGGTTAATGTTACAGTTACAACTGCAGCAGGATGTAGTGCAACTTCTTCAGATATTTTAGTGACTGTTAATGCTGCACCTGATGCAGGAGAAGATGCGGTTGCAACTGTATGTACAGCAAATGACAGCTTCAATTTAACGGTTGCCCTTAATGGAACTCCTGAGGCAGGTGGTACCTGGGTAGATCTTGACGGAAGTGGTGCTACGTTAACCGGAGATGTTGCTGATTTTACAACAGCATCAACAGGAACATTTAATTTTGAATATACAGTTACATCAACAGGCGTATGTCCGGATGCTGTGGCAATTTTGACTGTTGAGGTCGTTACTGAATTTAATGCAGGAACAGATAATACCATTGATGTATGTACTTCTGATAATAGTGTAAATCTTTTCAACGCACTCCTGGATAATCCTGATATAGGTGGTACATGGACTGACAATGATAATATTGGAGGCCTTACCGGTGATATATTAAATGTGGAAGCCAGCAATGCCGTAGCAAACAATTCTTATACTTTTTCATATATAGTAAGTGGTGCTGGTTGTGAAAATGATACTTCAACAGTTACAGTAAATGTAATTGCAGGCCCTGATGCCGGAGAAGATGGCGGTACTATAGTATGTAGTACTCAGGAATTTGTAAATCTTTTTAACATATTGGGTGGTACACCGGATGCCGGAGGTAGCTGGCTAGATACAGATAATTCAGGTGCAACTATTTCAAATGATGAATTAAATACAAGCACGCTGACTTCGGGAGTATATAATTTTGAATATATTGTTTCAGGAGCCAGCTGTCCAAATGACACGGCAACAGTGACAGTTGAGATAGAGCAACCTTTAAGTGCAGGAGGTGATAATACAGTGGATGTTTGTGAAAATACCAGCTCATTTGATCTGTTGGCTTCACTTGCCGGTACACCGGATGATGGCGGCAACTGGACAGATCTTGATGGTAGCGGTGCTCAGATTACAGGAAATACTGCGGACTTTACAGGTGTTGCTGTAGGTGCTTACAACTACCAGTATATAGTGACTAATGTGATCTGTGAGCCGGATACTGCTGTACTTACAGTAAACATCATTGCTCAGCCTTATGCCGGAGAAGATGCTTCAGCCACTGTATGTGTTGATGAAAGTACATTTGATCTTACTGCTGCTTTAGGTGGTACTCCTAATACTGGTGGAACCTGGGCAGAAATAACTGCAAGTGGTGCTGTTATTTCAGGAAGTACAGCTGACTTTACTGGTGTTGCAGAAGGTACTTATGAATTTGAATATACAGTTACCAGTGCTTCTTGTGGAACGGATGCTGCTGTCTTAACTGTTGAAGTTGTATCCTCATTTGATGCAGGAACTGATAATACAATAACTGTTTGTACTTCTGATGCCCCAATCAATCTGTTTGATCAGATAGGAGGGACTCCTGATGAAGGCGGAATGTGGACAGACAATGATGGGATCGGCGGATTAAGTGGAGATACTTTTGATATCTCAGCTTCTACAGCTGATGCAGGTAATTCTTACAGCTTTACCTATACATTATCTGGAGGTAGTTGTGCGCCTGCTTCATCGATAATAACAATTACAGTTGAAGAAGGACCTGATGCCGGAAGCAGCACTACTGTTGCTACCTGTCAGGATAATACAGGCCTTAATTTATTTGCTGCCCTTGGAGGAACACCGGATACAGGAGGAACATGGGCAGATCTTGATAATATTGGTGGCTTGTCCGGGGATTTCTTAAATGTTGACGCTTCAAGTGCTGTTCAGGGTGGTAACTACAGATTTGAATATACTGTAACTGGTAGTGGAGCATGCGGTAGTGCATCTTCTATAGTTACCGTCAGCGTACTACAGGATTCAGATCCGGCTTGTGGTGGAGTAACCCCTCCTCCAACGGGTACATGTAGCTTGTTCTCTGTGAATTTTGATAATACTTTACCGAGCTGTGGACAGGAAAATGGTATTGTAAAGATCGCTGCTCTTACTTATGACGGCTCACCGATCACTGATTACCAGGTCACTTTATTCAGAGTGGTTGATAATGATACTATTCAGGATATCCAGGTGCCAAATCCTGCTGGTGATTCGATTACCAGTAGAAGAGCTGGAAATTATTTATATAAAATCATGGATTTTTCAACGAACCTGACATGTAATGGAGGATTTGAATTACCATTTGAAACAACTGTGCAGGCAGATACAGTTCCTGGTACAATTGAGAATGTAACATGCTTTGGATCTTCAAATGGTTCTGTTCAGGTTTCAGTATCTGATTCAGAAACAGGTGAATATTATTATTCTATAGATGGTGGGTCAGAATGGACACTTCTCTCTGGATCACGTACGGTAACAGGTTTACCAGCAGGTTTCACAACAATATTAATAGGTGAAACAACAGAGGATAATTGCCCTGCGGAGGTATCAGTAAGTATTAAATCTCTGTATCCGGAGATAAAAATAACTCGTACCATCCAGGATGCAACTTGTGACAATAATGATGGTTCTGTTAAGATCACGAGTGTAACAGGCGGTACAGGAAATTATGACTATAGGTTCCAGGGTGAATTTATGGAAGAGCTTCCTTCTGACAGTACTTTTGATATGCTTGACGGCGGTACATTTATATTTACTGTAATAGATACTGAGGCGGGTTGTGAAAAGGATTTTGAGATCACTGTTCCATTCCCGGGATTAGTTCAGTTTAATACATTTTCAGTATCACCGACTTGTGTAGATGGTGGAGCCCAAAATGGATTAATTGAGATAGCAATACTCCAGACAGGAATTTTTGATGTAGGAATTTCTGAAGAGCAAAACAGTGATCCTGCTGAATTCTTTGAGGTTATCTCTGAAGGAAATGGGAATGTAGACTATACTTTTGAAAATCTTGATCAGGGTAATTATTATATAACGGTTGTTTCGAGTGGTGCTGTATGTCCCAACAGGAGATTGGTTACCATTGAAGAAGGGCCGCAGAAAGTTGATTTTACAGCTGAGCAGGTATGTATAGATAATGTATTGGCTCTGCGTCTGTCAGATTTACAGGGTGAAAAATCAACACCTATAAAAGTAGAGATCTTTAAAGAAGGCCGTGTTAATCCTGTATTGACTGAGAATTTTGATGGTATTCCAGCCGGAAACTTCCTTATAGTAGAAGATATTCAGCAAAAATTAGGATTAGGTAACTATGAGGTTAGGATATCCCAGGAGCAAACAGCTTGTAATTCGGGAGAATCTATTATTTCGGCCCTTAAAACTTTTAGCGTACGTGCTTCTCTACAGGCTCAGGTTACTGAAACGATAATGTCACTGCCTTACCCTGAAACACCTACAGGTGCTATAACCGTGGCTAATTTTAGTGGAGGCTATCCGAATTATCAGATAGCAGCATTTATGGATTCTGCAGCTCATCCCATGCAGTCATTTGATGCTGGATTTGTTGAAGTACCACTTAACAGTAACTTCAATTATGAATATACTTTCTCTAAAGTTCCAGCAGGCAGATACCTGATAGAGGTAATGGATTCATTAGGGTGCACCATTGAATTAATTGCCAGAGTGGGGTTAAATACAGATATTTTTATTCCAAATGTGTTTACACCAAATGGAGATGGTAAGAACGATGTATTCTTTATCAGAAATCTTCCTGATTTTGATGTTGAAATAATCGTAACCAATCGCTGGGGTAAAAAAGTATTTAGCACGAGTAATTATGAGAATAACTGGGATGGTGGGGATTCTCCCGATGGCACTTATTTTTACCAGGTAAATTCAGGAGGTGAAAATTATTCTGGCTGGGTACAGATCCTTAGAGGAAGGGTTGAATAGCAAAGACAAAAATTGAAAAAAGGGACTAAAAAGTCCCTTTTTTTATTTAGGGCAGTTTAAAATTTATCCTTTACTGTCAAAAATAAAGTTATGAATTATAATTTGAGGGTGAAAAAACACCCACATAATTAAAACATATATATTATATTTCATAAATAAGGTTAAAAAAATACCTATTATTAAAAAATAATACTAATTTTGAACTCAACTAATCAAATATTTAACAACCACATGGCACATTTGCGTTTTCGAGCATTATCAGAAGTAAGTCAAAGGCAAAAGGTTACGGTCGAAAGACCGTCTAAGAACATCTCTGAATTTTTTGGACAGGATGTTTTTAATTTAACTCAAATGAAATCTGCATTAGCACCTGATGTTTATAAAAAGGCTTCAGATGCAATTCAGAATGGTAAAAAAATTGACTATGAACTTGCTAATGCTATTGCAGCAGCAGCAAAAGCATGGGCCATGTCAAAAGGTGCAACGCATTACACCCACTGGTTCCAACCACTTACTGGTTCTACAGCCGAGAAACATGATTCTTTTTTCGATGCTTTAGATGGTATTGAAAATTTTAAGGGTTCAGAATTAGTGCAGCAGGAGCCGGATGCTTCTTCTTTTCCCAGCGGAGGTATTCGAAGTACATTCGAAGCTCGCGGTTATACAGCATGGGATCCGAGTTCTCCAATGTTTATATATGGTGTTACATTATGTATTCCAACTGTTTTTGTTTCCTATACTGGGGAGGCTCTTGATTATAAGGCGCCATTAATGAAATCTGTCGAGGCTATTGACCATGCGGCTACCCGGGTCTGTCAGTTTTTCGATAAGAAAGTTACAAATACAAAAGTATCCTTAGGTGTTGAGCAGGAATATTTTGTTGTTGATAAGGCATTATATAATGCACGTCCGGATTTGGTAATGGCCGGAAGATCTGTTTTTGGTCATAATCCTGCCCGTGGCCAGCAGCTTGATGATCATTATTTTGGGTCCATTCCACCCAGAGTATATGATTTTATGAAGGACTTTGAAATAGAAGCGTTAAAATTAGGGATCCCGGTTAGTACACGTCATAATGAAGTTGCACCTAGCCAGTTTGAAGTTGCACCTGTATTTGAAGATATAAATATAGCAACTGATCACAATCAGCTTTTAATGGATGTGATGAATAAAGTGGCGGACAGGCATAGTTTAAAGGTAATTTTTCATGAAAAACCCTTCGCCGGTTTAAATGGTACGGGTAAGCATAATAACTGGTCATTAGTCACCAATACCGGTGTTAACCTTTTAAAGCCAAGTAATAGTGCACGTGAAAATTTACAGTTTCTGGTCTTCCTTGTTAATACAGTTAAAGCTGTGTACGACAATGCAGACCTTTTAAGAGCCTCAATTGCCTCAGCAGGTAATGATCATCGTTTAGGAGCTAATGAAGCGCCACCGGCTATCATGTCAGTTTTCCTTGGGTCTCAGATCAGTCATATACTGGATGAGCTGGAAAAGCGTGGTAACATACAGATTGAAAAAGGTGATAATATGTATATGAAGCTGGGTATTGATCAAATACCTAATATTATCCTGGATAATACTGATAGGAACAGGACTTCTCCTTTTGCTTTTACAGGTAATAAATTTGAATTCAGAGCTGTTGGAGGAAATGAGAATGTTGCGTCTCCAATGACAGTCCTTAATCTAATCGTAGCAGACCAGCTGAATCAATTTTATAATGAAGTAGTAGGGCAGGTTAAGAAGGGAAAAGATAAGCGGATTGCCATAGTAAATATCCTTAGAGAGTATATTAAAAAATCCAAAGATATCCGCTTTGAAGGAGATGGGTATTCTGACGAATGGAAAGAAGAAGCAAAAAGAAGAGGCTTAAGTAATATTCCGGATACTCCGTATGCACTTGACTGCTATCAGTCAGAGCAGAGTAAGGAATTGTTTAAGAGGAATAATATTTTAACTGAGCTTGAGCTTGAGGCACGTAATCACATTCGTTGGGAGAGCTACATTATGAAGATCCAGATTGAATCTCGTGTAATGGGTGATTTGGCTATGAACCATATTGTTCCTACTGCAATTGCTTATCAGAACAAGCTGATTGTTAACGCGAATGGCCTTCAGGGGTTAGGTATAAATAATAAAGAGGTGGTACAAACTATCCAGGAGATGAGCGGATATATTGAGACCATTAAAAATAGTGTCCGTGAAATGATAGAGGAACGCAGACGTGTAAATAAAACTGAAGATACGCGTGAAAGAGCAATAGGATATTGCGACGATATCAAAAAGAAATATTTCGAGAAGATCCGTTATGCAGTAGATAAACTTGAGCTTTTGGTCGATGACGAAGACTGGCCTTTAGTAAAATACAGAGAGCTATTGTTCATTAGATAAATGAAACTTTTACAGAATAAATTAAGGGGGCGGAATTAACGCCCCTTTCTTTTTGTTTTATAATTATGAAGGCAAATTTTATGGCGTTAATTAAAAATAAATTCTTCTGGGGAATCATTATTATGGTATTCCTGATAAATGGCGTTGTTAATGCAAATAAAGATCATAATGCAGATTTGCTTGATGAATATTATGCCTTTGAGGCTGGTGATACTACTTTAATCGAGGAAATCACAGAACCTGTATTATCAAAAAGGGATAGCCTGGTTCTATTTGCCGAGGCTTTACTGGGAAAAGGATATGTTTATGGAAAAACAGGTCCTGACAATTTTGATTGTTCCGGGTTTATCTATTATGTATATAAAAACTTTAATATTGATTTGTCACGATCTTCCAGATATCAGGCACGTGATGGAGAAAGTATTAATCGCGAGGAGATAAAAAAAGGTGATCTTCTGTTTTTTAAAAGCCCGTCTCCAAACAATCCTAATATTGGCCATGTAGGCATCGCTCTTGAAAATGAAGATGGAGATGTAAAATTTATACACAGCTCTACGGGTCGTGGAGTAGTAATTGATAGTCTCGGAAGCAAGCATTACGGACGACGATTTATGGAAGCTCGCCGAGTTATCTCAAACGAATAAGTTGGCTTTAATTAACTCCCTCATTACTTTCTGCCTCTTGATTCCTGACATAAAGAGGTGAGGAAGGAAAAGTAAAATTAAATAAATTATCCAGCTTGTGAATAGCCTCCTGATTAAAATCCGCATAGATATTTTGTATCAGGCTTTGCTTCTCACGAGTAGTCAGGCGCCAGCTTAAAGAAGCCCTTCTTGGATTTTCCATTCTCAGGCTATCTGTTTTAGATAAATTCTCTTTTTGGGATTCACCAGGGATATACTGAATGTCGATTATATCAAGTGGCTTATCCAACCATTCTTTCGCATATTCTATTTTCAGGTCATTTGTTATAGTCTGCATATTTTGAAAGTTCAGGTAAATGCTGCTGATAGGTGAAAATAACCGCTCGAATAAATTAAGGGATTTTTCGGTTCGTATAGGGCTCTCTTTCATTGAATCTCGAATTGAAACCAGGATTACTCCTGAAGTATTCTGCTCGATCCAATCTTTAAAGACATATGTAAAATGGATAGCATCCGAAACCCCAAAATTATCGCTGATGCCAGCATCCATTATTTTCATTGCAGGTTCACTGGGAAGCATAGTATTGGGAGTAATATAAGGAAAAGTAGCACTCATCCGTAGAGCGCTTAAAAAGCGTAGGTTTTCGCTATCCTGATTATTAAAAAATCTCATAAAATCTATTCCGCTCTGTCTGTGGAGCTCATAGTCATACATGGCACTACTCATATATGATACGCTGTGAGAACCTATATATAGCTTTCTTCCGTCATTTACTATTGTAGGCGCCATGATCATCATTGGGATCTCAGACATATATTCTGCCTCTTTATAGCCATAAAGGCTTTTATCGAGCACATAATCCGTATTCTTATTTAGCTGCTCTTCAAAAGAATAACCCCTGTCTTTTAAATACTCTTCTCCCTGATATTCAAATTTTTGAAAACCTACAAAAAAGTCATTTGCAAGAAGGCTGAAAATAATAGGGTTAAGATTATCAGTAGAGATTTTTTTTAGGTACTCCTGATTATTAAGGTCTATACCAGCACCATGATTTTTTTGAAGATAAAGCTCGCGGTAATAAGCAGCTCCAATAAGCCCACCTGATGCCCCGGTCATAAGTACTGCATTCTTCATCAGTTTTCCGCCTGTAGCACTATCTGTTTTTTGAAGTGTATTTAATGTCCATAAAGCACTTCGTTGTCCGCCACCACTCACACAGATCAGTACCATCTTTGGGGGAATATCCTGAGGGAATTTGTTACGCCAGTTATTAAGGATTTGCGTTGTATATTCTATATCCTGCTGCTGGTTTACAGGGCTGTTAATTTGTTTTATAGTTTCAATTGTATATGCAACAGGAGCGACATCATAATCCATTCCAAATGCTTTATACTCTTTGGTGAAGATGTTTTTTCCCACCATTGTATTTAAAACCAACAGGATTATTAATGCTGCAGTAGTGGCCCATCGGCCAAACCAATAAGTAACTGCCCCGGCAGCCATTACAAAAACAGTTAAAAATAAAATAACACTTGCAGCCGCAGGTAGCTGGAAAACCTCATAATCTTTAAATATCCCCATCGTAAGGATTACAATGAAAAGGAAAACCTGCATCATTACGAGATTAAAATGATTCTGGTCGAAAACCTGCAGAATGGTAGACCTGTCATAAAATCCTGAATAATCGTAGGTAGGTTTTACCTTAAGATCCGTATCCAGAAAGTTCAGGACAGTGATTTGCTTTTTCCTTGCGATATCCAGCTTTTTCATTGCACTGGCACGGGTAACTTTAAAATTCTGTTTTAGCTTTTCATCAACTTTACAGACTACATATCTGAATATATCTTTATTGGTAAACCAGAAGTACAGGTAAAGAATGAAGGTCATCAGGAAGTAACCGAGTAATAATCCTGAGATCTCAACTAGAAGATCTTGCTTTGTTGTATATTCATTAGCAACCTGATATTTTATTATGAGTAAAATATAGAAGAAAAGGAACGCAAGCGGTATAATGCTATTGTTAAGGCTGAACTTGGTAAAAGGCTTGCTTAATGTTCCGATAAAGGAAAACCTGGGGCCATCCATGATATAAGTGGCAATATGAAAAGCAATACTAAAACCTGCTAAAACAAGCCCTACAACAAAGAAACTTTTAAAACCTACCTCATTTAAATATTCAGGATCAAGAAAAAGGTAGGGGATTCCCATATAGTTTCCAACATTGCCTGTTATAAAAAGCAATAATAAAATCCAGCATAAGAGCATGATGTGATTTCTTCGGAAATGATTGATCAGCAACTGTACCGGGAAGGAATAGTAGATCTGTTTGGCTATATTTCTGTATCTCGACATCTTCTCTCTCACTAACACCAAAAAATACTAAAGCGCTTAATTAGCAGCTTATAAAAATGAATTACAGTTAGCTATTGTAAAGTAACCTACGAGTATAACAAAAAAGCCACTCGAAAGTGGCTTTTTTTATTAAATTAATTTTTTATCGTCCTTGACATGCTTTGTAGAGGTTACAGCACGATAATATTCCCGATTCATTCGGGCGATCACTGATTGCTGTATATCTTTCGGACAAGCTGCTGTACAGGCTGCTGTATTTGTACATGCCCCAAATCCTTCTGCATTTGCCTGGGCGATCATTCGTTCGGCACGTGTTTTTCTTTCCACTTTTCCTTGTGGCAGAAGAGCAAGTTGTGAAATTTTTGCTCCAACGAATAAGGCAGCGGAAGCATTTTTACATGCTGCCACACAGGCACCGCAAGATATACATGCTGCTGCATCAAACGCCTCCTCAGCAACCTCTTTATGAATAGGGATTTCATTAGCATCAGGGACCCCGCCGGTATTAACTGAAACATAACCTCCAGCCTGCATAATACGATCAAAAGCAGATCTGTCAACGACAAGGTCTTTCACTACAGGGAATGCTTTAGCACGCCATGGCTCAACAATAATAGTATCACCGTCTTTAAATGACCTCATATGCAACTGGCATGTTGCTGTTTGCTCCGGACCATGGGGCATACCATTTATATACATGCTGCACATACCACAAATACCTTCACGGCAGTCGTGGTCAAAATGAACAGGATCTTCATCTTGTCTAACCAGCTGGTCATTCAGTACGTCAAACATTTCAAGGAATGACATATCAGGACTTACATCATCCAGTTTATATGTCTTTAATGTCCCTTTATCTTCTTTATTCTTTTGTCGCCAGACTTTTAGTGTAATTTTCATACTTCAATCCTGAAGGGTTATTTATAGCTTCTTTGCGTCAATTTAATATTTTCAAATACCAGATTCTCTTTATGCAGGACCTCATCTTTGTCTACACCTTTAAATTCCCAGGCAGCTACATATGCGAAATCATCATCATTACGTAAAGCTTCACCTTCTTCAGTCTGATATTCTTCACGGAAATGACCGCCACAGGATTCATCTCTGTGCAGGGCATCATCCACCATTAGCTCTCCAAGCTCAAGGAAATCAGCCACTCGATTGGCTTTTTCCAGTGACATATTAAGCTCTTCATTTATTCCAATGACTTTTACATCTTTCCAGAATTGCTCACGCAGCTCTCTGATCAATCCTTTGGCTTTTTTCAATCCTTCGGCATTTCTTGCCATTCCGCAATACTCCCACATGATATTTCCTAACTCTTTATGGAAATCATCAACAGTCTTAGTTCCGTTAATGCTTAGGAGCTTATCATTTATCTCCCTTACATTTTTCTCGGCTTCTTCAAAAGCCGGATGGTCAGTAGGTACCTTCTGTGCCGGTTTACCAGCAAGATAATCACCAATAGTGTAAGGAATAACGAAATAACCATCTGCAAGACCCTGCATAAGTGCACTGGCACCCAGTCGATTTGCTCCATGGTCCGAAAAATTGGCTTCACCCAAAGAATAAAGTCCGGGTATGTTAGTCATCAGGTTATAATCTACCCAAAGCCCACCCATGGTATAATGAACGGCAGGATAGATCTTCATCGGCACCTCATAAGGATTCTCTCCTGTAATTTGCTGGTACATATCAAAGAGGTTACCATATTTGGAAGAAATAACATTCTTTCCATCTCTTTTTATGGCATCTTTAAAATCGAGGTAAACTGCTTTACCTGTTTTATTCACTCCACGCCCGTCATCACATACCTGCTTTGCATTTCTTGAAGCAACGTCTCTTGGAACAAGATTACCAAAGGCAGGATATTTCCTTTCAAGATAGTAATCCCGGTCCTCTTCTTTTAGGTCCAGAGGGCTTAATTCCCCTTTACGTATCTTTTCAGCGTTTTCTTTAGTTTTTGGAACCCACACACGTCCATCATTTCGAAGTGATTCAGACATTAATGTTAGCTTAGACTGATATTCTCCGGAAACGGGGATACAGGTAGGATGGATCTGCGTAAAGCAAGGGTTTGAAAATAAAGCGCCCTTTTTATGTGCTCTCCATGCTGCAGTTGCGTTTGAGCCCATCGCATTGGTGGAAAGGAAGAATACGTTACCGTAACCACCTGTAGCCAAAATAACGGCATTGGCAGAATGACGCTCGATAGCGCCAGTAATTAAATTTCTTGTGATTATACCCTTTGCCTCACCATCAACTATTACTACATCAAGTAATTCAGTGCGAGGGTACATCTTTACTTTACCGTTATCTATCTGGCGGTTTAAAGCTCCATAGGCACCTAATAAGAGCTGCTGACCAGTTTGTCCGCGGGCATAGAAGGTACGGGATACCTGTGCTCCACCAAATGACCTGTTATCAAGTAGCCCGCCATAATCTCTTGCAAAAGGAACTCCCTGAGCTACACACTGATCAATTATATTAACACTCACATCAGCAAGACGGTACACATTACCTTCTCTTGAGCGGTAGTCACCACCTTTTACAGTATCATAAAAAAGCCGAAAAACACTGTCTCCGTCATTTTGATAATTTTTAGCTGCATTTATACCTCCCTGGGCAGCAATACTATGCGCTCTGCGGGGAGAATCCTGAAAACAAAAGCATTTAACATTATAGCCCAGCTCACCCAAGGTAGCAGCTGCTGAAGCCCCGGCAAGACCAGATCCTACAACTATAATTTCATATTTTCTTTTATTAGCCGGATTGACAAGCTTAACATTAAATTTATGCTTCTCCCATTTCTCGGCTAACGGACCTTCTGGTATTTTTGAGTCTAAACGCATAGGTTTAACTTTAAGATCAGATGTTTTTAAAATAGATAATAACTGGTATAGCGGCAAATGCAGCCGGTACTAAAATAGCATAAGCAGTTCCAATAAAATTAATTAGTGGATTATATTTTGGGTGATTAACTCCCAACGTCTGAAACATGCTTTTAAAGCCGTGGAAAAGGTGAAAACCAAGAAAGACCATTGCTACCACATAGAGGATCACATACCACAACTCCTGAAAAACGTTCACCGTAACAAGATAAAGGTTCTTATATTCAAAACCTTCATATTTTACTGGATCAATGGGTCCGAAATGCATAACATACCAAAAGTTCTTAAGATGGATGATAAGGAAAATTAAAATAACTGTTCCTAAAATCCCCATATTCCTACTGGCCCAACTTCTGGCCAAAGGAGCGCTTTTCGCATAGCTTACAGGCCTTGCTTTTCTATTTTGTCTGGTCAATAATATAGACCATATAATATGAATTAGAAAAGAGGCATATAGCAAAAAGGAGATCGTTTTAATGAGAGGATTTGTTGTCATGAAATAGGCATATTTATTAAAGCCCATTCCCCCATCATTAGCTAATAATTGTAAGTTTCCTGTTAAATGAGTAATAAGGAAAATAAATAAAAATAAACCCGTAAGGGCCATGATAATTTTTTTGCCTAATGAATTAGACAGAGCATTAGTAAACCAACTCATATGTGTTTAAACATTTTTTTTAAACTGCCCAAATTTACATGCGAAAGGTTTACTAAACAAAGTGTATTATAAGTTTAAATTCATTCTAAATAATTTGTATTTATAAAAAGATTTCGAGGCACAGTACCAACAGGCCTATGAGGAACATAATGACTGCAAAAGCCAGTTCGCTGCTACAAAGTTTCTTAACAATACGATGTCGTTTCTTCATATCAAATTTAGTATGAAAAATTTGTGCCATTCATAATAGATGGCTTTATCGGCTATTTTAAGCCCTCTTGTAATGGTAAATAGTCTAATAAAGAGAAATAATCCCAAAATGGGATGAATATATAATTGTTATTTTATTCCTAAGTTTGAAGGGAATATTTGATCATGCTATTTTAAATGGATGCACAATTGATTTTATACATAATTCTGGGCTTTGTAACCCTGGATTATTTTTTAGAAAGGGTTCTGGAATACCTAAACCTAAAGGCTCAAAAACCTGAGGTACCGGAAGATTTTAAAAGTATATATAATGAGGAGAAATATAAGAAAAGCCTGAAATATAATAAGGAGCTTACCCGCTTCTCATGGATTACATCAACTTTTAGCCTTGTCCTGATATGGATTATTCTGCTCACGGGTTTCTTTGGGTGGTTAGATATAATGCTACGCCCTTATTTCGAAGATCCTCGCTGGCTGGCGCTTGCCTTTTTTGGTGTGATTTTCATCGCCTCGGATATTTTGAATATTCCATTTCAGGTTTACAGTACGTTTGTAATAGAGGAGAAGTACGGGTTTAATAAAACAACTACTAAACTATTCATTATAGATAAGCTTAAGGGGTATTTACTGACTGCAATTGTTGGAGGCCTGCTTATTTTTATTTTGTTAACATTAATATTAGAGATCGGTCAGGATTTCTGGTGGTGGTTCTGGATCATAGCTGCTGTTTTTATTTTGATTATTAACATGTTCTATACCTCTCTTATATTACCTTTATTTAATAAGCTTACTCCATTGGAAGAAGGTGAGCTCAGGGAGGCTATTGAGAATTATAGTAATAAAGTAGATTTTCCTTTAAAAAATGTATTTGTAATAGATGGGTCAAAACGTTCAAGTAAAGCCAATGCATTCTTTTCCGGATTGGGAAAGGAAAAGAAAATTGTACTGTATGATACATTGATTGAGAATCATACGAAAGAAGAACTTGTAGCTGTACTGGCACATGAAGTTGGTCATTATAAGAAAAAACATATAGTGACCGGATATATAACCTCCCTGCTTCAAACTGGTTTGATGCTGTTCATCATGTCATTACTAATTTTTAATGCAGAATTGTCCTATGCGTTGGGAGGAGAGCAATTAGCCATTCACCTTAACCTCATCGCCTTCGGAATGCTATATGCACCGATTTCCCTGGTCCTTGGAATCCTTGGTAATATTATAAGCCGTAAACATGAATATGAGGCTGATGAATTTGCTGCAGAAACATATAAAGGAACTGCGTTACAGGATGCTCTTAAAAAGTTGTCCGTTGATAACCTAAGCAATCTTTTCCCACATCCTGCCTATGTGTTTGTGCATTATTCACATCCACCATTATTAAAACGGCTGGAGACTATTACGCAGCGGACTTCTTCGAACGCTTTATAATTGTAAATGCTACTGAACCCAGGAATATCAGAAGTACCAGCCATGAGCCGGCCATTGTGATTTTATCTCCAATGAAATAAGCATCGGGCTTAAACTCAAAGGTAATCGTATGCTGGCCTTCCGGTACTATTAATGCACGTAAAACATAATTTACACGCAAAATATCAACAGGCTCACCATCAACAGTGGCTTGCCATCCGGCAGGATAATAAATCTCTGAAAAAACTACCAAGCCTTTATCCCGAAGGTCTGCCTGATACACCAGTTTATTAGGGGCATATTCAGTAAGCTTCACATTTCCTTCTGCTGTAGGAATGGTAGCAGGTACATCAAATTTAGAAACATCAATAACTACTTCGTCTGCAGGATTGATCTGGCAGGTAGTTTTAATTTCCTCATCCGGAGAATTTACTCTTATCACCTCATCAGGCATCCACGCATTCCCCAGTGCCCCCGGATTTTGTATAACATTATTCTTTTCAGTGCCGAAGGTCAGGTACTTGGCATTCAGCATATTTAATATACCATACTCATTAAAGTTTGGCTGCCCGGCACGCAGGTCATTGATTGCCTCTATTGTTTCATTCTCAAGACAAAGATCATAAAGGTCCTGGTAACGCCGCATTTTAGCACCATGATAACCACCAATGGATTTATGATGGTAGGAAGTTCTTGCCTCACTCCATGCTCCCTGAAGATTATATACCCTATAGCTCAATGCTTTATCTTTTTTAATTTCAACATCTACAGGAAGGGGCTGTTGAGTATACGCGTCCCCATAGACTTTTCGGAAATTATCTTCACCGAATAATCGCTTGTCTACCGCCCATACATCAATAGTTATCAGTAATGTTAAAATACCCGCCATTAATGCGGTTTTAAGCTTTTCAATTTTGTAAAGCCAGAGCAAGCCGGCAGCTAATAGAATAAATACCAGTGACCGGAAAGCATCTGAAATAAGCAGGTCCTGGCGATCAGAACGTAAAGCTTTTAAAAACCATAGAGGTAGCTGCTTTTCTACCTCCCGGGTATAACTGAACATACCTGAGATGATGATGATCAACAGGCACAGACCTCCGGTAAAGGCAAGCGCTATAATAAATTTTTTCTTTACTTCCTTAGTCCATTTTAAAGCCATTAATTTCTCCAGGCCCAGAAAGCCCAGGAGTGGGATGGAAACAATAGGCAGTATTAAAGTAAATGTTACGGACCGGAATTTATTATATGCAGGGAAGTATTCGAACATAAAATAATTAAAAGCCTTAAAGTTATCCCCCCAGCTTAACATGATCCCTAGAATGGTCATTATTACCAGCCAGATTACATATTTTCGATCAGCGAAAACAATTCCTAGGGCAAAGAAAAAACAGATGATGGCGCCAATATAATAGGGTGCAGATAATGGTTGAGGGCCCCAGTAGGAGGAGGAATATCTGGCGAGCTGATTTGCCATCTGTGGATCAGGGGCTGTTTGCAGGGCTTTTAGCACATCACTATCTTCCTGTTGCACGAGATAATTTGTACTTGCACCCCCCAAAACATTTGGTATCATTAGTGTCAACGGTTCAAAGATGCCGTTGCTGTATTGAAAGGCATAGTCCTTTTTTAAACCCCCTTCACCCTCCAGGTCACGGTTTTCAGCCGCGAGTTCCGAAGGTCCGCGCATTGAGTATTTGCTGTACTCCCATGTAGACCAAAAACTTCCTGCAAAGGATAATAAAGCTATTAATGCAGCAGCAATTGCAATACCGGCACGTGCAAAAAGTTCTTTCAATTCTTTTCGCTTTGCAAAATCAATCAGCTGAATGATGCCATAAACCAGCAGCATCAGAAGTAGGTAATAGGTGATCTGAAGGTGATTTTCCATCAGATGAAGTGCAGTGGCTACAGTAGTAACACCAAATCCAAGAATCCGGGATCGGGTAAGGGTAATATGTGCACCGGCAATAACAAGTGGCATAAAGGCGACAGCGCCAATACGGGCATTATGCCCGGCTGCAATACCAACAATGTTATAGGTGGAAAGCCCAAAAGCAATGGCACCTCCAATAGCTAGATAAGGGCGAACCCCAAAAGAAAGCAATAATATATAATAACTGATAAAAGCCAGAAAGATGTTGCTAACCGGGTGGGGGAGTCCTAATGCTGCAATTATTTTAATAAACTTAACCGGTTTATCACTCCAAAAGGTATTTACAAGGTATGCAGGCATCCCGCTAAACATGGAATTTGTCCACAATCCCTCTTCTCCTGTTTTTTCTCTATGGGTAATCAGTTCCTGAGCGCCCCCACGCCATTGGGTAATATCATGTTGCTCAATTACTTTATCATCAAATACAACGGGATTGAAAAAAATGGCAGTGATAATATATAAAACAACAACAGCAATAAGGTGCGGAAGTATATGTTTAGAAAAATTGATGTTCTTCATTTCTTCAGGTGGATACAATAAGTTCCAAATATAAAAGGAATGATGAGGAAATAGTAAATTTGAAATCAGAAAGATGAAATCAGAAATCAGAAACCGAAACGCAGTGGTGGTTCACGAGGGCCTGTGCGGCATGCAATGCGGGTATGAGTAAATCAGAAATATCTCACATCTCACCTTTCAATTCTAATATCTAATAAAAATCACAAATGATCAAATAAGATCTTTAACCCGGCAATAAGCACCAGGACAGCAGTTGCTACTTTAACATGATGCTGCTTTAATTTATAGGTGGTGACCCTAGAGCCGATCTGTCCTCCAATGAAAACCACTCCAATTAGCGGCAGGACAGGCCACAACTCTTCTCCCGGCGTGGTCCTGATAAAGTGACCTGTGAACCCCGAGATCGAATTAACTAATATAAAAAAACTGGCTGTGGCTGCTATTTTCTTTGCGTTATCCCAGCCGATGATATTTAAAACGGGTGATAGGAAAATACCGCCACCAATACCGACCAAACCTGATAAAAACCCGATGCCAGCTGCTGATCCTATAGCGAGCGGTTGTTTGTTTTTATTAAATTTTTTAGCCTGAACTTTAGGTTTTGCTATTAATAATATTCCTGCTGCAAGTAATGCAATTCCGAGTATAACAAAAAAAACAGCAGCTTTGAGGTCATAAAAGCCTCCTGCAAAAGCCATAGGCACGCTTACAAGTGCCAGTGGTAAGAATTGTTTTAGGTCTATTAATCCTCTTTTTGAAAAAACGAACAGGTTGCCTGATACCACCACTATATTACATAAAAGAGCAATACTTTTCATTAACAGGAAATTGACTCCAAACAGTGCTAAGAACGCCAAATAGCTTGATCCCCCTCCAAATCCGGCTGAGCTGTAGAGGATGGAAATGATCAGAAAGATAACAGATAATATGAGAAGTGATTCTATGGACATATAAAGTGGTAAAAATAGAAATAGCAGAATAATTTGCAGGCACTAATCCATAAGAAATATAAATTCTTTCACTATAATTAATGATGAAAAGTTATTAAATTATATTTTGCTTTAAGAATGATTGATGAATACTGTTACAAAACCCACGACAAATAAACCCTCGATATTAAAAGAGATCATTGAAGCGTTTGATCTCGAGTGGAAAATTTTTCATACGTTCCGGGATTTTTTTCGTAAACCTGCCCATGTAATAGATTCTTATGCAGAAGATAAGGAGGTATATTCTAATCCTATAAAACTATTGCTCATCTGCGGAACGATATATTGGTTAGTCTCATCAACACTAATCGATTGGGAAGGGGTTAGCAGGACGGTTGGATCCGGATATGCTGGGATTTTAAAATCATTTATCTTACTAATTGATGATACCCCTCCGGAAGCTGCTACATTTGACAAGCTAACAGGAACTTATGAATATTATTCAGCATTAGTGTTTTCTTACCTTATGCAATACCTTGGTATTTATGTAATGGTTATGGCTTTATTACAATCCACCTTATTGTATAAATTTACCAGGAAACATGGAAGTAGTTTCAGAAAAATAGCCGGATTTTTATGTTACAGGGCATCTTTTTTCATAGTAACCTTATTGGTCTTACTTCCATTCGGGTATATAAGTTACTGGTTGCCTGTCCTTCTTATTATGGCTACCGGATTCTATTTAGAATATTCCAGAAAAGTGAAGAAATTCTCTGTTTTCTCTTATTTAAATGTACCGGAAAACCTGGGTAAAAAGTACCAGCTGAAAGCATTGTTAATTATTTTTGGGTGTGCATTTTTATTAGGAGGATTTGTAGGCGCTATAGTAGGTTTTAATTTTTTATAGTATTAATTATTAACCACCGATAGTAGACATGGATTGATGGTTAAACTTATTTTCCTTCTCAGCCTCAAATCCATCTTGGGCACGTTTTGAAAAAGTGGAGAGAAAATAAGACCTCAAGTCATCATCAGTAGCACCAGATGAAATAATATCCTTCAAACTGAGCTGATCTTTGCCATATAAACAGGTTTTTAATTTCCCTGTAGCAGTTATTCGAATCCTGTCACATGTGCCGCAGAAGGTACGGCTAAAGGCAGGGATGATCCCTAGTGATCCTTTTAAATGCGGTGACTGATAGATATTAGCTGTATTATTAAAAGTTTTAGTCTCCAAAGCAGGAATTTCCCTAAAAAGGATTTCTTCTATGGCTTTGTAGGATAAATAGTCTTTACGCTTGCCTTCTCCGTTAAAAGGCATCTCCTCAATAAAACGGACTTCAACAGGATAATCCTTTGCCAGCTCAGCCATATCGATAATCTCATCGTCATTGATACCCTTCATCACGACCATATTAATTTTCAGAGGGATGTTATGTAGCAGGGCTGCATCAAATGTTTGCCTTACACTATCAAACTCTTTGCGCCGTGTGATCTTAAAAAACTTTTCAGGCTGCAGCGTATCCAGGCTCAGATTAATACCGCCAACTTTAAGGCTTTTAAGGTCCGACATATACTTTGCACTGCGGACCCCATTTGTAGTAAGGAACCATTTAATCCCCTCGATAGAGGATAATTCTTTAAAAAAATAAAGAATGTCTTTCTTTACAAAAGGCTCACCACCTGTTATCCTCACCTTGTTTATGCCCATAGAGCCGAGGAGCTTTATAATTCTGAGCATCTCTTCATAGGAAAGAAGCTCTTTACGTGGCACAAAATCAGCTTTTTCATTGGGAATGCAATACTGACAACGCAGATTACACCTGTCCGTCACCGATAGGCGAAGGTAGGTGAGCGGGCGTCCGTGATTGTCAATAATTTGCTTGGGCATTCTTCAAAATTACAAAAAATCGCGCAAAAGAATTTGAGTTTGTATTTTTAAATAAAAGGTTGGAATTTACAAGAATATATTTACTTGTGCCTGCCACTTTAAAATATCATCCATGAAAGAATTAAAAACTGAAATACTAATTTCATCTAAACCAGAGATGGTTTGGAAAACAATAACCAATCTTTCAAATTGGCCAAAATGGAACCCCATAGTCAACAGACTGGAAGGGGAATTTAAATTAGGAGAGGAGCTGGTTATTACCATGAGCGATTCTAAAGGTAATGATGTGAAAAAATATAAAGCCACTATAACGAATATTGATAGCTACACTGGATTTAGCTTTACGGCAGCCATGATAAGCAAATCGATATTTTGCGCTGAAAGAATTTTAGAATTGAAAGAAACGGAAGGAGGGACTTTATTTATTCAAAGAGAGATCTATTCCGGTTTTCTGGTTTCATTATTTTGGAAAAAGTTAAAAGAAGATGCTCTTCCTATGCTAATTTCTATGAATAAAGCCTTAAAGAAAGAAGTAGAAGAAGAATAAGTTCTCGCATAAGTGTAGCATATATTTTTGTTCGATGTTTTATTCATTAAACCCTCTAATTAAGTTACTAAAGCAGGGTTTTCTACAAAAAGCAAGTGTCTAGTTGGCCGGAAGATTTTTGCAAACTTTCTGCCCGAGCAAAAAAAGAATCTCAAAATACCGGGGATGCCGAAACTTATGAATAAATTGTATGCTCTGCCTGGTGAACTTGTTTAAACACCCCTGATAATTACATATTTTTAAATACTACCTGGAAAATTTTGCCATTATATATGGACATCCATATGGTTGACTCTGACGAAATCTTGGCTGAAGATGTTGTTATAGCTCATATGCAAGACCTGGCAATTCAGGATCAATTCGGCGTCAGGCAAATAAAGTATCGGGTAAATGAGGAAGCAAAAACTATCTTTTGTCTAATGAAAGGTCCTAATAAGGAAGCATGCAATGAAGTCCATTTGCAATCTCACGGAAATACAGCATGTAATATCATTGAAGTATCAGACAATGAATACCAATTATTTATGGGCGAGGGCACAGATGTGGATGATCTGGCTCAAACGAAAACTGGTGAACTCGATACAGGATACAGAACAATCTTCCTTACAAATATTGTCTATTTATCAGTGTCTGGAAATGCATCAAATGAGATGGCTAAAAATGGAGCCTCTGCTGCAACCTTATAAAGAAGATAGCCGCTATAAAGCATTGTTAGACAAAATGGGTTTTCCTGAAAATGAAAGCTGATTAACGCAACATTATTTAAATACCTGCAACATACATTTAATGCTCTGTTAAGTAAATTTAAAATATTTGCAACATAGGTTCTATGTTTCGCCCTACTATTAATCTCACCTTTGAAAAGTTATCAAACTTTAGATTCTTAATATACTATTTAAACATTCTGATTATGAAAAAGACATTCACAGGTGCTATGTTTTGCACAGCTTTATTATATATGGGTTGTTCTGGACAAATGAGTAATGGGATATCCGATGAATACCAAAAGGAACAAGAGGAAGTATTACAGACCATGGGTGAGATCACAAACAGCATAAATGAAGGCGATCTGGATAAATTAATAGCTTTCCATGCTTACGGGCCTAAATTCACTGAATTTAAACAAGGTGCACCACGTAATGGGGGTGAAGAGAATGAGAAACATGAAAGGGATGTTTTTGGAAGTGTAACAGAAGTAGTAAAGATGGAAGCAAAAGATATGAAGGTTGCCGTTTACCATGGGAAGGTTGCAAATGTTACATTTCATTCAGATTTTCATTTAAAGTTTGGCGATGAACTAGTTGTGGTTAATGATCAAATATCACTCTTGTTTGCTAAAACAGATAATGGTGAATGGAAAATTGTTCACGAGCATCATTCACCGCTGAAATATTAAAAAATGGATTTGCGAATCGTCTTTTTCTGAAGGGAAAACTGATTAATGCAATATAATTTTTATGCCTGCCACAAAAATTTAATGAAAGATTTAATATCTGTTGCATAGGGTTCTTATGTAACAGATATATTCAATACCAGTAAGAGGAGTTTTAGCACCTCTTTACACATGTTTTAAAAAGTTGCAAATTTCATTTTATTCCTCGGCTTCAGATGAAAACTGAGGCCAGTAATGCGAGTGACTAGAACAGGATTTTATTTAAAATAAATAAAATGTTACTTTAAATTTTTCGTTGTTCTTTATTGATTCCTGCAAAACAATTTTTTAATCTTGTTATATGGACTTTTTTGCTAACCGTTATGATCATGCAGAAGGTATGATCTTTCAGAATTACCTTAAAATAAAAGCAGTCTTCTTTCAAAAGAACCTTAATCTCATGCTGGTGGTTTTAAACAATGGGAAGGTCTTAAAGATTACGCTGGCTATCTCTGAAATATTGAACAATGCCACACAGGAAGACCTGGCAAATTATCGATTATTAGGTAATGGGGCGGGTATTTACTGGCCATTTCTTAATGAGGATTTTAGTCTGGATGATTTTCTTCAGGATAAATTGATCAATTCTATAAAATAGCAATTATTTATTTATCTTGTAAGGCATATTTAATATTGAAATGGAATGAGTTCTTTAGAAAATAAATATGATCCTATTGAAAAATTAATTTTTATAGAAGGATTAAAAATCAAAACTATCCATTTTCATCAAGATCTTGATTTGATGATCATAGTTTTAAGCAATGGTAAAATTATGAAAATTCGTCTCTCCGTCTTTAGTGGCCTTAAAAATGCTACTGAAGAGCAATTAATGGATTTTAGACTAATTGGGAAGGGAGTAGGAGTCCATTGGCCTCAACTTGATGAAGACCTAAGCCTTAAGAGGTTTTTACAAGAGGAATTAATAAAAGTTAGTGCTGCTTAAATGAAGATCAATCTATTATTATTTGGAATAGCAAAAGATATAATCGGAGGATCAACCTCTGAAATAGAGATGCCTGCCGAAGCGACGGTAGCCAGTCTGCAGGAGCAACTTTTAATAAGGTATCCTGAGATGGAAAAGTTAAAGTCATTAATGATTGCTGTAAATCAGCAGTATGTAACACCTGATCATCGAATTGCCGAAAATGACGAGGTGGCAATAATCCCGCCTGTGAGTGGAGGATAAATGTGGCTGAATAACCATTCCTGTTATAGTTTTAAATATGGTATGCTAACCCTGGAAGAGCTGCTGAAGGAGGCTCAAACCAGGGGGCTGAAAAAGCTTGCGCTTACCGAAATAAACGGAACCTCCAGTGCCATTGAGTTTATACGGCTTGCACCAAAATTTGATATTGAACCTGTAGTTGGAATAGATTTCCGAAATGGGATAAAGCAGCTGTATATTGGCCTTGCATTAAATAATGAAGGCTTTCTAGAATTAAACAGTTTTCTATCTCCTTATCTTCACGAAGAAAAGCCGTTACCGGCCCGGGCTCCGGTATTTAAAAATGTAATTATAATTTATCCGGATGAACAATATTCAGGATTTCAGCTCCGGGAGAATGAATATATAGGGCTTCATGCAAAAAACATTATACGCTTCCGCTCTCTTATTAAGGAGAATCCGAAGCTGGTCTCCCTTCACACCAATACCTTCAGAAATAAAAAAGACTTTAACACCCACCGTCTCTTGCGTGCAATAGCAAAAAACATATTGCTTAGCAAATTACCGGAAGCTGAGCAATCGTCGCCGGAGCATCACTGGATAGAAGAAAAAGAGCTGCTTAAAAGATACGAAAGCAATCCACAGCTGGTAATTAATGCACAAAACCTCCTTGACAGATGTACTATAGCTTTTGATTTCAGCGAGGACAAAGAGCATAAGAATCAGAAAACCTATACTGGTGACCCTTCTCAGGATTATCAGTTGCTCCTGCAGAAATGCGAGGAAGGGTTGAAATATCGGTATCCTGTAGTTACAGATGCGATAAAAGAGCGCCTGAATAAAGAGTTGGATATTATCAGGCAGAAAGATTTTGTTGCCTATTTCCTGATCAACTGGGATATAGTAAGATATGCCAGGAGCAAGGGATATTATTATGTAGGCAGGGGCAGCGGAGCCAATAGCATCGTGGCTTAT
This sequence comes from Candidatus Cyclobacteriaceae bacterium M2_1C_046, assembly GCA_051418055.1. GTDB lineage: Bacteria > Bacteroidota > Bacteroidia > Cytophagales > Cyclobacteriaceae > JBPRGH01. The sequence continues at coordinate 12,059 of JBPRGH010000006.1, read as the reverse complement.
ATATTGCGCATAACGGATGTTGATCCTATAGAGCTGGACCTTTACTTTGAGCGGTTCATTAATCTTTACCGGAAAAATCCGCCTGATTTTGATATTGACTTCTCCTGGAAAGACCGTGAGGATGTAACGCGCTACATTTTTGAAACTTTTGATAATGTAGCCCTACTGGCCACCTACAATACATTTCAATACCGGGCGGTAATACGGGAGCTGGGTAAAGTTTTTGGTTTGCCGCCGCATGAGATTGATAATTTATCTGGCGGAGGCCGTGCCAGAGACTCTATGGGTGAGCTGGTATTGAAATATGGCGATCATATCAAGGATCTTCCCGGCCATCTGAGTGTCCATGCAGGAGGTATTTTAATATCAGAAAAATCAATTTACAATTATACCGCAACCAGTTTTCCGCCAAAAGGATTCCCTATCACACATTTCGATATGTATAGTGCTGAGGATATTGGGCTGTATAAATTTGATATACTGGGGCAAAGAGGATTGGCAAAAATAAAAGATGCCCTGGAGCTTGTAAGGCAAAACCATCCTGATGACCTGATAGACCTCCATGACCTGAAAAGAATAAAGGAAGATACCCTCGTCCATACTTTAATGAGAAGGGGAGAAACGATTGGCTGTTTTTATATAGAATCACCCGGTATGCGCACCCTGCTTAAGAAATTGCGTACGGAAGATTACCTTGGCCTTGTTGCCGCCAGCTCAATTATTCGTCCCGGCGTGTCCCGCTCAGGTATGATGCGTGAATATATCCAGCGGTATCGCATTCCTGAAAAAAGGAAGGACGCACACCCGGTTTTAGCTGAAATTATGGCTGATACTTTTGGGGTTATGGTTTATCAGGAGGATGTGATTAAAGTAGCTCATTATTTTGCGGGTCTCTCTCTGGCAGAAGCAGATGTTTTACGACGCGGTATGTCAGGAAAGTATCGTTCGAGGAATGAGTTTCAGGAAGTAAAAGAGAAATTTTTTAAAAATTGTAAAGAAAAGAGATATACTGATGAGTTAACAGCCGATGTGTGGAGACAGATTGAAAGCTTTGCAGGTTATGCATTTGCAAAAGGACATTCTGCCTCGTATGCTGTAGAGAGTTTTCAAAGCCTTTTCCTGAAGGCATACCATCCTCTGGAATATATCGTAGCTGTAATTAACAATGGTGGCGGATTCTACAGCACTGAATTCTATGTGCATGAAGCTAAAATGTATGGTGCTATAATTGAAGCGCCTTGTATTAATAACAGTGACATTCTTTGTAATCTCAAAAACGATAATCTTTTTTTAGGTTTAGGACTGATCAAAGAGCTGGAGCAGCGGCTGATGGAAGAAATGCTTCATGAGCGGGAAACCAATGGAATTTATAAAGATTTAACAGATGCAGTAAACCGGCTTCCTGTTTCACTGGAGCAGCTGAATTTGCTTATTAAGATCGGCGCTTTCCGTTTTACCAGAAAGTCAAGGCAGGAGCTTTACTGGCAGGCGCATCTCCTTCTTAATAAGAACAGTAAGAGTAAACCCATCAGGGGATTATTTGATGTCAAACCAAAGAGTTATAGACTTCCGGCATTACACCATGATCCTCTGGAGGATGCTTATGATCAGATGGAACTGCTTGGTTTTCCTTTATTTAATCCTTTCGATCTTCTTGATGATCCCTATATTGATGAAGTTATGGTCCGTGACTTTCCAAAATTCGTTGGGCAGGAGGTGCAGAGCATTGGATATCTTGTTACCATAAAAAATACTACCACTATAAAAAAAGAGCGCATGCATTTCGGGACCTTTCTGGACAGGGAAGGGGAGTTTCTCGATACAGTCCATTTTCCATCTGCAGCACAGCATTATCCGTTCAGGGGCAAAGGTATGTATGTGATTAAAGGAAAGGTTGTAGAGGAATTTGATACTTTCAGTATTGAGGTACAGGAAATGGAAAAACTTGCTTACAAATCCGATCCCCGATATATCTAAAGCTGTGCGATCTTATACACCATGTGTCCGATTCCGGAATGAAATTATTTGGAAATCTTTAATAATTATTTGTGTAACATATTGTAATTCAATTAGTTAAATAGTTTGGTACGCTTTTTAGTTATATTCTAACAGAATAAAATCTTTTTTATTATATGCTAAAAAACTGGATCATTGTGGCATGGCGTAATATTGGTCGTCAGCGTGTCACCTCAATATTAAATACAAGTGGACTTTCACTAGGAATTACAGGAAGCCTGGTACTTTTTTTAATGATCAATCATCTTGTAAGTATTGATCAATATCATTCAAATGCAGATAAGATATATCGGCTTGTTCAGGAGACCTATCGTGAGGGAGAGGTTTTTAATACTCAGGGCATACAGGCCCCTTTACCGGATGCCTTTAGGGAAGATTTTAAAAAAATATCCACCACCACATACATTAGTGATATAAATGCAGGCGTACTTATAGGGATACATGATCGCGACCTGGGTATGCAGTACCATGAAGTTCCTGAGGGAGTGGCATATGCGGAAAACAGCTTTTTTAATGTATTTGACCGACAAATTATTAATGGGAACAAGGAAAAAGTTCTTTTACAGCCTAATGAAGTTATTCTTTCAGAAAAACTGGCTACACAACTTTTTCCTGATGGATCTGCTCTCGGGAAAGAAATTGAGATCAATAAGAACACTAATATGGTGATTGTTGGTGTGATGGAGGATTATCCCGATAATACTGATTTTCCATTTGAAATATTTATTTCATTTGAGACTGTGAAAAGCAGCTATCTTGAAAGAGGCTGGACCAATATAAATAGTGATGACCAATTTTATTTCTTATTGCCTGAATCCCTTACTGTTGCTGAAGTAGAGGAGAGGATGGTGGATTTTAAAAAGAAATATTTTGAAGAAAATGAATTTGAGAATCGTACTTTTTATGCACAACCTTTAAAAGATCTTCATTTTGATACACGCTATGGTACTTATAGTGAAAAAACAGTAGACAGATCAAATTTATACGCCATGGCTATCGTAGGATTTTTCCTTATCCTGACAGGATGTATTAATTATATCAATCTGTCTACTGCTGTTGCGATGAAAAGAGCTAAAGAGGTAGGTGTAAGAAAAGTATTGGGTGGCAACAGATGGATCATTGTGCAGCAATTTTTAAGTGAGACTTTTATTATCACTTTTATTGCAATAGTTATTGCTCTTGGTTTAACAGAATTGCTTCTTCAATTTATTAACCCATTGCTGAAGCTGAATCTATCAGTACAGCTGTTAACAAATGCAACTATATGGATCTATTTAATATCGCTGGTTTTATTTATTACTTTACTGGCAGGTTTATATCCGGCCTTTGTCCTTTCAGGTTTTAAACCAGCAGAAGTTCTTAAGAAAATTATCAGCCATAAGTCTTCGTCCGGATATCAGTTGAGAAGGGCGCTTGTAGTATTTCAGTTTGTGATCAGTCAGATCTTTATTATAGGTACTGTTATAGTCCTTCTTCAGATGGATTTTATTGAGCAAAAAGATATGGGATTTACATCTGAGGCTATTTTAAATGTGAATTTACCTGTTAAGGATACAGATAAAGCTGAAGCATTCAAAAATCATCTCCTGAATTCATCATCTGTAAGAGGAGTGACACTGGCAAATGCCACGCCTGCATCTGGAAATACTTCAATTACCTCTATTAATTATGGAGGAAAGCAATACCTGAGTATGATGAAGGCTGCAGATGAAAAATATACCGAGCTATTTGATTTAAATATTTTGGCAGGACGAAATCTGATTCCTTCAGATACAATAAGAGAGTTGGTAGTTAATGAGCAGTTTGTAAAAGAGCTGGGTTTTAATGCTCCTGAAGAGATCATAGGAGTAAATATTGACATGTGGGGGAGGCAAATACCTGTAGTTGGTGTTGTTAATGATTTTCATGCTAATTCTTTACGTGAAAAGATCAGGCCATTAATGCTGTTTACTAATAAAGAGAGCTATGGCTTATTATCAGCCAAAATAAGCTCAAATAATTTAAATTCATTAGTTACAGAGTTTGAAGCTGTCCATAAGAATGTTTATCCCGAATATGCCATGGAATATGAGTTTTTTGAAGATGATATTGCGAGTTTTTATGAGGGTGAGCGTAAGATGGCTTCCGTGCTGGGAGTATTTTCACTGGTAGCCATTTTCATCGGATGTATTGGCCTCTATGGACTAATTTCTTATGTAACGCAACAAAAAATTAAAGAAGTAGGTATAAGGAAGGTATTAGGAGCCTCCGTGAATAATATTATGATGATCTTTTCAAAAGAATTTATCATTCTTATTCTTATTGCTTTTGTTATTGCAGCTCCTCTGGCAGGATTGGGAATGGGAGAATGGTTAAATTCTTTCCAGTATAAAATAGATCTGGGGTTCCAGGTTTATCTGGCAGGCATAATTTTAACCCTCTTAATTGCTTTAATTACCGTTGGTTATAAAACATATAAAGCTGCAACTTCTAATCCCGTTGAATCATTGAATAACGAATAAATATGCTACGCAACATTACCATTACAGCCATTCGTAACTTCATTAGGCAGCCATTTTTTGCCACAGTAAATGTAGTAGGATTGGCTATAGGGGTAGCTTGTAGTTTGCTGATTATTGTATATGTATGGCATGAGTCTTCATATGATAATTTTCATCCTGATGCAGATAAGTTGTACCGCGTCAATCAGACTAATATATGGAGTCCTGATGGCGGTCAGATGAGCTCAACAGTTATTCCTTTAGCGGCCGCTCTGGAGGAGGAATTCCCTGAGGTAGAGGCTACCTTACGGATTAATAATCCAGGAGAACAGCTGGTTCAGTATGGGGATGAGTCGTTTTATGAAAAAAATGTATTAGCCGTAGATTCAAATTTTTTCTCATTTTTTGGATTTCATTTACTGCAAGGAAATCCAACTGAGGCCCTTACTGGTATTAATAAAGTTGTAATATCTGAAGAGGTGCGTGATAGGTTGTTTAAAGATGAACCTGCTCTAGGGAAAACATTACTTTTTGGAGAAAATAAAACTCCAGTCGTGATCAGTGGAGTTGCCGCTTCAGTACCTACGAATGCTCATTTTAGTTTTGATTACCTGTTAAGCATTTCCACTAATCCACTGATTGAGGAGTTTTCCTGGAGCTGGATTATGAATCCTTTAGTGACTTACGTTAAGCTAAAATCTAATGCTTCTGCTTCTCAATTGGAAAAGAAGTTAGAAATTTTAGCTCCTAAATATATTCCACCTACTTTTGATCGACTTGGTATGGATTATGAAGGATTTGTAGCTGATAAAGGGGGATGGAACTTTTATTTACAACCGGTGCAGGATATTCATCTTTATTCAGCAGGTATAGGCAATCGGATAGGAGAGGTGGGTGATATAAAATATATCTATGTTTTTTCGGTGGTTGGTGTATTTCTGCTGGTATTGGGCTGCATTAACTTCATTAATCTTTCGACTGCACGTGCTTCTTCACGGGCAAAAGAAGTAGGAGTTCGAAAAGTGCTTGGTTCCTATAAAAAGCAGTTAATAGCACAATATATCCTTGAATCTATCTTCTTGTGCTTTTTGGCTACTATTCTGGGGGTGGCACTTATGGAAATGTTACGCCTGATCCTTCAAAATTTTGTAGCTATTGAATTTACCTACAATTGGAATCAGCTTTGGCCTTTCTTAGTCATATTTCCAATTGCTCTTGGAGTAACGGCAGGAATTTATCCCGCGTTCTATTTAACTGCTTTTGAGCCTGCTAAAGTTTTAAAGGGAAACTTACGGTCAGGGATGAAAAGTGCAGGCTTTAGAAACATATTGGTAATTACTCAATTCACGACTGCCATCATACTTATTGTCGCCACAGTAATTGTTCAGCAGCAGTTGAGCTATCTTAACTCCAAAGATCTGGGCTTTAATAGGGAAAATATAATGGTGATTGATCATGCAGATCGTCTAGGTAATAATCTACAGTCATTCCGAAATTTAATAAATAATCAGTCGAATATAATATCTGCCTCTATTGCTATGGATATACCAGGAAGAGGTACTTATGAAGATATGTTTACCCGATATGGTGATGATAAGCAGTTATCGATGAACCAGCTAAAGATTGACCCTGATTTCTTTAAAACAATGGGTTTAGAATTATTGGCGGGTGAATTATTTAGAGAAGACGCTATATCAGATCACAATAAAATAATTGTTAATGAGTCAGCCATTAAATGGTTTGGCTGGGATAAAGATACTGCGATAGGGCAGTATCTTAATTATCCAGGTGATGATATGGGAAAACTGGAAGTAATAGGAGTGGTAAAAGATTTTAATTTTGAATCTTTGCGGGAGCCAATCAAGCCTCTTGTTTTTTTTCATCATCAATCTACTATGTGGGGCGACAACCGCGTAATTGCAATCCGATATCAGGTTAATAAAGAAGAGGAAGCATTGGGTACAATTGAAAGCTTGTGGGGTAAAATTTCTGATGCTCCATTCAGTTATTCTTTTCTTGATGCTGAATACGAAAGCTTATATATGGCTGAAAAAAGATTGGGTAATTTATTTTCGATTTTTACTTTTCTGACCATAATAATTGCAGTTATAGGATTATTTGGCCTGACCACATATGCACTGGAGCAGCGGGCTAAAGAAATTTCCATACGTAAAATATTCGGAGCTGGAAAACGGCAGCTCCTCCTTCTGTTTACAAAGGAATACATGGCTTTAATCGTTATTGCTTTTGTGATTGCCATACCATTGAGTCTGTATGGAATGCAGCAATGGCTGAACAGCTTTGCCTATCATATGACACCTGGTTATGTGTCTTTTGGAATAGCTGCAGCATTAATTATTACAATAGTGGGAATATCGGCTGGATTTAAAATTTTACAGGCAGCCATTGCCAATCCTGTTGATAACCTTGCAAACGAATAAAGACTGTTTGTGTTTAGTGTAATTTTAAATTGACTAAACCTGCCATCCCTGACCCTACAGGGGTGGCATTATTTTTTTATACTTAAAAAAAATACTTCCTTCTCCCTTCTTCTTTCTTTTCTCAATACTAAAGACTAAGGACATTCTTTAAAATCAAACTGACCCATGTTGCCAGTGCAATTATAATGGCCATTAAAACAGCAGCGGAGCTTTGATCTTTAGCTTGTTTACAAAGATCATTGTATTCAAGGCCGATACGGTCATTAACCTTTTCAATCGCCGAATTTAAAAGCTCTACAATCATTACGAATAATATACTGCCAATCAGCAGCACATAATCGAAATATGACTCTGCAATAAATACAGAAAGGGGAATAGCAATAATAAGAATAAGGACTTCCAGCCGGAAAGCAGGTTCTGATTTATAGCAGCTGACAAGACCTGCTGAAGAATATTTAAAAGCGTTTATTAATCTTTTTATAGTTTTCATCATAATACTGTTCGATATCAGACACTCATAGTTTCAATAGCGGACAAATAAATTACCAAAACCTGCCTTAAATGCTGTTGAATAGCATTGGCATGTTAATTGGAAATAAAGAAGTCAAACGAAAAGCAAATATATGATCAAATTAATAGATATCGATAAATATGTCGATTCACGTTTCCAGCGGACTTTCATACTGAAGGGGATAAATCTTGAAATCAAGGATGGGGAATTTGTCACGATTATGGGACCAAGTGGTGCCGGTAAATCTACAATAATGAATATCGTGGGTATGCTAGACGAGCCTTCTGCCGGGGAATATTATTTTTATGGGGATCCGGTGCATAAAATGAAAGAGCGCCAAAAAGCTGAGATGCACAAACATCATATCGGATTTATTTTCCAGGCCTATCATTTGATCGATGAGCTTACTGTTTATGAAAACATAGAAACGCCTTTGCTTTATAAAGGTGTAAAAAGTAAAGAGCGTAAGAGTATGGTGGCCGAAATGCTGGACAGGTTTCAGATGGTTGCCAAAAAAGATCTTTTCCCCGAACAGCTTTCAGGGGGACAGCAGCAGCTGGTAGGTATTGCACGGGCTATTATTGGTCAGCCGAAGCTGCTTTTAGCTGATGAACCAACCGGTAACCTGCACAGCGAACAGGGTGATGAAATTATGAAGATCTTCCAGAAACTAAACCAGGAAGGGATGACTATTATTCAGGTAACCCATTCTGAAAGAGGAGCATCATATGGAAGCCGTATCGTAAGACTTGTAGATGGAGCGGTAGTCTCTGATGTACAAAATAAACCTAGTGAAACAAAATTAGAAGTAGAGTAAAATGAGAATATTACTTATAGTACCATTACTATTATTAACAATAAATGCTTTGGCTCAGGAGGTTAAACAGTTGACTTTTCAGGAGGCGCTAAAGCTGGCATTAGAAAATAATGTAACAGTTAAAAATCAGAGTAATCAATTAGAGGCAGTGCAGGCACAGAGGCTTAATGCGCAATCTCAGTACCTTCCTTCGCTTGGAATTAACGGAAGTGGTTCACGTACTGACGGCCAGCAGATTGATCCTGTAACCGGAGAAGGGCAAAATATCACCTCTGACTTTTTCTTTGCTGGAATTGGGGCAAATTATAATTTATTTAATGGTTTTACCAGGCTTTATAATGTAAAATCCACAAACCAGGGTTTAATGAGTCAGATAAATCAGGTAGGGAGAACGCGACAGGATGTAATGGCGAACCTGACGAATCAGTATTTACAGGTTTTGCTGGATCAACAATTAGTAAGAATAGCAAAACAAAACCTGGAAACGCAGAAAGTTATACTTAAGCAAATTGAGGGGTTTGTTGAAAGTGGAGCCAGAGCAATGCCTGAAGAATCAACACAAAGAGCCATAGTAAAAAATAACGAGTTGCTTTTATTAAGAGCTGAAAATGCCCTCCAGAATGATAAGGCATTATTATCTCGGATTATGCAGTTTGATCAAATGATAAATTATGAAGTAGTAGCTCCGGATTGGGAGGTTCAGGAGGTTATGGCGGTGGAATATAATCTTGATGAACTATTTGACCTGGCATTGCAATACAGAAAAGATATAAAACAATTGAATGCTCAGATGGAGTCTTCAAAATATAACATGAAAGCAGCTACAGGTGGATATTTTCCTACTATTGGATTATTTGCAAATTATGGTTCTCAATATTTTGCTGTGAAAGGAAATGATCTGTCACCTGATTTTGATACGCAATTTTTTGAACGAAATCCCTCTTTGCGGTATGGCTTTAACGTAAATATTCCAATATTTGATAGATTTAATACACATACGCTGCGTACTCAAGCCCGAGTGAACTATTTGAATGCAGAGAATAATCTAAAAAATTTAAATCAAACGGTTTTAATTGAAGTACAGCAGGCTTACCAGAACTTTCAGAATGCCGTACTTGCTTATGAGGCATCGCTGGCTCAACAGGAGGCGGCAGAAATATCATTTGACCTTGAGAGACAAAGATATGAATTGGGTATCACTAATATTGTGGAATTTAATCAATCCAACCAACTTTATGTAAGGGCACAGGCGGATTTGGCTCAATCATATTATAACCTGCTTTTTCAGGACATCCTGCTAAAGTATGCAGTAGGTACTTTAAAGGCTGAAGATATCCTTAATAATTAGTAATCTCAAAATAATATTCTTAACTTTGCGCTCCCGTTCAGGTGAATGGACCTGTGGGAGCGTTTTTGCTTTCTCAGGGTATGTAAAACGAAAAATTGTTATCCTGACTGGCCCGGGGATAACATGTAGAAGGGCTAATATATTTATTATGGCTGAAGATAAAAACAAATCCACGGAAAAAGAAGAAACTGTGGAAGGTGCAGAAAATCAAGCTACACCTAAAAATGAAACGTCTGCCGGCGAAAATGCAGGAAAAGAGACTGCTGCCGAAGCAGATTTAGACGCAACAGCAGAAGGTAAAGCGGAGATTGTTAAAAAACAAAACGCTAAAGCTGCAGCTGATAAGGATGAGAAAAAGGCTGACGAAGCTAAAAAAACTAAAAAATCCGCTCCGACAGAAACTGCTCAGGCTGAAGCTGGTGACTTTGACTGGGAAGCTTTTGAAATAAAAGGTTTTGGTGAAGGTTATTCAAGAAAGAAGCGTGAAGAGCTTACAGACATTTACACAGATACTTTAACTACAATCACTGAGCAGGAAGTTATTACCGGTACAGTGGTAGGTATTTCTGATCGTGATGTCCTGGTTAATATTGGTTTTAAATCTGATGGTCTTATCTCTTCTTCTGAATTTAAGGATGAAGATATAAAGGTTGGCGATCAGGTTGAAGTTTATATTGAAGAGCAGGAAAATGCCCTTGGACAGTTAGTACTTTCTCGCAGAAAAGCGAAAATTGTTCAGGCATGGGATAAGATCCAGAAAGCTTATGAAAAAGATAATGTAATCGAAGGTTATGTGAAGCGTCGTACCAAAGGTGGTCTTATTGTAGACATCTATGGTGTGGAAGCTTTCTTACCGGGATCACAAATAGATGTTAAGCCTATCCGTGACTTCGACGTGTTCGTTGATAAGTCAATGGAGGTGAAAGTTGTTAAAATTAATTATGCTAACGATAACGTAGTTGTTTCTCATAAAGTACTTATCGAGAAAGATATCGAAGAGCAAAAAGCTGAGATACTTAACAACCTTGAAAAAGGACAGGTACTTGAAGGTACTATTAAGAACATGACTAACTTCGGTATATTCATCGATCTTGGTGGTGTTGATGGTCTTCTTCATATTACTGATATCAGCTGGGGTAGAATCAATCATCCTGAAGAAGTACTTGATCTTGACCAGACAGTTAAGGTTGTTGTGCTTGATTTCGATGAGGACAAGAAGAGGATTTCTCTTGGTATGAAGCAACTGACTTCTCACCCTTGGGATTCACTTCCTGAGACTATCGAGGTAGGATCAAAAGTAAAAGGTAAGATCGTGAACGTTGCAGATTACGGTGCATTCCTTGAGATCCAACCGGGTGTTGAAGGTTTGATCCACGTTTCTGAAATGAGCTGGTCACAGCACTTGCGCAACCCTCAGGATTTCATCAGCATTGGTGATGAGCTGGAAGCTGTAGTGCTTACAATTGATCGTGATGAGCGTAAGATGTCACTTGGTATTAAGCAACTGACTGAAGATCCTTGGACAAAACAAAATGTCCTTACAAAATATGCTGTAGGTACAAAACATAAAGGTATCGTTAGAAACCTTACTAACTTTGGTTTATTTATTGAACTTGAAGAAGGAATCGACGGACTTGTACACGTTTCTGACCTTAGCTGGACTAAGAAAATTAAGCATCCTTCAGAATTTGTGAAAGTAGGGGATGAGCTTGAAGTAATGGTAATGGAGCTTGATGTAGACAATCGTCGTCTTGCCCTTAGCCATAAGCATCTTGAAGAGAATCCATGGGATACCTTCGAATCAGTATTTACTCCTGGTTCTGACCATAAGTGTACTGTTATCGAGAAGAATGAAAAAGGAGCAACATTAGAGCTTCCTTATGGTATCGAAGGATTTGCTACTGCTAAAAACATAGAGAAGGAAGATGGCTCTAAAGCTGAAGTTGGAGAGAACTTAGAATTTAAAGTTCTGGAATTCAACAAGGAGGACAAGCGTATCGTGCTTTCTCACAAAGCAATATGGTCTGATGAAGATCAGGTAGTTCAGAAAAAGAAGAAGCCTGCTGGTGGAGGAAAGAAGAAGAAACCTTCAACTCCGGATGTAGAGAAATCTACCTTAGGTGATCTTGAAGCACTTTCTGCTCTAAAAGAGCAAATGGAAGGTGGTAAACCTGAAGAGAAAGCGCCTAAGAAAGAGAAGAAAGCAGCAGAAAAAGCTCCTGAAGAAAAAGCTACTGAGGAGAAAACTCCTAAGGAAGCAAAAACCAAATCTGAAGCTGAAGTAGTAGAAGAAAAATTACCTGAAGGTAAGACATCAACTGCTATTGCTGAAGAGATGGAAAGCAAAATCGAATCTGTTGAAGCTGAAAAGAAAGATGAGCAGATAGAGGAGAGAGAAGAAGAAAGAGCTGAAACGCAGAAGGAGAAAAAAGAAGAGAAGAAAGAG
>JBPRGH010000005.1:0-2923 GCA_051418055.1 Candidatus Cyclobacteriaceae bacterium M2_1C_046 | reverse complement strand
ATAGCTTTGATCCGATCGTTTATTTCCTCTTCATGTTTGGGATAGAGCTTCATCCCTTCCGCCATAACTTTTTCATAGAGGGTTACGTAGGGCTCCTCCATATAATCCTCTACCTTGGGGGTATCAAAGGCTATCACCCTGTTTACATGCTCGCAATTGTCAAATATCTGAATCGCCTTCTTCAGCTGAATGCCTGTTGAAACAAAAAATAGTTTTGCTTCAGAATCCTGTAAAATATACTCGCACTGTCCGGGCGGTAGCGTAGCATATATCGATACATTAACTCCACCTATTATTTGGAGAGCGAAGTCGGTCACCACCCATTCGTACCGGTTTTCACTTAGAATGGCAACACGGTCGCCTGCCTCAATACCATGCTCAACCATATAGGCAGCAAGGTTTTTTACATCTTCGGTAACTTCACTCCAGTCTATGGTCTCATAATCTCCATCGGGGTCAGGTTTTCGCCCAAAAGCTGTTTTATCGGTATTCCGATATTTTTTTGACAGATTAGTAAAAAGTTCAGGCAGCGTTTCAAAAGCTACAACTGTTGGCATAATTTCTTAATTTAATTCCGTATTAATGGAACACAGATACAGCGAAACAAGCCGGTAGTATGTTACATTTTTACAAGTAGTGTCTGCAAGGTATTGCATAATCTGTGTCACCCCTATTCAATCGACTTATCCTTAGATAGATATTATCGAGTACGTCGAATATAACATTATGAATGGAAATTTCAGCACGAAGCTTTCTAACTCTTTTTATTGGCAGTGCGGATTCCTTATATTGAAAGAAAAATTGATCATATTTACATGGCACATCCTGCAAAAGAAGAAACTATTGACCTGGTAAAAGAAATTTTCCGCTCTCATCTTAAGGAACATAATCAACGGCAAACCCCCGAGCGTTTTATGGTACTGGAAGAGATATACCGTGCCGACGGGCATTTCGATGCTGATGATATATTCTTCAACATGCAAGATACCGGTTCGCGCGTATCACGGGCTACCGTGTATAACACGCTCGATTTGCTGGTTGAATGTAACTTGGTTCAGCGACATCAGTTTGGCAAGAATCAGTATTACTACGAACGAGCCTACGCTTACCAGCAGCACGACCATATTATCTGCAAAGAATGTGGAGCTGTACTTGAGTTTTGTGATCCCCGCATCCAGGAGATTAAAACCATGATGGAAAATATCCATGATTTCAACATCACCGGACACTCCCTTCACTTTTTCGGTGCTTGTGAGGATATTGATAACTGCACCCGTCGCGAAGAGATTAAGAATAAGCAGCGATCAAAGGTTAATTGAGGAACGCTAAGTAGTAAGTTTTCGCTGCTCGCACCAGCCTTAAAATTTTTCTCTCTTATCTTTCAGCGCTTTATATAGCAACTCTCTTGCCCTGAAGATGTGAGCCTTCACCGTGCCAAGAGGTAAGTCAAGAACATCGGCAATTTCCTGATAGCTTTTCTCCTCCATATGGCGCATTTCAATTACTTTGCGATATTTTGGAGGCAAATCTTCAATAGCATTCTGTACAATATTCTGCCGCTGCTTCCTGATAATGTTGCGGTCGGTGCCGGCTGATTCATCCTCAAGCTGCATCTGCATCTCCCCGTCTCTCGTCTTCATCGGTTCATCGATAGAAAGCGTTTTTAGTTTTTTCTTACGGAGATAGTCAATGGTATGATTGGTAGCAATCCGGTACAGCCAGGTAGAAAAGGCATAATTAGTGTTGTAGGTATTCAGATTATCAAAGGCTTTGACGAAGGCTTCCTGAACCAAGTCGTTAACTTGTTCTTTATCCTTTATCATCTTCATGATATGGAAATAAAGAGCTCGCTGGTATTTTTCCACCAGTTCGGTGAAGGCCTGCTCATCACCCCCTCGTGCACGTTTTACAAGTACATCATCTTCCCTGCTGCTTTCCGAGGCATTCTCCCGGGGTGATTCTGAGGACTCTGTATGTGAATCGTTCGAACTGGTCATACTAAAATTAAAAAATCAATAACGGCTTGAAATTATTCAGGCTTCAAACTTAGTGAAACTGAAGCTTTATTCCCATTTACTGATAAATAAAATGATCTGATTTTTCCAGAGTTTACGCATATGAACATATAGAAATATCATTACACCTGATATTTGTTTATTAACTTATTTCGGATCATATTTTCGATAATTTGCAATTCATTTGTAATGATCAACTCTTGAGATAGTCTTATTAAAATGAAAACATAACTAAATAACTACTAACTAAAACTTTATTAACTAATTATTTCTCCCATTATGAAAAAACTATTAAGTATTACAGGATTGGCATTGGGTATCATGTTCTTTTCGAACACTAATGCATTAGCGCAAAACGATTTTACGGTTGGTGGCGGACTGGCCTACGGAGCTGAAGTTGAAGCTATCGGAATACAGGCAGGTGCAACCTACGCTTTCACTGAAGAAATCAGCGGAGCCGCAGATGTCATAATCTTTTTCCCTGATGGGTACGATTGGTGGGAGTTAAATATTAATGGCCATTATCGTTTTTTCTCAGAAGATAACATTGCGTTATACGGCCTTGCCGGTTTAAATTACGCTACCTTATCTGTTGATTTGGGTCAGTTTGGTTCTGCCTCTGATTCTGAATTGGGGCTGAATATTGGCGGCGGCGCTGAATTTGGATTGGATTTTGCCAAACTATATACCGAAATAAAGTATGTCATAGGTAACGCTGATCAATTGACCCTTTCTGCCGGTTTACGTTTTGCAATTTAATCAGAAGCTCATATAAAAGTCTAAAGCCCTGATTTTCAGGGCTTTTTTATTTGAGGGTTAGACAACTTAAAAGATACCAAACCAACATTCCCGAATAAGATTAACATTTCCCAAAATAGCGAATCATTAAATATTTTTTTATAAGTTCT
>JBPRGH010000004.1:0-1138 GCA_051418055.1 Candidatus Cyclobacteriaceae bacterium M2_1C_046 | reverse complement strand
TTTAGGGTTGTTTATGTTATTTATATTCCCCTGTTGTTCTGAAAGAAATTGCTGAACCCGCAATTTTAAAGTTTCCGGGGCTCTATGGGTAGGACAGCGTTCAACAACCAGTTG
The DNA here is from genome assembly GCA_051418055.1 of Candidatus Cyclobacteriaceae bacterium M2_1C_046. Taxonomy (GTDB): domain Bacteria; phylum Bacteroidota; class Bacteroidia; order Cytophagales; family Cyclobacteriaceae; genus JBPRGH01. The sequence continues at coordinate 1,024 of JBPRGH010000004.1, read as the reverse complement.
TTTTATCCTTTTAAGTGATTCATACTCAGCACGAACTTCCTTGTCTTCACTGATATATTCCAGAAAAGAAGAGCGCGTATCTTCATCAACTTCGCCGTCTACAACAGAAGTGATTAACTTGATTGCCTCATCTTTTGTAAGCCGTTCTTTAGACATGTCTAGTTAGTGTCATTCGCTATTATTTAGTGGGGATAGTTCTTACTATGACAATTAACATAAGCCTTAATCACAGTGTTCCATGAAAATGTAATTATTTTTATAATTTGATTTCGGCTTTTAAGAGGTAAAAACCGGGTAAAATCGGCATATCAGTGTCTGTTTCGGTTAATAAGTCATTTATCATGGACTTTCCGGATAATAATTCATCAATACCAAAATCCAGTCCTTCTAAAATTTGTGCAAATTCTTGTATTGTGCAATGCAGTTTCAAATTTTCGCCAACCGCAAAAACTGCAGATCTAAAAACAAGAGATCTAAGCCTTGAAAATTCCTCTAAATTGAATACGGTACTTATCAGTATAACTTCTTTTTCAAAGTGATTTGAAATATCAGCTAAGATACTTTCCAGTTCTTTAAGTGTGAGATAATCAAAAAATCCTTCTGCTACTATAATAGTTTTCTGTTGAGTGTCAAGGCTAGGTATTTTATTAAGCAGTTCCTCAAATTTACTCCCTGAAAAGTGAGCCGGATAAATGGTGAGATATTCATTGTTATAATTATAAAGTTCTAAAAATTGTTGTTTAATATGTGCCATGCAAGGTACATCCAGTTCAATGCATCGCAATCCTTTTTCTGCGTAAGTTTTACCAAGATGATCAAAACCGGAACCCAACACTATAATTTGGTCATAATGGCGACTTATTAATTCTTCAATCATACTTGTTATGTAGTATTTACGCATCACAATATGCATGAGGTCGCCGGGTAAAAACAACTCATCTAGAGACATTAAACATTTTCTAAGCCATCTATTTTTTAGGTATGTGTGATATTTATGAAGAGGAGAGGGAAGATTAGCCACAAG
>JBPRGH010000003.1:0-1362 GCA_051418055.1 Candidatus Cyclobacteriaceae bacterium M2_1C_046 | reverse complement strand
AGCGTTTCGAAGAATATTGGTGATGTAATATTAAAAGGCGAAATTTTGGGAACCGTGGGTGATGTGGGTATCTTAAGCTCTGGTCCTCATTTGCATTTAGAAATATGGAAGAATGGTGTACCACAAAACCCCAATTCTTATCTTATCAAATCATAAATATCTATCTTCTCTATGTTTAACAGTAATAACAACAAAAAATCATCGGCTGCTAAAGTGAATTCAAATACCTCAGGTAATAATTTACCATCGATTAATATGATTAGCGAAGGAACCCATGTTAAGGGTACGCTGAATACCAAAAATGATATCCGGATTGCCGGCAAGCTGGAAGGCGAAGCTGAGGCAAAAGGAAAACTTATAATAGCCTCTACGGGAGTTGTTGATGGAGACATCGAGGCTGTTGATGCGGATATTGCAGGTAAGCTTCTTGGAGAAATCCACGTAAGTAATAAATTGATCTTAAGACAATCTGCAATTGTTGACGGTGATATTTATACTAAATCACTATTAGTAGAAGAAGGTGCCCAGATTAACGGAGCCTGTCGAATGAATGAAGATGTAAGCAAGAAATCATCTTCCTCTTCTTCATCCTCGTCCTCGTCGACTTCTTCCACATCTTCTTCATCTTCCGGTTCGTCTTCTTCGGGCTCGTCATCAACTTCAAAAATTGCTGATAAGCTCAAGTCGAAAGAGAAAGAAGAAGCTTGAGTGAAAAGAATCCGCTAACTGATTATGCCGAATACTTATCATTGGGAGCTGAAATAGCTGTCGGCTTGGCAGCTCCCATACTTATCGGCTACTGGTTGGATGAATATTTTAATACCAGCCCCTGGATACTGCTGGGTGGGTGCGCTCTGGGTATCATTAATATATTTCTCATCATTTTCCACTTGGCAAAACGTTTTGAAAATTAACTGTGGAACAGGTTGTTAAGCACTATTTTACCAAGCTAAGCAAAATCTCTTCTTTTGTTTTTATTGGTATTTTTTTGGTCGGACTTTTTGCCGGCGCACAATTTCTCTTCGCGTTTGGACTGGCTTATCTGCTCAGTTATCTTTTTGTAGCAAGTAATTTTATAGCCGTTCGAAATATAAATCTGGATGATCACAAAAAGTTTTATCGTATTTTTTTGATCTCTCTTGCTTTTAGATTTGCTTTAATGATCGGTGCATTAATCTTTGTGCTGGAAGTGATAAAAATTCATCAGATTTTCTTTACAGTTAGTTTTATAATTTCTTATATTTTCCATTCTGTAATCGAAATTATATTCATAAACCAAATATTGGAAACCGACAGCTAGAGATAAATGATACAGGCCTTTCGCCGACTACTAGTCACCGCTCTTATTTTACTTATTGTTGT
>JBPRGH010000002.1:0-125765 GCA_051418055.1 Candidatus Cyclobacteriaceae bacterium M2_1C_046 | reverse complement strand
GGTTCTTTGTTTTTGGTTCTTTGTTTTTGGTTCTTTGTTTTTGGTTCTTTGTTTTTAGTTACTGGTTCACTTGAGAGAATAATAGAAAAATTGCCAACTGATTTTCACTCAATACTAAATACTCAGGACTCAGGACTAATACGCGTGAAGGATGGAACGGCATGTCTGAGCCCGTCGCTGCTAGTCGTGCCATGACTGTGCGAGAGGCATGAGCTTGGCAAGCCATGGCACGATTCCGCGATAGCCGGCGAGTAGTGACAGCCTGGTGCTATGGAGCTTTTGACAATTAAAAATTATAAATGAAGAATTTAATATTCACACCTCCTGCCGGCTGAACGAATCGGAACCTGCGGAATAGCACACGCCATTGTAGATTGTAGATATAAGATATAAGATTTTAGATTCTAGATTTATTTTCCCGTTGATTTCCGGAGTATAAGATAGAAAAATTGCCAAATGCCACTGCTAACTGCCTACTGATATTTACTCAATACTAAAGACTTAAGACTCGGGACTAGCTAAGCCATACCTAACCTTTTTCTGAAAAACAGAAACAGAAAAGCTAAAAAGGCTAAGAATGCCCCGGTTAGAAACGTGGCAGGGAAATTAGTGGCATTATTAGCATAAATCCATCCTGAGGCAAGGGCACCAATAGTTATTCCCAGCTCCAGCGCAATGAAAATTGTTGCCATCGCCCTGCCTCTTCCTTTCGGATCGCTCAGATCTACAGTCCAGGCAAAGAGGGTGGGGGAATTTAAACCATTACCTAAACCAAATACTACTCCGGCAATAAAGAACACCAGCTTATCTTCTGTAATAGCCAGGATTACCAGCGAAAGCGCAATTAAGAATGTAGCTAATTTTAAAACTGCTGCTCTTCCGTATTTATCTGACACTTTCCCTCCTATTATCCGTACCACAAGACTTGATATTGTAAAAATGGTAAAAAAGTAGCCTCTGTTCTTCACATCCAGGTAATCGCTAAAGTCAGGAATTACGGTTAAGACCATACCAAAAGAGAATGTACAGAGCACCATAACTATTGATGGGGTAAGTACAGCAGGATCAATTATTTCGTGCCTGCCAATCTTCAACATGCTCCATTTGAATTTCTGCTTCTCCTCCAGGGTTTCAGTCATACCAATCAGTATAAGAATAGAAAGTATAGCAACGACTGAAGAGGTGTAAAACATAAGTTCAATGCTGATATATTTAGCAAGTGCACTACCTAATGTAGGTCCGCTGGCCATTCCGAGATTGCCTGCCATCCCTATGGCTCCCATTGCTTCCCCTCTTCTATGGATTGGCACTATATCGGCGGCATATGCTGCTGTTCCTGTAGGTTTAAATCCAGTAGAGAAGCCATGAAAAAAGCGTATTAACAAAAACCCGAAAATGGATACGGTGAATGGATAGATAAGGCCCATGAAAAAGCAAACAACAGCGCCGAAGATCATTACTGGGATACGGCCTATCCGATCGGCGAGTTTACCACTAAAAGGGCGCGAAAGTCCTGCTGTGATCGTAAATAAGGCTATATGCCAGCCTATATACTCTTCTCCACCCAGACTTGTCATATATGCCGGCAGCTCAGGAATGATCATATTAAAGCTGGCAAAGAAAAGGAAGGAACTTATGCAGAGCAGCCAAAACTGTTTTGTATATACGCGGTTAGAATATGTGTGCGCCATTAAATCTGGAAAGGTGCAAAGCTAAAGAATTTGAAGTTTAAAACTATCTAGACCTAAATATCATGATTATGAGGAAAATATTCTTAATTATCTTTTTGATCACATTGGTACAGCATGGTTATAGTCAGCCTTATAAGACTTCGTTAGGTTTACGTGCGGGAGTTGCCCCGGGATTTACAATTAAAAGCTTTGTAACACCAAATGAAGCTGTTGAGGGTATCTTATCCACCCGGATAAATGGCGTCAATTTAACAGCTTTATATGAATGGCATGGTCCTTTAGGAGAAGTGCCTAATTTCTTTTGGTATTTTGGCGGTGGTGCTCATGTTGGTATCTGGAACGGAGAGGTCTTTATTGATGATCCACGAGATGGGGGTTATGTTGGTTTAGGCATTGATGGTATATTGGGGATGGAATATACTTTTGAAGAAATACCGCTTAACCTGTCGCTGGACTGGAAACCTTATTTTAATTTCTTTGAGCATTCGTATTTTGTTGGCGATGAACTCGCATTATCAGCACGATATATTATCAGCGGACATAAAGGCGGTACCCGAAGGAGATATTAAACATTGTATCGTAAAACCAGGAAGATCTCAATAAGAAATAATATTGAAGAAATGATTACCAACGTAAGCTTATTGTACTGCCAGTTTTTTAAAAAATAATAGGCAATAATAAAAAACAGAGCCAATGGAATAAGGAATTTAATAATTGTATAGAGGCGATTGAAAGGTATTAATGCTCTTTCTCCATCTTCCACCTGCAGCTTTACCTCTTTAATAGTGTTGAAAATAGGAGTTGTAATAATGGTAGCAAAATCCATCTGTATTTCCCGTGCCCCTTCCGGCTTTACCCTTAGTTTAAAATCATCAAAAGCAAGCTGATCATACTTATGAACCCTGCCCCCCGTGCCGTCAGAATAAAATAGTTGTGTGGCGTATAGTATTTCTTTACGATGAGATTCAGTGGGAAGATAATAATCGAGAACTATTACGAGATTAAAAAGGATAATTAAAACTGCCGCAATATTGAAATAGCGATAAAGTTTGTCCAGTATTGTTCGTTGATGTTCTGCCTCTTCTGCGGCTTTCTGACGTGCATACGCACGTGCCTTCTTCCTCCATTCCTCGTATTCAGCTTTCTGAGGATCATAGTTATACTTTATCCCCTCATTATGAGGTTTAGCTCCTACTTCCGTTAAAAATTTATATGCTTCGGTAATTTTTATGAACTGCTGTTTGGCATAATTATCCTTACTTATATCAGGGTGGTATTCTTTTGCAAGCTGCCTGTAAGCAGTTTTTATATCCTGCTCGGAAGCCCCGGGAGCAAGCCCCAATGTCTCCAGATATTCATTTATAGCCATAGAGAAAATGCGAGTATGAATGCAATATAACTTTTATTCAAAAATTACAGGCATTTGAAAGGACCGGTCATTCTCTGGTTTTCCCGAAGGATTAGCTTTTTTAAATATTAAGTAGCCCCGTTGAGCTTCCGGGGTATCAAAATTTAATTCCACTTCGAAAGGCACAAAATCTTCTGTCATCCATTCTCCCTTTGCCTCTGCTATACCTGATGCCAGCCTTTTATCGTTTTTATCTATTAAAACAACAGGAAAACTTGCTTCAAAAAACCAGTAGCCCCGTGCTTTTCCCTCTACCCTCAAAGGCGATTCAACAGATGCATTCCGTTCAGGCTGCTCTATCCGTATCAAATCAGTAATGGGCTTTCTCTCTTTCTTCTTTTCACCTGTAAAATATAGGGATTGCAAAATGTTCCTTACAATCTGCCTCTGCTCATCATTAACCGAACCAAATTTTTTGATCTTATCACCCATCATTGGATCACATCCCTCCATAGGTTTCACTTCTTTTGACTCTTCGTCTATGCATTCGGATCGATAATCTTTAATGGCCATTTGCACAAAAATAAAACCATTCTCATTCCACCTTTCCGGTGGTGCTGACGGTTTTAAAAAATATCCCCAAGGGTCTCCATCTTCAAGCATAAAAATTTTAGACTCAATAGGGTCCACACTAAAATCTGCAGGGATCTCAGCATCATATTCCTTTATGCTCACTCTTTTCCCAAAAGGTAATTCTGTCCCCAATCCTTTCGGATAAATATTTATAAAAGATATAGAAGCGTCGGCATGGAGATCGGGGTGGCCGGACACTTTTTCACTCGGATTATACATACTTATTAAAGGAAAAGCTTTATTTACCACTTCTACTTTATAGAAATCAGGATGTTTTATAGAGAATTTGTATTTGTCATTCTGATAAATATCCCAATAAGCAGTATCAGTTTTTGAAGGTTTAGATTTAAGAGTATCCGGAGGAGATTCTCCTCCATTAGCATCTTGCTGCTGCGTATCACAGGAGAAGGCTATTAAAAAAGCTATTGATATGAATAAAACGTAAAACCTCATATATTTCTAATTTCAAAAGGCTTTAATATGTTTATTTTCACGGCACATTGTGCTAATAGAGGAAGAAGATCTCTCCTTTCGTCGAAATGACCCATAAAAGTTTTCTTTGCAAATAGTTCAACCGCCTGCTTTTTTGGCTTTATATCCTTCGTTACTCAAAATTTCCAAAACTTTATCGCGGTTATCTCCCTGAATTAATATTTCATTATCTTTTACCGAGCCCCCAACTCCACATTTTGATTTAAGCAATTTCCCCAGGATTTTCAGGTCTTCTTCGCTCCCTACAAAATTTTTCACCACTGTAACTTCTTTACCTTTCCGCTGCTTTTTATCCAGCATAACTTTTAGATCCTGTTGTTGTGGAGGTAAAGTTTCCTGCCCCTGATCTTCTGCCTTTTCATATTCATAATCAGGATCTGTTGAAAATACTATTCCGGATCTGTCTTTCCTGTCTCGTCCCATAATATTAGCTTTTAAAAGTTCCTAAAGGTACATAATTATATAATTTCAGCTCTGCAGGTTCTTTTAAATGCCTGCAGATTCCATTGTTTATTAGTAAAAGTTGATCTGCTATTTCCAGCACATGCCGGTAATCATGATCTGTAATAATAAAGCCTTTAGTCTGACTAAATTGTTTAATCATTTTTTTCATTTCTTCTTTTATTATTGGCTCTATTGCAGAGAATGGTTCATCAAGTAATAAAAATTCAGCCTCTGAATGCGCCAATAGCATAAATTCAACAAAACGTTTTTGTCCTCCTGATAACTCCCAGCTTTTCATGTCTAAAAGCTTTTGAATCAGCGGATAACTCTTTATCGCCTGCTTTGCGTGCTTATCTGAAAGAAATAAATTTATTGCCTGCTCAACTTTAATTTCCGGTAAAAAATTTTCCTGAGGCAGGTATCCTATTAAATTTGGCTTCCAAAATGACTGTTTATAATAAGCTTTATTTATTCTTATGAGTTTGTTTTCAGCCGACTGGGTGCCGAATATTATTTTCAATAAAGTAGATTTTCCTGATCCATTTCGGCCTAAAAGACCTACAATTTCACCGGTTTCACATTTTAGATATACATCGGTTAAAAGCTGTAAATTTCCAAAGGAACAACGGATGCTGTCTGCTTCAAGAATATTTCTCATAATAGAGGCCTAAGGATGATATTAAAAATCAGAAGAATTATAAGGGAAATAAGATAGGCTCCTGCAAACAGTTCATATTTGTTAAATCCTTTATTCAAATAAAAATATAGTTTATCATCCTCTCTGAGCAGAGAAATAACAAAGGCAAGACCAAACCCCGCAGTAAGAAAAAGAATTGTAAAGGTTAAGAGAATATTTTTAGCATATCCAAGGGAAATCAGCGTAAAAAATAAGGTGAAGCCAAGGGTAACTTTATTAAACTGATAGGTGAAGTAAATTAAAAGAGGGAGTTTGCGGATGAGAGGCTTCATAATGTTAACTTTTTTATTTTTTAACAATAATCAGACCATTAATCAGCTGATATCCAAGGCTATAAAAAAAGCCACTCAAGTTGAGCGGCTTTATATTCTATAATTTATTTAAAATTACTTACCGAGTGCTTTCTTCATGGTTTCTCCAATGTTAGCAGGAGAATCCACAACGTGCAGTCCACACTCACGCATAATTTTCATTTTAGCCTCAGCTGTATCTTCACTACCACCGATAATAGCCCCGGCATGTCCCATACGACGGCCCGGAGGTGCTGTTTGTCCTGCAATGAATCCTACAACAGGTTTAGTACCATTTTCTTTGATCCATCGTGCGGCTTCTGCTTCCATTCCACCACCAATCTCACCAATCATCACGATACCTTCAGTATCAGGATCATTCATCAGCAATTCTACTGCCTCTTTGGTTGTAGTTCCGATTATCGGATCTCCTCCAATACCAATACATGTAGATTGACCCATACCGGCTTTGGTGATCTGATCAACCGCTTCGTATGTTAATGTACCTGAGCGGCTGACGATACCTATCGTACCTTTTTTATGAATAAAACCAGGCATAATACCTACTTTAGCCTCTTCAGGAGTAATAACTCCAGGGCAGTTAGGGCCTACCATACGAACATCTCTTCCGGAAAGATACTCCTTCACTTTTATCATATCCTTTGTAGGAATACCTTCTGTGATAGTAATGATCACCTTTATCCCGGAATCAGCTGCTTCCATAATTGCATCTGCCGCAAAAGCAGGCGGCACAAATATTATAGATACATCAGCACCTGTCTGGTCTACAGCTTCTTTGACGGTATTAAAAACGGGTTTGTCAAGGTGCTTCTGACCACCTTTACCTGGTGTTACTCCACCTACAACATTTGTCCCGTACTCTATCATTTGTCCGGCATGGAAGGTTCCTTCAGAACCTGTAAAGCCCTGGACAATGATCTTGGAATTTTTATTTACTAAAACACTCATTGGCTATAATTCAAAGGTAAAAATTTCGTGTGCACAAAAATAGGATATTTAGATAGTTACACAAAAAGAATTTTATAGTACAGGTAAATCAATATTTTCAACAGCCATAAATCACCTTTTCTTTATTTATCCGTGCTTCTTTGAATTTTATCTAGTGAAAGAACTGGTGGTTTATAGGTATATTTATCAATACTTTCTGCACGATCAAGATATTCTTCAAATGTTTCCTCCCAATTTAGCTCCATTTTTTGCTTTGTAAAATATTCTTCTTCATCTCCTACAATAAATAATGATGCTGTGGTTGGTTTAGTGAGGTTAAATTCCAGAGCTCCAAAATTTAGCCTGCCCTGAAGGTATTCATGTATATAGTGGATCTGGTAATCGCCCACAGGAAAGGTAGGATCATTTTTTTCATTCCCTTCCGGCCTTTTTTGAAGGCTTATTTTAAATCCATTCCTTTCCTCCCCTAATGATTCATGAGACAAGCCGCTATAAATAAGTTCGTAACATAATCTTTTCTTTTGATCATCGGGAGCATTATACCAAATGCTTGTCATAACCCCAAGATGGGCATCACCGGCTAGTATTATAGGCTTTATATCTCTATTTCGTAAGCTTATTATCTCGTTGACAATCTGATTTCTCTGGCCCTCATTATACTTGCTGTACCAGCCATCATTAATATCATCTCTTAGTGCAGGTTGAAGTAACCTTGCTAATAATTTTAAAGAAAAATGAGGTTTATAGAAGAATGGTATTGAAGATATAATAATTACTTCACTGCCGTTTTTAAGCTCTTTACACCACTCTTTAAAAGAATTTAACTGATCTTCATTTACAGCCTGATCTTTATAAATATTTCTATTGGATCGAAGATCAAATGCAAAAAGAGGAATACCTTTTATTTCATAAACCTGCTCAAGAGATTCATTCTCTTCAATAAGATCTGCCAGTTCTTTAGATTTCGGATCAAGCATAAGCTGATGTGTAATATAGGCAGATTTCGAAATGTTAAAATATGGTTTTAGGTAATTTGACATTTCACCTGTATCTTCTGAATATTCATCACCATGTGATCCCCAGCCATCCCTTATCTCATGATCATCCCAGACACTTATTGAAGGAATGGTAGCCTGAATTTCTTCAAAACATTTAAAAGCATAGAAATTCCTGTAACTTCTATCAATATGGTTTTTGTAAGACTCCACATCAAGAAGGGCATAAGGATCTTTACAATCATGTGCCCATGCTGACATGGCATGCTCTGAAAAATCCGAAGCTTCATAACCGGGATCTACATAGATCTGATCTCCCGTCCCTATTAAAACCACAGGGTTTTCCACCATTATATCATTGTTGAGGGAATCTTTTCCAGATGGATAATAATCAATTGGGCGCTCCATGCCAACATCATTAAATAACTGACGCATTTCATAATTCAAAGGATTTGACTCATTGTGAAGAAGCATGGGTTCGCCTTCTTTACCTACATGAAAAGGCTGAAAACATCCATAAATCATGAATGAGAATACACTATCAATCTCGTTAATTGCTTTTATTTTCCGCAGGCTTAATACTCTCTCTTTACTGCTCTGTTGCAGATCATTATCACTGCTCGTGCCGAATTTAATACTTATGGAATCCGATTCTTCCGGATCAATGGCAACTTTTGCAGTATAATATGGAGGGCTTAATTCTATAACTTCGGTAATGGAATTATTGTGATGATTATAGATCTGGGCCTTTATATTATTTATATCTCCTTTTATCCATATGTTAATTAGCTTTTCATTCTCCGGCATTGCTAACCGTGCCTGATATCCTGTCGGGTTGTAATCAAGTTTTGGATCGGGAAAATATGTAGAATCCTTTTGTACAGCACCTGTTTTCCAGCAACCATTATTGGGAAATATTATACCACAAGTAGTTAATATCAAGAGAAAAAATATACTTAAAGTTGCAGGTTTGAATCGATTAATAGGCATTTTTAATGGTTGTGTGAATTATTTCTCTAAGCATAACACCTACAGCAGCTTTTTGTATTTTTTAATGGAAATCGGAACAAGTTAGTTAGGCCAGCAAAGTAACTGGATTATGCCGGCTCCTTCTGATCCAGAAATTTCTGGTAAGCCAATGCCATTCTGATATCCCCATAGCTAAATTCATCACCAAGTTTAGCCTTGATCTCATTAAGAAGGGTAGTATCTAATTCTTTTGCAACAATAATTATCTGCTCAATTTTTTCTTTCTCAATAAAATCAGATACCGGAATATCCCCAGTGGATACATAAACAGAAAGATGTCCTTCTATGGTGGTTGGGGATAATCCGCGTTTTAATGCTATTTCTTCTACTGATAATTTTTCCTTATACAGATTATATGAAATCTCTTTTGTCGGAGTTTTGGTATCTTTGACATTTTTCTTATTATCCGATTGCGATACTAATAATAAATCCTTCTTTCCCGGGATTTTATCTTTTGACAGGTGCAAAAAGAGCAACGATACCTTTTGGATCTGCCTTACCTGATATTTATAAATAAGCTGTAACTCCTTAATCTCTTTCGAGTACATTTTTACCTGCTGCTTGTTTCCTATTTCCTTTTTATGGAGGTCAATTTTTTCCATAAGCTTCCGCATTAACGGCAGAAAATACTCCTCGGCTTTAGAAACCCGCTCATGGAGTACCTCCAGGTAATTTTCACCTTCCTTTTCGGCCAGATTTGTCAGCTGACGGCTAAATTTAACCCCTACTACATGTAAAGCATCCGTTTCCTGATAAAGCTCCTGTGTCCATGAAAGATACTGCTGCTTAAGTGACCTTTTTTCGTCTTTATCAAAGCTCCTGATATGCTTCTTTAGCTCCTGTAAAATATTCGAAAAATTAAAAGCCTTTCCTGCATAAGAAATGAGGAATTTCTTCCGGTCCTGGTTTAGCTCCTCAAGTAAAATAGCCTTATCCTTTTTTGATTTAGCAAAAGATGTAAGTGCCTCATCCATCTCCAGATGTGAATCCGGTATGGGAGATGAGAGCACCAGTCCTTTTAGCGCTGTAAGCCTCGAAAGTGCCACATACATTTGTCCGGGAGCAAAAGAATCACTGAGATCAAGAATGGCTTTATCAAATGTCAGTCCCTGGCTTTTATGTACAGTGATTGCCCAGGCAAGTTTAATGGGATATTGCTCAAAAGATCCTATAATATTCTCCTCAATTTCATTCGTCCTTCCATTAAGCTTATATCGTTTATTCTCCCATACATAAGTTTTCACATGAACCACCTTTTGCGAATCGTTAAGGGTCACATCAATATAATCCTCACTTAATGCTGTTACCTGGCCAATTTTGCCATTAAAAAACTGACCTTCGCCACTGGGATCATTTTTGATAAACATCACCTGTGCCCCTTCTTTTAATGTAAGCCTTTCCGGAAGGGGATGCATATGCTCTGGAAAATCTCCTGTTACTACTGCTTCATAATTAAATTCGGAAGATTTTATTTTCTCCAGCTCTTTTGTGTTTATAATATCCGATTTCTTATTATGTGTAGTTATATGGATATATCCTTCATCAGCTTTTGGGGAAAAATTCTTTACGTAATGGCTGTTTAGCTGCTCCATATCAGATTTTAAAAGCTGATTTTCTCTGAGCCTGTTGAGGATATCAATAAATTCCTGATCTGATTGCCTGTAGATCTTATCCAGCTCAATGAAAACAGGTGGAGCAGCTTTTAAAGCATGAGATTCAAAAAAATATGCACTGCTGTAATACTTGGAAAGCAGGGGCCATTCCGAATTTTTTACTACAGGCGGCAGCTGATTCAGATCGCCAATAAATAACAGCTGAACTCCTCCAAATGGCTCTGTCCTTCTGCGCCTGACATTTCTAAGGATCAAATCAATACAATCGAGAAGATCGGCGCGCAGCATGCTCACCTCATCTATGATCAACAGCTCAATTTCCTTCAGCAATGCTCTTTTTTTTGCGGTCATCTGTAGCTGGGAAATTACTGATTCCGGTGTATTTAGCTTATCCCGGTATTCCATTTGTGAAAAAGAAATATTTTCCGGCAAAAAAGTGCCAAAAGGAAGCTGTAGAAGAGAGTGTAAGGTTACTCCTTCAGCATTTATGGCGGCAATACCTGTTGGCGCTGCTACAACAGCATTTTTATAAGTATTATCAATTATATATTTCAGAAGGGTAGTTTTTCCACTTCCGGCCTTACCAGTAAGAAAAACATTTCTCTGGGTGGTGTTTACATATTTAACAGCCAATTTGGCGACTGCACTAAGTGAATGAGCCATAAAATAAAGAGACCTTTGTGGTAGCGTTTAAAACTACGAGATACAATTAATTTTTGCAATAAAAGATATTCTTTAGGTTTAAAAAAGCTTACATTTTTTCCATTTTTAATTGTACTTTCGAATTTATCATGGTCCGGAAAAATTTTAAAGTAAATATTATCCTGCGTCTTCTGTTAATAAGCTTACTTTTAGCAGGCTTCACTTATTATTTACTTGTGGATATAAATTATATTAGATCTTCCTATCTTATATTTTTTTTACTACTGGCTGTTTGGGAGCTTTTCCATTATATAGACAGGGTAAACCGCGACCTTTCAACTTTCTTCACCTCGCTTCTTCAAAATGATTTCACCACTTCATTTACAGAGATAAAAAGAGGGAATTCCTTTCAGCAGCTTTACCGGACAATTAACCAGATCACCCATCGTTTTAAGGAGCTTAGTACACAAAAAGAGCAGCAGTTAATTTTTCATGAGATGCTGGTAGAGCATGTGAAGTCAGGAATTGTCAGTTTCGATAAAGATGAAAAGATCCACCTGATGAATCAGTCACTGCAGCGCCTGCTCCGGCGCCCGAAATTACATTATCTTAATGCTTTTCATAATGTTGACCCTGAGCTACTAAATGTTATGAGGGAAATAAGATCAGGGGAAAACAGAATGTTGAAAATGAAGCTGCAGGACAGGCTTTTACATCTTTCAATTCATTCTTCGGAATTTTATATTGGTGAAGATTATTTTAAGATTTTATCCATACAGGATATTAAAACGGAGCTTGAGGTTAATGAAGTGGAGACCTGGCAAAAACTTATCCGGGTACTTACTCATGAAATAATGAACAGTGTTTCTCCCATTACTTCCTTAACTGACACGATGCTAATGATGATAAAGAAAAATGGAATGACACCCTCTGTCTCAGAAAATTTCATCGCCGGCCTGGAAGCTATAAAAGTCAGAAGTGAAGGATTACAGAATTTTACACAGGTTTATCATAAGCTAACAAAAATTCCAAAACCTGAGTATAAAAAAATTAATATCTGTCAACTGCTGGAGAAGATTGTAAACTTAAACAGGCACTTTTTAGAAGAAAAGAGTATTACAATAAATGTAAATTGTGATAATAACATATATGCATTTGTGGATCCTGCTCTTTTATCTCAGGTTATCTTAAATCTAATAAAAAATGCTCAGGACGCGCTGGAAGAAGGCTCTGGAAATAAGATTTCTATTGAAGTAAAGCAAAAAACAAATCTGGAAATAAGAGTAACAGATGATGGCCCTGGCATTCCTGAAGATATTATAGATCAGATATTCGTTCCTTTCTTCACTACAAAACCAAGTGGTTCAGGAATTGGACTGGCACTTAGCCGGCAGATCATGCATTTACACAAAGGGTCACTTACTGTAGAAACTGAAAAAGGCTCCGGAACCTCTTTTATTTTGAAATTGTAGCCTGGGAATCTTTTTGTGAATATTAATCAAACAACATATTTCCCTGCGCTTACAGGATTAAGAGCCATAGCAGCTTATTGAATTATACATAGGTTATTCTTCTGCAATACTATCTCTAATTCCAATAGAAGCTTTACTAATATCAATTCTTTAAACCCAAAGGTGGTAATTTTAATTTGCTACTTTAATAAAAACCGGAAGGTCTTCTAAATCCACAGAAACAGAAATTGTTTTACCTCCATTGTAAGTGGTATTTTTCCATGACCATTTTCCTTTTGGCAGAATAACATTTCTACTAGTGGCTCCTTTTTCCTGAACTGGAGCTACCAATATATCACTCCCGAGCATAAATTGATCTTTAATTTCTTCAAAACTTTGATCAGGAAACTCATACTCCATCATTCTCACTATGGGCTCTCCTGTTTTCGTAGCTTTTTCCAGGAGCTGCATAATTGTTGGTAAATGGTGCTCCCTAATTTCAATGGCCTTTTTGATTGCCTTAAGATTTAAGCTATCTAATACACGCCATGGTGCAACTGAAAACTGCATCATTGGCATAAGAGCATGTACCTGAGCTGATCGTACAATTAGTTCCTGGTCCACAGATTCCAAATTAATAAAGGAACCATAACCGCCTCCGCCGATCATATCCGGACAATTGAATGGATATCCAATAATACCCTGCAATGTGATTTGTGGAATCAATTTTTTTATATCCTCCCAGTTATGCTCCTTATCATGAAGACGTTGAGCCAATGGTTGACCCCCCATTTTCCATGTTGCCCTATATTCATTCAGCGGGTATTTTAGTCCAAACTGCTGAAATGCGTAGGTATGGTCATTTGGTGTGGCAGTGGTATCGTAAGAAGTTAGTGGTTCATTATAGAAGTAGCTATCACCGGCATCTAACTTAAATCCATCTACATCGTACTCCTGTTGAAGTGAATTTAACTGCTCTTCAAACCATGCTACTGCCCCTGGATTGGTGAAATCAAGAACAGCGCTTGCTCCGTTCCACCATCTTACGATTAGTGGAGCATCCCCTTTCTGGGTTTTAATAAAATAACCTTTTGCAGCCAAATCTCTGTATACATCACTATCCGGGCTAACAAACGGGCAAATCCAAAGCATTACTTTAAATCCCATATTATGAAGACTATCTATCATCTTTTTTGGAGATTTAAATCTTGATGCATGGAAATTCCATTTTCCATAATCCTCCTGCCAGTTATCATCGATCATAATAACACCTGTAGGAAATCCGTTCGACTTAATGGAATTAGCATATTTTAATATATCATCTTGATTCTGGTTATAGATCAGTTCAATCCAGGTGTTATACTGAGGTCGCTCAAACAGAAGTTTATCAGGGTGTTTTCCTGAAGCTGGAAAATAAGTTTTTGAAGCAAATAAAAAAGCTTCCTTTAAAGAAGAACCGGGGTTTGACAGCTGGATTTCAGAGCCAAATGAAGAAATAGATATTTTATTTTGATCTATTGAGTAAGAGATCGGAGATTCTGACCAAATTACACGCCCTTTATTGGAAAGAAGCAATGGTTGGGCCTGATTTCCTTTATTATTTCCATAGAGATTTACTGAATACCCTTCCTCCAATGGCATTATATGACCATCCCACACTACACCTCCCCACCATTTTTCATTCGGCAGGTTTTGATACTCTTTAGTTATGGATGGATTTTGTGCAGTTACTATATATGCACTAAAAAAATAAAGTAGAAAAAAAATGCTTTTGAAAAAAAAGTGACTGATAACATCAATTGCTGCTTTAGAACTCATAATTGTCTCGCTTAAAATTTTTACAGTAATATCAGCTTAAGGCTATTATGTCATTTATTAATTTTTGACATTGGGAGAAAATTTATCAAAATCTGCGAAACCCGCGTAATGCGGATTCTTTACTTACGTGCCTATTAATTTTTAGCCGATATCTTCTTCTTAACAAATTTAAAAAATTAAATGAAAGTATAATTATCTTTTGTTTCCTTTTGCTCGAATGATTTCTGTAACCAAAAACAAAAAAAGGGATTGTCTCTTTTGCGACAATCCCTTTTTAACTTATGTTTTTGAGAATTTTATTTACTATCCTAAATTATCAAGAACTTCCATCACCTCCTGGACATGCTTACGGGAAGTTTCAAGCATCTGCTTTTCTTCATCATTAAGATCAAGCTCTATCACTTTCTCAACTCCGTTTTTACCCAGAATCACAGGTACACCAAGATAAGTGCCATTTATACCATATTCACCTTCCAGTTTAATACAAACAGGGAATACGCGACGCTGATCTCTCACAATGGCTTCAGCCATTTGCGCTGCCGCCGATCCCGGAGCATACCATGCAGAAGTTCCCATTAGCTTCACAAGCTCTCCGCCACCGGTTTTTGTTCTTTCAATAATAGCATCAAGCTTATCTTTATCTATCAGCTCAGTTACAGGTATACCACCAACGGTTGTATATCTTGGAAGTGGCACCATAGTATCACCGTGACCTCCCATTAAAACAGCCTGAATATCTTTTGGGGATACGTTTAAAGCTTCGGCTAAAAATGCGCGATACCTTGCCGTATCCAATATACCTGCCATTCCCATTACTTTTGTTCTCGGTTTTTTAGAAGTAATATGCGCCTGGTAAGTCATTACATCTAATGGATTAGAAACTACAATAATGATAGCTTCCGGAGAATGCTCAATAATATTTTCAGTAACAGATTTTACAATACCTGCATTTGTTTCTATCAGATCATCACGTGTCATACCAGGCTTTCTTGGCAACCCTGAAGTGATCACTACTACATCTGACCCTTTGGTTTTGGAATAATCGTTAGTAGAACCTATAGTTCTGGTGTCATAAAGATTAATAGGGGATTTTTGCCATATATCGAGGGATTTACCTTCGGCAACACCTTCTTTAATATCTACAAGAACTACTTCGTTGGCTACTTCGCGATAGGCTAATACATCGGCACAGGTAGCTCCAACATTACCTGCTCCTACAACTGTTATCTTCATAATTTTAAGACTTTTGATTTACTATTGGTTATTTGGGATAACAAATTTATAGCAAGTTGTTCATAACCACCTTGCAGAAATCTACTTTTTCTGCATTCTTGCAAAAACCTGTGCCAGGTTAAAAAAGCCTAGAGATGATTTATAAACTTTCATCAGGCTTGTATGATAATGGTTATTAATTTCCGCTAAAGCTTCCAGCATCTTTACCCTTACCTGCATATGGTCCTCAAAGATGAAGAAGATACTATCTTGTGGAATTACATACATCGTTGATGTTTCCGATGCAGTTATTGCATTATAAAGCCTTCTGGTGTTTTTCAGAAGGCAGTTTTCTCCCATTACTTTACCTCTGCCGATCACCGCCAAACGTTCAAGATCTTTATTAATATCAATATTTAATTCTACAGTACCTGATTTTATAATATAAAGGGCATGACTGGGATCATCTCTGAAGTATACTGCTTCATCCTTTTTGTAATTTCGCTCGTGTATATAAGGAAGGAAGTATGATTTTTCTTTAGCCGTTAAATTATCGAATAAAGGGACCTGGGAAAGGAATGAAAACATATCCAGTTCCTCTTTGGTATAAGAGCTTCTAAAAGGATTCTTCATGAAAGCCACTTGATGTTATAAATTAATGTTGTGCCGCTGGTAACTTTATAGCGCTCATCAATACGATGACCAACTACCCAGACAATATCCCCTTCACTTTCCAGCACCAGCATGCGATTTTTCAAGTTTACTGGAATTTTATTATCAATCATAAAATCACTTAACTTTTTTTGTCCTTTCATTCCTAATGGCTGAAATTTATCACCCTCCTGCCACTTGCGGATCTTCAGGGGGAAACGCAGACGTGAATAATCAAGAAATGCCATTTCAGGTAATTTTTCTATCGTCACCCCTTCAGCATCCATTAATTTAAAATGAAAATCATAAGCTCTACCTTCAAAAGCTTCCGGGACCATGAATTCCGAAGCATAATTAGCTGAGTTTGAAATATAGATATACTCACGGTCAATATTTAACGTATATCCGTCAGTGAGAAATAAACCTCCTGATTGATCAGTTTGTAAATACGACAGGACATCTTCTGCCTGAGTGTATTTAATTCCATAATCTTTAAACAAAAGTTGAATAAAAGTTGCATTCTGGTCTTTTAAAACATCTTTTCTTATCACCAAATGTTCCTTTTCTTTTTTCAGATACTTCTTTTTGAATTGATCAACGGTAGATTCAATTATTTTTTCAGCTTCTTTTAATCGTTTAGAAGTACGCTGGAAAGTATTTATGAGAGAGGGGTTTATCTCTTCCATCAGCGGCACTATTTTATGCCTGATAAAATTTCTTTTATACTTTAGCGATTCATTGCTTACATCCTCTCTCCACTCGAGCTTATTCTCAAGGGCATAATTCATCATCTCTTCTTTTGAAAAATTCAGCAATGGACGAATGATCTTTTCCTGCTTTATTGGGATCCCGGCTATTCCTTCTATCCCTGCTCCTTTTGATAAATGATAAAGTACCGTCTCAAGCTGGTCGTTTAAATGATGCGCCGTGGCAAGCTTGTCGACATCATTAACCAGAAATTTATTGAACCAGTTGTACCTCAACTCCCTTGCCGCTACCTGGATCGACAGCTTATTTTTGATGGCATACTGAGATGTGTTAAATGATGTGGTTTTAGCTTCAACTTCATACCTTTCAGCAACTTTAATAACAAATTTTTCATCCTCATCCGATGCTTTATCACGTAATTTAAAATTACAGTGTAAAATAGTGAAGGAATAACCAGATCTGTAAAAAAGATCTGTCATGACCATAGAATCCACACCTCCGCTTACAGCAAGCAAGAGATTATCAGATTTACGGCATAATTTATGCTCTTCTATGAATGCATTGAATTTATCCAGCATCATTTAAAGATAGGTTTTTTAGCTAAGTTTGCAGCAACATGTTAAAGTACTTCAAATATCTGCTTTTTATCGTTTTCAGCTTAATGGCTATCACTTCTCTTGGCCAGAAAAAGATCAAGCTTGTACAGGCAGAAGGTTTACAGGGAGGCCAGCGGAATGGAGAGTCCTTTATGAAATATTTTGGAGATGTTATTTTTAAGCAGCAGGAAACAACTATTTATTGTGACTCAGCTTTTTATTTCCGCAAAAAAAATCTTGTAGAGGCTTTTGGCAAAGTCAGGATCATTGATGGAGATTCCATAAATATTACGGCCAGAAAACTTGTCTATAGTGGCGATAAAGGTGAGGCGTTGTTACGGCAAAATGTTGTCTTCAGGAAGAAAGCCGGTATGACACTCTATACTGATTTCCTCGATTATGATATTGACAGGGAGCTGGCAAAATATTTTAATGGCGGACGATTAGTTGATAGCGCCAATGTTCTTACTTCTGAAAGAGGTACTTTTGATGACAGAACAGGCATGGCTACTTTTAACGAAAATGTAGTTGCAAAATTTCCGGACTTTACATTAAGATCCAGCGCTTTAAAATATGATACCAGATCAGAAATAGTTTATTTTATTGCCCCAACCACTCTTACAAATAATGATGGTTCTGTAGTTACTTATACCGAAGGACAATATGATACCAGAATGAAGACTTCACGTCTGCAGCAAGGTGAAATAGAAACAGATGATTATACTGCCAAGGGAATTAAGGTTTTTTCTAATGAACGGGAAGAAACCTATCGGTTAGTAGGCGATGTAGTGCTTACTGGTAAAAAAGACGATATAATAATAACAGGGGCTGAGGCTATTCTGAATCAAAAAATAGGTATTTCTAAGATATTTGGTAATCCTGTAATGAAAAAACCTTTTGAAAATGGTGACACACTATTCCTAACCGCTGATACTCTATATAGCATTGATAGTGAAATAGAAGCAGAGCAGCGTTTACTGGCTTTTAATAATGTGAGGATCTATAAATCAGATATGCAGGGTATGGCTGATTCCCTGGCGTATAATCCCAGCGATTCACTCATCCGGTTTTTCAAAAATCCCATATTATGGTCTGATGAAAACCAAATGACCGCTGATACAATAACTATTTACCTTGAAAAAGGAACAATTGACCGGATGCAGATGGATTTTAATTCCTTTGTTATTTCCAAAGATACAATTGCTAATTTTAACCAGATAAAAGGGCGTAAAATGACCAGCTTCTTTATCGAAGGTAAACTCCGGAATGTTGACGTAGATGGTAACTGTGAGAGCATTTTCTTTGCCCTTGATGAAAAAGAACAATATCTGGTTGGAATGAATAAGATCATATGCAGCAATATGAGGATTGGTTTCAAAAATAATGTAGCCTCCAGAGTAAAAGCTCTTACAAAACCGGATGCCTCTTTCACGCCACCACATGAATTAAAGCCGGAAGAAAAAACTCTACGCGGATTTAATTGGCAGATAGAGAAAAAACCTACCAAAAAGGATATTTTACAACAGGTCACTTCCTCCACAGAAAATTCTGAAGAAAAAAAAACGGGATCATTGTAACATTCCCAATAATTTTTCAGTTAAAATTCCAAACAGGATAAAATATTTGGTTTTGCTATACGTTTAGCAAAATTTTTATTATTTTGTCTGTCCTAATAATTCTTACCATGGCCGGAGACATTAAGTTGTACTTATTAGCTATATTTTTGTTTGCGCCATTTTTATTATGGTCTCAATCGTTTGAGGTTTCCAAATCAGAAATTTATAGCAAAGGAAAAATCGGCGAAAGAATAGAGATCCCTCTTT
Source organism: Candidatus Cyclobacteriaceae bacterium M2_1C_046 (assembly GCA_051418055.1). Taxonomy (GTDB): domain Bacteria; phylum Bacteroidota; class Bacteroidia; order Cytophagales; family Cyclobacteriaceae; genus JBPRGH01. The sequence continues at coordinate 106,663 of JBPRGH010000002.1, read as the reverse complement.
CTATAAAAAACCTCACTGATGAACCTTTATCAATAGTCGTACAAAGGAGTGAGAATAATATAGGCAACGGTCAGGCTTCATTTATATGCTGGGAAAAAGACTGTGCGGAAAATACATCACTTCATAAAAAAATAAATGCCCGTGAAAGTGCGAATCAGATTATAGCAACTTTTGAAGCTGGATTAGCGGGAGGATATAGTACCGTTAAATACCTTATTTTTAACAGGCATAATCCACAGGATGCTCTAGAGGTCACTATACACTATACTATTGAAGAGGCATCTTTAAATACAAAAATTTATCAATCCGAGAAAATTAATTTAACAGAAGTATATCCAAATCCGGTGTCTGATAATTTGTATATAACCTATAACATGACTGATCCTCATGCTGATATAAGGATTGGGATCCATAATGTATTAGGGGGTGTAGTTAAAGAATATCCATTAGAGGCCATGGAAACAAAAGCTAAAATCAATACTTCTGAGCTTAATGCCGGTGTATATTTCTATTCTCTTACAGTGGATAATGAGACGGTGCTGATCAAAAAATTCGTAGTACGAAAATAATAAAACATCTTCTTGAAATTTTCCTGATTTCAATTTCGTTGTCTATAACATATAACTCTTGTATATTTGCAACCTTATGTTAAAAAGGGTAAATTTTAGTATTCCAGGCTTACTGATTCTTCTTCTCGTCTTATCTTCCTGCGGCAAATTCAGAAAAATTGAAAAAAGCGATGATTGGCGGGTGAAGTATGAGGCGGCACTGAATTATTATGAAGACGAAGATTACTATCGTGCAGCGATATTATTCGAACAGATTCTGCCAATAGTTCGTGGTCTTCCGGAGGGTCAGAAGGTACAGTTTTATTATGCTTACACTCAGTACCATCAGCGAATGTACCTGCTTTCGGCTCATCATTTCCAGCAGTTTTACCAAACTTATGGAAGAAGTGAACTGGCGGAGGAAGCCAGATATATGGAAGCATATGCATTATATACTGAGAGCCCATCTCATAACCTGGACCAGACCAGTAGCATTCAGGCACTAACTGCGATGCAGAATTTTTTAAATCTTTATCCTCAGAGTAAGTTTAGAGACAATGCTGTAGAGGTTATTTATGAAATCCAGGAAAAACTTGAAAAGAAAGCATTTGAAAATGCGAAACAGTATCATAAATTAAGACGTTACAAAGCTGCAGTGGTAGCTTTTGATAATTTCAGAAACAATTATCCTGATTCGGAATATAATGAAGAGGCCGCATACCTGAAATTTGACGCTCAGTATCAGCTGGCAAAGCAGAGTATCCCGGGAAAACAGCTTGAAAGATTTAGAGAAGCTGCAGAATTTTATAGAAATTTTATCGATACTTACCCGAATAGCAATCTGCTAAAAGAAGCTGAAAAGAAATATTCGGAAAGCATCGAACAAATAAGTCAATTAGCAAAAAATTAAATAATTATATGGCAAAGGCATCATTAGTAACAAGAAATTTTGATGATTTAGTGGGCACTACTGGTAATATATATGAGGCAGTAGCTATTATAGGTAAAAGAGCACGTCAGATATCTGTAAATATTAAGGAAGAGTTAAATAATAAACTTGCGGAATTTGCCTCAACGGTAGATAATCTGGAAGAAGTTTTTGAAAACCGTGAGCAGATTGAGATCTCTCGCTATTATGAGCGTCTGCCGAAACCTACCAGCACTGCTACTGAAGAATATATTGAAGGAAAAGTTTCTTTCCGCTCTCGAGAAGAAGGAGAGCAACCTTCGGAACTAATATAATAAAAGTATGCTGCAGGGAAAAAATATTGTTGTTGGTATCTGCGGCAGCATAGCAGCATATAAATCTGCCCATCTTGTACGACTTTTAGTAAAAGAAGGAGCAAAAGTAAGAGTGGTTATGACAAATTCGGCTACTGAATTCATTACCCCTCTTACTCTTTCTACACTCTCAAAAAATCCGGTACAGCTGTCATTCGTCAAAAATAATCAGGGCGAATGGAATAATCATGTGGAAATTGGCCTCTGGGCCGATCTGATTGTTATCGCGCCGGCGAGTGCCAACACACTTACTAAAATGGCGACCGGATTGTGTGATAATTTATTAACAGCTGTTTATCTATCTGCACGATGTCCGGTAGTGGTGGCACCAGCAATGGACCTTGATATGTATCAGCATAAAAGCACTTTGCGAAACCTGAAACAGCTTAAGAAAGATGGGGTGCAGGTAATTGAAGCTAATTATGGTGAGCTTGCCAGCGGTCTTACAGGCACCGGGCGCATGGCTGAGCCTGAAGAAATATTCGAATCCATTAGCAGGTATTTATCCGATTCGGCAGAATTAAAAGACAAAACAGTATTAATTACAGCCGGACCAACAGTTGAAGCTATAGACCCTGTGCGATATATCAGCAATCATTCGTCAGGAAAAATGGGATATGCTCTTGCCGAGGAAATGGCTGGTCGTGGAGCTAAGATCATTCTGATCAGCGGGCCAACAGCTTGTGTTGCAGAGCATAAGAATATTGATGTTGTAAAAGTTCACTCTGCTGAAGAGATGAATGATAAAGCCACATCATATTATCCTCAGGCAGAAATCGCTATTCTCGCTGCTGCCGTAGCAGATTATACGCCTGAAGCAATAGCAAAAGAAAAAATTAAAAAGACGGAAGCTAACCTGACAATAAAACTTAAGAAAACCCCTGATATTGCTCATAACCTGGGGGTACTAAAGAAAAATGGCCAAATAAATATTGGCTTTGCATTAGAAACTGAAAATGAGCTGGAAAATGCCAAAGCGAAACTACAGAAAAAAAATCTGGACCTAATTGTTTTAAATTCACTTAAGGATGAAGGTGCGGGTTTTGGTCATGAGACAAATAAAATTTCTATTATTGATAAACAAAATAATATTGAGCAATTTGAGTTAAAGGATAAAAGGAAAGTTGCTTACGATATTATCAATGCAATTGTTAAAATTCTTCCATAACATATTACTCACTATACTCCTTCTATCTGCTTTTGCTGTAAAAAGCCAGGAGCTGAATTGCAGTGTAGTTATAAATGGTGATGCTACAAAAATTACCGATCAGGCCATATTTCGGGAGATGGAGAATGCTTTTGAGCAGTTTCTAAATAGCCGTCAATGGTCAGATGATAATTTTGAAAGTATTGAAAGAATAAAATGTAATATACTCATTACATTAAACCAGGATTCGGAGTTTACCAATTATAATGCATCTGTTCAAATACAATCTGCCAGACCTGTTTATAATGCTACCTATGAGAGCATCCTGCTAAATTTTGCTGATCGTGACTGGAGTTTTAATTATGTTGAAGGACAACCTCTTGAATATAACGACAATAGCTTTTTCAGCAATCTTACATCCATGCTTGCTTTTTATGCTTATATTTTACTTGGGATGGATTATGATAGTTTTGGTGAGCTAGGTGGTAATCTTTATTTTGCAAAGGCGCTAAATGTTGTAAACAATGCACAGCAGTCAAATCATTCCGGATGGGGGCCTATGAATAGTAACCGGAATCGATATTGGTTGATAGAAAATATTAATAATCAGCAGATGCAGGAAGTACGCCGAGCTTTTTATACCTATCACCGACATGGGTTGGATAATTTTTATGATAAACCTGAGGAAAGCAGGACCAAGGCTTTTGATCTGATTAAGGAAATGTACGAAGTGCAAAAAATTCAACCCAATTCGATACTTATAATTGCACTTTTGGATGCAAAATCCAATGAATTCATAAATCTTTTTTCCGAAGGTGATCTGCCATTAAGAAAACAGGCTTATGAATACCTGATCAATATGGACCCTACCCGAAAGCAGCGGTACGACCAGATCATTAACCAGTGATAATGTCAAAAAGGCTAAGCAGATATAAAACAATAGAAGCTATTCAGCAGGCACTTCCCCAATTGATCGGGAAAAAGATTAATATTGTTACCAAAGATGGCCGCGTTTTTTACGTCTTATTAAATAAATTTGAAGACAGTACTCTAATGTACAAGAACATGAGACTGAAAAGCCAAAAAATGGCCATCGATCAAATAGCAGAAATTATCTACGATTATTAAATGCTAAAACACCTCCTCATTAAAAATTACGCACTGATTGAAGAGCTGGAAATATTTCCTGCTAATGATCTTAATGTGATAACGGGGGAAACAGGTGCCGGAAAATCTATTATGCTGGGCGCTGTTGGGCTCCTGCTGGGAAATCGTGCCGAAACAAAGGTATTGCTTAATGAGGAAGAAAAATGCACTGTTGAAGGTGAATTTAAAATAACTGAATACAATCTTCAACCATTTTTTCAGGAAGAGGACCTTGAGTATGATGTTAATACCATCATCCGCAGGGAAATAAATCCTTTAGGTAAATCGCGGGCATTTATTAATGATTCCCCTGTTACTCTCGATGTATTGACACGTCTTGGTCAAAAGCTGATGGACGTGCATTCGCAGCATGAAAACCTTGAATTGGGAAAAGGCCTTTATCAGCTGAACCTTATTGACATATACGCAGGTAATAAGCTTCTGTTAGAGCAGTATCAGCAGGATTACCGTGAGTTTATAAAAAATGAAAAAGCTTACCAGCATTTAATTTCTACAGCCGATAAATTAAAACAAGAAGCAGATTATAACCGATTTTTACTTCAGGAACTTGAAGAAGCTGCACTTGCAGACGTGAACCAGGAAGAACTGGAGAATGAGTTATCAACCCTTGAGAATGCGGAAGAGATAAAATCATCACTTTTTCAGGCTTCCAATATATTGTCTGAAGGTGAATTCGCAGGCTTAAATTCCATAAATGAAGCAAGGGCACAACTCCAGCAAGCAGTAAAATTCAGTGAGAAATATCGGGAACTGTACGATCGTTTGGAAAGTGCTTATCTGGAGCTGGAAGATGCTTCAAAAGAAATTCAACAACAGCAGGAGTTGGTAGAGTTTGATCCCGCGCAGGCAGAGCTTATAAAATCCCAGTTGAGCAAAATTTATCAACTTCAAAAGAAACATGGTGTACTATCGGTTGGGGAGCTGCAAAAAATTGAAGAAGACCTGGCACAGAAAGTAAGCACCACTGATTCATTAGATGAAGAAACAGATAAAATAAAAGCAGCCATGGATGATGCGCGTATCCAGATGGATCAATCAGCTGAAGAATTATCCCATAGCAGAAAAGCTGTTTTTGAAGAATTAAGCAAGAATCTTCAAAAGCTACTTTCCCAGCTGGGAATGCCAAATGCACGTATTGTTATTGAGCATGAAGATGAATCTCCTACCCTGCATGGAAAGGATAAGGTTAATATACTATTTAGCGCCAATAAAGGAATTTCTCCACAGGCAATTCATAAAATAGCTTCCGGTGGTGAATTTTCAAGGCTGATTTTCTGTATAAAGTATATCCTGGCCCAGAAAACAGCCTTACCAACAGTTGTTTTTGATGAGATAGATACTGGTGTTAGCGGTGAAATAGCCTTAAAACTAGCCGAAATGATGAAGGAGATGTCATCAAACCACCAGATTGTTGTGATCAGCCATTCTCCACAGGTTGCCGCACGGGCAAATACTCAGTATTTTGTATTTAAAGATGACGAGGGGCTAACCACAACGAGCAGAATAAAAGAGCTGACTAAAGAAGAGCGTATTTATGAGATAGCACGGATGATCGGTGGTGATAATCCTGCACCAGTAGCTATTGAAAACGCCAAAAACCTGATGAAGGTAAGCTAACAAAATCCTTACCCTTCGTTTAGTGCCCAGTTATATTCATAATACACGACCTCATATGATGAAGGTACTTTTTGAGCGCGATATTTATTAATATAGTCCATTATAGATCTACCTTCAGCTGTAAAATCCTTATTATACCATTGAAATATCTTTGAAATAGCTACCTTTTTATTTGACGGATCTACCTTTATAAAATTATTATCATTTAAAGCTGTTTTTGTAAGGATCTCAAGCTGCTGATCAACTGTAGCAGGTTTAAAAGCCTTCTCACTTAATGGAGGGCAGCTTATTGCAGCACAGGCTAAACCAAAATGTACTCTGGCATCTTTATATGGAAGTATTATTTTTTTGATCTCCAGGTAATTTAATGTCATCGGCTCCCCTGCCACTTTATGCTTTACTTTATCAAAAAACCCACTTTGATCCATAGGTGATTTTAAAGGATAAAATTTAGCAACCTGATAAATAACAATAAGGTTATAGGCATTCATATAAAAAGCCTTCCTCTCAGGTTCTGAGGCGTCTGATAAATTAATAGAGCCAATCTCATCATACAGTTGCTGGATATGATTGATATTCTGGTTTATTTTCTCATAAGCTACACGTCCATCCTCCACATATTTTACTAAAAAACTATTCGCATCATTAAAAAATTTGTCCAGCTCTCCATTTGCATGTACCGAAGATGCAAAAAATAAAAAGCTTATTAGAAATAATATTTTTCTCATGGTAATAAAAAATTTAAATGTTTGAGATAAATAACGGAGCTTTAATAAACTTGATTTGTCAGGCTTTTGACAACCTCAATTATTTAATTAACCAGGACATTAAAATTGAAAATAAAAATAGCTATCCTGTCATAGGACTGACATTAGTGCTAAATTAGAATCAATCATTTTTACATCTACAGTTCCTACTCGTTCACATTTTATGAAACATGTAGCCATTATTGGAAACGGCATTGCAGGCATTACAGCAGCAAGATACATTCGGAAGCTAAGTGATTATAAAATTACAGTTATCTCTGCAGAGTCGGAGCATTTCTGGTCAAGAACAGCTCTTATGTATATCTACATGGGCCATATGAAATATGAACATACCAAACCCTATGAAGATTGGTTCTGGAAAAAAAACAGGATAGAACTGATCTTTGATCATGTTGAAAAAGTAAACACAGAATCAAAGGAATTGCAACTCAAGAAGGGAAACCCTGTAAAATATGAAACCTTAATAATTGCTTCAGGCAGTGTTCCCAATAAATTTGGCTGGCCCGGTGAAGATTTAAAGGGAGTTTCCGGAATGGTAAGCCTGCAGGACCTGGAGAATATTGAAACACATACAAAAAGTATAGAAAGAGGTGTAATAGTTGGTGGAGGATTAATTGGAATAGAGCTAGCAGAAATGCTGCTTAGCAGAAATATAAAAGTTACCTTCCTGGTACGGGAAAAAAGTTTCTGGAATATGGTTCTGCCTAAAGAGGAATCTGAAATGGTAAACCGGCATATGCTGGAGCATCATGTTGACTTAAAGCTGGAAACGGAGCTTAAAGAAATACTGGCAGATGAGAAAGGAAGGGTAAGATCCGTTACCACGACTAATGGCTTAGAGATTCCATGCCAGTTTGTAGGACTTACAGTAGGTGTAAGACCGCAAATCAGTTTTTTAGAAGGAAGTGGGATTAAAACAGAGAAAGGTATTTTAGTTAATGAATATCTTCAAACCAATATTTCCGATGTCTATGCTGTCGGTGATTGTGCACAACATTTAACTCCTCCTGATGGAAGAAAGAATATAGAGCAGATTTGGTATACGGGCAGGATACAGGGAGAGACTGTTGCTCATACAATTTGTGGTAAAGAGAAAGTATATAAACCGGGTGTATTTTTCAATTCGGCGAAATTCTTTGATATAGAGTACCAGGTATATGGTAATGTCCCTGTCAGTGCTAACGAAGATCTAGATGCATTTTATTGGGAAAATCAAAAAGATAAAAAAGCATTGCGCCTTGTATTTGACAAAAATACAAAGGCAGTGCGAGGTTTTAACCTGATGGGTTTACGCTTCAGACATGAAATATGTGACAGGTGGATTGATTCTGAAGTTACCATTTTTGAAGTATTGGAAAATCTGGAAAAAGTAAATTTTGATCCCGAATTTCGTCGTAAGTATGAAAAAGATATTCGTTCTGAATTTGCCAAAGTATTTCCAGAATTTAAACAGGAGCACCGGAAAAAGAAAAGAAAAAAAGTATTAGGTATATTTTCAATATGAATGGAATTCAGAAAACCGGACTAGCGCTTTTTATTGCCTCTGCAGCATTACTGATTGCTACATTATTTATAGAAAAATATCAGCTTAATGATGATTCTATAGAGGCAGCTATTGGTCAGGAGGGAGAAAGAGAAGCTTCAAAGCAGGTATTGAAGGAAATAAAAGGCAGAACCTATCATTTTAACCATAATTTTCTTCAGGCGCTGGAGCGAGAATATAAAGAACAGAATGAAATCATTATTGATAAATATAAAATAACCGATGAGGAAGTTGACAGAATTGTCAATGCCCAAAATCCGGCTAAAGGATATGATAATTCTGTTATCGCTAACCTCGATCTTGATAGTATAAAGACAAAACAATTACAGGATTATACTTCTTGGCTCAAAGGAAAAGAATTTTCTTCAAAAGAAGAGCTAAGGCAGCAGCTGGAAAAATCTGCGGCAGATATCAATAAAGACCTGGCAAAAAATATAGGATATAATGAAGAGAAAATAGAGGCACTTCAGCTGGCATTAACCCGACAGTCCAGCTTCGGTCCAGTATCAAAACATACCCTGCTCTTCCTTCTCCTTACTATAGGATTAGGAACCTTCGGAGGGTTATTATATATCCTGCCCAAATTACGCCATCTACCGGGAATAAAAAATAATAATATTTTCCACAGCAAAAATACCGGAAGAGGCTGGATAGGTTATATTATCGGCTTTCTTTTAATAGCCTTTTATATAGTGCTTTATTGGTTTCCGGAGTATATGACCTCCTGGATGATCCTTGTTGATCCCATCAGTAAAGCCATTAGCGGCTATCCTGCAAGTCAGTGGTTCTTTTACGGACTGCTTTATACCTTGGCAATTCTTGTAATGGGAATTCGGATGCTTATAAAATACCGCCATAGTAACTATCATAAGATCCGTACTGCCTCAGTGATGTTCTTTCAGCTATGTTTTGCTTTTCTTATTCCCGAAATCCTGATCCGGCTCAATTATCCCAGCGTTGACCTGAAAAATATCTGGCCCCTTAATTATTCATTTTTCTATGAATATAATATCAACAACTTTATGGGTGCAGGAATTATAGGAATTAGCATGTTTTCATGGGGCCTTCTATTGATCTTTCTTGGTGTCCCTATCCTTTCCTATTTCTATGGGAAGCGATGGTACTGCAGCTGGGTATGTGGCTGCGGAGGACTCGCCGAAACGCTGGGTGATCCATACCGCCAGCTATCTGACAAATCTTTAAAAGCCTGGCAAATTGAACGCTGGATGGTCCATGGTGTATTAGTTTTTGCCGTAGTAATGACCGTTGGGGTTCTTTATACCTATTTCTCCGGAAGCAGCTGGTTTATTTTTGTTGATACCTATGCTCTTCGCGAATGGTATGGCTTCTTTATTGGCGCTGCATTTGCAGGTGTCGTGGGAGTGGGTTTTTATCCTTTTATGGGAAACAGGGTATGGTGCCGCTTTGGGTGCCCGCTTGCCGCCTATATTGGGCTCGTGCAGCGATTTAAATCACGGTTCAGGATAACCACAAATGGAGGACAATGTATCAGCTGCGGCAACTGCTCCACTTATTGCGAAATGGGCATTGACGTAAGATGGTATGCACAGCGGCAACAAAATATTGTACGCTCCTCTTGTGTAGGGTGTGGTGTTTGTGCTTCCGTATGCCCCAGAGGTGTATTGAAATTAGAAAATGGGGATCCTAAAGGAAGATTTTATGACGACCTGGAGGTGGTGAAGCAAAAATAAAGGATACTACTTTGGTATTGCATCATCTACTTAAAATTCATATATTTATATTTAACCAAAACATTATTAAATATTATGAAACAAAAAACAATTAAATCCATTCTTACTTTAGCTATCGCTATAGTATTTATGGGGGGGGGTAAAAGCCCAGACATGTACAATTACAGGTGATCTGGAAATTGATGTTAACCAAACTAAAAATTATTCCACTTCAGCTACATCAGGCGCCAGTTATTTCTGGTCAGTAATAGGAGGCTTGGCCATTGATGGCTCAAATACCGGGAGTAGTGTAAATATTAAAGGCACGTCTTCAGGAACAGCTCAAATTTGTGTCACAAAATATCAGTCAGGCAATGCACCGTGCTGTGAATGTAAAGAAGTAACTGTAGTACAACCTATTGAATGCCTCTCTGAACCCTCCATTTATATGGGTACTTGCGGAGGTTATCCTTCAGTTCATCCGCACTGGAGATTTGGACTTATTGAAGATTCACCGGGGTCAGGTACCTACAGCTGGTCGGCCACCAATTTTACATTTGATACATCAACAACACTGGAATATGTTGTTGGCAGACCATCATCTGCTGGTTTCTTTACCATCTATTGTACCGTTACGTATAATTGCACCCCTTCCGGTACTGTAACTTATAATTTATCGCTTACCATGCACACAGATGACTGTTCATCAATTGAATCAACCACTACCTCTGTCTCTCCTAATCCGGTAATATCATCTGCGGAGGTTTCTTATGAGTTGCCTGAGGATGGTACAGTTACTGCCATATTAAAATCGCAGGATGGACAAAGCGCCAGATTGATCATTGATGAACAGAAACAGCTAATGGGAAATAATAGCTTTTCCATTTCCCAGGAATATTTTTCAATGAAAGGAATTTATATTTTAGATATTTATTTCAATGGCAGGCTATTAAGCCAGGGGAAAATCATGAAAAATTAAGTTAAAATTAAGGTGCAGGAATATCCTGCACCTTATAATTTAAATTGATATGTATAAATTATACTGTTGTCTTTTATTTTTTCTTTTGTTTTCCTGTGAAGAAACAGAATATAATAGTACGTACTATTTTATTCATCCCAACTCTTATTATATGGTAGCGGACGGCAAAAAAGAGCTGGTACTGAATGTAATGAAAAATGAGGAGACATTGCAACGGTTTCATAATCTAAGCCTGGTAGAAGACGAGATAGAATATTATCACAATGGCAATTTACTTCCCGGCAATACTTTTGCAACCCTGGATACCGGAGAGCATAAATTCTATGCCCGCTATCACGGATGGCAGAGCGAAGAAATAATTGTCATCGCCCGCGCTCCTAAAGAATATGAGCTCATTAGCATCCCTGTCATCTTTCATATCCTTTATGATGATGAACCTGTAGGCGAGGGACCTAATGTGAGCCAGGAAGATGCAAAACGTATTCTTGAAGAAGTAAACCAGCGATTTAGTAATACCTATTACAGCACAAAATTTCCTGATGTGATAAAAAATCCAAATCATGTTGACGCCTTTATTAAATTCAGGCTGGCAAAATTTGACCCTGAAGGTAATTTACTTGAAGAACCGGGTATTATGAGGTATGGTGGGTATGATCCGTCTACATGGGAAAATACAGAACCCCAGGCAATTTTTATGGATGAAAATATGTGGTCCCCATATAATTATATTAATATAAGTATTGCTAACCAAAATCACAAGAATGCTGCAACTATGCCAGTAGCGAGCTATGACTATCAATTTTGCAGGTTAGAACGTACCAATGAAACTTGGGAAGAATATTATGAAAGAAACAACCGTGGTGGGCCAGGAATTGTTTTTAAAGGAATACTTTTATCCTTAAACGGCTTTTATAATCATAAAACATTAGCTCATGAGCTTGGGCATTATTTTGGGCTTCTGCATACATTTTCATACAGATGTAACGATTATCAATTTCCTTTTGGTATAGACGATTGCCTTGAGGATACCCAGTTTTATGATGAAACAAAATACGTTACTCCTCAAAATTCGTTATCAAAGATCTACTATGAATGCAATTCGCAATACTTGGTCCATCATGATAACATCATGGATTATTATCGTAGGGTAGAACCCCAACTGTTCAGCACCTACTACGGCTTTACCTACGACCAACGGGATCGTATGCACGAGATATTGGAATATAGCCCATGGATTAAGGAATTGAAATATTCGGAGAAATGAAATTAAATTGTGTCCATTAGGCTTTAGTATGTCCGATAGACCTATTCAAATAAGAAAATGGCGATCCCAAAGGAAGGTTTTATGAGGATTTGGAGGTGGTTAAAAGTGCTAAATAAATTATTTTTTTTTGAATTTATTTCTAATTTAAGAGTCTCATTAATAATAATCAGATGAAAGCCAATACAGCAGTTAAAGTTTCAATGTTAATTATGTCCTTGTCCCCATTATTATGGTTGCTATTAGTTTATCCTGTTGTTGAATCGTATATATCTCAGGCAGGAACACACCTCTTAATTATATGGCTTTTCTCTATATTTATTATTATACTATATTCCATCCATCTTTGGAAGAATGAGCAATTAAGGAAACATTCTAAAGTAAATTGGACAGTTTTGTTTATAATATTTACGGGAATAGCTCCTGCTATTTACTGGTTTAAACATGTGAAGGATTCTTAGTCATTTAACCAGGGATAATAAAAAAAGCTCCACAATTAAATTGTAGAGCTTATTAATTTAAGGCATTGTCAAATATTTACTCATACCCACTGGCATGCCGCACAGGGCTCTCGTGAATCTCCGCTGCGCTACGATTTACTCATTCGCACAACCATGCCGCACAGGCCCTCGTGAACCTTCGCTACTCTCCGGTTTCAGATTTCTGATTTCAGATTTCTGATTTTAAAAACCTACTCTTTCTCCTTACCTTTTCCTCCACTATCTTTTCCTTCGCCGCTGATAGCCTGTCTCATATCGGTATCGGCCTGGATATTTTGCATTTTGTAGTAATCCATAATTCCGAGGTTACCGCTTCTGAATGATTCGGCAATAGCCTGGGGGACCTGAGCTTCAGCTTCAATTACTTTAGCACGAGCTTCCTGTGCTTTCGCTCTCATCTCCTGCTCTTCGGCAACGGCCATGGCACGTCTTTCTTCAGCTTTTGCTTCCGCAACCTTAAGATCGGCAGAGGCCTGATCTGTCTGAAGCTTGGCACCAATATTGGCTCCCACATCCACATCTGCAATATCAATAGAAAGTATCTCAAAAGCTGTACCCGCATCAAGACCTCTCTGCAGCACCAGCTTGGATATCTTATCAGGATTTTCCAGCACCTGCTTATGAGAGCTGGCTGAACCTATTGATGTCACAATACCTTCACCAACACGGGCAAGGATCGTATCTTCACCGGCACCACCGACTAACTGCTGAATGTTAGCCCGTACAGTTACTCTGGCAATAGCAATCAGCTGAATGCCATCTGCAGCTACTGCAGCAACTTTTGGTGTTGTAATCACTTTAGGATTAACTGATATCTGCACAGCTTCAAAAACATCCCTACCAGCAAGGTCAATTGCTGTAGCCTGTTTAAAAGAAAGGGCAATATTTGCCTTGTCGGCAGAAATTAATGCACGTATTACGTTTGGCACATTACCTCCTGCCAAATAGTGTGTCTCTAATTCTCTTGTGGAAACATCCAGTCCGGCTTTGCTTGCCGTGATTAAAGAGTTTACCATTACACTTGGGGGCACTTTTCGTATGCGCATGGCAACTAGTTCGAAAAGACCGACTCTAACGCCACTAAATATGGCGGTGATCCAAAGATTTACCGGAACGAAGTACAGGAATATAAAAAACAGTACTATCGCAGCGAAAATCAGGAAAATAAGCATTACTCCATCCATGGTAGGCTTTTGTTTATTGGTAAGTTAATTGTTAAATGGTTTTTTTGGTTTTGTGGAAAATGATCTGTCTCATTGATTCCACACCAAATTTATGATTTTATTGGTTCTACCAATATTTTATTTGATTCTATTTTTATTATTGTGAGTTTTGTTCCGGCATCAGTATAATCCCCGAGTGTAGAAACTTCATATTCCTGCCCAAAAAATTCAGCCTTTCCCATAGGCCTTAAGGATGAAACTGCTGTGCCTTCCTGCCCAACCTTTAATGCGCCCGTTAAACCTTCGTTTACCCGGCCTTTATTTACATCCTCCAGTGAAAATTTCTTCCAGGTCTGATTCTTGAAAAAATAAACCAGTGTAAAAAGTGATAAAGCCAGTGTTACCCCAAGGACATAAAACCCTGTATTATTTTCAAATTTTATAAAGCTGTAAGCAATCCCTGCTCCGGCAAAAAGAACACCCAAAAGACCAACAAAGGTTGTCCCGGGCACAAAAATCACCTCAATATTAATCAGGAATAAACCAATTAATACAAGGATGACCACTATTATCCATGCTGTCATATTATTAAATATTAATGGAGTAAATGTACTAAAAGATTTTTAATCGCTAATGTCAAAGAAAAAAGAAAACTGCTTATCCTGGAGTAAGATCTCTCCTTTCGTAGATATGACGCCGGAAGAGGTTGAACACTAAAGAATTTCAACGCTCTGGTGATCAGGGAAGTGTAATCAGCTCGTCAGGCTGTTTTTTTCCAACAAGAAGACCTCCCTCTTTCAATGATAGTATCTGATCGTAAACAGGAGGGAGTACAGCAAGACCATCATGATCATGAAGGCCATATTTGCCATCTTTCATTACAATAAAATGTTTATTCTCTAAAATAATTTCATCGTACCTCGGCCAAAGGATCATATTACCTTTTCTATTTACAACTCCTGCTCTACCTTCTTTTTCAACTATTATAAAATGATCATTAATTAACTGTAGGTTATCATATTCAACTGGTACAAGAATATCCCCTGATCCGTCAATGATCCCGAATCTATTTTGAACCTCAACAATTGCCATTCCTTCAGAAAAATCTCCAATGGAATCATATATAGGCTGCACAACAAGCCTTTCCATCTGGTCTATTGCCCCCCATTTACCACGAAGCTTTATTCCGGCCTTACCTTCATTAAAGGAGTGGATACCTTCATATCTGTTAGCAATCAGTAACCTGTTTTGCGGATCAATAAACCCGTACATTCCCTGATGTTTTATACCTATTAGACCTTCTTTTAAAGGCAGGACTTCCTTATACTTAGTTTTTCCAAAAAAGGATTTAATCGAACGTCCATTGAAGCCAATTCGGTTATTCTGACCTCCAGCTTTATACTCTTCAATAAAGCTTTCTTTTAGCGCTAATGGATAGATTGAGAAATAAATTCTTTTCCCCCGATAGTCAAAAAGATTGTAATTCAATCCATCAAATGAAATATAGTGGGTATCATTAAAATCAAGTATCTCATGCTGCACCCATTTTCCTTTTTCATACCTGCGGCTATCAACAGGAGGTATAAGCCATTCTTCTTTTGAATTAATTATACCATAAGCATTATGAAATTCAACTAAGAATTTATCTCCTTTAATACTTTTTATGTCATTATAAACCGTGGGCAAAATTTCATTACCGGATTTATCATAAAACCCCCAGTAATCTTTTCTCTTAATTTTAATCCTTTCATCTTTCAGCTCTACTTTTCCAATACCCGTCAGAACTGGCTCCTTACTGCCTACTTTAAACAGTGACCAGTCATTATTTGCTGACCGGATCTCTTTTGCAATAAAAATTTCCTTATTTATAAAAATGAGGTCTTTATAAAATTCATTATTGTAATACTCCTGCTTTTTAAGATGATAAATCCTAAAGAAATTTCCTTCTTTTATAGCAGCAAGATCATTTAATACCTTTATATCAGAACCTGAGGGACTGATTTTATTTAGCTCATTATCTAATACCCACTGCACTCCTGATGCAAATGCAAGTAGATAATCATTTGATACCTTTACTGAATCAACAATTAATTGACGGTCCTGGTCCGCATTAAAAAAAGTATAATCTGAATAAAGCTCGCCGGAAGCAACTTTATTTTCAACATTGATCGATTTATATTTTACAGGTAACACCCATTTACCGTCTCGGTTTAATAATCCGGCCAGGTGCTTCTTCCAGGCAATGGCCACACCTGAATTAAAATTGTTAATGCTATCAATCGCAAAGTCGGTTAACCTTTCGCCTTCACTTGTAAATAAAGCTCCTTTTTGTTGATCATCCCATGCGATCCATCTTAAATCCGCAACATGCTCTATTCTACTGTATTTAAAGGGTATGACTTCCTTTTCCTGAAAATTCAGCAAACCAAAATGCTTATCTTTTACAGCAATAAGATTTGTTTCAAATACTTTTATAAAATTATAGGCATAGGAAATAATAACTTTTCCTTCATAATTAATAAGTCCTTTTTTATAACGTCCGTTTATCTGCTTTTTACCTGCTACTATATGATTAGAGGTTGCATCATAAATGGCATCAAGATCAGCGGGGTAAAGGATTTCATTAGATGTGCTAACTAAACCCCAACTGCCATTTTTTAAAAAACCAATCTTTCCGTTTTTTACTTCATTGCCCGCATTTGTCCATCCTAACGCATCAAATTGAGGAGGAATAACTACTTTTCCGTACGTATCCCTTAAACCCTGCTTGCCATTTTCAGTGAATACCTCATATGCAGGGACCGAAAAGGCTCCAATGCTTATTAAGAACAGGGAAAAAATTAATATTATACGACTGGTCAAAATTTCTTTCTCCTTAAGTTAAAGTCAATTAGTTAACGTAAAGAACAAGCAGATTAGTTTCTATAATAAAATCAGGCGGTTTTCATTTTAAGCTTTTTACGCAATTCCTCTACCTGGGATTTAAAATGAGAATTGGTGTCCATCATGTCTTCCACGCTTTGCACCGCATGAATAACTGTACTGTGATCCCTGCCCCCAAAATGAGATCCAATTGTTTTCAGGGAATGATTAGTATAATCTTTAGCAAAAAACATAGCCACCTGACGGGCTATTACTATTTCCTTTTTGCGGGTTTTATCTTTTAAAGCTTCAACAGGCACTTTGAAATATTCAGAAATCGTCTTTTGGATATAGTCTATGCCAACTTCAGTCTCTATATCATGAACAATATTTTTCATGGTTTGCTTGGCCAGCTCAAGATCTATCTCCACACGGCTTAATGAAGCATGGGCAATCAGGGAAATTAAAACACCCTCAAGCTCACGAATATTTGTATCTACACTATGGGCCAGATACTCCAGAACATTTTCAGGGATATGAATACCATCATTTTGCATTTTTCGCTGAATAATAGCTATCCTGGTTTCATAATCCGGCTGCTGTAGATCAGCGGTAAGCCCCCACTTAAATCTTGATAAAAGACGTTCCTGCAAGCCCTTTAGATCCCTAGGTGGACAATCGCTTGTCATTATGATCTGCTTCCCAGCCTGATGAAGATGATTAAAAATATGGAAAAAAATCTCTTGTGTACGTTCCTTTCCTGCTAAAAACTGCACATCATCCAAAATCAGCGCATCCACCTGCATGTAGAAATTCTGGAACTCCTGTATCTTATTATGCTTTACAGCCTCTATAAATTGATTGGTAAATTTTTCTGAAGATACATAAAGCACAAACCTGTCAGACAGATTATCTTTTATTTCATTTCCTATTGCCTGTACAAGATGGGTTTTTCCCAGACCTACCCCACCATACAGCATCAACGGATTGAAAGATGTAACACCGGGTTTTTTAGCTACGGCATATCCTGCAGAGCGGGCCAGCCGGTTACAGTCACCTTCGATATAAGTTTCAAACTGATAGTTTGGGTTCAGCTGTGAGTCCTGATATAAAAAATCAAGCGCCTTCATTTTAAAAGGCGAAACATACTCATCCTCTTTTTTGGAATTACTTTGATGAGATGAAGATTTATTTGGCAGGTTTACAGATAAAGGACCAAAATTTTTGTTTCCTCTGTCGACAATCACAGAATACTCCAGTCTTCCCTCCTCACCTACTACATGACGTACGGCTTTCTTTAATACCTGAACATAGTGCTCCTCCAGCCATTCGTAGAAAAATTGGCTCGGTACCTGAATGGTAAGCACCTTATTTTCCACTTTCAATGGAATAATTGGCTTAAACCAGGTATTAAAGCTTTGTTCGGGTACCTGCTCTTTAATTATATGCAGGCAATCCTCCCATATCATCACACAGTCAGCTTGCACGTTCAATTTTTAGATATTTGAGGTTCTCTAACTAGAAAAAGGGAAACAAATTTGATCAAAAAAAACACAAGATGAAAGAACAATTCCCCTTGAATTTTAATTTTCTTTTTCGTAGTATATAGACGACCATTTCTGCGCCTTTATTGCCGCATCCCAATTCTATATATTAACTTTACCCCAAAATCTTCCAACCTATGGATTTTAAGGAACCTTTAACATTTGATGAATTTAAAAAAGCTACCTATGAAGCCTGGAAAGAACAGGCCCTGAAGGAGCTGAAAAAAGATAATCTGGAATCTTTACAATGGAAAAATAAAGATAATATCCTCCTGTATCCATATTATGATCCAAAAAATTCTGTTGTCAGAGAAGCTTTTCATCACCAGGTTAATCCTGAGAATGATTATGCTGTAGATGCACGTTGGTGGGAAAACCGGCAGGAATTTTTAATCAATAATTCTGAAAATTATAATAAATCAATACTGGAATCTCTTGAAGGAGGCGCCGATGGCATAGTTTTAAAAGCAGAAAATCAAGAGCCGGACCTTGAAAAAATTCTAAAAGATGTAAAACCGGAATATTGCAGCATCTCTTACATTAATACTAAAGGTGAACCAGCCACATATTTTTCTTATGTTAACAAAACACACCTTTCTGATAAAATAAATGGCGAAATATATTGGGAGGATATTAATGATGCCATAGCCTTTGTACAGGAAAAGAAGTGGCACCAGCTTCCGGAAAAAATCAGGTGCTTTGGGATTATTGCCTCGACAGATGATGAGGTAGTAAATCTGTTATTACAGACCAAGCAGTTGCTTGATAAGATACCTGCCGACAGGCATTCTGAAATTGTCAACAGAATGTCATGGCGAGTGGCAGTTTCGGAGGATTATTTCCAAAGTATAGCAAAAATAAAATCCTTACGAAACCTGCTGTTCCAGATATTTTCAGCTTATAGCATTAAGCTAAACCTTCAGGACCTTTTTATTTATGCTTACTCGCCGGTATATAAAAATGAAAAATTTGCGCCCCATGAAAATATGCTGAAGTCAACAACAGCAGCCATGGCAGCCATAATTGGAGGGTGTAATGCAGTATATGTGCAGCCTGAGAATATTGAAAGTCCAATGCAAAGAAGAGTGGCGCGTAATGTTTCATTGATCCTTAAAGAAGAATCACATTTAAGTAAAAATCTTGATCCTGTTGCAGGAAGTTATTTTCTTGAATCATTAATTGACCAGACGTCCAAACACGACTGGCAAAAATTTCAGGACCGGGTTTAAACAAGAAATCATGCCGAATTTTAAAGATATAAAATACAATAAATATTCCCCTGAGAAAGTGGCTGATGTTTCCAGCCAGCCATGGCTAGCACCAGAAGGGTTTACTGTCCAGCCTGTTTACAAACAAGAAGATCTGCCACATGCAGGTTTTACCGCCGGCATTCCTCCTTATTTAAGAGGCCCCTATGCTACAATGTACACAGTGAGGCCCTGGACTGTAAGGCAGTATGCAGGTTTTTCAACAGCAACAGAATCCAATGCTTTTTACAGAAGAAACCTGGCAGCAGGTCAAAAAGGGTTATCCGTAGCCTTTGATCTTGCCACACATCGCGGCTACGATTCAGACCACCCAAGAGTATCCGGAGATGTGGGAAAAGCAGGTGTGGCCGTAGATTCTGTCCTTGATATGAAGACGCTGTTTGATCAGATCCCTCTGGATAAGATGTCTGTATCTATGACAATGAACGGCGCTGTGATACCTATACTGGCCTTTTATATTGTAGCAGCTGAAGAGCAGGGCGTGAAAAAAGAGCAGCTTAGTGGTACCATACAAAATGACATCCTGAAGGAGTTTATGGTACGCAATACCTATATTTATCCTCCTGCCCCTTCCATGCGCATTATTGCAGATATTTTTAAATATACTTCCCAGCATATGCCCCGCTTTAATTCTATTAGTATAAGCGGATATCACATGCAGGAAGCAGGGGCTACTGCTGACATAGAGTTAGCCTATACACTGGCTGATGGCCTTGAATATTTAAGAACCGGTATAAAGGCAGGTTTGGATATTGATGATTTTGCGCCGCGCCTTTCATTCTTCTGGGCTGTGGGAATGAATCATTTTATGGAAATCGCAAAAATGCGTGCAGGACGCGTGCTTTGGGCAAAGATTGTCAAAAGCTTTGATCCGAAAAATCCCAAATCAATGGCTCTACGCACCCATTGCCAGACTTCCGGCTGGAGCCTTACGGAACAGGATCCTTATAATAATGTTACCCGCACATGTGTAGAAGCCCTGGCAGCGGCATTAGGCCATACACAGTCATTACATACAAATGCACTTGATGAAGCCATTGCCCTTCCTACTGATTTTTCAGCACGAGTAGCACGAAATACTCAGCTGTACCTTCAGAATGCTGCCAACATTACACAAATAGTTGATCCGTGGGGTGGGTCTTATTATATTGAGCACCTGACGGACCAGCTGATAAAAAAGGCATGGGAGCTTATTAGTGAGGTAGAAGATCTAGGTGGTATGGCAAAAGCCATAGAAAGTGGTGTCCCCAAGCTCCGAATAGAAGAAGCTGCAGCACGTAAACAAGGCCGTATTGATTCCGGAAAAGATGTTATAATTGGCGTCAACCGCTTTAAAATTGATGAAGAGCCTGATTTCGAAATTCTTGAGGTAGATAATACAGCTGTGAGAGATGGGCAGATCAAAAGGCTTAATCAGATGAAGGAAAACAGGGACCAGGATGCTGTAAAAAAAGCGATTGCCGATTTAACGAAATGTGCAGAAACAGGTGAAGGTAACCTTTTGGAATTTGCTGTTGAAGCTGCCAGGCATCGGGCTTCCCTGGGGGAGATCTCTGATGCCATGGAAAAGCATTTTGGAAGGCACAAGGCACAAATTCAATCAGTTAGCGGTGTTTATGCACAGGAAACTATGACCGATAAAAATTTTACAAGGGCACGGGAGCTTTCTAATAAATTTGAAGAACTCGAAGGAAGAAGGCCCCGGATTTTAATAGCTAAAATGGGCCAGGATGGCCATGATCGTGGAGCAAAGGTAATAGCAACAAGCTTTGCTGACCTGGGATTTGACGTTGATATCGGACCTCTTTTTCAGACTCCGGAAGAAGCTGCCAAACAGGCCGTGGAGAATGATGCACATATTGTAGGTGCGTCAAGCCTTGCGGCAGGGCATAAAACATTAGTACCTGAATTGATCAAAGCCCTGAAAACTCATGATCGAGGGGATATAATGGTAATTGCAGGGGGTGTTATTCCACCAAAAGATTATCAATATCTTCATGATGCAGGAGTTGCAGCAGTATTTGGCCCCGGCACTGTCATTGCCGATGCAGCATGCAAGATCCTGGAGAAATTAATGGCAACAGAATAGCCTTATAATATCAGTTTCAATAATTTAAGTTAATATTAACAGGCAGTAAAATATGAGTAAATTAGAGGCAGACATTTTTTGGTGGCGAATAGCCTTAACGTGCTACAGATAAAATGAAAAAGAGTACAAATGGTCTGCCCAGCTGGAAAAATAAATTACATGAAGTAATATTTGAAGCTGATACTTTTGAAGGAAAGCTTTTTGATATCCTTTTACTCATTGCCATTTTGCTCAGTATACTGGCAGTTATGCTGGAAAGTGTTCCTGCGATTTTTGCGGAATATGGTGATGAGCTTTATATCCTTGAGTGGATCTTTACAATTCTTTTTACTATAGAATATATCTTACGAATAATAGCCGTTACCAAACCATCAAAATACATTTTCAGCTTCTATGGAATAATTGATCTCCTGTCTTTCCTTCCCTTATACTTAAGTTTTTTTATTGTTGGTGCTCATTCCCTGATGGTTATCAGAAGCATTCGATTATTGAGAGTTTTTAGAGTTCTGAAACTTGGAAGATTTCTTGGTGAGGCTATGCATTTATCAAACGCTTTGAAAGCAAGTCGCACTAAAATCCTGGTATTTATTTTTGCTGTATTTACACTTGTAATAATAATGGGCACAGTAATGTATATAGTGGAGGGTCCTGAAAGAGGATTTACTAGTATACCGAAAAGTGTCTATTGGGCAGTCGTTACTTTAACAACTGTTGGCTATGGTGATATAACACCACAGACTCCCCTTGGGCAGGCATTATCAACATTACTGATGATAATGGGATATGGCATAATTGCAGTACCTACAGGTATTGTTAGCGCAGAGATGTCAAACCGGAAAAATCTGCCCCATTCAAAAATATCCACCCAGGTATGTCCCCACTGCTCGGCTGAAGGTCATGATATAGATGCCGAATTTTGTAAAAAATGCGGCGGCCATTTATAATGCAATAGGAAATCTGAAATCTGAAAGTGGGGTATTTTCAGATTTCATCTCTCAGATTTCAGATTTTCAGACTACTGTCTCTTATCTTTTACCAGCTGATTGCGTTTTTTCAGCTGTTTCTTAACTTTTTCTACAGCCTGATCTAAAGCCCCGTGGAAAGTGTCTGTCTGGCTTTCTCCATAGACAGGCTCTCCTGGTATAAAAACTTTTATCTCCGCAATCTTAGTTTTATCACGGTCATTTTGAACGGATTTTAGATAAACATCTATGCCAGTTATATTTTCAAAGTATTTAGTAAGTCCACTTATTTTTTCATCAGTATGATCTAATAATTGTTGATCTGCTTCGAATCCTACAGTTTGAATATCAATTCTCATATTTCTTAATTTATTGTTATAAAAAATCAGCCTCTGATTAGACGCAGTAACAAAAGTATTACGGCGGCAATAAGAAGAATATGTATCAGGTCTCCTATGTCAAAGACAAAAAACCCCAATAGCCATCCGACAATCAGGACTATTATTAAAACGATAAAACATCCTCTCATGTTAGAATAAATTTAAAAAGTAACAAGTTTGAGCCTGTTAGTTCTAAATTTCTTCATCTATATTATCTTTATATCCATGAATACAGCATATGTAAATGGCCAATTTCTTCCAGAAAATGTCGCTTCTCTTGGGATATCAGATCTCTCAATCCGCCGGGGATTTGGAATATTTGATTTTTTCAGAACAGTTGGGTTTACACCTCTTTTCTTAAATGATCATATTAACAGGTTTTTTGCCTCTGCAGAACAATTAAATCTTGAAATACCTGTATCAAGGGAAGAGCTAAAAGAAATTTGTAACAGGCTTATCAATCAAAATCAAATACAGGATAGTGGCATAAGAATGATATTAACAGGAGGTTATAGCCCAAATGGATATAAACCAACTAACCCAAACCTGATTATTACTAATGAACCTGCTACAGTAGTTTCAGAAAAAGTAAGAAGACAGGGTGTAAAAATTATCACACACGATTTTCAAAGAGAGTTCCCTGAAGTCAAAACTATAAATTATCTCACCGGAATAATGAAACAACAAGAAGCGGAAAAAACCGGTGCTTTTGACGTGCTGTATCATAACAATGGAGTAGTGAGAGAGCTGACCAGAAGTAATATTTTTATTGTTGATGAAAATAATGATCTGCTTACACCCTCAAGTAAAATATTAAAAGGCATCACGCGTAAATATGTAATTCAACTGGCACAAAAGCATCTTGATGTAAAAGAAAAAGAAATTACAATGAATGATCTTTTTGCAGCAAAAGAAGTATTCCTAACAGGAACAACAAAAAAAGTATTGCCTATCATACAGGTAGATGACAAAATTTTCGGAAACGGAACTCCTGGTGAAATATCTTTAAGATTGGCTGATGAATTTAATGCTTTGGAAAAAGAGCGAATAGATTAGAAATTAAAAACAGGAATAAAAAAAAGCTGGCAATAAACCGGCTTTTTCATTTATAGCTAAGGAAAGATATTATACGTAGTTATTTAACATAACCGGCATAACTAACATCAACACATCTTCATTATCTTCTTTTTCGGCCGGAAGGATCAATCCTGCACGGTTAGGCTCTGAGAAATCCATCTCAACCTTTTTACCGTCAATATTATTAAGCATCTCTATTAAGAAACGGGCATTAAATCCTATCTCCAGGTCCTCTCCGTCATGCTCACATGATAAACGTTCATTTGCCTCATTAGAAAAATCAAGGTCCTCTGCAGAGATCTGCAACTCACTGCCAGTAAGCTTAAGCCTTACCTGATGAGTTGTTTTATTGGCATAAATGGCAATCCGCTTCAGAGAACTTAAAAATTCCTGACGGTCAATTGTCATTATATTATTATTATCCGAAGGGATCACATTTTCATAATCAGGGAAACGCTCGTCGATCAAGCGGCAGATCATGCGGATATTATTGAATTTAAAAAAGGCATTACTTACATTAAATTCAATACTCACATCCGTATTATCCGATGGAAGAGTGGCTTTTAAAAGATTTAAAGCTTTACGTGGGATAATAATCGCATTCCCATTATCAGAAGCCACATCCACTCTTCTATAGCGTACTAGGCGGTGACCATCCGTGGCTACAAATGTCGTGTTTGTGTCCGTAAGGTTCATATATACACCTGTCATCGCAGGACGAAGCTCGTCATTGCTTGTTGCGAAAATGGTGTTATTAATAGCACTGGATAATATCTCTGTACTTAATGTAACTGAGAAATCATCGCTAACAGACGGTACTTTCGGGAAATCAGTGGCATTCTCACCGGCAAGTTTATAACGACCGTTGTCGGAGCTGATCTCTATGCTGTAAGTTTCTTCGTCAATAGTAAAATTAACCGGCTGCTCCGGAAGGTTACGCAAAGTTTCCAGCAAAATCTTTGCAGGCACAGCTATGCTACCACTCTCTTTTGATTCTACTTCAATTTCCGTAATCATGGAAGTCTGTAGATCTGAGGCTGTCACAGTAAGTTTACTGTTCTCAATTTCAAAAAGAAAATTTTCTAATATTGGAACCACTGGATTAGTGGTGATCACCCCGTTAATTCCCGATAACTGCTTTAATAAAGCAGAAGAAGAAACAATGAATTTCATTCGCTAAAATCTCGTTTAAAGGTCTTCTACACTTAAGGTGGTAAATATAAAAATAAATAATTAGTTTTTGCTTCTTATAAAAATTGTTTTGAGAAATTAGTGTGAAAGACTTTTAACGAGCAAGCTTTAATAAGTCAATTAAACATCCAGGTTTCCCTTCACTCCTATATCTTTTTTATTCCCGGTTACTGCTGAAGAAAGCATTTTAAAAAGCGCAACCATTCTTCCATGCTTTGTATCCCAATAATAAACATCTGAAGGTTTTATTTTAGCAAGAATAAGGTTTTTATCTTCAGGGCCATCAAAATATGTTTTATCTACTGCAGACCATAATTTATTCTTCTTCTCCTTATCATCGATAAGTTCTGCTTTACCATAATAGGATAGGAATTCCGTTTTGCTCTGGCTGCTATAGAAGATCTGTACCCTGATATCTTTTTGCAACGCAGTATAATGATCCCCTTCCTTCGTCAGCATAAACCAGAGGTTTCCCTCGTCATCTACATCTTTTGTGTGCATAGGCCTTGCTTCAAGGGGCAATGAATCAAGATTTGTCGTAAATACGCAGCTTTTAACGTCTTTAACGATCTCTTTTATTTTTTTAATTGCTTCTTTATCTGTTAAATTTTTTATGTCAGTCATTTACTTTTTTATTTTTCTAACAACCTGCAGAGTAAAATGTCTAATCAAAATTCCGGCTGTTATTGTTAGCTTTATGATATGAAAAAACTTGTGGTACTTACAGGAGCTGGAATTAGTGCTGAAAGCGGGATCAATACCTTTCGTGATGCTGATGGTCTTTGGGAAGGGCATGATATAATGAAAGTTGCCACTCCTCAGGGCTGGCGAAGAAATCCGGAGTTAGTGCTGGATTTCTATAATCAGCGCAGAAAACAGGCTAAAGATGTAAAACCCAATGCCGGTCATTATGCACTGGCGGGGCTGGAAAAATATTTTGATGTTACCATCATAACACAAAATGTAGATAATCTTCATGAACAAGCTGGTTCTACCAATGTAATTCACCTCCACGGTCAGCTTTTCCAATGTAAAAGCTCACTTGATGAAACTTTAATATACGATATGGATCACTGGGAGCTAAAAATAGGCGATAAATGTGAAAGAGGCTCTCAGCTTCGCCCGAATGTAGTATGGTTTGGTGAGCCGGTGCCAATGATGGAAGTAGCTATTGTAGAAGCCGCTGAGGCGGAAATATTTTTAATAGTCGGTACATCCCTTCTTGTATACCCTGCCGCCGCACTGATGGATTTTGTTGATGACCATATTCCAAAGTATATCATCGATCCAAAGTTGCCTTCAGTAAGACCAAGAAAAAACCTGGTAATGCTGGAAGAACGGGCAACTGTGGGTGTTCCTAAAGTAATGAACGAGCTGGTGGAGAAATATGCCTGAAAAGTTCAGGGCATATTTCCTCCCCCTTTATTTCCCCCGCCCAATGCTCTTAAGTTAAGCTGAGTTTATTATCCTATCCCTTTGAAAAAATGAGGGTATACACTATAAATTTAATATAATAATATTTTTACTATTTATTTATAGATTCGCTGCTGTTCGCCAGCACCAATATCCCCCGTAGGCGGGGGAATAAAAGGGGGTGGATTGACACCCCCCTTTCAAAAAAATAAAATTTCAATCATAGAAACTATCTTTCTTCACCTGAAGTTATCCTCCGAATTAAAGGTGTTTTTTTGTTCCGGATAAAAAACATTAAGGAATAAAATTACCTTTGCAGCTTTTATAAATAAACTATGATTTCAGTAGACGGTGTAGGTGTTGAATTTAGTGGGTCCTCTCTTTTCAGCAACATTTCTTTTAATATAAATGATAATGACCGTATTGCCCTGATGGGTAAAAACGGGGCGGGAAAATCAACCCTGCTAAAGATAATTGCAGGAGTGAATAAACCTACCAAAGGTAAAATTTCAGCACCTAAAGATGCCATTATTGCCTACCTTCCCCAGCACCTGCTCACAGAAGATAATTGTACAGTATTTGAAGAGGCCTCAAAAGCATTCACAAAAATATTGGGAATGAAAACTAAAATTGAGGAGCTGAACAAGCAACTTGAAACACGTACCGATTATGAATCAGAAGATTATTATAAAATTATCGAGCAGGTAACCGAGCTGAGTGAAAAGTATTACTCTATTGAAGAAATAAATTTCGATGCAGAAGTCGAGCAGACATTAAGGGGATTAGGTTTTCAACGTGCTGATTTCAACCGCCCTACAAAAGAATTCAGCGGCGGCTGGAGAATGCGGATAGAATTGGCAAAGATCCTTCTTCAAAAACCTGATCTGATCCTGCTGGATGAGCCGACCAATCACCTGGATATCGAATCAATTCAGTGGCTGGAGGAGTTTCTGGTGAATAATGCAAAAGCCGTAATCGTAATTTCCCACGATAAAGCCTTTGTTGATAATATTACCAACCGCACCATAGAAGTGACGATGGGCCGTATCTATGATTATAAAGTTAATTACACCCATTATTTACAGCTTCGTAAAGAAAGAAGAGAGCAGCAGCAAAAACATTATGAAGAGCAGCAAAGAGAAATTGCCGACATTCAGACATTTATAGATAGGTTTAAAGGAACCTACTCGAAAACCAATCAGGTACAGTCACGCGTAAAAATGCTGGAGAAAATGGAGCTGATAGAAGTTGATGAAATAGATACTTCTGCTCTTAATTTAAAATTTCCTCCTGCCCCACGATCAGGGCAATATCCGGTTATTGTTGAAGGCCTTACTAAAAAATATGGAGACCATGTAGTATTTCAAAATGCTTCAATGACCATCGAACGAGGCCAGAAAATAGCTTTTGTTGGTAAAAACGGAGAAGGCAAATCTACCATGGTGAAAGCTATAATGGGAGAAATAGACTTTCTAGGAAAATGCCAGCTGGGGCATAATTCACAGATAGGTTATTTCGCCCAGAATCAGGCTTCTTTAATGGATGAGGAGCTAACGGTTTTTCAGACTGTAGATCAGATTGCTGTAGGTGATATTCGCACTAAGATCAAAGATATTTTAGGGGCTTTTATGTTTAGTGGTGAAACCATAGACAAAAAAGTAAAGGTGCTTTCCGGTGGTGAAAAAACACGCTTGGCAATGATAAAATTACTTTTAGAACCTGTTAACCTGCTAATACTAGATGAGCCAACTAATCACCTGGATATAAAAACCAAAGATATCCTAAAAAATGCCCTTAATGATTTTGACGGTACTTTAATCCTGGTTTCTCACGACAGGGACTTCCTGGATGGCCTTGCCACAAAAGTTTTTGAATTTGGCCAAAAGCGGGTAAAAGAACATTTCGAAGATATCAATGGATTCCTCAGAAATAAGAAAATGGAGAATCTGAAGGAGATTGAGAAGAAGGTGAAGGTGTAGAGTTGTAAAAAGAGCTTCATGCCACCCCCTGCCCCCGCCAGCGGGGGATAGTATTTCTAGCAGAGCTAGCTTTAGCGAAAATTTAATATAAAAAATGAATATTTTTTATATTAAATTAGCTCGAAACTATCCACCTCATGGAGGGGGAACAAAAGGGGGAGGCATGAAAGCCGACAAAGAAAACTACTACGCCTACAATAAAAAGCTCCAGCCTTACGCGAATAAACTTCGCAAATCAATGACTAAAGCTGAAGCCTGCCTCTGGAAATATGCTTTAAAAGCCAGAATGCGTAAAGGCTATGGATTCAGGAGACAAAGACCTGTTTTAAAATATATTGCTGATTTCATGTGCAAGGAGCTAAAGCTTATAATTGAAGTTGATGGTATCACCCATACATTTCCTGAAGTTATTCAAAAAGATAAGATCAGAGAGCAACATTTAATTGAAGCTGGATTCCATATCCTTAGATTTGATGATGGTGATGTGCTGAATGATATCAACAGAGTTATTCAAAATATTGACCGCAAAATTGAAGAGATCGAGCAAAGGATTAACTAATTTTTCAAAATTGTCTCTGCCGCTTTTCAAATCGCATGATCTGATAGATCCATTACCCTCTCCTGCTCCAATCTCCTTTTCATCCTTTTTAAAACCCAGGGCATTATTAATTTATGCATTGGCATAACAAATAAGAAATAAATATTGCCTAGCAGATTATGAGTAATTACTTCTGTCGTAAGTGTGATTTTTTGAGGATTTCCTCTTTCAACTAAAAAAAGTAATCTAAAATCCAGATGCGTATCATTCTGTCCGGTAATCAATTTATCCTCTGA
This sequence comes from Candidatus Cyclobacteriaceae bacterium M2_1C_046, assembly GCA_051418055.1. Classification (GTDB taxonomy): domain Bacteria; phylum Bacteroidota; class Bacteroidia; order Cytophagales; family Cyclobacteriaceae; genus JBPRGH01. The sequence continues at coordinate 77,400 of JBPRGH010000002.1, read as the reverse complement.
TCTTTCAACAACTTCGAATAGACCGATCTTACTTCCTACATTTCCATCAAACTCTTCAAGCTCTTTTAAAATACTTTTTCGACCTTCAGCCGTTTTCAACCCGATCTTTTTGGCCATTAATTCCCGAAGCATTATTAAAGCTTCCATGGATTTAGGCATGCATTTTATAAAAATTTTTGGCAAATAAGCTATGTCAATATAATTTACACCGGAGAGGTGACACGAGTAGGAATCGGAATATTTCATAGCAGAAAAATATCTTAGATGATCTGCTAATTTAAATAATTACAACTCCTTTTTAAAAAGAATGATGCAAACTCACCTGTAGCTGACCCTTGCTCCAGTTATCCGTAGTCTGTTCCATAAATCCAAGTTGAGTGCGTAACCCTTCTTTAATAGTATATCCCAAAGCAATATATGCACGGTTGCGATCAAATAGCTCAACTTCCCTACCATTTCCTATTTCGCGCTGGCCATTAATAAACAGTTCATTATATAATGCTAAATAAACTGCTCCGGGTGAAAGATCAGCTTTATTAAAAGGAATATTTAAAAATAGGTTATAACGGTATCGCGTCCTGAAATCCTGGCCTTCCACCCACCGTTGCTCATATCTAAAGCGATGGGTTAATAAAAAACGCTCAGCTACTTTATGTGGCAACAATGCCTCCTGATAAATACGGCTCTCATGGAAAGTATCATCACTGGATCCAAATTGTCCGGTTGTTATATTTCCATACCCTAAAGTAAACATTACCTGTGCATTTTCCGGTTTATAAGTGACACCTCCACGGATCAAAAGCTGCTCCAGGTCACCAATTAAATCCCAGTTTCGATATTGAATATCACCCTGAAAACCAAGTGGACCATCTCCTATCTTTGTATTCCAGAAATACATATACCATGCTCCTGTTTGATCTTCATCAAATTGCCCGTAAGACTTATTTGGCAGGAACGAAAAGATAAAAAATAATAAAAAAAGAACGATCTGAATTCTCATAATTCTCCGCAATCAGCTTTTTATAGTTTAAAAAATGAAAGCGCAAAACTACAATATCTTTAAAAAACAGCCTCTACTTATTATAAAAATGGAGAATTGTTTATTTGAATGGGTTAAACTTTTTCAAAAACCAACCTATAGTGATCCATTATTTCTTTTTCAAAACAGACCTTATTTGGGCTGATCTTAAAAACCTCTACCTGATGCCTGAATTCTTTATCAGTTACATATCTTAACAGTAATTTAAAATACAACAAATATTTCTTCAGGTGAAATTTCCTGAATTTCTTCCTCCACTGCTTTATGGTTTCAATGTAATCAAGCCTTCCGCTGCTCTTAGAGATCAGTTTAAATTTAGGTTCAGCATTCCTTATCACCATCTCCGGACCATAAGGCAACCAGGAACCCGGAAACTGTTTTATCATTAAGGCACATAGGTGCCCGGCGGATAATTTCTCAGCATCAACACTTATTTCTTCAAAATCAACCATATTTTTACTGAAGACCATCGTCTGCATATAAAATCTGCCCCCTACTGATAGCAGCTCATGAATTGTATTAAAGAAATTACGATAAACCTCCTCCTGCTTTCCCTCTCTCCATTCTTCCACTGAGCAGAAATGCTCTAAACCACCTATGCAAACAATAGCATCGAATGTTCCGAAATCTTTAGGCTTTATATAGCGGCAATCTTTAACGATCACATTAAGGCCATTCTTCTGACATGCTGCTGCCTGACCTTCTGAAAGTGTTAGGCCTATACTTGTTGCTCCTCTTTCTTCAGTAATATATTTTGAAAAAGGTCCCCATCCGCAAGCCATATCCAGCACTTTACTCCCTTCTTTAATGTTCAGGCTATCAGCAATAAATTTATGCTTGGCTCTCTGCGCTTCCTCTAGGGTCATTGAAAAATCGCCATCATATTTTGAACCGCTGTAATCTCCGGATTCCCCAATACTTAATCGAAAAATTTCGTCAATAGTCGTATATGTGAAATCTAAATCCTGCTGTACTGCCATTTGTAGCCCTATTTAATTAAATTTAATAAACCTGTTTGCCGATGTTCCCCCAGCAATTAGTAATTGTTAGTTAAATCTCAATATAATTAAATTAGCTGAGGTTAACTACATAAACTGTATCAGAGCTACTAAAGAAATAAGGATTTACCAGTCGATTGGTTTCAAATCTTTCCCAACCAAAAATTCATTAGTCTTGCTAAAATGCCGGCAGCCAAAAAATCCATTATGTGCTGAAAATGGTGAAGGGTGGGCAGCTTCAAGAACAAAATGACGCTTACGGTCAATAACAGCTCCTTTCTTTTGGGCATATGCACCCCATAACAGAAAAACTACTTGTTCTTTTTCTGTCGAAATTGCATGTATTACTGCATCAGTAAATTCTTCCCACCCTCTTTTTTGGTGTGATCCGGCAGCATGTGCCCGAACTGTAAGAGTAGCATTTAATAATAATACCCCCTGGTCAGCCCAGTGTGTCAAATCACCTGTGGCAGGAATTTCTTTTCCTACATCTGCTTTTAATTCTTTAAATATATTTTTAAGTGAAGGAGGTTGTTTTATTCCATCCCGTACAGAAAAGCACAAACCATGAGCCTGTCCCGGACCATGATATGGATCCTGTCCGATAATAACTACGCGTACATCATTAAAGCTACAATGGTCAAATGCATTAAATATCTCTTTACCTGGCGGGTAAACTGTTGTCTGTGTGTATTCCTTTTTTACGAAATCCACCAGGTCATTAAAATAGGTTTTTTTAAACTCTTCCTGCAGCTTTATTCCCCAGGATGGTTCTATCTTTACATTCATTAAAAACAGGCTAAATAATTTTCTGCCAAAATAAAAACTTCTTATATTACCAACACAATATGACGCGAATATTTAGAAAAGGTATGGTGACAGAGATAACCCAGGGGATTAAGATCACGGTGGAGACGGAATATCAACCTGAATATTCCAGCCCCAGTCAATATCATTATGTCTTTACTTATCGCATTACAATAGAAAATCAAAGTGAGCATACTATTCAGCTTCTAAGAAGGCATTGGTATATTAATGATGCCGGTTATAAAGTTCGTGAAGTAGAAGGTGAAGGTGTAGTAGGTCAGCAACCTGTGATTGAACCCGGCAATTTCCATCAATATGTCTCTGGTTGTAATTTAAAATCCGGTCTTGGAAAAATGTATGGAACATATCTTCTTGAGCGCCTGGTAGATCTGCACCAGTTTAAGGCTACCATACCTGCCTTCTCAATGATTGCCCCCTTTAAACTTAATTAGTGGATACTTTATTTCGAATTAAAAAATTCATAACCTATTGGTTAAATGAGGTGAATGAGCATTCTCTGCACTCCCCTTTTCTATATGATCTTTATACAAAGGTGATCATATCAGATTCAAATAATTCTTTCCCAGAATATGAAAGGTTAAGAGAGAAACTGTTAAAAGATCCAACTGTTTTATCCTATAATGATCCGGGTGCAGGATCTTCAAGCTTAAAGCGACAAGTACGGGTAAAAGATCTTGCTAAAGTAAGCCTTAGCACAAAAAAATATAGCCTGCTTTATTATCGTATGATCCGCTTTTTCCAACCTGAAATTGTGGTCGAGCTTGGCACCTCTCTCGGAATTAATGCTTTGTATATGTCTGAGGGAGAGAAGCAGGTTTATACATTTGAAGGCGCTCAATCACTGATCACTCTTGCACAAAGCCATATTTCTCAGCTAAGGAGAAAAAATATTAAAATGATCGCCGGAGACATAAACCACACACTGCCGAATTTCATAATCGACATCAAAAAATTGCCTTTTGTTTTTTTTGATGCGAATCACACATATGAGGCTACATTAAAATATTTTGATCTTTGTAAAACAAAGGCCGATAAAAACTCCATCTTTATTTTTGATGATATTTACTGGTCTGAAGAAATGGGCAAAGCATGGGAAAAAATAAAAACCGACCCCTCTGTTATTGTCACCTTTGACCTGTATAAATGCGGCATTGTTTTATTTAATACTGATCTGAACAGGCAGCATCTGGCCCTGAAATTTTAAAATTTTATGCAGGTTTAACAAGATTTATAAACCATTCACGGCCTGCCCTCGGAGCTATGGAATTATAGCATCTTTCCCATGTATGAAAAACAAAGTAGGGCCTAAAATATTCAACATATTCATCAGGATGGCCACCATAAGGAGGATGATCTTTATTTAATTCTGCATCAAAAAGTACCCCCACAATATGACCTGCAGGCTTAAGGAGCTCAAAACATTTTTTAGCATATCCAGCACGAAGATCCGGTGACAGGGCGCAAAAGAATGTCTGCTCAATGATCAGGTCATACCCCTGCTTTAACTCAAAAAAATCAGCATGTAAAATATGTTCCTTTGGAAAGCCAGGATATTGTTCAGTGAATTTTTTTAGGGGATATTCAGAAATATCAGCCAGATAAACATTTTCAAACCCCTTTTCATGTAAATATGCCGCTTCATAAGCATTGCCACAGCCAGGGATTAGGATTTTACATGTCTTATCCTCCAGCTGGCCGAAATATGCTTTCAGAGGAGTTGTGATACCTCCGGCATCCCATTGGGTCTGCCCGCTTTCATATCGCTGCGTCCAATAACTGGAATTATGTTTGACATCCATATATAAAAATTGCTATTTATTACGTTAATAGCATATTTACTACTATTTTTGAAAATTATAAAACAAAGGTATCAATGGCTGAAACACCTGAAAATAAAAAGAGCAACAAAACTGCAATTATTATAGCAATCCTGGCAATTATTGTAATCATCCAGGGCATAAAAATTTACATGGATCATCAGAAAAAAGAGGATCTTACTGAAACTGTAGCTACCACTGAACAGGAGCTGGCAACGCAGATGCAGCGCCTTACTGACATTAGCCGGGAACTTGACGAAAAGATTGCACAAATTGATAGTCTGGGTGGTGACATCGAAGAATTACAACAAGCAAAAGCTGAAGTTGAAGCTGAGCTTAACCGTACACGTAGGGCTAATGCATCTACAATAGCCACATTACGCAATAAAGTAGACGGATATGAGGAACTTCTTAATCGTAAAGATAAGGAAATCGACAGGCTACAAAAGGTAAATGAAGAGCTATTAGCAAGCAATACTGAGTTAAAGGAAGAGAAAAATGTTTTGAGTACCCAAATTCAGGAACTTGGTAAAACAAAAGAAGAATTAACAGAAAAGGTTAAAGTAGCCTCTCAGCTCCGTGCCGAGAATGTTAACGTATGGGCCGTAAACCGCAGAGGTAAGGAACGTGAATCTCCTTTTAAAAACCGACATATTGATGAGTTAAAAGTTCAATTTGTTATTCCTGAAAATAAAGTTGCCCCCGTTGAAGGAAAAGATATAATGATCCGCATTGTCGATCAAAATGGGGATGTGATCTTTGATGTAGATAAAGGCTCAGGGACTTTCATGGTTGATGGGAAAGAGATGTTCTATACCGCAAAGCAAGAGATCCTTTATGACCGTGAATTAAAAAAATTAAGCTTTACCTATATCAAAGGTAGTGACTGGGAAGACGGCATTTATAATATTGAAGTCTATACCGATGACTATCTGATGGGAACAGGCGTATTTCAAATTAAATAATCAGTGGCAGATAATCCAAAACCTCATAAACGGAAAACACTGGGAAGCTATCCCTTTCTAAATGTGGTGCTAAGTATTACTCTTGCACTGTTTGTTATAGGTCTGTTCGGGCTGCTGGTTTTACACACCAACAAGCTAACCCAGATCATCCGTGAAAATGTTGAAATACAGGTATACCTGAAAAGGAATATTTCTCCGGGAGAAAAGACAAAGATCCAGAAGTCTCTTTACGCCAAGGATTATGTTCTGCAGAAACAAGATAAACCCGTAGTTAAATTTATTAGTAAAGAAGAGGCAGCCAAGGATTTTATTGAAGCCACAGGGGAAGATTTTACCACGTTTTTAGGCGATAACCCTTTACATGATGCTTTTCTTGTAAATATTGCACCTGAATATCATGGTACACAGCAGATGGCAGAAATTAAAGCTGAGCTGGAGCAAATGAGTGGGATATTTGAAGTGGTTTATGTTGATAACCTGATCCAGTCTATTAATAAAAACCTGACCAAGATCAGCTTATTTCTTGTAGGCTTTGCAATCCTTCTGATAATAGCGGTAGTGCTTTTAATAAATAACACCATCAAACTTGCTCTTTTTAGCCAGCGTTTCCTGATAAGGAGTATGCAGCTGATAGGTGCAACCAGAGGTTTTATACAGCGTCCGTTTATCGTCAGGTCAATGTGGCATGGTATTATTGCCGGCATAATCGCATCTGCTGCATTATATTTTGTTATGCAGTATAGCTATACTCAGGTAGAAGACCTGCAATTACTTCAGGAGACTAATGAGATCTATATTTTATTAGCTTCTTTACTCGGAGTTGGTGCCTTCATTGGAATTCTTAGTACCTTTAGGGCTGTGAATAAATATTTAAATATGTCTTTAGACGAATTATATTAAGGTATGAGCGGAAAGCATAAATTAGCATTTGGTAAAAAAAACTATACCTTCATGTTGATAGGTATTGCCTTACTAATCATTGGTTTTGTAATTATGACGTTGGATGATACCCGATTTGGCTTCGGATTTCTTGGCCTCACCCTCGGACCAGTAATAGTAATGATCGGATTTATTGTAGAAATTTTTGCTATTCTCCAAAAGCCGGATCATAAAGATGATCCTTCCTGAGGCTATTTAGAAGATATTATTTTTTATCGTTGATTCTTCATCTAGTCTACAGTCATATATTTTTATTATTTTTCCCTTGTCAGCACCTGAAGCATTTAAAGAAATTTTCAGCCTCCTTCTGATCAAAAGGAGATCATTTTAACTATACAATGGATTTAAAGTCAGAATATCAGGATCCGGGTAAGATTATATTAATAGACAAGCCACTTCGGTGGACTTCCTTTGATGTAGTAAAGAAAATCCGTAATACGATAAAAATAAAAAAAGTAGGCCATGCGGGTACCCTTGATCCTTTAGCAACAGGATTACTTATCCTTTGTACCGGTAAAAAGACAAAACAAATAGAGGGTATTCAGGGGCAGGAAAAAGAATATATCTTTACTCTTGTACTGGGAAAAACCACACCCTCCTATGATTTGGAAACTCCGATAGAAGACGCCGGATCTATTGCACATATTACTGAAGGGGATGTGCAATCTGCTGCAAAACATTTTGAAGGTGAACAGGATCAGGTCCCTCCTGTTTATTCAGCAATAAAAGTACAGGGCGAAAGGGCTTATAAATTTGCCCGAGCAGGTGAAGATATAAAATTGAAATCGCGAAAGATAACTATACATCATTTGGAAGTTACGGGTATCAATTTTCCCGATATTTCTATGAAAGTTATTTGTACAAAAGGCACCTATATCAGAAGCCTTGTAAGAGATATCGGCAAGTATTTAAAAACAGAGGCTTACTTAAAAGAATTACGACGTACACGTATCGGGGAATTTGACGTAAAAGAAGCTGTTGGAGTTGAAGAATTTAAACGTGCCTATGAAAATTCATGAAGGCTTTGAAAATATACAGCCCATTTATTATGCGGTTGTAACCAGTGGGACATTTGATGGTGTACATGTGGGACACCAGAAGATCCTGCAGCGTTTGAAAGAAATAGCAAAAAAGAACAATGGTGAAACTGTTGTTCTTACCTATTGGCCCCATCCGAGGCTTGTGCTTTATCCTGGCCAGACCGACCTAAAGCTTTTAAATACATTTGAAGAAAAAGCTGAGCTCCTTAAAGAATTTGGTATTGATCATCTCGTAAAGATCCCTTTTACAAAAGAATTTTCGGAATTTTCAGGCGAACAATTTATTCAGGATGTAATAGTAAATAAGATCGGCACAAAAAAACTTGTAATAGGTTATGACCATCGTTTCGGTAAAAACCGGGAAGGCAGCTTTGAGTATCTAAAAGGAAATGCTGACAGATTTGGTTTTGAAGTAGAAGAAATACCTCCACAGGATATAGATGATGTTACCGTCAGCAGCACAAAAATCCGTAAAGCACTTTTAAATGGCAATATTCCCGAAGCATCGGAATTTTTGGGACGAAACTATCAAATGAGCGGCAAAGTAGTAGGTGGGGACCGCATAGGGCGCCAACTTGGATTCCCGACCGCTAACCTTAAAATTGAACAAGCTTTTAAACTGATACCCGGCGAAGGTATTTATGCTGTAAAAGTTGTTATACAAAATAATACCTATGGAGGTATGCTTTACATCGGCACCAGGCCAACATTAAACAGCAGTAAGCAAAATATTGAAGTTAATATTTTTAACTTTGATCAGGATATATATAATGCAACCATTACAGTTGAATTTATCCGTCAGATAAGAACGGATATGAAATTTGAAAATCTGGAGCAGCTGAAAAAGCAACTTGAACATGACCGGAAAGTGGCGATGGAGATCTTGAATGCTTAAACGGTTGCCAAAAAGCAATTTTATGGCAATGGAAACAGTAAAGAAGCTATGGAGCCCGGATCAGCAAACGATCAGGAATGCCAATCTCACCAATTATATGCATTGGCTTAAAAGCCAAAACAAAGGGGATTTCGAAAATTATCAGGAGCTATGGGAATGGTCTGTTGAACATATAGAAGATTTTTGGGCCTCTCTCTGGCAATATTTTGATATTATTTCTCATAAAAGCTACACCAAAATACTTACAGGCGATCAGATGCCTGATTACAATTGGTTTGAAGGTGCCCAATTAAATTTTGCAGAACATGTATTCAGAAAAGCAAATGATCAGCATCCGGCCCTCCTGTTTAAGAGAGAAAATGATGAACTTAAGGAAATTTCGTGGGCGGAGCTAAAATCTAAAGTAGCATCATTCAGAGAGTATTTAAAAACTACCGGTGTTCAAAAAGGTGATCGGGTGGTAGCATACATCGCTAATTGTCCCGAAGCTGTAATAGGTTTTTTAGCAGCCAATTCATTAGGGGCCGTATGGTCAAGCTGCAGCCCTGATTTTGGATCCAGTTCGGTTATAGACAGGTTCGCACAAATTGAACCAAAAATATTGATCACAATAGATGGCTACCAGTATGGAGGGAAATCATTTTCAAAGAATAATGTGATCAAAGACCTGCAGGATAATCTGCCAACACTAAAAGAGACGGTAATTATCCCTTACATGCACAAAGCATTTAACGACGGGCTTCTATCTGATATCATCCTCTGGGATGATGCAATAAAAAAAGGAGAAGGCGCTGACCTGAATTTCGAGCCTGTGCCTTTCTCTCACCCAATCTGGATCCTGTACTCTTCCGGAACTACAGGAAATCCTAAAGCCATAACCCATAGTCACGGCGGGATCCTTCTCGAGCACCTGAAATATCTTACTTTTCATAACGATATAAAAGAAGGAGAACGCTGCTTCTGGTATACAACTACGGGATGGATGATGTGGAATTATATTGTAGGAAGCCTTCTTTGTGGTGGTACCGTAGTTCTTTATGATGGTAGCCCTGCTTATCCGGATATGAACGCCTTATGGGAATTTGTTGAAGAGGCCGGTATTAACCATTTTGGTACCAGTGCAGGCTATGTAGTAGCCAATATGAAAGCTGATACACATCCCGGAAAAGATTTTGATCTCAGCGGTTTAAGATCAATTGGATCTACAGGCTCACCATTGCCACCCGAAGGATTTGACTGGCTATATAAAGAGGTTAAGGAAGATCTCTGGCTTACCTCCATAAGTGGCGGGACAGACGTCTGCAGCGCATTTGTAGGAGGTAATGCGTTATGGTCCGTATATTCGGGAGAAATTCAATGCCGGGCCTTAGGATGTAAACTGGAAGCATTTAACGAGAAAGGTGAACCTGTAATGGATGAGGTAGGCGAAATGGTAATAACAAAACCAATGCCTTCCATGCCCATCCACTTCTGGAATGATGAGGATAAATCCAGGTACAAAGAAAGTTATTTTGAAATGTATCCAGGCGTATGGCGGCATGGCGACTGGACGAGGATCACCCCACGAATGGGCGTGGTAATTTATGGCCGCTCTGATGCTACATTAAACAGAGGCGGGGTTAGAATAGGTACAAGTGAGATCTACAGAGCAGTTGATAAAATTACAGAGATCCGGGACAGCCTGATCGTTTGTGTGGAAAAAGAAAAGGGAGAATTTTACATGCCCCTGTTTATAGTGCCTGCCGAAGGTGTTGTCATAACAGAAGACCTGAAAAGGAAAATAAATAAAGCATTAAGGGAAGAGTATTCGCCCCGACATGTTCCGGATGAGATAATTTCAGTCCCTGATATACCTTATACCATTAGTGGAAAAAAAGTAGAGGCGCCTGTGAAAAAAATATTAATGGGCAGGGCTTCCGATAAATCATTAAATGCTGATGCATTACGAAATCCTGCATCACTGGAGTTTTATAAAGATTTTGCAAAACAACTTACTGAACAATGAGAAAATCACATATTAATTTTACTATAGAGCTGGACGAACAGAATGTGCCTGAGAAAATAATTTGGGAGGCAACAGACAGTCCTGAGGAGAAACCTACTGAAACAAAAGCCATAAGCCTGTCCCTCTGGGATAATAATCAAATGAATACAATGCGCATTGACTTATGGACCAAGGAAATGCCTGTTGATGAGATGAAGCGATTTTTTATTGATTGCCTGGGAGGCCTCGCGCAGTCAATTTTAACTTCAACCGGCGATGAATATATGTCTAATGAGACAAATGCTCTTTGCGACAAACTGGTAAAACATGTCGAGGACGAAATAAAGGGCCAGAAATAAAATATCTTCGGGTAAACACATTTTTTTCTTAGTCTTTTGTATATTGAAAAGTTTTTTAACACCAACCAATTAATAAAATGAAGAAGTACGCTTTTATTTTAGGAGTTTTACTCCTATTTATGGCAAATCATGCATGGGCACAGATAAACGTCTCAGGAAAAGTTTTTGATGCTGCAATGAATGAGCCTTTGGCAGGAGTGAATATTATTGTAAAAGGTAAAGTAGTCGGAACAATATCCGATGGAAATGGAGATTTTCAGTTAACAGTAAATGAACAACCACCCATTACACTTGTATTTTCCTTTATTGGTTTTGAAACCAAAGAAATAGAGATCACTCAAAATAATGTAGATAATTTAACTGTAAACCTTGAAGAGCGGACACTGCTTGGTCAGGAAATAGTTGTCTCTGCTTCAAGAGTGGAGGAGACTATCCTTGAATCCCCTGTTTCAATTGAAAAAATGGGTGTCCTGGAAGTTCAGAATACATCATCGGACAGCTATTATAAAGCTATAGCCAATTTAAAAGGAGTGGATATTGCTACCAGTAGTATAAACTTTCAGATCATCAACACCCGTGGATTCGCATCAACCGGTAATACACGTTTTGTACAGCTAATTGATGGAATGGATACCCAGGCCCCTGCACTTAATTTCCCTATTGGTAACCTGAATGGCCCTTCAGAGCTTGATGTAGAGAGCGTGGAGCTGATACCAGGTGCATCTTCGGCATTATACGGACCAAATGCATTCAATGGTATCCTGCTTATCAATAGCAAGAGTCCTTTTGAATATCAGGGAATAAGTGCAATGGCACAGTTAGGTGTAAATCATGTAGGTGAAAATGCAGCACAGGGTGCAGCTCCTATGTATACCTTCTCTTTCCGTTACGCAGACGACATAAATGATAAATTTGCCTATAAAGTTAATTTCACCCATTCAAGAGCGGATGACTGGCATGGAAGAAGTGATTTTGATCGGAATTCAGAACTAAATCCCTTTTCAGAAATCGGAGGAAGGAATCCTGGTAGTGACCTTCTCCATGAAATGGGTGATGAGGCTGCTATTAATTTATCAATTTTTCAGCTTAGCTCAAACTGGAGGGCATTAGCAAGAAGCAGGGTGTTTGCTCCTGGTGTAAGTGCTGAGTCTTATGCAGGTGATTTACCAAGTCATGTGGTTTCAGTAACGCCTTATGAAGAATCTACATTAATTGATTATGGTGCTGAAAATACAAAATTCAATGCTGCTGTACATTATCGCGTCACTGATGATATGGAATTATCATATATGGCTAATTACGGCTGGGGAACAAGTATTTATACAGGTGCACAACGCTATTCTCTTTCAAATTTCTCAATCGGACAGCACAGGTTGCAGTTAGAAGGTGATAATTTTTTTGTAAGAGGATATGCAACAATGGAGAATTCGGGAGATTCATATATAACTGAATTTCTAGCAAAAAGAATGAATGACATCAGTAGTGGTGGGAATGTGTCAACATGGCTCGCAACCTATGGTGTAAATTATCTTGAGTTCCTGAACCAGCAAGGATATGCTCCTGGTGATGTATCTGATCTACCCGAAAACCAGCGCTTACAGGTACAGTTGGATGCCCACAATTATGCACGTGATCAAACCGAAAATGCTTTTACCTTAACCCCGGGGACAGACGAGTTTGAAAATACTAAAGAAAAAGCATTATCAGGAGTAGTCCCATTCGGCCCCCGTTTTAATGACAGATCTAATTTATATCACGCTGAAGGGCAGTATGATTTTAAGAACCAGGTTGATTTTATGGAGCTTATTGCAGGTGCAAGCTTTAGGATGTTTGACCTTAATTCTAATGGAACGATATTCGATGATGAAGGTGGTATAACTATAAAAGAATTTGGTGCCTATGCACAAGCTGCCAAATGGTTGTTAAATGATCGATTGAAATTAACTACTTCTTTAAGGTATGATAAAAATGAAAATTTTGAAGGCCAGTTTAACCCGAGAATATCAGGAGTTTTTAAAGTAGCAGATAATCATAATATCCGTGCCAGTTATCAGACTGGTTTTAGGATACCTACAACTCAGGGGCAGTATATAAATTTGGATATCCTCTCTGCCAGATTACTGGGTGGCCTTCCTGAAATTGTTGAGAGATATCAGTTAAATGACCCTAATGCATATTACTATACGGGTGAGTCTGTTCGAGATTTTACCGGGGCAGTCTTTAATTCATTGTCTGATGGACAAAGTACTCCTCAGGCAATCTTAGGTTCTTTAAATAATTTGGAAAGGTTGACAAATTTTGATCCGGTTGTTCCTGAAGAGGTTCAGTCAATAGAATTCGGTTATAAAAGCCTAATTGAAAATAAGCTGATGATAGATGCTGTATTCTATTATAATATTTACAATAATTTTATAACCCAAATACAAGCCAGGAGAGCTCCCGGTGAAATTATTTTTGACCCTGCAAATGATGCTGAAAGAGCACAGTCAGTTGCTAATGCTTCACAAATTTTAAACGGAACCACATTAACAATAGAAGATGGTGGTTTTACAGGTAATACTATTCAGATATATACAAATGAAGATGATGAAGTTACATCACAAGGTGCTGCCCTTGGCCTTACCTACAGTTTTCCTAAAAATTACACTTTAAGTGGAAATTATAACTGGAATGTGATTAATGATGAAATAGAAAATGGATTGACCGCTTTCAATACACCGGAGCATAAATTTAATATTTCATTCAGCAACAGAAAGCTAACGGATAAATTTGGTTTTAACCTTACCTACCGTTGGCAGGATGCATTTTTATGGGAATCCTCTTTTGCTGTTGGCCCAGTACCAAGCTACAGCACTTTAGATGCACAGGTAAGTTACAAGATCGAAGGTTTAAGTTCGATCCTTAAATTAGGTGGATCAAATCTTTTTAACAACTATTACATTCAAAGCCTTGGAGGACCGGATATAGGAGCTATTTATTACATTTCACTGACTTTTAACGAGCTGATGAATTAAAATCTTGCTTCTATTCATTATGAAAAGCTGCTTTAGAAATAAGGCAGCTTTTTTTATTTAAACCCAAAAAACCTTTAAGAGTAAAACAAATTGCCAGTCTCTCTTCCACTGGTTAACAAAAGCACACTTATTAGAACCTGTTTGGCCAAAAGAGAACTATCCCTGTACCCTGGCCCATTTCGGAATTCAATCATCCCACCTGGTAATAAAAAAGGCTGGCAATAATTGCCAGCCTATCTTTTAAAATAAGTTTAATGGTTAGATCAAGGAGTTAATACTCCTGCTATTACATGAATTCTTCCGTTAGATGCAGTAACCAAATCAGGTTGTGCAACTTCTGCTTCAAAAGCAGCATCACCATCGGAATCTATAAAAATACTTGTAAAATTACCCCCCGAACCGGCATTTGTTATAGTTAATGTTCCGCCAGCTGCAGTATTAATAGTAGTACCTGTTGTAAGAGCACTAGGAGCAAAATCACCTAAACCAACATGGTTGGCAATGATTCCGTACCACTGTTGACCTGTAAAAGTTTCAACCGTTATACTACCTGCTTCAAATGTTGCATTTGTAGGAGCAAAAACAGTCTTTAAAGGATCATCACTAATAAGTGCACTTACTAATGTTGGCTGACCATTAGCTGTGGCAAATTCATCTGCTTTCCGAATCCCTGCTGCTAGTATAGAGAAATCCTCTAAAAGTAAAAGCGGCTGAGCTACTGTGCCCAACGTCTGCACAATAAGCGCTCCAAGACTAGGTGGTACCAATACTACATCTACAATATGCACAACACCATTGGTAGCAAGTATATTTGTTTCGTCAAAACCTGCATCTGCAGTAGCACCTGTTTCAAGAACAGGACCAGCTCCTACTGTAATTGACTCTCCCTGTAAAGTGTTGATTGTATTTCCAGCAGCAAGCTCTGCAGCCAATACCTGCTGGTTAGCAACATGATATGTTAAAACCGCTTGCTTAATAGTATTAGCAACAGGATCAAATCCAACGGTTTGTAAACCAAGCGTTGTTAATAACGTATTTAAAGCAGCATCACTTGGTGCAAAAAGCGTCATCTCGCCACTCGCAGCCAGATCATCATCCAATCCATTTGCAGCAAGAAGAGTTTCCAATGTTGATAAATTTTCTCTTTCCTGCACGATTTCCCATATAGTTTGGGTAGGAACAAATTCGTCATCATCTCCACAACCGGAAAAGACGAAAAGTCCGGCAAGCGCCATAAAAGCCAATAGACGACCTGTAAGTTTTTTCATAATGTTTTTCATAAATGCTAATTAAAATTTTAATCGAATTAAACTAACTTAAGTAAAATTCTTTAATTAAATTGATAATAACAAATAATATTTGTTCAAAGAAAACATTATATCATTAAACATGGTGAACAAATTGCAATATTTTATGCTTATGAAATTGTAATTTTTTACTAATCCATTAATCCAATGAGTGACGACAATATTTTTAAAAGAGCAGCATATACCTCACTTGGTTTGATGCTTCTTGGAGCAAAAAAAGCTGATAATCTTGTAAAGGAATTAGGTTCTAAGGCTAATCTTCCGGAATCAGAAGTAAAATTATATCTGGATAAATTAACTGCTGAAGCTGATTCTGCAAGAGAAAATTTCAATTATGCAATGCGGGAAGAGGTAAAGAAATATTTAAATAAGCTTAATATACCTTCCCGTGAAGAACATGAGCGCCTTCAAAGGCAGGTGGAAGTCCTGCAAATGGAACTTGATCAGTTAAAAAAGCCAAAAACAAAAACTAATGCGCCAAAATAGGCTGCAACGCCTTCGCGAAATTGGCAGCATCCTCATCAAATATGGCTTTGAAGACCTGCTGGCACATTTAAAGCTCAGTAAGAAAATCCGTAGCCGAAAGGATGAGAATGTCCTGAAAACCATTCCATCATCACGATGGAAAAGGATACGTCTTGTTTTCGAAGAGCTGGGTACCACCTATATTAAACTGGGACAGATGATGTCCAACAGGTCTGATATTTTTCCAAAAGAGCTTATTTTTGAACTGGAAAAGCTACAGGATGAAGTCCCTCCTTTCGATCCTGATGAAGCCCTGCGGATTTTAGAAGAAGATCTAAAAAGGCCTTACACTGAAGTCTTTGATTTTTTTGACCTTAACCCCATGGCCTCCGCCTCTATTTCACAGGTACATAAAGGAATCCTGAAGGATAACCAAAAGGAAGTGGCCGTTAAAATACGGCGCCCAAACCTTAAGGATCAGATTGATGTTGACCTGCAGATATTAAAAGACTCTGCAAATTTTCTGCAGAAATATATTACTGAAGTAAAGCAGTTTAGTGTCTATGATTTTCTCTTGGAATTTGAAGCAGCCCTTAATAAAGAGCTGAATTTTAAAGCTGAAGCCAATAATATCCTGAAATTTAAAAAAAGGCTGGAAAAACATCCCTATGTACATATCCCGGAGGTTTATGAAAAATACTGCTCCAAACGGGTTATTGTTATGGAGTTTATCACAGGAGTTAAAATTAATAATGTTGAAAAGCTAAAGCAGCCTCCTTACAATCCGGAATTAATTGCCACCCGCTATCTGGAGTTATATTTTGATCAGATATTCAACTATGGGATATTTCATGCCGACCCCCATCCGGGAAATATTTATGTTTATCCAGACAATACATTTGCCTTCATTGACTTCGGGATTGTAGGACTTGTCCATAAAAGAGATAAAGATCTTTTAACCTCTATTATCATTGGAATAGAAGAAAAAAATGCAAAAAAGATCCTCCATGCTTTTCAAAAAGTCACTCCGAATCCGATTGATAACCAGATAGCACTGGAGTACCGGCTTACCGAGTTAATTGAAGACCTGAGTTATCAGGAAATTGCGGATATAGATGTTCATGAAACTGGTAACAGGATACGGTCTCTTGTGCTGGATTTTAACATTCAGATCCCTTCGAATTTTTTCCTTCTTAGTAAAGCCATCTCAATTGTGGAAGGTACAGTTAAAGAGCTTAATCCAAACCTTCAGATTGAAAAAGCTATTACACCACATGCAAGAAAGTTGATATTAAAACGGTTGAATCCATTTACCATTTCAAAAAACATTCTGCTTTCCTCAGTAGATTTTGCCTCTATCATCCAGGAAATTCCAAATGACCTGGAGGAGATAATAAAAAAGATAAAGGAAGGTACTATTAATATTAATCTTGAACATCGCGGCCTGGATAACTTGATACAGAGTTTTAATAAAGAAGTTAACCGGTTAGTCCTGGCTTTCTTACAAGCTTCTTTACTGGTCGCTTCAGCTATTATAATACTGGCCAAAATACCCCCACGCTGGAATGAGATATCCATTATTGGAATGGTGGGATTTGTTATTTCTGGTGTTTTGGCCCTTATATTAATCTATCGCATTATCCGCGACCGGAAGTGGTAGTTAGTTTGTAATTCAAAAATGAATTCCACTCTTCCTGATAATGCCCTGAAAAGTCGCGAAGGAAGACAAGATAAGTAGGTTTATATGGGGCTGACTTTAAAGTAATACCTGCCTCTTCAGGTGTATTATCACCTTTTACAGTATTACATCTTTTACAAGCTGTGATAAGGTTAGTCCAGACCGATTTACCTCCACGGGATTTCGGCAGTACATGGTCCAGTGTCAGTTCCTTTGATTTGCCACAATACTGACAGGAAAAATTATCTCTCTTGAAAATATTCTGGCGGGTAAGCTGAACACTGCGATAGGGTACATTGACATAGTTCAGTAGTCTTATAACAGAAGGCATCGGAAATGATTTTGTAACGCTGCGGAGCTTGTGCCCATTGGAAGGAACGAGCATTTCACTTTTTTTCCTGTATACCAGCACAAAGGCCCGTTCAACCGAGCAAACGCTCAGAGGACTAAAATCATAGTTAAGTACAAGTACACTTTGCTTCATGCCTTCCCTCCTAAAATAAAGCATTTAATATAATGCTCAATTAATAAGAAAGCAAATTTGTTCAGGCTCTATTCTTTGATAACCCTTCTGATCTGCGCCAGATGGTGGGTTAGCTTTTTTGTTTCAGAATTAATTATCCCGTTACTATCAAGTTGATCTATACGTACTTTTCCGGAGGCATGGAGGATCTGAGAATCATCAAGCATTATACCCACATGGTTTACTATATCACCATTTTTACTAAAAAAAGCAAGGTCACCCGGAATGATATCCTCATACGAATCGACCTGCTGCCCGGATCTTACCTGCTGGCTCGAATCGCGGGGTAAAAAGTAGCCTGACATTTTAAAAAGCACCTGCACAAGACCTGAGCAATCAATTCCCATAGGTGAGCGCCCACCCCACAAATAAGGGGAGTTTAGATATTTCATTCCCTGCTGCTTTAAAAAATCATAATCACGTTTCTGGCTCAGGCTTTTGGCCTCTCCATTAAAAGCCAATTGCTCCTCCATTTTAAATAGCTCATTGGTAGCTATAGGCAAGATACTTCCTGCAACAATATTAACAGGAGATTTTTTATATAAAATAGTTGCAAACGCATCTAAGGCTATCTTATAATCCGAAACATTTATCTGCTCAAAATACTCCTGACTTATTGTACGGTGCTGATTACAATCCATCCATCCCTGATAGTTATCAGCATAAAGCTCTACCCTCAGCCAATTCCTCTCCTCATTAAATTCCAGAATTGTATAGTGCTCACCAAATAGTAGCTGAGTAACCATCTCTGCCCGATCTGAAGGTTCCTTTCTAATCGGGACAAGACTAAGCCTGCAAATACCTTTATCGCCAACCTCCATTGAATAATCTAATATTTAATTTTTTCCATTTCACGCTTCATATCCTTTTCCTTTATACTCTGGCGCTTATCATGGATTTTCTTACCACGTGCCAGGGCAATATTTATTTTTGCGTGACCTCTGTCTGAGATAAACAGGCGCGTTGGAATGATAGTTAAACCTTTTTCAGTCATATTTCCTTCCAAGTTGCGCAATTCTCTCTTCTGAAGCAATAACTTTCTGTCTCTCAGGGGATCATGATTAAAAATATTCCCCTCCTCATAGGGCGCTATATGCATCCCTTTAACATACAGCTCACCTTTATGGAAATAACAGTATGCTTCCTGCAGGCTCACTTTCCCCTGCCGTATTGATTTTATTTCGGTTCCCTTTAAAGCAATTCCGGCAGTATACTGCTCCAGAAATTCATACTCAAAGGATGCCTTCCGATTTTTTATATTTATATTTTTAGTAAATCTTTCCTTTTTTTTACTCATGCTTCCTAAGTGTTGCGAAATATCGCTCAAGTTTTTCTTTTAGAAGGACCTTTTGGCCCGTTTCCCCGGTAGCAACCAATCTATCTCCGACTTTCACTTCAATGGTACAAATTATTTCGTTTCCATTTAATTCTTTCACAGTCGCCAATAAATCCAGCTCGTCACCTATAAATGCAGGGCCCTGATGATCAATGGTTAAAAAAGTACCTATTCCCTCCTCATTTTCATCCTTCATTTCAAGAACAAATAACCTGGAGGAGTATTCCATTTCACGTGCCAAAGCAAAAGTCGAACAAACCGGATGCACTACTTCTCCATGAAAGGCCGCAATATCCGCTTCGGTAACTGTTTTGCTATAGGTTTTGTTGTCACCTTTTTTAAACAGGTCTTTCATATCAAAATTTCATTCTCGCTAAAGGGCTTACCGAAAGATCGGTAAATTCTCCTGCTTTATATTTAAAATATGCCGCCATGGCAATCATTGCTGCATTATCGGTACAATATTCAAAAGCAGGGATGTAGATATTCCAGTTATTTTTCGTGGCCTCTTCTTTTAAAGTTGTTCTTAGTCCTGAATTAGCTGAAACACCACCGGCTATAGCAACTTGTTTTATATTAAGGTCCTTAGCCGCTTTTTTTATTTTTACCAATAGCATCTCAATTAATTTCTTTTGAATACTGGCACAAATATCAGGTAAATTTTCTTCTATAAAATTTGGATTTTTTTTTATCTCATCCCTTATAAAGTATAAAAAAGCTGTCTTTATTCCGCTGAAAGAATAATTATACTCCTCCATCTCCGTTTCCGGGAATGAAAAAGCATCAGGATTACCCTGCTGTGCATATTTATCAATAAGCGGGCCACCGGGATATGGCAGTCCGAGAATTTTTGCAGCCTTATCAAAAGCTTCGCCTACTGCATCATCAATTGTTTCGCCAATGATCTCCATATCCAGATAGTCCTTTATTAAAACAATTTGCGTATGGCCGCCACTTACCGTCAGGCACAGGAAAGGGAAATCCGGCTTCGGATCATCTATAAAATGAGCTAAAACATGAGCCTGCATATGGTTAACTTCAATAAGAGGGATATTTAAAGCCATTGCTAACCCTTTTGCAAAAGAAGTGCCCACCAGTAAAGATCCCAATAAACCCGGTCCACGGGTAAAAGCTATGGCACTGAGGTCATTTTTATTTACCCCGGCCTCCTTAAGTGCCTGGTCCACTACAGGAACAATATTAATTTGATGAGCTCTTGATGCAAGTTCGGGAACTACTCCGCCATATTTTTCGTGTATGGATTGTGTAGCAATAATATTATTGAGAATTTTACCGTATTGTACAACAGCAGCTGATGTTTCGTCGCACGATGATTCTATGGCTAAAATAGTAACTGACATCATTTAGAGCAAATTTGGCGCAATTTATTAAAAATAGGTGGCTAAAAATAATAATCCGGATAGTAGCCACTGCACTATTTACCTTTGTTCTGGCTTTAACAGCCTTGCAGGTTCCCTATGTGCAAACAAAAATAATGCATGCTGCTGCCGATTATCTTACTGAGAAAACAGGTTTCCCTACTTCTATAAGTGAAATTCATATTCAATGGTTCGACCGTATCCGGGCAAAAGGCGTAAAGATCCAGGACCCGGATGGTTTTGATATGATCCATGCGGCAGATGTTTTAGTTGATTTTGAGCTTTCTGCCCTTTGGAAACCTGCCGAAAAAGTAATTGATTATGTAGAGATAGATTCAGCAAATGTTAGTGCACGTATTACTACATTTGATGATTCCACAAAAAACCTCAATCTTACAGAATTTTTTAACCGAATCAGAAAATTTAATACAGGAGCATCTACAGCAAAAACCCCTAATTTAATTTTTGATGAGGTCGTACTTACCAATAGCAGATTTATTTATCACGATACACGAAAAGGACAGCCCATATCTGAATTCAACTACAACAATTTCAATATTGATCAGATTGATGCCCATTTGTACAGGTTTAATGTACGCACCGATACTTTACAAATGCAAATAGAAACGCTTAATGCGTATGTTCCGGAAAACAAACTTCCCATACATAGTGTGACGGGGCAATTCAGGTATTCGAGAAAAGCATTAGAGTTTAACGATGTTGAAGCAAGGATCGGCAAAAGCGTAATAAGAGATACGGTAGTAATGGCTTATAAATCTCCTGAGGACCTGCAGGAATTCAACACACGCGTAGATCTCACCGGTCATTTTAAAAACTCCAAAATACATTCTGAAGATCTGGCACTTTTTGTTCCGGATCTTCAAAACCTCAAAGACCTTTACCGCCTTACGGGAAAATTCAAAGGGCGTGTAAATAATTTCCATCTTTCGGATATGCTGCTGCAATTTGGAAAAGCCACTCAATTAAAGGGTGAAATTCGCATGGAAGGTTTACCTAATATAGCGGAAACTTTTATGAACTATGATCTTGATAATTCATATGTCCTGGTTGATGACCTTCGTCCGTATATTAAGGAAACTACTGTAGAACGGATGAAATCTCTTCATCATTTTAATCTGGATGGCCAGCTTATCGGTTTTGTGAATGACTTTGTGGCCCACGGAACATTTGATACTGAGATGGGTACAATTGTGTCGGATATAAATATGAAGTTATCGGCAGATATCAACAATTCGGAATATAGCGGAAAACTGGCCCTGGTGGATTTTAATCTTGGAGAATATGCAGGAGATCAGTTACTGGGGAAAATATCCTTAAATGGAAATATAAAAGGTAAAGGATTATCAATAGAAACTGCAGATTTTCGTCTGGAGGGAAAAATAAGCTCCTTTGAAATAAAGAATTACAGCTATAAAAATATCGAAACTAAAGGACGTTTTAAAAATAAATATTTCGAAGGGTCTCTGGCTATTAATGACCCTAATGCCAAAGCTACATTCTCCGGGTCGGTGGACCTGAAGAATAATGAAGAGAAATTCATACTCAACACCTCCATCAGCACATTAAACCTGCTGCCTTTAAACCTTTCAAAGCGAAATGTATCTCTTAAAGGTAAAGCAGTATTGAATGCTACAGGGTTAGCGCTGGACAGCATCCTTGGCGAAGGTATTATTTCTAATGCTGTAGTTAAAGTTGACGAAAAATCTTTGCCTGTGGATACACTGAGCATCTATTCAGTAAAAAATAAAGAAGGGCGTCAGATAAAATTAAACTCTGATCTGGTAAATGTTTCTTTAGAAGGACAGTTCGTGCCAACAATGGCATATAAAAGCATTAAACAGCTGTATAAGGAATATCTATTAACTATAGAGAATGACAGTGAAAAAATAGAACGTTATTATGCCGAAAAAAAATCAGATGCAGTAGATGAATATAATATTGACCTGGAGCTGACGGTAAATAAGTTTAATCCATTGCTCAGGTTATTTGAGGACAGCTTATATATAGCTCGAGAAACAAAACTTCAGGGTAAAATTCGCGGAGGCTTCAATTCAATTGCTAAAATCACTTTTCAAAGTGACAGTATTCGTTACCGCCAAAATGCCGTTAAAAATACCTCATCAGAAATTTCCATTTCTAAAAATGCAGGCAATGCCAATGTGCTGGGGGCGTTCTTTTTAAGATCAGAAAAGCAACAATTTGGGAGGTCTATAAAGACGCAAGACCTGGCTTTTGAGAGCACCTGGAATAATAAATTAATTGATTTTAATGTAAAGGTTGATCAGCAAACCTTATCCAACCATGTATATGTAAACGGATCTTATGAATTTCTGAAAGATAAAGCTCAACTTACTTTCAAAGAGTCTGATATTCTTCTTTTTGAGAAAAGCTGGGAGCTAACGAAAAATAATTCTATTACATTTTCCGCAGGAGAGCTCGCCTTCAACGGATTGGAACTTACACATGAAAATCAGCGGATCTCAGTTAACGGAAAACTAAATAAACAAGCTGATGAAAGCCTGGAATTGCTTATTGATAGCGTTAACCTTAATAATTTTAATCCGGTACTTTTAAAACCTATTGAAGGCATTGTAACAGGAAGGGTGAATTTTAATGACATTTATGAAGATTTTAAAGTTAATTTTATTACAACAATAAATAATTTTAAAATTGATGATTTTTTAGTTGGTGATATAGCGGCTACAACCTTTTATAATGACCTTCACAAGAAGAGCGATATTACCTTTACTGTTAAAAGGCAGGATCAATTAATTGGTTCTATAAAGGGAACCTATGAACATAAAAAAGAAATTGATCAGCTAAACCTGGATGCAAAAATCGAACAAGCCCCTTTAAAGATACTTGAACCTTTTTTCGATACATATTTTTCATCCGTTCAGGGTTCAGCAACCGGCAATGTAAAGATCACCGGAACACTTTTAAAACCGGTACTTCACGGTGAAGGAAATATTGAGAATGGTGGATTAGCAGTAAATTATCTTAATACTTTCTATAACTTTTCAGGAGCATTTTCCGCAGATGAAAGAAATATTAATTTCCATAAGTTAAAAGTTGTTGATGAAGAGAATAATTTGGGTAGCATCGATGGAAGTATCAAACATGACTTCTTTAAGAGCTGGGCCCTGGATATTACTGGTCAGGTAAATAATGTATTGGTGCTTAATACTACTTCAAAAGATAATGAAATGTTTTATGGAACAGGATATGGCACAGGGAATATCTCATTTAAAGGGGACGTTAGTAACCTAATAATTTCGGCTCAGGCTAAAACAGAACCCGGGACAAAAATTTATATCCCTATCGGTGAAAGCGGTGAGGTAGAGCAGCAGGAGTTTATAAACTTTATAAGTTTTAATGATACAACTACCAATTCATCTGATGAACCTTCCAAAGAAGCTGACCTCTCAGGCATAACACTTGACCTGGCCCTGGATGTAACCACTGATGCTTATGCAGAAATTATCTTTGATATTAAATCCGGAGATATAATTCGTGGAAGAGGTGAAGGAGACCTGAGGCTGGCGCTCGATGCAACAGGTGAATTTACTATGTTTGGGGATTTCTACATTCGTGAAGGAGGGTATAATTTTACCCTCTATAATATTATTAATAAAGAATTTGATATTCTCCCGGAAAGCCGTATCTCCTGGTATGGAGATCCTTATCAGGGGCAATTGAATATAAAAGCATCTTATAAACAACTTGCATCCCTAAGGCCGGTTATTCCGGAAGTAGCTACACTTCCTACTGAAGCATTACCCGTTGAAATAAAGCGTCAGTACATTTCTACAGTACTTATGGACCTGAAAGGCCCTCTGCTATTACCCAATATTGACTTTGACATACAAGTCGAAGATCTACCTAATAATGGGGTCCCATTACCGGATGGATCGGTTCTCGATCTTAAATTTTTGTTTAGCCGCTTTAAGGAGAGGTGGGATGAACAGGAGTTTAACCGACAAGTCTTTAGCCTTATTGTCCTGAGAAGGTTTTCACCACCTCAGTCTTTTAGTACCGAAGGCAGCCTTGTTGGCAGTGTGAGCGAGTTGCTTAGCAACCAGTTAAGCTATTGGGTAACACAAGTTGATGAAAACCTTGAAATAGACCTTAATCTTGGTTCATTGAATGAAGAAGCCTTCAACACCTTTCAGCTTAGGCTATCTTATACCATGCTGGATGGAAGATTACGGATTGTAAGGGATGGCGGATTTACAAACCCCTACGATCAAAGTGAAACTAAAGTACCTGGCTTTATTGGAGACTGGACGGTGGAATACCTGCTTACGCCGGATGGAAAGCTGAGGGTAAAAATGTATAACAGAACTACTTACAATACTATTGATCAAAACCAGAATATCAATCAGGGGCAGAATAGTCATATGACTACCGGTTTCAGCATACAGCATACGCAAAGTTTTGATGAAATAAAAGAGCTTTTCCGTAAAGCTCGTGAATCACAAAAAAGGTTAAATAACGAAGCTCTGGAACAAAGTGTAAAAAATGAAGAAGATGAAGTTCTTTAAAATTTTACTTCTTCTTATTTTTTTTTCAGGAAGCCTGTTAGGCCAGGATTCTCTTCGCAATAAACGCCTCAAGCCCCTGCTCTTATCATCAGCAGCAGTATATACCGGCACTATGGTAGCTTTAAGCCAAACCTGGTATGATGATCATTCTAAAAGCTCTTTTCATTTTTTTAATGATAATGCTGAATGGAAGCAAATAGATAAAGCAGGTCATATCTGGTCAGCTTTTCATCTTTCTTCTGTAAGCTATGAAGGACTAAAATGGTCAGGGGTCAATAATCAATCAGCAGTATTATGGGGTTCGCTGGCCGGTATTATAATGACATTGCCTGTAGAATGGCTGGATGGTTATTCTGCAAAATATGGAGCTTCAACAGGGGATCTTATCAGTAATGTTACTGGCTCGGCTTTATTTTTCGCACAACATAAGCTCTGGGATGAAATAAGAATAACTCCGAAATTTTCCTTCCATCACACAAATTATGCTACACAACGACCTGATGTTTTAGGTAGTAGCTGGCATGACAGGTGGTTAAAGGATTATAATGGTCAGACCTACTGGCTGTCATTTGACCTGGACAAGTTTGTCTATTCCGAAAGTAAGGTCCTCCCTTATATAAATGTCGCTGTAGGTTATGGCGCCGAGGATTTCATATACGCTCATGATGAAGATAATTTAGAGGCAGGTTATAATCCCTACCGCCAGTACTATCTTGCCCTTGACTGGGACCTCACAGCTATTCCTACAAAAAATAAATGGGTAAAAAGATTATTGTTTTTATTAAATACTATACATTTACCTGCTCCCACTGTTTCACTTGGTGGTGGTGAATTAAAATTTCATTATTTTTATTTCTAATTTTAAAGTGTGATTTTATTAGGATTTTTTATTAACTTTCAAAAATAACATAAATAAAATATTATGGACTTAAATGCTTTTATGCAGAGCTATGCCGATGAGATCAATGGTCAGTACTCTGAATATGACAGTAATAAGTCAATTATTATAGTTCCACTACCTGATGAAAGGTATCAAACGGTTCTGGGTCATCTGAAACACAGTAAGAGATATAATAAAGTAGGTGTAGAATTTACTTCCAAAGTCTGCCCCCTGCGTGAAAATATTGATCTCAAAGAGCTGCTAAAGGAAAATGCACAACTTAATCATGCAAAATTTGTGATAATCGACGGCTTTATTTATGTTGAAGCCTCTGCATTTTTAGATACAGCAACAGAAGTGGTCTTAAAAGAAATAATTCAGGAAGTAGCAAACATTGCTGATGAATATGAATTTAAATTAACAGGCGAAGATATTCATTGAATTATATTAATAATTAAAAGGTTTTTAAATTATAGAAGAATCAATCGCCTTATCGCTCCGTACCGATGTTATCGGTACGGGGAGGAAAGTCCGGGCAACATAGCGCATCGTACCCTGTGAAAGCAGGGGTATCTTGTCCCGATTTATATCGGGATGAGATAACAGAAAGTGCCACAGAAAACAAACTTCCTGAAGAAGTTTTAGTATTAACGGAGGATTACCCTCCTACGCTAAAGCTTCGGAGGGTAAAGGTGAAAAGGTGAGGTAAGAGCTCACCGTCTTCGATAGTAATATCGGAGTGCACGGTAAACCTTGCGAGTTGTAAGGCCAAATAAGCTGACGCCTGAGGGTTGCGCGCCCGATGTCAGTGGGTAGGCTGCATAGATAAATGATAGGGGTCTTGTCCCGGTAGCTATCGGGACGGGATACAGAACCTGGCTTATAGATTGATCTCTTCTTATTTTTTTATATTATGGCAAAAATTCTCATCATTGACGACGAAGAAAGCATTCGTAACACTTTAAAGGAAATCCTGGAATTTGAGAAATATGAAGTAGATGAAGCTAAGGATGGTATAGAAGGATTACAAAAGCTTAAAACTGAAGCTTTTGATGCTGTTCTTTGTGATATAAAAATGCCTAAAATAGATGGCCTGGAGGTTTTGGAGCAGTCGCAGGAAGAAGGAATAGAAGCTCAATTTATTATGATCAGTGCTCACGGTACAATAGAAACAGCCGTTGAGGCCACTAAAAAAGGAGCCTTTGATTTTATTCAAAAACCACCTGATTTGAACCGTCTTCTCGTTTCACTTCGCAATGCACTTGATAAGGGCAATCTTGTCAGTGAAACTAAAACCCTTAGAAAAAAAGTATCCCGCCGTTACCGGATGATCGGTGATTCTGAAGCTATTCAGGATGTACGGTTAATGATTGATAAAGTAGCTCCTACCGATGCACGCGTGCTGATAACCGGACCAAATGGATCAGGTAAAGAGCTGGTAGCAAGGCAAATCCATGAGAAAAGCGGCAGGTCAAAATCATCGTTTATAGAGGTGAATTGCGCTGCTATACCTTCAGAATTAATAGAAAGCGAGCTTTTCGGTCATGAAAAAGGATCTTTTACTTCAGCAGTAAAACAACGTATTGGTAAATTTGAACAAGCTGATGGAGGAACGTTATTCCTTGATGAAATTGGAGACATGAGCCAGTCTGCTCAGGCAAAGGTACTCAGGGCCCTACAGGAAAATAAAATTACCCGCGTTGGTGGGGATAAAGATATAAATGTTAATGTTCGAGTAATTGCTGCCACTAACAAAGACCTAAAAAAGGAAATTGCGGAAGGCAACTTTAGGGAAGATCTATACCACCGGTTAAGTGTAATTGTAATAAAGGTACCTCCATTAAATCAACGGATAGAGGATATCCCTTTACTTGTGGAAAAATTTATTAATGATATTGCAAGTGAATATGGAGCAAAACCCAAAGAAACTACTCCTGAGGCAATTGATGTACTCCAAAAGCATGACTGGACTGGTAATATTAGAGAATTACGGAATGTGGTGGAAAGACTCGTAATTATGAGTGACGCAAAAATCACTCATAATGAGGTAAAAAAATATACTGATATATCTTAAATGCTCTGCTTGTCTTCTATAACCTGTTCTTTTTCTATCTTATCTGCGTCAACATCAGCATAAGTAGGACAGGTATACTGGCTACATGCAGTAGCTCCAAAAAGCACAATTGATAATATAGCTAACGTCTTTTTCATATACTTATATTGTATTTAAGTCCAACAAAATAAAGACATTCGGAACTAAAAGCAAAATATTTATTTAAAATACTTTAGTTCCAAAGTAAATTACATCCCCTGATATCGCTGTAATCAATGCGGCCCATTACTTCAAAAGTGCCGTTTCCATTAATTTTGCCAACATCCTGGGTTTCAATAAACGAGCATGAATGAATATTTGCCAGATCAATAATATTTATTGCTCCGGTGCCATTTGTATAGGTAAAAGGATCATTAAGGTCCCTGACCATAACCTTCATCCAGGGAGGTGTCTTAAATTTACCCTCTCCTGATGAATATGCCTGTGAAAGTAATTCTGTCATTCCATATTCCGAATGTACGGAGGATAACTTCAATGTTGTTTCTAATTGATTATGAAGCTCTTCCCTTATCATTTCCTTTCGCCGGCCTTTCATTCCGCCAGTTTCAATTACTATTGCATCCAATAGTGAAGGAGCCTTTTGCTCCCCTAACTCTAAAAGTGCAAAGGTAATGCCAAAGAGCAAAATCCTCCTTTTATCGTCCAATAAGGCGTTTATTTTGTATAATTTACGATATAATTCGTCATAGTTGTAGAGATAGAACCCGCTTAAATGCGAATTACTGACCTGCATTAAATATTCAACCATATGTACAAGTGAGGAATTCTCCCGCTCTAAATAGCTTGGCAATAAACCAAGTATATGATAATCAGCAGGATCCCCGTAAAAATATTCGAAATTTTTGAGGCTATGCTCATAGTAAAAATCAAGGTCGTCCAGAAAATGCCTGCTGGTAACAGCGCCTGTTGTCCCACTACTTTCAAAAACCATTTCTTCATCCCAATTCCCTGTTTTGATATTATGCGTTTTAAAAAAGGATATCGGCAAAAAGGGAATATCAGAAATTTGTTTAATTTTATCAGGATCAATATTCAGGTGTTGAATGTACTTCTTATAAATTAGGTTATTTTTGGATTGAATATCGAAGGCTTGCCATACCAATGCCTCAAAATCAACGTTATTTAATTTATATAGCTGGTTGCGAAAACTTTTAAATTCAACCATACGTTCTTCTAATGATATTATTTACGGGACAGACACAAAAATGCGCATTACTTATTTATTTCTTTTCGTTTTAATAATTTTTTCCTCCTGTTATCCAACTCCTAATTTTCCGGATACTCCTGCTATCGCTTTAAGTAATTTATATTTTGTGGAAGGCAACACTGATAGCCTTGTAGTTTCATTATCTTTTGAAGATGGTGATGGTGACCTTGGATTAAATACCACGAATTATCCGTATCATGAATTCAACTATTATAGTGCTGTAGACGGTGAAGAATTACATGCAAAAGCAGCAAGAGAAACCAGGAGTGTTGTTAATTATATTCCTGAAATGATACGCTTTTCTCATAAAAGAACAGGTGCAATTGATTCCTTACCCCCTTATACGGCACCTTTTAATTGTACCCGTTGGAAAACCAATCCTGAAATTAATGGAGTATTGGTTGAGGACACAGTTTATTATCAGCGCAATCAAACTTATTACAATATTTTCATTACTTTCCTTGTAAAGGAAACTGTTAATAGTGAGTTCGAAGTATTAAATTTTGAAAGCATTAGCTGTGCTTTTAATTCATACAACGGCCGTTTTCCCCGCATGCTTGATGAGGATGAAGATAAAGCATTAGAAGGAGTAATTACTTATAAAATGCCAGGTTTGGTACTTAGTGATCTCCTTGACAGAAAAATCATTAAGTTAAGGATGTTTATATATGACCGCGCTCTTAACCAAAGCAATGTGGTGGAAACCCAGGAGTTTATTCTGTCCGAGATCACTATATAGCAGACTGAATTCACAATTCATTTCGAATAAATAAATCTTACTCATTTTATAGCACATACTGCTAATCGAGGAGGAAGATCTCTCCTATCGTCGAGATGACCGGTGAGTGGATTAGGGGTTGATTTTATGGCCCGGACAGGCTATTCCATTACGCTCATTTGCTCTTCCGTTGCCTCAAGATTATGATAAACCTTTTGTACATCATCATCATCCTCTAGTGCATCTATCAGCTTTATTACCGACTGGAATTGATCATCAGTTAAAGATAAAGTGGTCGTCGGGATCCTTTGCAGCTCTGCATTATCAACATCCAGCCCCAGCTCATCAACCTTTGCCTGCATATTGCCAAAATCTTCCATGGCACAGGTAACATGAATAAGATCTTCATTAAATTCAACTTCCTGTGCACCACCATCTATCAACTCCAGCGTAAGCTCATCCTGATTGGCATCCTCTTTTTTATTGATAAGAAAAACACCTTTTCTTTCAAACATATAATCAACTGATCCACTTACACTAAGGCTGCCTCCATATTTAGAAAAAATAGAACGAACACTGGCTACCGTACGGTTTTGGTTATCAGTTGCTGTTTCAACAAAAACAGCTATGCCATGTGGCGCATAACCCTCATAAGTATATTCTGTATATTCAACGGCATCTGCCCCTGCTGCTTTGCTAATCGCCCGTTCTATATTATCCTTAGGCATATTTTGTGCCTTGGCATTCTGGATTGCCAGTCTTAATCGGGGATTTGTTTCCGGGTCGGGTCCACCCTCACGTGCAGAAACAGTGATCTCTTTTATAAGCTTTGTAAAGATCTTACCTCTTTTAGCATCCTGCGCGCCTTTTCTATGTTTAATATTTGCCCATTTACTATGTCCTGCCATTAACTATAAGATTATAATTTCACTATAACAAAAATAATAAATTTAGCTTTTCTGAAGCTTTTTTTCATTCCGGCTCTTATACCAGACATTCATGGCAACGGCAAACATTACTAAAATAATTCCTGCCAATGCCAGCCAATCGTATGCCTCATCAAACAATATATACCCGTATGCCAATGCATAAATAATAGCTATATATTTTAAACTTGCTACCTTAGAAACCTGCTCATTTTGATAAGCTTTAGTCATAAGGTACTGTGCTACCTGGGTAAGTAAACCTATTAACAATAAATATAACCATTCGATTCCCACTGGCTGTACCCAAAAAAAGAGACAGTATATACCTGTTATGGGTAAAGTCACTAAAGGAAAGTACATTACAATAACAAGCGGATGTTCTGTAACATTTATCTTACGGATAAAATTATATGCAAGCCCTGATGCAAAAGCAGATATCATTCCCAGTATAAAGTACAGTGGATCTATCCTGGGGTCAAAACCCTGAATGATCAATACGCCAATAAAAGCCATCAGGAAAAACAGCCACTGCCATTTTAAAACCCGCTCCCCTACCAGGAATATGCCAAGTACGGTCGTGAAAATCGGAGATAAAAATTGAATAGTTACCGCACTGGCTAACGGCATCTTTTGGAGGGTAATGAAATAAAGTATTAAAGCAACTGCACCTGCAACCCCTCTTAGGATCAGGTATTTATGGTTCTTACCTAATAGCGGCACACCCTGAGCATACAAAAGCCCTGCACTAATGATCAATGAAATCAACGACCTGAAAAATACAACTTCAACAGCGGGGATACGCGGCACCATTTTTACAAAAACATTCATTGTTGCAAATACAAAGGTGGCGAGCAACATATTTACTACTCCTTTACTCAGCATCCTGCAAAGAAGGAAAATAAGTTTATTGTAAAAAAATAGTTTTAAGAAACTATCGTTTTATTTACTTTGTAGTACAACTTTAAAATTGTAGTTACAACTTTATAGCTATGGAGCCAATACTTTTTGAAATACCCCTTCCCGATGTAGGTTTTTTACCTGATTACTTTACAGTTTACTCCTATGGTTTTTTTATTGCACTAGGAGCATTATTAGGCATTACATATACAACTCTACAGGGAAAAAAGCATTTTGGTCTTTCCTTTGATGATATAAATACACTATTTATCCTTCTCATTGTCGCTGCTTTTGTCGGAGGAAAATTCTTTTTAATTTTTGAAGACCCGGCTCGTTATGGAAGAGATCCAATGGCACTTCTTTCAGGCAGTGGCTTTGTTTTTTATGGGTCGCTATTATTCTGTATTCCGGTGATGCTGATCTACTTTAAAAAGAAAAATTTACCCACTCTGCACATGCTGGATATTATGGCGGTAACAACAGTCATTGTACACTTCTTTGGAAGAATAGGATGCTTTATGTCAGGCTGCTGCCATGGTATCCAATGGGAAGGGCCAATTGCGGTAGTTTTCTCTGATCCCATGTGTGCAGCACCATTGAATACGCCCCTACACCCTACCCAGCTTTACAGCGCCACTATGTTGGGTCTAATATTTCTTTTCTTAATCTATAAAAAACAGCATAAAACATTTCATGGTCAGTTATTTCTGTTATACCTCATGATATATCCTATTGGCCGTTCAATTATAGAAGTATTCCGTGGTGATGAGGCTCGTGGATTTGTGATAGAAAATTACATATCTCATGCTCAGTTTGTTAGCCTTATCATATTTTTCATTGCATTTTATTTTTATCAAAAACTTTCCCGCCGTAAACCTAGTTTATCTGTATAGAGGAGGGAAGCTATGGAAAACTACTATATCAGACTTGGGATCTCACGAAATGCCTCTATTCGTGAAATCAAGGCTGCATATAAGAGGTTAGCCTTCCAATATCATCCTGATAAAAATCCATCAGATCCAAAAGCTGAAGAAATATTTAAACAAGTAAACGCGGCGTACCGAGTTTTAAGTGATCCGGAAAAAAGAGCAAATTATGATCTTATACTAAATTATCAGGCTTCTCCCAAACCGAAAGTAACTTACTACCATCCTAAAACTTTCAGGCAATACAGGCCTATTCCCAGACAAAAGGAATATGTTTTTGATCAGAATTATTTTAAGTATCAGGCTATAGCTATACTCATTGTGCTTTTCATAAGCACTATCATCATATCGGCTACCCGATTTAATACCTATCTTAAACAGCGAGAAATTCAGCTGGTCCAGGAGGAAAACAATAAAGTACTGGCCAACGCTCATTCAAAATTCAATACGGGTGACTTTTATGGTGCATTACAGATTGTACAGAACCTGGCAAAACAGCATCCATCCGATTATACGCTTTATGAAGAACGGAATAAAATGGTAGAAAACCTTTATCAAAAAGCAAGACGCCAGTACGTTCTTCAGGATTATCAAAATGCTATTTTCAATTTGCTGATCGTTAAGGAATTCCAAGACCCGATGCGCCTTAAAACCTGGGACTACTTAGCGAATAGTTTTTTAGCAGTACATGATTATGAACATGCTGCTGAAGCATTTGAATTTATTTATTTACGGGATAAGACCAATCTTGAGCTTATATTAAAAATAGCCAATCTATATCATTATGAATTAGATGATATAGACAATGCATTGAAATACTATTCAATAGGAAAAGAAGTGTTCAAAAACCGGCAGCAGAAGTTATATGGAAAAGCTTTTGAGCTAATTATGAACCCTCACCAGACACCGGATCTATATTTTAATATTTTTAAACACAGAGCCAGGGCTAATTATACTGCAGGCAATTATGATATTGCTGTTACAGATTGCAATTGGGCATCATTCCTTAGACCTGAGGAAACAGAACCTTATATTATAAGAGCTAATAGCTATCGTCAACTGAAGAAAAATCGGAAAGCATGCAGAGATTATAAACTAGCATTGTCTAAAGGACATTTACCTGATAAGGATTGGCATTTTTGTAAAGAATATCAAGAGGAATAATTTAGAACAACTTTAAATATTGCTATTCAATTGCTGAAGATTCAGAAGATTCAATATTTTTGAATAGTAAAAAAAAATAAACCGTATGCAGCCGGAGATCACATCTGAAGAATTTGAATCAATCAAAAAAAGCTATTTTAATATTCTAGCCCTGTTCCTTAGAAGGGAAAAAATAGAAAGTAAATACGTAGGTTGCTTTTTAAAATGGAGCGCACAACTGAATCTTTCACAGGAGGACCTACAAAAAATAGAAGAGGATTTTGATAAGATCCCATTTGAGCTGCCTAAAGATAAAGTTGAGCGACTAGAGGCGATCTATCATCTCGTTCATATGATATATCTGGATAATATTGTAGAAGATATAGAACTTGAAGTTGCAGCTATATATGCTCAAAATCTTGGTTTTGAACCCTATATTGTGGCTGATCTATTTAAATCTATTGCTACAGCTCCATTTGATGGTAAATCTCATCGAAAGGTCAGAGATGAAGTAAAAGAATTTTTAGCGCTGTATGAAAAGAAAAAATAAATAAAGATTGCTTCGCTCATACTTAGCTCAATTTTCAATCGACAATCTGTAATTTAATTATTTTCTAATATTCTTCAGGCATTACTATCCATAAAATTATATATACCAGGAAGCCCGGGAAAGCTGCACTAAAAATTGATACAAGCACAAATACTAATCTGAAGATTGCGGGATCCCATTTAATATACCTGGCTATACCTGCACATACCCCTGCTATTATTCTCTGATCTCTGGGTCTTGTAAGTCTTGAATTCATTTCTTCGATTTTTTATTTAGAATTATTACAAAAAGTTAGCCAAAAGGCAAATCCGTCTTAAGGTTCTTCTACAGGTGCCGCGCTATATCCTTTTGTTCGAATTCGGACAGCCCTTCTGTCCTCTTCCGTACACTTGATCTACCACTCCTAAATTTAATTGCTTTATAACTTTAATAAAATCATTATTTCAAAGATTTTTAAAAATGATCAAAATAAGTAGATTTACTACATGTACATCTACATTCTCCGGATTAGCTTGTATTTGTATAAATAAATTCTTTACTTTCGGATTAATTCAATTCTCAACACTAACAGTTTGAGGAACATGTGGGTAAGAAATTTTTTAACTGTATTAATATTAGTGTTAGCATTTATAATTTCCTCTTGTGCAGGAGGAAATTACCCCTCCTCTTTTAATAAAAGTAACAGAAAATACTATAAATGGAGGTATGCCTCAACTATAAAAAAACCAACTAAAGTTTGTAGAGAGGTTAGGCGTAACAAAAAGCAAAAGAAGAACAGAAAAGTACGTACAAAAGGAGATAATTCCTGGAGAACGAGTTCTGACGTATATGCAATGGCTGAAGTGGACAATCCATCAGAGATGAACCGTCAGCCAAAACCTGTTGCGCAAAAACCCGCACCTAAGCCTGAGCCTAAACAAGAAGAAGATTTCCATAACAAATCTTTTGATGAACAAACACTGGAAGAACGACATAAAATAGAAGATGAGGTCCTCGAAAGGAATAACCTGCCGAAACCCACCTCTAAAAAACATGAGGAAATAAGAAAACTGGTAGCCGATAAGCTTAAAGATCATAAAGACGGTGATCCTATTAAGCTCGAGCCCCTTTATTTTATTTTTGATGATGCAGAGTTTGCGGTTGTGGATATGGACCCTTTCCTTATTGCCGTTGAATATGCCCTTCAGGGCCGGATGATTTTGATTGAAGGCCATACTGATAACCAGGGAAAGGATAATTATAATGTTGACCTAAGTATGCAGCGTGTAGATAAAATCCGGCAGCTTATGCATGATATGGGAGTACCCGATGACCGCATATCTGTAATTGGATATGGAGAAGAGATCTCTAAACATGAAAATAGCACAGAAGAAGGGCGCCAGCTTAATCGTCGGGTGGATTTCACTGTATTTTAACTAAACTTTTTTTAAACATCTTATCCTTCAGGGACTGTTGCTGCATTATTTGAACCTGAGGAATAACACCTGTCTTAGAATTCTGTAATTTCGCAATATGGAATTCAGCCGTGAAATATTCTTAAAGCATTTAGCTCAGACAACACCTCACCCCTTTCTGATTGATATTGAAAAAGCAGAGGGTGTTTATTTATATGGACCTGACGGAAAAAGATATATTGATCTAATCTCTGGTATCGGAGTAAGCAATATTGGCCACCGTCATCCCAATGTAATAAAAGCTATTAAAGCTCAGCTTGATAAACACCTGCATGTTATGGTTTATGGTGAATATGTACAATCCTCCCCAAATCTTTTGGCTAAAAAACTTATCGAGCTGCTTCCAGAAAAGTTAAACTGCTGCTACTTTGTTAATTCAGGTACTGAAGCCAATGAAGGAGCTTTAAAACTTGCTAAAAGATATACAGGCAGAAGAGAAATTATAAGCTGTCGCGGGGCTTATCATGGTAGTACACATGGGTCTTTAAGTGTTTCCGGTAATGAGGTAAAAAAATTTGCTTTCCGTCCGCTGTTACCTGAAGTACGGTTTATTAATTTTAATGATCAGAAAGACCTGGACAAAATTTCCACTAAGACCGCCGCAGTAATTATTGAACCCATCCAGGGAGATGCAGGAGTCAGGGTACCTGAAAAAAGCTATCTCGAAGCTTTAAGAAATAAATGTGATGAAACGGGTACAATGCTGATCTTTGATGAGATCCAAACAGGGATCGGACGTACAGGAAAAATGTTTGCCTTTGAACATTATAATGTTTTCCCCGATATCCTTACCACTGCAAAGGCTTTGGGTGGTGGTTTACCTATAGGCGCTTTTATAAGTAGTTATGAAATAATGCAATCCCTGACTGTTGATCCTATGCTGGGGCATATTACTACCTTTGGTGGTAATCCTGTCAGCTGCGCCTCTGCCCTTGCGACTTTAGAGGTTATTGAGGATGAGCAGCTTTTAAGTAAAGTAGAGAAAAAAGGTAAATTGTTTGAACAGTTACTGGCTCACCCAAAAATAAAGGAGGTCAGAAGAAAAGGGTTAATGTTTGCCTTTGAATTTGATACTGCAGAAGAGGTTTATTATGTTGTTCAGGAGTGCCTGAAAAAAGGGGTTATTTGTTTCTGGTTCCTCTCCTGCCCCAAAAGCTTTCGAATTGCTCCACCACTAACGATAAATGAAACTGAAATAAAAGAATCATGCAAAATAATTAAGAAAGCAATAGATTCTTTATAAAATAGCTAACATCGGCTACAAAAGCATGTTAGATCAATCAGAAGAGTGGGTACAAAAAAAATAAATATCGCAGATGTTTTTGCATTGATCCGGATAGTGACCTTTCCAATAGTCCTTTTTTTCATGATGAAAGAAGAGCGAACTATCAGCGCCTGGCTATTTATAATTTTATTTTCTACTGATGCTATGGATGGCTTTTTTGCCATGACAATGAATTTGGAAAGCTCACGCCGTGCATTATTTGACACAATGGGTGATATCATATTTATGGTCGTAGGGTTTATCGGCTTTTATATATTTGAAGAAGAATTTTTTAAAACCCATATATACTGGATTTTTACAGTAATAATGCTTTATGCCCTAGAGTTGACAGCCTCACTTGTAAGATTTAATAAACCCAGTTTTTTTCATACCTATTCAGCAAAAGCTGCTGCTTTCCTGCAGGTTGCTTTTTTAGCATATACTTTTTTCTTCGAACCGCTGCCATGGTTATTTTTTCTTGCCGTAGGGGTAAGTATACTTGATGCACTTGAAGATTTAACATTGGTTTTCATATTAAAAAGATACCAAACAAATGTAAAGGGTATTTATTGGGTTCTGAAGTAGCTTAGGCTAAAACCAAATCGGCTTTTATTTGTATTAATTATGTAAATCAAATTTGAAGCTATGAAAAAATCATATTTATACATTTTAATTTTATTCTTAAGCTCAATGACTTTATATGGGCAAGATAATAATAAAAATAAAGCCAAAGATGCCCCTGGCCCGCTTCAGCAATGGGCAACTTTAAATGTTAATGGTCAGGAATCAAAAGCCTATATTGCCTTCCCTGATCCCAGACATGAGAATGTTTCAGTGATTATAATCCCTGATGGTGACGGTATATCCGGTTGGGAAAAATCAATGGCAGATAAACTTGCCCTTGAAGGATACAGCGTTATTATGCCTGAAATGAAATTATACAAAAGTGCTGTTGATGAGATAGAAGCAGCAAAATCATATATCATAAAACATTCTGAAAAAAAGCCTGAGCTTTATATAGTTGGATTAGGAAATGGCGGCTCAAAAGCGCTCTCCTATGCAAGTCAAAATACCGACATTCAGGGAGTGATGTACTTTTATTCAGCTGTTCCGGAAGATTTAGGGACCGTAAAAAATATGGTTTATGCCTTTTATGGTGACAATGACCGTGTTTTAGGAAATGAAATGCAGGAAGATGTGAAAAGAATGAGCATGCTTGGCAATAACTTTGAATATTATATATATCCGGGAGCAAGCCATAATTTTATGGCTCTTGGTGCCATGGAAGATGCACTGCCTGAAAATCGTAAAGCGAGAAACGAAGCATGGCAGCAGATCATGAAGATTTTAGGAATGGGTTCTTAAAAGTACCTGGTCATTTTGTTAAAAGCAGTCCTTTCGTTTGTTTTTCAACTAGTGAAGCATAATACCCTTCCTTCTGCATTAGCTCACGATGTGTACCTGATTCAATAATTTTTCCTTTCTTTAACACCAGGATCTTATCAGCATTTACAACAGTGGAAAGCCTGTGTGCTATAATAAATGTTGTCCTCCCTTTTATTAACCGTTCCAGCGCCTCCTGCACAAGTGCTTCAACTTCCGCATCTAGAGCAGAGGTTGCTTCATCAAGTATTAATATAGGAGGGTTTTTTAATAAAGCCCGTGCTATTGCTATTCTTTGTCGTTCACCAACAGAAAGCCTGCTCCCCCTTTCTCCTACCACAGTTTCATATCCTTCCTGAAGTTCATTAATGAATACATGAGCATTTGCTGCTTTCGCTGCTCCTTCTATTTCTTCTTTTGTAGCCTGTGGTCGTCCATAAGCTATATTAGCACGTATTGATTCATTAAATAGCAAAGCATCCTGCAGTACAACACCTATTTGACTACGAAGCGATTGTTGCTTATAATCACTAACTTCTATATCATCAAGAAGAATATTTCCTTTCGTAGGGTCATAAAATCGTTGTAGTAAGGCCATTATTGTTGATTTTCCGGAACCGCTGGGGCCAACCATAGCAACAGATTCCCCCGGAACTACATCAATATCAATTCCCTTTAAAATCGGACGTGAGTCTGTATAAGCAAAATGGACATTTTTAAAATTAACCTTTCCCTTTACATCTTTCGCCTCGACAGCATTTGGAATATCACCAAGAGAATTTTGTGTATCCAAAATATTAAAAATATGATCCAGAGAAGCCTTTGCAGTTTGAGATGTTTTATACACATTTACCAGGCTTTGAACAGGGCCAAATAATCCGCCGATATATCCTAAAAAAGCAATTACAGTACCTAAAGTGATCTCTCCCTGCAGAACCAGATAACCTCCTGCTGTAATGGCTGCTATTCTCGCCAGCATTGAGGTAATATTTTGTAAGGCCTGCATACTTGTGTCAAAACGAATACCTTTTACAACCACAGAATTTGCTGTACCTACATTCGACAGGAATCTTCTCTTTTCATAATCTTCCATTGCAAAACTCCGAACGGTAACAATACCTGATAGCACTTCATTAAACCTTGAGTAAATCTTTGACCATTTATCCATTAAAAATTTCTCACGCTGGCTCTGATGTGGAGCGGCTTTTTTTGCAATAAATGCCGGAAGAGGTGTGAATATTAAAACCAGAATAGTCATTCGCCAATCCAGGTTGAGCATTATTATCAATGCCATGGTTAAATATGCAATGGCAGGGATCATATTAAATGCAAATTCACTTATCGCACCAATAAATCCCTGGATAGCTTTTTCTAATTTTGACATTATGGCACCAACGCCCTGCTTTCTGTGATAATCAAACGGAAGCCGATGGATGCGATCAACAGTTTCCGAAAGCAGCCGGTAATGAATTGTAAGCCGGATACGCCATGTGAGCCAGTTGGAAAAACCAGTGAAGGTTTCCTTTAAAAGAGTTAGTATCAATAATCCACCTACACCGAGTAAAACTGACGTAAACACACCCTGCTGGCCCAGCCGGTCAAAGATATATTTCATCAATAAAGGCTCTGATACTCCGGCTGCAGCAACCAACAATGTGAGGATTAGGATCAAAATAACATACCAGCGATGTGGTTTTGCAAATTCAAGCGCTCTGAAAAGATTTTTCTTTTGATTGCGGTTTTTCACAATTTTAATACTCCTTTATTTTATATACTTCTCAACAAGGAAACGAAAAAAATGATTAGTTATTAAATTCTTACATTTTTTGCTAAAGAAAATATTTATATTTGAATTTAATAAATGGGGTGTTAGCTCAGCTGGTTTAGAGCGTCCCGAAAGCTTTCGGGAAGGTCACTGGTTCGAATAAGTACCATCACATTTCAGCAGCAACTAATACAGTAAATGGGGGTTTGAAATTAAAGCCATTATTCTTCTATATACTTCTTAAAAAGAAAAACAAAAAGGTAATTTGAAATTAAATACTGCCTTTTTTGCTAAAGAAAATTTTATCTTTGAATAAGAATAATGGGGTGTTAGCTCAGCTGGTTTAGAGCGCTGCCTTGACAGGGCAGAGGTCACTGGTTCGAATCCAGTACATCCCACTTTTTATAGATTTGAGATATTAGATATTAGAATCTCATATTTAATTCTGGATGAGAACCAGGGACTGGTTTGAATCTCCGATTTAAATCGGATCACGAGAACCATGTGCGGCAGGCCTATGTGTATGAGTGATCCAGTACATCCCACTTTTTATAGATGTGAGATGTGAGATTTTAGAATTAAGATCTTTATGTTGTTTAGCTAGTATTCATCTCCATAGCAAAATCTCTCCGCCAAACCATTTCTCTTTTATGGCACCCATTATTTCAAATACAAAT
Source organism: Candidatus Cyclobacteriaceae bacterium M2_1C_046 (assembly GCA_051418055.1). Lineage (GTDB taxonomy): Bacteria > Bacteroidota > Bacteroidia > Cytophagales > Cyclobacteriaceae > JBPRGH01. The sequence continues at coordinate 36,366 of JBPRGH010000002.1, read as the reverse complement.
TTTTTAGTGCCGAAAAGATTGAAATAAAAAATATTTCCTGAATCCATTTCATTTATCAAATATACTCCTGATATTGGGAATTGACCATTTCAGAATAACTATCTAAATGTTCATTTATACTCCTTATTATATTTTGTGATAGTTGGGCAAAAAATATATTAGTTAATCTTATAGATTGTATGTGGAAGATATTTTCAATTTTAATTATTGCGATACTTTTTTTCTCCTGTTCAAAATCCCCGAGGGTATTAATTTATAATACTGATGAAGTCCAGGAGAAACCTGCTTCAATAACTTTTACTAATGAAATATCAAAAAGATTAACTGAAAATGAGATTGAGGTGATTAGCTCAAAGGAAGGTTTGTACCTCACTGAAGATAGCCTTAAGGATTTTAATGCTATTGTTCTTCTTGATTTAAATCCACAAAAATTAAATAGCCATCAACAAAACAGTATAGAAAGATTCGTCCAGTCGGGAGGCAGTTTACTTGCCTTAAATATCTCAACCGATAGCATACGCTTACGTTACCAATGGCCGTGGTATGGGAGATTATTACAAAGGCTGGATCTTCAAAATATAGTAAAGACAGTCTCTACTGAAGTAGAACCAATAATATTACCTTATGATAATGGACAGTTTTATTATACATCCACAGATCTTAAAAATGAACCTTCCAATTTTACGGTAGAGAAAATATCTGCTGTTGCATTAAAGGCAGCCGGCGGTGAATTTCCTGATTATCAAAAAGCAACATCATTAAGAATGCCGGATGAAAATCGTTTTATTAAAGTAGTGCTGGATAATGATCTCAATGAACCAATGCAAATGGCTGTTTTGCCTGATCAAAGAGTTTTGTTTATTGAAAGAGAAGGCCCGGTCAAGCTCTATAATCCAAAGCATCAAAAAACCCGGTTACTAGCAAATTTTAAAGTTTCTACCGAGGGTAATTACGAAGATGGAATGCTTGGAATAACGGCTGATCCGGATTTCAGTCGAAACGGATGGATCTATATTTATTATTCTCCACCGGGACCTGAGCCAAAACAAAACCTCTCCCGGTTCCTAATGGTCGGTGACAGTTTAATATTGAGTAGTGAAAAAGTCATAATGGAAGTACCCGTACAGAGAGAAACCTGCTGCCATTCTGCTGGAGGACTTGAATTTGGGCCTGATGGTCTTCTTTATATTTCCACCGGCGATAACACCAGCTCAAAAGAATCAAATGGATATACTCCAATCGATGAACGCCCGGGCCGATCACCTTTTGATGCTCAGAAATCTTCCTCTAATACTAATGACCTCCGGGGAAAAATCCTCAGGATAAAGGTTAACAGTGACGGATCTTATAGTATCCCTGAGAATAATTTATTTGCCAAAAATGAACCTGATGCAAGGCCCGAGATCTATGTAATGGGGGTTAGAAATCCTTTTCGCTTTACAATAGACCCTGCTACCAATTTCCTTTACTGGGGTGATGTTGGACCTGATGGTGGTGAAGATGGTATCCAGGGCCCTCAAAGTTATGATGAGTGGAATCAGGCAAAAGCAGCAGGCAATTTTGGATGGCCATATTTTGTAGGTAACAATAAAATGTATCCCGATTGGGATTTTAGTACAAATAAACACGGAGATTATCTGAATCCTGAAAAACCCATAAATGAGTCACCTAATAATACCGGCAAGAAAATTCTACCCACTGCTCAGGCAGCTATGATCTGGTATCCTTATGGAGAATCACAGGAATTTCCAATGTTAGGTAAAGGAAGCCGCAGTGCTATGGGAGGGCCTTTTTATCATGAAAATTTATATGGTCCTTCTTCAAATAAATTCCCTTTATATTACTCAGGAAAGTGGTTTATCTATGAGTGGGCGCGCAGCTGGATTCAGGTAGTAAGCTTTGACGAAAACTATAATATTGAAAAAATAGAACCTTTCCTTCCCAAAGAAGATATTGTCAAACCGATAGATATGCGATTTGGACCGGAAGGAGCTCTATATATCCTGGAATATGGTGCTAATTATTTTGCAAATAATGATGAGGCGCGACTTATTAAAATTTTCTATAATGAAGGTAATAAGGCTCCGGTTGCTAAAATTAAAGCTGAAAAGACTGTGGGAGCAGCACCCTTTACAGTTGAGCTCTCTGCCGGAGAATCCTTTGACTATGAGGACGAGCAATTGGAATATCAATGGTATTTTAATTCTGAAAAAGTTAAATCGGCAGACAAAGAGACTACTTTTACATTTAATAACCCGGGTATCCATAATGCTAAACTAGTTGTTACTGATCCTCAGGGATTAAGCAGCGAGGCCACACTAAAAGTAGCAGTTGGAAATGAACCTCCTGTTGTTGAAGTTTATTTTGAGGGAAACAGGAGCTTTTATCATCAGAATAAAAAACTTTCATACAACATACGCATCCATGATAAAGAAGACGGTGAATTAGTGAATTATGAAATAAGTGAAGAAAATGCTGCATTTAATTTTAATTATCTTGATCATGGCCTTGATCTTGCACTAATTAGTCCCGGAGAGGCGAATATATCCCCCTCAAAATACCTTCTTGGAAAACAGCTAATTGAGAATAGCGATTGTCGCTCTTGCCATACTCTAGAAAAGGCATCTGTGGGCCCAACTTATAAAGATATTGCTCTCCATTATAAAGGAGATTATTCTGCAGTTGAATTCCTGTCAAAGAAAATAATTAAAGGAGGAGGCGGTGTCTGGGGCGATGCCTTAATGGCTGCACATCCGCAGCATACGGAAGAAGATGCCACTGAAATGACGAAATATATACTTTCCCTTGCTGACGACAAACCGTCAAACCTTCCCCTTCATGGGATAATTTCCTTTGATAAGCATGAAGAGCAAAATGAAGATGGCCTTTATATATTAAGTGTGGCCTATACTGATAAAGGAGCTAATAATATTCCGCCTATTACTGAAAGAAAAAGCTTTACCTTCCGCCACCCTAAAGTACAGGCAGAAAACTATGATGCTTTCAGGAATGTCCAGCAGCAAAGGCCTAATGGAGGGAATTTGGCCTATGTAAGTGAGATAAGGCATGGATCTCATATTGTTTTTAATGATATTGATCTCACTGCTATAAAATCGATCACCTATAATGTTTCAACTCTGTCAGGAGGTAACATAGAGTGTAGGATTGGTTCTCCTGATGGTCCGGTTGTAAGTGAAACCACTGTTTCAAAAGAAAGCAAAAATGATTTTAATCCCGTTGATTCTGAATTAAAAATTACAAAAGGTGTACATGATATCTACTTTGTTTTTAAAAATGAAGAAAAGAAGGAAGAGCAGTTAATGAACCTCGACTGGATCCAATTTCATGAAAAATAATTATATTGAAACTAATATTCACCATCACTAACATATAATGGACAATAGCAGAAGAAATTTTATAAAATTAAGCGCATTAATGGCTAGCGGTTTAGCTCTGCCAGCTACTACTTTAGGAAATTCACTCCGGCTTTTCAGCTCAGGCGGGATATCTGATTTCGGCATTCAGCTTTATTCTGTTAAAGAAGCTATGGCTGCCGATCCTAAAGGGACATTAAAGGCTATTTCATCCTATGGCTATAAGCATATCGAAAGTTTTGAAGGCAGCTCCGGAATGTTCTGGGGAATGAGCAATACCGATTTTAAAGCATTTGTGGAAGATCTGGGTATGGAAATCGTCGCCAGCCACTGTAATACAGAAGAAAATTTTGAATCAAAAGCAGAAAAGGCTGCCGAAATAGGAATGAAATATCTTATTTCTCCATGGATAGGTCCACAGGAAACCATTGAGGGTTATAAGGCATTTGCAGATAAATTTAACCACTGGGGCAAAATCTGTAAACAAAACGGTTTAGGATTTGCCTACCACAACCATGCGTATACTTTTAAAGAGACAGAGGGAAAAATCCCTCAAAAAGTTTTGATGGATTCCACTGACCCCGATCTGGTAGATTTTGAACTGGATATATATTGGGTTGTAGCCGGCGGTGCTGATCCAATTGAATATTTAAAGAATTATGAAAACCGCTTTCGCCTTTGTCATGTAAAGGATTATAAAAAGAAAAATGACACGGAAGGACACTCCACCGTACTTGGCACCGGAATTATCAACTGGAAAGAGGTGCTTAAAACAGCACAGGAAAATGGAATGAAATATTTTATTGTTGAACAGGAGGATTATACTAATACTAAACCTTTAGTGGCTATACAGGAAAACGCGAAATATTTAAAGAATTTAAAGCTTTAGCTAAATCATTTAGGGCATATATAAAAAAAGAGGTGTAGTTAAAAACCACACCTCTTTTTTTATATTTTAAAATTAAATTTTACTTGCCAATTACTTTAATTAACGTTCCGCTGGAAACCTGTTCATTAAGCTGCATTCCATTTAAAACAGCCAGCTCCTCAAGCCGTTCGTTAGGCACTCCAAATTGGCTTAAAGCCTGCTGTAAAGTAGTTGATTGTGTTACTTCTCTTATATTAACTCGCTCCGGCTGTACGTTTATTTTAGAAGGGTCCGTTAAGGGACTAAATGCTTCCATCACGCTGGTAAATACCCTCGCATGATTGCTGAAGTTATTTAAAGCGGCTACCCCCATCATATTATAAATATTATTATCATAACTTATCAGGTAAGACAATACGCGAATGGTACCTTGCTCCTGCTGTTGGTCAGCTATTAGGGCCAAAGCATTTAAACCATTAACAGTTACATTCCTTGATTCAACAGCTTCAAGATTATACTTTTCCAGCACCTGCTGAGCTGCTTCCTGTAAGGAATTTGCCTGTACCAGTGTAAGCATCATCATTGCCTCTCCTCCCTCCGGAGCCATCTGTACCTGCTGAGGTGTATTTTGAAACGCCCACCCTGCAGGTATGGGGAATTGAAATTTAAGTACGGGATGATAAAATATATTCCCTTCCCTATATCCCTGCCTCGGATCTTCACCATATACTATGCCGTCTATCATGCGTAGATAGCTGTTCCTGTTTACATCAGGGTTTTCTAGATTAAGCTTTTGTTGCCAGTATTCTGCATATTCATGTACTTTTTCCAGCCGATCGCTTGGATGTGGGTGAGTAGAAAGAAACGTCGGGACGGGTTCCTGGCCGGCTACTTCAGCTTTACGTTGTAGGGTATTAAAAAACTGGGCCATCTGATGTGCATCATAACCTATTTTGGAAGAATACTCAGCACCCAACTTGTCTGATTCTCGTTCTGCATCACGCCCATACTTCAAGAAGAGCAAACCTACTCCCTGACCCACTACATCTGAAAATTGAGCAAAGGTTTCAGAAACAACCATACCTACTGTCAAACCAACCTGGGCTAACATAGCTTTAGAGTATTGCTGGGCAGAATGTCGTGCCGTAACATGGCCTATTTCATGCCCTAATACTCCTGCAAACTCTGCTTCATTATTAAAATGTGCCATTATTCCCCTGGTAAAGTAAACGAATCCACCGGGCACAGCAAAAGCATTAAGTACAGGAGAATCTACTATTTTAAATTCCCAGTCCAGGTTTTTTCTGTGTGAAATATTTGCCATTTCCTCCCCTTTTTGATCTATAAACCTTTGTAACTGAGGATCATCATATAAACCAAAGAAAGCTACTATTTCTGGATCAGCCTGCTCACCCATAGCTCTCTCCTGCCCCTGCCCCAGTAACATTAATTCTCGTTTGCCTGTAACAGGATTTCTAGCACAGGAATAGAGGGTTAATAATCCGGAAAGTATAAACAGGGATGTAAGGGTTAAAGCAACTGATTGTACTTTTAAGTTTTTCATTACTTTATTTTTTTATTTAATTAGCTGATAGCTACTGATATGCAGCGTTAACAACTAAAAAGCACCTACTGTTGAAAATACAATAAAATTATTTAATTCCTGCCTCTGACATTTCACTACATCTATGCTACAGTTCATTACAGTATTCTTTATTTAGTCTTAACCTGTTTGTAAAATTGCCGTGAATAGAAGTGAAACAAATGAGTAGAATCATGAAACCGTCGTTGACAGTACTTTCTAAAAGAATTTTATTAACAACAGGAGCCGCAATTGCTTTTGTAATCCTTTATCTCTTTATCTCTCAACCCGGATTTGCACAAACAATGAGCAACAATTCAATCCAGATAAAGGAGAATTCAGGCAAAAGAACTATTAAATATAAATCTAATTCTGCATTACAAAATTTTGAAATAGAATACCAGGGAAAAATTGAAGTAACAGATGATGATAGAGCTGTTAAAAGTATCTCACCAGGTGGATTTCTGGAGATCAGCAAAACTACTTTTGGCTCTAAGCGGGAGCTGGTAATAGAATCTGATGGTAATGGCCAGCTATCAAAAAAATATTTTGAAGGTCGCAAGGAGATAGCATATGATCCGGCCGGCAAAAAGTGGCTATCTGAAATTTTACCCGAAATTGTACGTACTACCCGAATAGCCGCTGAAAGCAGGGTTAACAGGTTCTATAATTCTGGTGGTGCCAATGCTGTTTTAAATGAAATCGAAAAACTGGAGAGTAACTATGTACAGGTACATTATGCTGACCTGCTGTTACAGAAAAAAGATTTGAGATCAGCTGATCTAATATCTATAGCAGATAAAATCTCGTCTGTTGTTGAATCTGATTATTACCTCGCCAGCCTGCTTAAAAAGCACAGTAGTTTATTTCTGAATGACCCTAAAGCTTCAGAAGCCTTTTTTGCTGGGCTCACCAATATAGATTCCGATTATTATCTTGCCGTTGTATTAAAACATGCACTAAAAGAATCAAAACCCTCACCTGCTGCCATGAAAAAAGTTTTAGCAGCTGTTGACAAAATAAATTCCGATTATTATCAGACGGTAGTTATTAGCACATTACTCGAAGAAGATAATTTGACAGGTGAAGTTTTGTCGTCCCTGGTAAGTGCATCAAAAAATATTGATAGTGATTACTATAAATCATCTGTATTAAAGAAAGCGCTGGGGCATAAGAATTTATCTGAAAATGGGTTTAATATTCTCCTTAATGAGATCAGCAGCATATCCTCTGATTATTATATGGCTAACATATTTGGGGAGCTTCTGGAAAGCGATCTGAATTCAAATATGAAAATCCATATTGTTAATACGGTATCAGAAAGGATGTCGAGCGATTATTATCTCTCTAACCTCTTAGTCAAATCAATTGACCAGGGTAATCTTACAACTGAATTAACAGAAGCTATATCAAATGCTTTAAGGAATGTGAATTCAGATCATTATGCTTCTACAGTAATAAAAAAAGCCGCAGAACGCACTTCCTCAATGGATAAAAAAACTGCTATAGCTTTAATAAAGGCAACAGAATATATTGACAGTGATTTCTATCAATCAGAGGCACTTATAGCACTTTCAGAGGTGGTAAACAGATCAAATAACTCAGAGCTCAGTGCAGCCTACCGTGAAGCTGCCCGAAACATTAGCTCGGATACCTACTACGGCAAAGCATTAAAAGCGCTTGAGTAAAAATATAAATAACTGCTTTGGTTAACTTATGAAGCCCTTTTTTCGTAAGTTAACCATGCTCTTTCGTACCTGCTATGATAAAACGCCAACTGATATTTAATCTCCTGATCCCGGCCACTGCAGGTGTAGTAATATTTATTTACATCTCCTATGGAAGAGATGCTCAGCTTCCTCACCTGTTTAACCAACCGCTACAGTATCTGATAGCTGTATTGACTGGTGTAATAACCGGTATCACTATGAATGTAATTGATAGTGGATTTAGTAAATACTGGGAACGAAATACAAATATTACCACCCTCCTCGGACTACAACTGGGGCTGAAGATAATCATCGGACTGTTTATTGTGTTTTTGATTAGCTGGTTAACACTTGGCTTTTTTAAAACTTTTTCAATAAGCTGGATATGGAATAACTATTATGATGAAATAATCAAGCTTATCATCCTTTCCTCTGCCGGATTATTGATCTATAGCCTCATTTCATTTGCCTTACAATCATATAATCATTATGCGCATTTTAAAATTGATCGTTTACGTCACGAGCGGCAACAAATTGAACTCCAGTATGAGGCTTTAAAAAATCAATTAAGCCCCCACTATTTATTTAATTGCCTTAATACCATTTCTTCCCTTATTCATCATAATGCACGTCAGACTGAAGATTTTATTCGAAGGATGGCAAAGACTTTCCAGTATGTACTAACAAATGACCAGAAAAAAGTTATTTCCATTGCAGAAGAAGTAGAATTCGTAAAAGCTTATAACTACCTTTTAAAGGTCAGGTTTGAAAATCAACTTATCCTGGATATAAATCTGTCAAAAACAGTATTTGAAGGTTATATTCCTCCCCTGACACTTCAAATGCTCCTGGAAAATGTAGTGAAGCATAATATTATTGATGATCAAAATAAAATAACTGTTAGCATATACTCACCTGATGAAAAAGTAGTGATAATAGAAAACAATAAAACAATCGCCCCACAATCTCCTGACTCATTTCAAATTGGGCTTGAAAACATTAAAAAAAGATATCAGCACCTGATAAAGATGCCTGTAAAAGTAAAGGATGAAGATACTTATACTGTTATCTTACCTATTGTTTATTTAACTGAAGAAGAGTATGTATAAAAACTTCTTTATAAATAAAATCTCATTCCGCCTGCTGATCCCTCCTGTTATCGGGATATTTGCCTATCTGCTTATCCTGATGTTAATAAATAACATCTCTTATATCCCTGAATTATTTAAGGGCCAGGAGGTATATTTTTGTATCGGGTTAGCTTACCTGTTAAGTGAAAGTCAGCGTTTGCTTATCCGATACTTTCACAGAAGGAGTACTACTATTTCCACTTTTTACATTGTTCTTCAACTTATCAGCGGAACTTTTCTTTCCATAGCATTAACTACAGCAGCCATCTCATTATATTTTGAGCTTGCACTGAATTTCAGTGTGAGTGAAACCCAGCTTATAGTTTTTAACTGTGTCTATGGCATTCTGGCGCTTCTTTATCACCTATTATTTTTAGGCAACTTTTATTATTACCAGCAGAATACTGAACAGTTAATGTATGAGGAGCAATTAAAAGAAGACCTGAATATTGAAATAAAATCATTCCACCAAAAAGTAAACCCTCAGCTACTCTATCACAGCCTGGAAACTTTAATTACACTTGCCCATAAGGATGTTAATGAAGCAGAAGATTTTATAGACCATCTTTCGGCCATCTATCGTCATATTCTTTCCAGCAGGAATAAGGAGCTGGTAACACTGGAGCAAGAATTAAAGGCTACTCAACATATTATTTATCTGCTTAATTATGAGTATAATAACCATATATTCTTTACAACAGATTTTTCTACTGGTACTGATAGAATTATGATATTACCAGGCACATTAACCCTTTTGGTAGAATATGTTGTAAGAAATAATATAATTACACCACTTAGCCCGCTTCGCATAGAATTATATGATGAACAAAATGATGATTATTTAATAATAAAAAATAATTTGAATGAGCGGTTGCAGCCCAATCTGAATTTTGAGCATATCTTTAAATCGTTGCAGCGTTCGTACAATTTTTATTCAGAGAAGCCTATTATATCGGTAAAAGCGCATACTGATAATTACCTAAAGCTTCCTTTGTTGAAAGTACCGGAAAACAAAGAGACTATATTATTATAATGAAGATATTAATTGTTGAAGATGAGAAACCAGCAGCTGATAAGCTTCAGCGATTTATTAAAAGATATGATCCTTCATATGAAGTTTCAGCTATCTGTGACAGTATTAAAACAGCTGTTCCTGTAATTAAAGGATCTCATGACTCAATAGATCTCATCTTTATGGATATTCAGCTGAAAGATGGAAAAAGCTTTGAAATTTTAAATTATACTTCCATTAAGAAGCCGGTGATCTTTACCACTGCTTATGATGATTATGCTATTGAGGCTTTTAAGCTGAACAGTATCGCATATCTTTTAAAGCCTTATACTTATGAAGAAGTAGCTGAGGCGCTAAATAAGCTTCTGCAAATGAAGGAAGAGCTTAAAGCTGAATTTAACACAGATATTTTGAAGTCAGCCTTAAACCAGCTAAGCAAAAAAAAGTATAAAGACCGGTTTATGGTTAAGCTGGGGGATCATTTAAAATCAATACCCATAAATGAAATAGCTTATTTCTTTGCCGATGGCAGAACTGTTTATCTTATAACACGGGAGAACCGTCGTTTTATCATAGATTTTAACCTGGAGGAGCTTGTAGAGCTATTAGATCCTGCTCTTTTCTTTAGGGCCAACCGTACGTTTATCCTCAATATTGAAACGATAACAGATGTTGCAGTTTATTCCAACAGCAGATTGAAAATATCGGTTACACCTAATATTAATAAGGAGATCATTGTGAGCCGTGAGAGAGTTGCGGATTTTAAGAACTGGTTTAGCGGCTATTAAAAATCCGGACAAGGAATAAGCCTTACGTTTTTAGGTGGCTTTCGAGGGTTACCTACCGGCCAGGTATAAACTAACGTAAATTCATGAGCTCCTCCACTTGAAGTACCCAGCTTTGAAATGGTGACATCATAGCTATATCCAATATTTAGCTGATCGTCTTTTCCCTTCTTTACAAATCCCAGTAAAAATATTAAGGCGTCGTTATTTGGTATTCCCTCCACCTGTTTATATGGAAGGCCTCGGTACCAGGTACCAAAAATAATAGGTTCAAGGGTTAGGTAAAGCCCAAGATCAAGCTGCTCGAATACATCCTGCCTTTTGTACTGAAAAGTAGGAGTCAGGCTTCGCTCCTGAGGCCTTGAAAAAAGCCCCTGCCCAATGACCCCGGAGCCAAGATTAATGCGATGGCCACCATGAATACTAAATCTCATTGCCAGATCCTGCTGTACCCCACTCCCTACCAGGGCATAATTAGGAGTATTTAAATGATGTACGGATCCTCCTAACCAGCTATTGGCCGTAAAAAGCAAACCCCCGGCAGAAAGATCAATATAATTTCTGCTTAATCCTGCACCGAGATTTTCCGATGGAGCGCCTGTCACAATTCCTGTTATGGGATCTATCTGATCCGGAAAAACCAAATCGCTGAAATTTACATAGCCATTATTAAAGCTTACCTGAAATCCCGGTCGGAATGTGAGCCAGTCGGTAACATATAGCTGATATGCATATTGCAAACCTACTTCAGTAGAACGTATACCGGCTATACCCTGCCTGTCGTGAGATAAAATTAAGCCAACGCCACTATTGTAATCTTCTAAATAATAGTCAAGAAAAGCCACCATAGTAACAAATGTAGCCTCAATTGATGGCCATTGATTCCTATAGGCAATACCGGCACTTCCCTGAAGTGAACCACCTACATAAGCAGGATTTAAAAATTGCCTGGAAGCATAAAATTGTGAAAATTGCGGATCCTGTGCTTTCACAGAAACCGCCAATAAAAAGAATGCTACAAATAATCCTAAATATCTCATGCAATATATGTTAATCAGAGACGTATCTACTAATATATGCCATTAACGGCAAGAATAAGAAAATTATACACGATGTTTGTAACTACAACGGCTAATTTTACTTATTTATTTAAATTAGAAGAAGTTTTTTATTTATAAGCGTTCCCTAAAGGAAAAGTTACACATTGTATGAAAAAATCCGTCGGCTATACTTTAAGTGTCTTATTATTTTGTCTTCTATCAACAGCTGCGGTTGGCCAGAAAAATTCAATGCTCCATTGGTATTTTTCCCAAAATAATAATGGGATATTTTTTGATCAAAATACACTTGAGCCAAGGTTAGAGACAATACCTAATACCCTTAATCTGGGCCAGAGTGGTGTTGCTTCAGATCTTGTTACAGGAGAACTTATATTTTATACGGATGGCCAGCAGGTTTATGATAAATATCACCGGGCCGTAACTACCGGCAGCGGATTGCTGGCTAATCCTGCAGGTCCTCAAACGGTAGCAGTAAGTAATGTTCCGGGTACAGCTAACCAGGGTAGATATTATATCTTCACAAATAATGCTACACTTTCTGCCCCGGGAAGCATTCGCTATAGCGTATATGACACGGCCTTATATGGCGCAGGCGGCTTCCCTGAACCTCCTGTTGGGGATATAGACCCTACAGTTAAAAACCAGACAATAGCAGGGTTAACAGATGGTTCAGTATCTCCGGGCATGCTGGTTATACCTAATGCAACATATGATGGTTTTTGGTTGCTTACTCATCAGAGAAACTCAGAAACATACAATGTCACAGAGATCCTTTCTGATGGGAGTATAGGTACTACAGCAAATTATACCATTTCAGGGGCTCCACAAATTGTACATACTTTTACTTTTGCAGATTCCTCAGGTGTATTTCCGGGAGTTCCAACCATAGCCATTTCACCTCAGGATAATCGTCCTGTGACATTAGTTACATTTGATTTAGCAACAGGGGCCTTTGATGGAGCAGCTGCACAGTTTGTTCCAAATACATCAACTTCCCAGATACCTGACTTTAATATTTACGATTCTGAGTTCTCGCCATCTGGTCAGTTCCTTTACATTTCAGGGAATTTTAACAGCCCTGCTGATAGCCTGATGCAGGTAGACCTGACGGACCCTACTTTTCCTATGGCTGCATTACGAACATCCAACAGCCTTACCAGAAGCTACGGCTTGCAAACCGGACCTGATGATCTGATCTATCACTTATTTGAAACAACTGAATATTCGCTGGGAAGGATAAATGAACCTGATTCAATCGCCAGTGAAGCATTCTACAGCCGCACGATACTTGGAAATGATGCCTTTATCAGTGAAAATTTTGCTGCATTTTTACCTTTATTCCAACCTGACCTTCAACTTGATTTTGAGTTTTCCGGTGAATGTGCCAATAGCCCTATCCTCTTTTTTCCAACCATAAAACCTGCTGCTGATAGTGTTATATGGGATTTTGGAGATGGTAATTTTGCTAATGTTTATGCCCCTATTCATACCTATACCGATCAGGGGACTTTTACAGTTACTTTATTTGCGTTTAGTGATATTTTTGTCGATACGGTTTCCAAAGAGATCAATATAATACCTTTCGACCTTTCAATAAGCGGTTTCCCGCCTGATACAATTGTTTGCCCGGAGGATTTCCCCATTACATTAACTGCTGAAGCTTCAGGTGATGCAGCCCAGGGCGCAACTTTCCGCTGGTCAAATCAGCCGATGGATGGTGAAACCACCACAATAGATTCTGCCGGGAATTATTATGTAGTTGCCACTGCAAATGGCTGTGCCACCTATTCTCCTGTACGTGTGCAGGAATACGGCGCTGAGGAGCAGCGTGCATTTGTCTGGTATTTTGGAGAACATGCGGGAATAGATTTTAACCCTATTTCCACAGGAGGCCAACCGGTACCTATCCCCTATGGGGACCCGACAGTATTTAATGGAGGGAATGAGATGACTGCTCCTGAGGGATGTGCCATTTATTGCGACCCTAACGGATTCCCTATATTTTATTCTGATGGGTCAAATGTTTATGACCGGGAAGGAACATTAGTTGCACAATTATCAGGGGACCCTGATGCAACACAATCGGTATTTATAATGGAAGCCCCCTCTGATGCTACACTTTACTATATATTCACTACGGAAGCGATAGAGTTTTCCGGGGGTAATACTTTTGAATTACGCTATAGTATTTTTGACCTTAAGCTGCGCAATGGTTTGGGTGATGTAGTGAGGGACCAATTTGATATACCTGTTGAAAGCACGCTGATGTGTAACAGTACCGAAAAAATAACTGGTAATACACGATGGGTGATAGCTCATGAATATGGAAACCAGTTATTCCGGGCATTTGAACTTACCGGACAGGGAATTGAAGCACCGGTAATAAGCCAAATTGGATCTGTACATCCTTCCTCTCTTGCTATTGCCGGAACCGGCTATATGAAGTTATCATTAGATAATAAGCTTGGGGTGGCTTTGCCTTTAGGCAGCACCAATTATATCGAATTATTTGATTTCGTGGACAGCATTGGTGTTATTGAAAATTTCCGTCAGATGGATGTAAACGCAGATTTCAATGTTAGCGGAAATATTTACGGGCTGGAGTTTTCGCAAGATGGCAGCAAAATATTTGGTTCATTAAATGGTGGATCACAAAGCCATATTGTTGAATACTGGCTGGATTCATTAGATAATCCTGTACCTCAGGATCAATTTGATACGGATCTGGAACTAGGGGCTTTACAATTAGGACCTACAGGGTCTATTTATGTAGCTAACAACGGACAGCAGTTCCTGGGAACAATTTTTGCTCCGGGAGATAGCGCAACGGAAGCAGATTATCAGGAAAGTGGCTTTGCATTATCTGCCGGTACTTCAAGTAATTTGGGTCTTCCAAATTTCAGCAGCCAGTACGGCTCAGCATCTAACGGCTCCTCCCTTCAGACAAGTAATGGTTGCCCGGGTGATGAAATACTTTTTGTAGCGACAGGGACATCACCTTTTGATGAATATATATTTAATGTTACAAGGCTAATTGATGGGGCTATTGTAGAAACTTCAAGCACATACGGTCCTGCCCAGACAGCTGAGCATACATTTAGCACAGATTCTGCCGGTAATTACGAGGTGTCTGTATTTATTTTCAACCAGTGCTCAAACAGCCCTGATACTACATTAGTACAACCATTTACAGTATTTGCCCCACCTTCTTTTGATCTGGCATCTACTGATGCAAGTGCCTGTGGCAGCAATGATGGTTCTGTAGAAGTAACTATAAACTTTACCGGTGCATACCACTATACGATAAGGAACACAAGCGGTCAGATCCTGGATGCCGGTTTTGATGTCACTGATCCGATACTTAGTCTTGATAGCCTCCCTGGTGGTGTTTATACTGTGTTTATACAAGAGCAAACGAATGGCTGTATAAACTCTGATAATATTACTGTAAATGAAGATCAGGCGTTCCAAATTACCAATGTGACTACTCAAAATACCGATTGTGAGGGTGAAGGTGGAGGAATATCTTTTTCCGTTGATAATAATGCCGTTCCTCCAATAAATTATACGATCTATAATTCAGCAACAAATGATCCTGCTGCATCCGGAACTACTAATCAGCTGGATACAACTATTACAAATCTAATAGCTGGAACATACTATCTGGAGCTGACAGATCAAAACACCTGCAGCGATTTTGCAACTGATCTTATCATAACTCCTCCTGATACAGTAACATTACTGCCCGAACCTACTGTTTCTGCCTGTGGTGTGGCTGAAATAACATTAAGGGCTGAAAGTCCTGATGCCCAAAGGATCATATGGTCGTATGGAAATAATACTGTAGAAGCAGATTCTATAGTGGTTGATCAGCCGGGAACATATTTTGTGACTGCAGAAGGAGATGGTGTAAATAATTGTGATAACACTAAAGAGGTAACAGTTATATTTAATGACGCATCACCTAATCCTTTCAGGGAAATGTATACCATTTGTCCTCAAGATCCTATTGTTGAAAATTCGGTTGTTAAATTATTTCCGGGAAGAAACTTTATTCGTGCTGAATATTTTGATGAAGACGGAGACCTCATAACTGAAAATACTCCCGGGTTTGACTTTTCCGGAGATACTCTCCTTGTATTTACATTGGCAAATATCCGTGCTGAATTAACAAATGCTTTTGGTTGTGTAACAGAAGCGGAGATAGCTGTTATTGAAAGCTGTGATGCCCGAATAAGTGTTCCTAATGCATTCAGACCGGCAAGCTCCAATGAAATGAATACTACATTTCGTGTCTTTTCATCATTCATTGATGAAGATAACTTCCAGATCATCATATTTAATCGCTGGGGAGAAATTGTATTTGAATCGGAAGATCCTAATTTCCGCTGGAACGGAGGAATGCTTGGTGATGTTTCTCAACCGTTACCGCAGGGAACATATGCTTACATTATACGTTTTATAAGTGAATTTAATCCAGGGCTTGGTGTTCAAACTGAACGAGGAGCCGTAGTTTTATTAAGATAACTGAAAATGAAAAAACAAATAATATTTATTTTATTAGCCCTATTTATAGTAACAACTGGTTTTAACCAGGTTTTTAAGACCAATCTTAAAATTACAGTACTAAATGAGCTGGGAAACCCTGTTGAAGGTGCAGATGTACAGCTTTATGGTAATGAGGACGATTACCGAAAGGAAGAGAATCCTGTAACTGAAATAGTACTTACAGATAAAAAGGGGACGGTAAAATTTAAGGAACTGGAGCCTAAAGCTTATTATGTGATGGCAAAAAAGGACGATAAAAATAACTGGGGCGCCGGTGAAGTTACTGATAAACTGGAAGAAGGAAAGCTAAATAAAGTAACTATAATTATTGAATAATACTGGTTATTCAATAATTACCATGGAAGGTAGATAATTGAATAGTAGACCATGATCAGGCAAACTATTACTTTCAGTACAAGGCCTGTTAAGAACCCTAAAAAAGTACCCAAGGCGGAGCGGAATGCCTGCTGTTTCTGACCTGCTATAAGCTCACCAATCAACGCTCCTACTAGTGGGCCGATAATCAGCCCGAATGGAGGGAATACAAAAATACCTATTAGTAATCCAAGCATAGCACCTATCATACCCATTTTAGTGCCTCCAAAACGTTTTGCACCATATACCGGTATGAAATAATCCAGCAGGGTCACCAATACAGTCACTACAGCCCAAAAGATCAAAAGGCGCGGTGTCATATCAACAAATGAGGCAAGGCTTACCAGAACAAGACCAACATAAGATAATGGAGGGCCGGGAACAGCCGGAAGAAAACAGCCAGCCAAACCAGTAAACAGGAGGATAAATCCGAATATAACAAAGAAATAATCCATATTAAACAGGGTTGAAATTAATCAAAAATCATCATTTGCCATGATATTACTCATTTCTTTCAATGTAGGACTTTAATATTTTTACATCAGTATAAAGATAAGAGCAAAGCAGTAATAGTTTATACCTGATACCAGGTCTCCCAAAATTTATACTCAGGCTTATAGTATTGAAAATATGGATTTAAATAAAGTATTATGAAAATTAACATGGGAAAATGGGATCGTGTAATTAGATTTATTCTGGCGGCTGTTTTCATCTACCTGTTTGCAGCAAATATTGTTGCCGGTACATGGGGAATTGTATTATTAGTGTTTGGAGGAATATTTTTCCTCACAAGCTTAGTCGGATTTTGTCCGTTGTATGCTCCTTTTGGTTTGTCTACATGCCGTACAAAACCGACGGGAGTAAAATAAAAATTTTCAATGTTGTTTTTGGTTTAGGTTGAAAATTAAATGCAGCTTTCTGGTATAGGGGCTGCATTTTTTATTTTTTAGGTCCTTCCGGTCTGACCACACCAAGGGGTCTGACCGGCGAATAAGCACTGTCCGATGCAAAGAACATTTTGTCCGCAGTACATTAATCCTCAGCTATTAAAATAATTCTTCAGAGAACGGGGATAGGCTAAATCGAGGAATTTACCGGTCTGACCCGCTCTGGCGGTCGGACCGGGAGTATTCCAGATAATTTAGAATAAGCCGTGCGGTGGTTTCAGAAGCATTTTGCTCCCCTAAAACATTTCTTATTTTCTTATAACTGTTTTTTACCTTTTGGATCTTATCCTCTTGAAAAAGAAGCTGGTTTAATTCATTGCTTACCTCCTTTGCATTCATTTGTTCCTGAATAAGCTCCTTTACAACCTCCTCATCAGCAATCAGATTTACAAGGGAAATATAATTAACACGTATAAGATTTCGGGCAATCATATAACTTATTGGGTGTGTCTTATAAACAACCACCTGAGGCACGTCAAAAAGGGCAGTTTCTAATGTAGCCGTTCCGGAGGTTACTACGGCAGCATCAGCATGGTTTAACAGATCATAAGTTTGCTCATAAACTACAGATACATTTGATAAAGCATTAATTTCAGTATAAAGCTCCTCAGGTAATGATCTTACCCCTGCTACTATAAATTGCACATTCTCAAACCGGGTAACAAGTTCTTTATAAAGCGGGATTATTTTAATAAGCTCCTGTTTTCTGCTACCCGGTAAAAGTGCCACCAGCTTATTTTCATCAGTTAAATTATGATCCGCTAGAAAGTTATTACTCGGCTTGAAAGCATCAACGGCATCCATTACCGGATTACCCACATAATCTACCGGCCAGTTATATTGTTTATAAAATTCCTTTTCAAATGGTAGTATCACAAACATGCGGTCGACACGAGCTTTTATTTTAAGTGCCCTCTTCTGATTCCATGCCCAGACCTTTGGAGTTATATAGTAGTACACCTTTATACCTCTTGCTTTGGCAAATTTTGCCATACGGATGTTAAATCCGCCAAAATCAACAAGTATTAATACATCAGGATCATAATTGAAAAGATCTTTTCTAACTTTCTTGAAGGTATTCATTACCTTACGAAAGCTGAATACTACTTCCGCAAATCCCATTACAGCAATATCGGCGTAATTGAAAGCAAGATCAGCACCCGCTTCTTTTAGATAACTCCCTCCTACGCCTCTTGCCTGTGCCTGACTGTCTTTTTTATTTATAGCCTTCAGCAGGTTGCCGGCATGCATGTCTCCGGAGCGTTCGCCGGTAATGATGTAGTATTTCAAGGATTATTCTTCACCAAAATATTCAACATAATTGCGAGGTGTTTCATACAGCTTTACACTATGCAGCTGTGCCCGATCAGAGATCATCGAAAGCTTTTCATTCAATATCCTGAAGATCTCCATAGCTATATTTTCAGTGCTGGCCATTTTCCCTTGCATAAAAGGAACATCAAGATTTATATTTTTATGGTCAATTTCCTCTATAATCTCCTTTTTAATTAATATACTTAGCTTTTTAAGGTCTACCACAAACCCTGTATCCGGATCAGGTGTTCCTTTTACAGTAATGAAAAGGTCAAAGTTATGTCCATGCCAGTTTTCGTTGGCGCAAGGGCCAAAAACCTCTTTATTCTTCTCCTCCGACCACTTAGGATTATAAAGCTTATGTGCCGCGTTAAAGTGCTCTTTCCTCGTTACGTAAATCATTTGAAAATATGAAATCTGAAATATGAAATTTGAAATCCATATCTGCTATCGTTATTATAATATACAAATATAGATGAAAAGAAATTCCTATGTTATAACCTCCTAAGATCAAGGTAAGCTGTAGTGTTTTTCACTGCAAAGGCGCAGTGGCGCGGAGCAGGCGCAAAGAGTGATCAGCACAACCACTTTAAAGCGGTCGGACGGCTGTTTGAGGCAGCGTAGAGCCGTCTGACCGCTAGGGAAAACTGATTTCTTTAAATTCCCTAAGTTTGCAAAAAGCAATAAAATATGATAGTAGTAACCGGCGCGGCAGGATTTATTGGGAGCAATTTAATTAAGAAGCTCAACAGCCATAACTTTAAAAATATTATAGCGGTAGATAAATTTGAAAATCCAGCCAAGCAAATAAACCTGGAGGGGCTAGATATTCTGAAAAAAGTTGATCGCGATGAGTTTATTAACTGGCTTGACGAGAATCAGGACACCACGGAGTTTATCTTTCATCTGGGTGCCCGTACGGATACTACCGAATTTGACAGGAATATCTTATGGAGGTTAAATACAGATTATACTAAGGAAGTTTGGAATAAGTGTGTAGAATATCAGCTACCACTGGTTTACGCCTCCTCTGCTGCTACTTATGGTCTCGGCGAGTACGGCTATAAAGATGATGAATCCACTATACCTAAATTAAAACCTTTAAACCCCTATGGTGATTCCAAGCAGGCTTTTGACCTATGGGCACTAAACCAGGATCAAAAGCCTTTCTTCTGGACAGGATTAAAGTTCTTTAATGTGTATGGTCCGGGAGAGCAGCATAAAGGCAGGATGGCCTCTGTAGTGTGGCATGCTTATAACCAGATAAAGGCTACTGATAAGATGAAATTGTTTCGCTCACACAATCCTGAATTTAAAGATGGTGAGCAGATGCGGGATTTTATCTATGTAGAAGATGTAACCGATGTATGTTACTGGCTGATGCATCACCGTAAGGATTCGGGTATTTATAATTTAGGTTCAGGCAAAGCCCGTACTTTCCTTGATCTGTCAAGAGCAGTATTTAAAAACATGAATAAGGCGGAAGATATTTCCTTTATAGATACTCCTGCTGATATAAGGGACAAGTATCAATATTTTACAGAAGCTGATATTAGCAAATTGAGGAGTATTGGATATAAAGAACCCTTTCATTCTTTAGAAGAGGGCATAGCTGAATATATTAAAAAGCTTCAGTAATCCTTCTTTTCATCTTAAAATAAAAAAACCGTCTCATTTCTGAGACGGTTTTTTTTATTAATTACCTAATACTTATTATTCCGCATAACCTGGGTTCTGCTGGATATTCGGGTTAGCATTCAATTCCGCACGAGGAATAGGAAGCGCTAAACGGAAATCACCATAAGGAATAGCATCAGCAAATCCGGTACGCTCTGGAATATCCTGACCGGTT
Organism: Candidatus Cyclobacteriaceae bacterium M2_1C_046; assembly: GCA_051418055.1. Lineage (GTDB taxonomy): Bacteria > Bacteroidota > Bacteroidia > Cytophagales > Cyclobacteriaceae > JBPRGH01. Next base: position 15,809 of record JBPRGH010000002.1, on the reverse strand, counting down.
CTTAACAGGTCATAGAATCTAAAGCCCTGGAATGCAAGCTCTTTTCTTCTTTCTAACATGATATTATCCATATTAGCAGCAAGATAAGGAGAAGCATCACGAGCATCAGCTATCTGGTTCAGTACAATTAAAGCTTGAGCCGGCTGATTATCTTGCAGTAAAGCTTCAGCGTAATTTAATAATACTTCAGCATAAGTGATCAATTCAACATTATTATCAAATGCATTTTCTGAAGTAAATGTACCTCCATCCCACTGTCCATACTTTCTGGTCCTTAAAAATCCATCAGGTTCATCAAAAAGCTCTTCTCTAATATCTCCAGCTTCGTAAAGATCTACAAGATCAGCAGTAGCTACCACATCACCATAATTAGTAGGCCTTGTGATATAGAACAAACTATTAATACCCTGGTTATCAGTTATAAGGTAACCCAGTTCAAATATTACATTAGAGCTACCATCCTGTGACCATGAGCTTAAGTAAGCGTCACCATCAAGCAACTGATAGTCACCTGTGTTTATAACATATTCTGCAGCTTCAATAACACCTTCATAGTCTTCAGTATAAAGATCCACACGTGACTCAAGCGCTTTCGCCATTGCCGGTGTTGGATATGCCTTAGAATCAGTAAGTCCTTCTACCATGCGCTGGAAAGCCTCATTAAGATCAGACTTTATAAAATCCCAGGTTTCAGATACCGTTGCTCTTGTAGGTGCCTGAGGATCAGCAGAATTAACAAATTCAGTAATAATAGGCACACCAAGATTACCGCCAACATGTTGTTGGCCATAAAGCGTTAAGAGTGTTGTATAAACATGTGCTCTTAAAGCATAAGCCTGTCCTTTTATATGCTGAACAAGTTCACTTTCATTATCCTCAACTGTGGTATTGATTATAAGGTTCAGGCTTGAAATAACTTCATATCCCTGATCCCATGGGCCAAGCCCACCATTTTCAGTATTATAATTAAATTCACCTTCAGTTATAAACCTACCAGAGTTTCTATTAGCCACAGCATTATCAGATCTGATATCACCAAGCATAATAACATCTCTACCGTAAAGCGGATCATCGCTCATACGGTTTAGAGCACCATTTAACAGCGCCGTTAGATCCTCAGCCGAAGTTATTCCACCATCGGAGCTTTTAGACGTTGTTAATTCCGGCTCCAGGAATTCATCACTACAGGATGCTAATAATGTAGCCATTATAGCCAGCATCCCTATATATTTTTTAATATTCATAATCTTATTCATTTTTTAATTAAAAGTTAGCATTTATACCAATAGACCAAACTTTCAATGGAGGTGCAGTAACACTTATAAAACCATCCGCATTTACTTCGGGGTCAAATTCAAGATCCTCATCTTTTACCCAAGTCCATACGTTTGTTCCTTTAACATAAATATTAACTTTTTCCAAACCAATATTTCCTGTAAGTGAAGCAGGTAGATTATACCCTAATGTAAGGTCTCTTAACCGTGCAAAAGTACCATCATATAATCTTCTTGTGGAAGTAGAATTTGATAGTGACGGATTACCATAAACGTTCCTTGGATTTTGAGCAATGTCACCCGGTTCCTGCCATCTGTCCATTAAGCTGGCATAACCACCGAATAAATAAGTGAACTGCCCGTCAGACTGCTGATAATAAGCCCAAGAATCATACACCTGGTTACCAGCTGAATAATAAAGGTTTGCACTTAAATAAACCCCCATAAAATCTAACCTGGTGTTAATACCACCGAAGAAAGTAGGAGCTGCAGAATCAAAGAAACCGCGCTCAGCATCAATATAATTTTCAGTAGTTTCGCCACCAAGTGTACCATCCACATACCATAATGCATTACCATTATCAGGATTAACACCAGCCCATGCCGGCATATACCATGAATAAACCTGCTGCCCTACAGTTACTTTTCTTGTACCTGTTGTGATACCAATTTCTTCACCTGTTTCGTCAACAGGAAGGCTTGTCACTTCGTTTTCTAAAGAAGTAACATTTAAGCCAATATTCCATGTGAAGTTTTCACCTCTAACGATATCAGCATCTAATGTAGCTTCTAGACCTTTATTTACCATTTCACCGATATTACGGGTCTGATTGTTAAAACCAGTGGTTCTTGATAGAGGTACATTTAGTAAAAGATCATAATTGGTTCTGTGGAAATATTCAGCTCCGATATTAACCCTGTCAAACAATCTTGTTTCAATACCTCCATTGAAATAAGAACTATTTTCCCAGGTTAAACCTCTGTTACCTATCTCAATAGGTTCAGCAGAAGGTTGTCCATAGTAACCACCTGAATATCCTAAAAGCGCCTGGTACTGGTTTAATCCTACAGCAGAGTTACCCACCTTACCATAAGAAGCTTTTACTTTTAAAAGGCTCAACCAGTCAGCTGTTCCTTCCATAAATGCCTCCTCAGTTACTACATAAGAAGCACCTGCTGACCAGAAAGTACCCCAACGTACATCAGGACCAAATCTTGAACTACCTTCTCTTCTGATTGTGGCATCAACAAATATTTTATCCTTAAATCCATAATTTACGATACCTAAAAGTGAATTTATGGCCCAGTCATTTGCGAAACCACCAATAAAGTCAGGGTTTGCTGCAGATGACGGATAAACAAGTCCTTCAGCCGCTATACCAAAACCACCATTATTAGTACGGTAGAAATTGTTCTTTTGTGCCTCATAAATAGCAGATACATCCACTAGATGGTCATCAGAAATTCTCCAGTTGTAGCTTAAACGATTTTTCCATAACCAGTTGAAGTTCCTGGTATTTGCAACCCATGAATAACCATTCTGATCGGCTCCACCACCATGTATACGGTTGTCAAAATAAAGCTCCTCATTATTAATATAATCAAGACCTATTGTAGATATGAACCTTAGATTATCCATTATATCTGCCTCAACAGAGGTTGTATTAAACACACGTGTTTGTTGCTTTCTATTGATGTTGTTCTCAGCAAGATATAGTGTATTAAACATTGGCGAAAAACCAAAACCATCCAGATTATAAGAACCATCCTCATTATAAGGAGAGAAAGCAGAAGGTATAAATAAGAAAGAAGCTTCAGGGCTTGCAAAATAAGCCGATCCTTCCAAAATACCATTTTGCTCTGTAAAGTTTCCTAATGTATTAGTGGTGAAAAGAACTTTTTCAGACAATCTGTTTGTAAAATTCAACTTACCATTGATACGGTCAAAATTAGTACCAACACTAATACCATCCTGCTCGAAATATCCTACAGAAGCAAAGAAGTTGTTGTTTTCATTACCACCTCTTGCAGAGAAATTGTAAGACTGCTGCATAGCATCATTATTAGTCGTAAGATCGCGCCAGTCAACATTAGTCTCACCATCCCAGCCAATCCAGTCCTGTGCATTAAATCCTGCATCTAAAATAGTTGGTCCAAAGCGATTTACAAGAGACTCATTTGTTAGCTCTGCCCACTCGAATGCATCCAGCATTTCCGCACCTTCAACAGCTCTTGAAACCCATCCTGTCTGCGCACTTGCAGCATAAGATGCTTTTCCGGCTTTACCTTTTTTGGTAGTAATAATAATTACACCATTAGCACCTCTGGCACCATAAAGTGAAGTAGATGTCGCATCCTTTAATACCTGGATATCAGCGATATCATTAGGGTTAAGTGCAGATAAAACACCTAATGAACTGGTAGAACCTGAAGCATCAAGATCACCAGAGATCACAGGTACACCATCAATAACGAATAATGGCTCATTTCCTGCAGTAATTGAGGATATACCACGAATACGGATATCCTGTACTGAACCTGGAGTACCAGATGTTGCAGAAAGCTGCAGACCGGCAACATTACCCTGAAGTACTTGATCTACTGTAGCCACAGGAACATTTTCAATTTTGTCTCCTGAAAGAGTGGCACTTGAACCTGTAAATGACTGCTTTGAACGGTCACCGTAACCAGTAACAATAACTTCATTAAGTTGTGTTACATCAGTTCCCATTACAACATCAATTACAGATCTTCCACCGATCTCTACTTCTTTGGTTTCAAAACCAATGAATGAGAACGTTAATGTTCCTCCGTCAGACGGAACGTTTAATACGTAAGAACCATCTATATCGGTTACTGTACCGATGCTGGTCCCTTTTAGTAATACGTTTACACCTGGTAACCCTCCGGTACCGTCCTCAGCGGTTACCTTACCAGTAATCCTTCTTTCCTGTGCCCATGCATCTCCAAGAGAGAAACAAAAAGCTGTCAGAAAAAATAAAAATACATACTTCTTCATACTGTTTTGTTTGTGTTTAGTTAAAAATTAACCCTTAAATATAAAAATGAAAATTTAATACCCTACCTATAATTTTCATTTTTTCCAAAATTTATTTGGCAAGTGAAAGACATCTCCAAAGAAATAATCAAACACTTATCCATTTTAAATTTTTTCTAAGTTAAGCCGCTAAAGTCAAAGTAACATGCCGCAAACAGGGTGAATTTGGGGTATTTAAATTAAATAATGCGATTTTTCTTACACGTATAAAAGGTAAATAATGATGATAAACATTTTAATTTTAGTGGAATATCAGCTAAAATCCTCTGTTTACTAGCACCTACAGCTGCTAAATATTACACATAAAAGGTACACAATATAATATTTTAAAGAAGCGCTGATTTAAAGTTTTTTATCATTTAAGACTGTTAAAGATCAGGTTTTCCACCTGAGTTTCGAATTTTTTCAGTGAATCAGGGGCTCCATAATAATCCATAATCGTTTTATCCTGCTTATCACTATAATAATATATGTAGGTTGTGGGGAGGTCATGAATATTATCCTGATAGTACCTGTCTTTATATTTAAACAGATCCGCCTCTTTTATCAGAGACTTCAACTGCTGAAAATCTTTTTTCTTTAGTTTAAATGTTCTTTTTTCTTCCACGGGAACATTAGACGCTCCCTGATAAACTACCTTTCGGTTTTCAAAAACAGTAAACTCATAGACAGGACAAGTCCCAAGGCAGGCTGTTCTTTTCATTGTCAAAAGCTTTTGATCATCCTGACCGGCAGTTTTTGAGCTTTTACAGCTAAAAAATATTATTGCCAGTACGGCTACGAACAATATTCTCATTGTTTTACAAATTTAATGGAGCCAACCTGGCCATTCTCATAACGTAATAGAGCAATATATATGCCCTTTTCTAAATGGCTCATGTTAATATTCAGCATCTTTCTATCATAATTAATAACATTTACAGATTGCCTCTGCCCTCCGATATTATAAACCTCGAGGTCCTGTATAAATTGAGAGGTTAACACAGTGAATACATCTTTTACAGGATTAGGATAAAAAGTTAACTCATAATTCTCGCCGCCTACTCCCAAAATAGTCATTACAGGAACAATATTTGAAAATTCAGAAGATGCCTCATTATTTTGCGCCTGAACCCGATAATAATACTGCTTATCATCCTCTAAACCTGCAATAGTCAATGAATTTCCAAAACCGGTAAATTCATCCAGCACTGTAGCAAAATTGTCATCACTTATCTGCACACTGTAAAACTGCGCTTCCGGCACTTCAGTCCAGTTCGCCCTGAATGAAAACGTTTTTATATCTGTAGCTTCTGTAGCTGTTGGTACAGCCAAAGGCAGATCAGTAGTAGTAAAGGTTACAACATTTGAAGAAGGTGAAACAACTCCTTTACGGTTCACAGCTCGTACTCTATAGCTATATGTGGTATTGGCCGAGAGCCTGAATACCGCTTCTGTTGTATCATTTACTATAAAATCTTTTACTACGAAAGTATCAAAATTATCTTTTGAAACATCCAGTTCATATGCATGTGCATTTGTAGAAGTCCATTGTGCCTTTACACCATAATCAGTAACTTTAGATGGGTCTAAAGCCACGGGGACTTTAGCATGTGTAGTAACAAAAATAATATTTGAATTTAGTGATGAACCTCCTACGGAACTGAAAGCCCTTACACGATACTGATAATTAGTATTACTTTTCAAACCTGTTACTGTATAAGAAGTACCTGTTACTTCCATAGAATCCACCACAAGGGTTTCAAAATTATCCCTCGATACATCTATAAAATATGATTCTGCTCCTGTTACAGCATTCCATTTTGCAGTAAATGATTCGGCTTGTATTTCTGTAACGGGCAGCGCTGTTGGCTCATCCGGCAATGTGGCGGCAGTTCCTATATTTGAATAAACAGACTCACCTGCCGCATTTACTGCCCGTACACGATAACTATATAACGTATTTGGCTGCAGGTCCTCCACCAATAATTCATCACCAGTTCTAATCTTATTAAACGCAAGAGTTGCAAAATTATCTGTAGAGACCTGTATCTGATACCGATCTATATTTTCAATAGGTGTCCATGCAAATTTAAACTGAGTATCAGTAATAAATTCAGGAGGGAATACTTGTGGAGCTGCAATAGTTGTGGTAGTTAATAATCGATTACTAAAGGCAGAGAACTGTGTGGGATCACTACTATTATTTACAGACCTTACTTTTATAAAATAAGCCTGATTTGGGGCCAGACCTGTTAATTGAACAGAAGTATCCGAAACTATCAGCCCATCATACTGCTGATCAAAAGATTGAAAATCATCTTTTGATACACTAAGCTGGTAAAAATCAACACCGGCAACAGAATCCCAGGCAATTGTCAGGCTGGTTTCGGCCTGGTCAATTACAGTTAGATTTACAGGTGTACTTAGCTCTGCCTCAACTACATTCACCGTGAATGAACATGTAGATGTCAACCCTGAAATATCTTCTGCGCTGAATTCAACGGTATTTGCTCCAAGAGGAAATGATGTACCGCTGGCATTACCAGAAACAAGCACAGCCTCATCACTCGATTTTGATAACCCGTTTAAATTCATTATCCATTGGGAGTCAGGAAAATCCAGCTCCGGGCTACTTACGGAAGTAGGGTCATTTATACCACATGAAGGAGCAACAATATAGCTATCTCCGGTTTGAACAGGATTTGCACCAGGAAATACCTGATCACTGCCTGCCTCAGTATAAAATTCCACTACAACTGCATATCCCTCCGGCACAGTTGCCTCAACAGGTACATTGACAATTTCATTCTCAATGCCTATCGGAAGAAGGAAATCCTGCGACTTTAACAAGATCATATTATTAAAAATAAATTCAGCCGGATTATCCTTGGAAAACTGTGTTGTATTAAAAAGGTACAGATTAATTTTTGCAGGCACAAAATTTCCTTCAGCATGTACATCCCCTTCGTTTACTACCTGCACGCCTACATCGACACTTTTTATATCAAATGAATTTTCTACCTGAAAATCCTCCTTAAGCTCAAAGATCCTTATAAAGGAATTTGGACCTGTCGCACAGGCAATTCCTGATTCTCCGTCAACAGTTTGATTAGTAGAGTAAGTAAATTGTGTTAAAAAGCCATAATTATCAGATACTATAGGCTGATTATAAGTGACCGTTGTTGATGATGTTCCCGGAGGAACAGCCACTGTTTTATCGTCAGGACAAATAATGACCGGAGGTTCAATATCGTCCACTGTTACTGTTGCCGAACAGGTCCTGACCACTCCATCCACATCAACAATAAAGTCAACGTTGGTAGTACCTATAGGATAATTGGCAGCAGGATCAGCAGAATTTGTAAAAGTATTACTATAAGTAATTGTACCCCCTGTTGTACTCACAGCCGGATTATCTAATCCAACAAAAGCAAAGTTCTCTCCCGGATCATTTCCTACTGAAACATTTGCCGGGCAGGTAATTGTATAGGAGATATCCGCCACATCAAATATTCTGATGTTATCTATTGCAATCCCCTCATCTTTATTTGACCTGTTAGATGTAAAAACAAAGCGAAATTGTACAAAAGTCTCACCTGATAAAACAGCAGGATTTATCACCACCGTTTGATAACCTGAAGAACTTCCCGACCAGGCTAAACCAATAGGATTGAATTGAGATCTAAGACCTATGGTATTATAGCCATTTATATCTGATTCTCCATCTGTCGTCATTGTTTGCCAGGTACTTCCTCTATCTGTTGAAAACTGAAGGAAAAGACCATCTTTAAGATCTTCTGTCTCATACCAAAGATCAAAAACAATCCTCGGCTGGGTTACATTGGTGAAATCAAATGCAGGACTTTGTAAATAAGATGTCTCGCTGTTATTGTATTCACCATCTGCATTCGTAATCCATGCCATATTTCCATCACTTGCTGAATTTATTTTTAATCCGGAAGGGGTAGCAAGCTCCCATGAGCTGGAATCTCCTAAAGCAAACCAAAATCCATCTCCTGTTTCAAAACTTTCTTTATAAGGAAATGAGCTAATAGTTTGAATACTTTCAATTATTACTGTAGAAGTATCATTAATAGCATTTTGGTCAGTCGTATAGCTTGTAAATGCTTTTATTGTATAAGCCTGTTTGACTGAAAGATCTGCTGGCGTAGTGAAAGTATAAGTATCATCGGCACCAGCTGCTATTGATTGAGTTACAGTTTCAACAACCGGCATATTATCATTAATCTGATAACCCACATTAAAATCTGCTGCGGCGGCAGTCCCAAAATTCTTTACCCTTATCCGAATTGTTTCCTGATTTCCAAGATTACCTGATTCAGGAGATAAGATTTGAGTGACACCAACATCATTTTCAACTATTTCAGGGGCAAAAATTGATACATTATCTATTGCTGCTCCCTCTTCATTAACGGCCTGATCGGAGGCAAAAACAAATCTCAGCATTACATTTTCCTGACCACCTGCTCCCTGAATGGTATGCCTGGCAGTTACATATCCATTTGTACCCGTGGCACCTGTACCGGTCCATCCGTCACCATCCCCTACTGCGGCAATTAAAGCATCTATTCCATCACTACCTTCACTTTCATCGGGGGCAGCGGGACGTGTATCTCCATCATTATACCAGTTTAACCCATCACCAAAACTACCTACAGTTTGCCAAGTGGATCCATTGTTAAAAGAAGCCTGTAGTGCAAGACCATCCCAACCAAATTCTATATCATACCAAAGATCAAATTCTATTATCGGATCATGCCTGTTTGTAAAATCAAATACCGGTGACACTAAAAAAGAAGTAGATTCATCAGGATAATTTCCCGATAAATTAGTTACCCAGGCAGTATCCCCATCAGAAGCTGCATTTAAAATATCACCTGACGGAACTCCTAATTCCCAAACAGGGTCGCCCTCTACAGCCCAACTGCTTTTTCCATCTTCAAAGCTTTCAGTATAGGGAAAGCTGGTTACCGGCAGCAGGTGAGTTACTGTTTTTGTTAATGTATTATTTTCCTGGTTTTCATCTATAAAATAATCTATTCTTACTTCAATTGTATAGGTTTTTCCAGGAACAGAAAGGTTGGCACGTTGAGGAAAAGTGAAAAAATCCGTTCCCATAGGTTGTATTAATCCACTATATGTTCCGGTTATCCATTCGCCTCCATCAATACGGTAGGATATATCAATTTTAGAAACTTCAGACAGTCCTGCATTGCCAATTTCTACAGTGACAGATTCTTCACCCAAATTAACACCGGATGTAGGAGATATTATTTCCAGCACAGCCAGATCAACATTTAATTTTGAAGCCAGCTCCCAGCCCATATCCCTGAGGATACCGCGAGTAATATCACCCGGATCATGGATTGCTTCACCTGTAGCATTAAAAGGGGTCATTAAAGAATTTGGTGTGCCTCTGAGAAATGTATTTTCATCCCAGTGTGAATAGCTTGAACCGGGATTAAAATCGGTAGGGGCATATATTTTTGGCCTTATCCCATCAAGCGCCTTAGTTGAAAAATAACTGTCAATAAATAAATTGTTACTAACTAATGCTGCTTGTTGTTCAGGAGTGGAGAACCCCAGATCAATTATGGAAATGCCACTGCCTAATTCAACATAAAAATCCCATATCATTGGATTCCTACCTAAATTCATTCCCACACCATTTCCGGCATTTGAACTTCCTGTAATACCCAAACCATGGCCTATTTCATGAAAAGCTATTGTTACAAAATCCATTTCCCCTGCTGGTGGATTAGCATCTGTTCCATAATAGAAGTTAAAATCACTATTGTAGGTTTGAATAAGATCAGGCTGTCCAGGCAGCAGGTCAGTTCCGGAGATAGCATTACCTAAAGAAGAAACATAAGCTAATGTGGGATCCGGTGCATTAGGCACATTTATTACACGATTGGAAGAATTTTGTCCTATTGTATTGCTACCGAGCGCTCTAAAATCAGCAAATACCACAATAGGTACGGATGAGACTATTTCCATTTCCCACATATCCGCAGCAAAACGGAAAGCTTCTTTTGCTTCAGGAACGGCATTGAAATTTGAAGTGAAGATTATTTCTATTTCTGAAGTAGCTAATGTATTCTGATAAACACGAGCTGATTTTTTATCCGTATTATGTAACTCTTTAAATTTTAAAAAACGAGGGTTTGTATTATGTATCCTGGATTGTTCCGTGGACACATAAGCATAACATGTATCATAGGAAGGAGGTAGCTGAATAGCGCCTTTTACAGCTGAGTGATTGAATTGTGCTAACGTTTCAGCACTAAAAAAAAGTAAGAGAAATAAATAAATATACTTCATAATTCAATCAATTCCTTTAAATCTTAAACTATAATACAATTATAATAATGGTAAGTTTTAAATATTCTGCACCATATTATTTTTATTTAAAGATAAATAATGCGTTACAGTATTTAAAGCAAATCAATTTAATTCCTTCTTGCATATACTGCGGTTATAAAATTTTCTAAAGCAAAAAGGCCGGATACTTTCGTGTCCGGCCTTTTAAATAAACTAGTTTATGAGATTAATTAGCATCCCACCATACTTTTCCGATAAGATTATCAGCTCCGCCTAATCTGCTTACTGCCTCATCATAACTGGTTGGATTAAGATCTCTTTCTGTAACAGGATAAGCCTGCCTTGTAGGGATCTCACCATTCTCAGTAAACGCATTTGGTGAAGGAGCCAGGTTAGGTAAACCTGTTCTTCTCCATTCTGCCCATGCTTCATAACCATTAGTGTATAATGCAATCCACTTTTGAGTAAGGATTTGCTCCATTGCCCTTGCAGGATCAAATGCCACTTCAGAGTTCAGCATGTAAGGAGTTAATTGATCCTCTACTCCGTACATTTCTAGTGAAGCTTCTATTCCCTCATTATAAAAATCTTCAGCATTTCCTGCAATCCAGTTTCTCTCAGCTGCTTCAGCCATAGAGAACAATACCTGAGCATAGCTAAATATCGGAAGATCCTGGCCCTGCTCTCTGAAGTAATCTCCAAGATAAGAAGGCTCTCCACCATTATCCGCTTTCCAGTCTCCGGTCTGTGCCTGGGTCAAACCGTAAGGCATTCCTACAATCTCAGTGGAATTTTCCCTTGTATTTGCATAGATAGGTAACCTTGGGTCCATAGCTACATCAAGGACACCCCCATTAGCAACTGTATGCATTTGTTCCACTAATGGTTCAGCAATTGCATAATCAGTACGGGTTAAGAACCTGGCAAACCATGGATTCTGGTTATTTGCTTCAGCAAGATAAGGGTAGTTGATATTCTCATCATTGCTGCTTACAACACCACCACTGGCATCCAAAGCTGCATTGAATTCATCTTCTGCTTTTCCAGGATTTCTTTCAGAAAGCCTTAATGCTGCTACCATACGAGTAGTATTAGCAAAATCTTTCCATCTGGTCATATCTCCACCAAATAAGAAATCACCGGCAGCAAGATTAGCATCAACATCACCTTCAATCATCTGAACAGCTTCGTCCAACATGATGAAGATACCATTATAAACTGTCTCCTGAGTATCAAATGCAGGTGTATACTCTCCCTCATGCCACTTTAAAGCTTCAGTAAAAGGTATATCTCCCCATCTGTCTGTCATGTGATGGAAATAATATGCCTGGAGGATTTTAGCTACTGCAATCTGATTTGCATTTTTGCCAAAACGCTGAGCATCAACTTTCGTCTCCTCATTTGTATTCGTTCTGATTATCAAATCAAGATCCGACAATTCTCCGGCATAAAACCCGTTGAAGCTAAAATTTACTGTTTGATAATTATCAGCATCAGTATACTGAGAATTTGCCAGGTGCTGTACATAATGTGTACCCTGTGTTGCAGTAACCGTTTCACCTAAACCTCTAAGCGCACTAGTTAATAGATTAGAAGTTAAAGGTTCCGTAGTTGCATTTGGACTGTTATTCAGATCACCAAAGTCACCCATGTCGCAGGCCGTGAACATCAAAAAGAAGCACCCTGCAAACAATGATTTTATTTTTAGATTATTTATTTTCATATGATTTAATATTTAAAAATTAAATTCCAATCTTAATATCAAATCCTAATGTTCTCGTAGAAGGAAGGTTTCCACTATCTACCCATGCGCCATTTACACGTGCATCAACAGTATCACCACCAATCTCAGAAGGATCGATTCCCGGTACATCAGAATATAATAATAAGGTATTATTTGAAACAATTGCTATAGATGCATTTTTAACAAATGTACCTGATAAAAGAGAGGAAGGAAGCCTATATCCTAAACGTACTTCTCTAAGTTTCAGGTAAGTAGCATCATATATCCATCTTTCATGCAAAGCAAACTGGCTCTTCCAGTATGAAGGAGCACTAACATAAGTTGTATTAGGTGTGCCATCTTCATGAACACCACCAAATGTTAATCCACCACCTTCAGATGGAGCATCACGCATAGGGTTTCCTTTATCGTTGTTTCCTACAGTTTCTTCAGTAAGACCTGAATAAGCGCCAAACATGTTAGTAATAGAGTGAACAGTTCCACCTATTTGCCAGTCCATTGTAAAGCTAAGCTCTAAGTTCTTGTAAGTTAATCTGTTAAAGATACCACCTGTGTAATCAGGCAGAATAGAACCTAAAACCTGGTTATCATCATAAAGAGGGTAACCATCAGCATCAACTACCATATTACCGGCATCATCCCTGCGGAATTTTCTACCAATAATAGTACCCCATTCACCGCCTACTTCAGCTTTGGCCTGGATACCACCCCAGCCTCCTGAAGTAGATGTACCTCTGAAACCATTACCTAAAGTCAGAGCTTCAAGATCAAATTCCGCATTTAACTCTTCAATGGTATTTTCAAAACTCGCAAAGTTGAACATTATATCCCAGTTGAAATCTCCACTTCTTATTGGAGAACCACCAAGGGCTAATTCCCATCCTTTTGTAGTCGTTCTTCCTGAATTATCTGTAAGCCTAGAAACACCACTTGTTGAAGCTACAGTGACATCAATAATTTCATTCGTATTATCATAGAAGAAATAAGAAAGATCAAGATTGATTCTGCTGTTAAGGAATCTTGTTTCAATACCTGCTTCATAAGCTGTAGTAACCGCAGCTTCTAAGGCTGGTCTACCATCCACAAATGCAGGCACTGAATTAGGAACAGACATAGCAGGGTAACTTCCATAAGGAGTTCCTAAGGGAAATGTCAGGTTATCAGCATAGGCATCAATTTCCTGTCCACCCTCAGCAATACTACCACGGACTTTTCCGAAAGTAAGGAAGTCTGAATTCGGGAAGAATTCTGAAAATACAACACTTCCAGAAAGCATTTTGTAACCAAATAAATTATCATCAGTATTTGCAAGTGCAGAAACCCAGTCGGCTCTATATGTACCATCAAGGAAAAATGTCTCAAGATATCCAACATTAGCAGACACGAACATGCTTCTTACTTCTTTTTCAAATATACTGTTTGTAGCAGTAGGCCTATCTACTGAAGCACCAATTGTATAAAGATCAGGTACAGCTAAACCACCGTTGGTAACTAAATTCTGATTTTGGGCCCTGAAATAACGAACATTACCTCCAGCTAAAACACCTACAGAAAAGTCATCACTCACCTGAGTATTGTACTGAGCAATAAGTTCCAGGTTATCTTCTCTTCTGTCTGAAGTAAATACTCTATATTGATCCAGATCTAAAGTTCCTGAACCTATACGGTCATCCATCCAGAAGTTTCTTTCTTCACGAGTGAAGTTACCAGTGAGCTTAAGATCTTCCATTATATCATAAGAAAGACCGAATTTACCACTGAATACTTCTGTTTCTCTGTTAGAGAAGTTTGCATACATCATTGTATAAGGGTTATCCCAATACAATGGCCTTGTATTTGTAGCAGACCTCAAATTCCAGCTAGAGTATGATCCATCAGGAAGTCTCCAGTATCTTTCTAAAAGATCCATATCCAGCTGACGCTGGAACCACTGGTTAAAGTTTGACCCAATAGAATTATATCCCTCAAACAAGTTACCTGTTGTATTAGTCTTGCTATAATTGGAAAGGGCAACCATCTGCAACTTATCCGTCAGATCAATTGTTGAATTAAGATTCAGGAAAAATCTGTCCTGCTCTGAACCCGGAAGAATACCATTTCTTCTGATATCAGTAACTGTAGCTCTGATATTATATCCTTCTCCACCTTTACCAATAGATAAACTATTGTTTATTGAAGTTCCTGTTTCAAAGAAATTTCTTACGTTATCAGGATTTGCTGACCATGGGCGAGTTTGACCGTATCCCTCAGTGCCAGGAACAAATGCATCCCACTGAGCTACCTGACGACCATCAAGACGTGGTCCCCAGCTTTCATCAGCTGCGAAGTATGCCATTGGCTGACCATCAAGACCCGATAATGCAGGATCATGAACTGTAGGGTCAAAATCAAATGTCTGGAATGTCTGGCTGTAACCTCCACCATACTCATTCTGATAATCAGGAAGTACAGATACATTTTCAAAGAAAGTACTGTTTCTTACGTCTACAGTTAATACACCTTCTTTTCCCTGCTTGGATGTTAACATCACAACACCGTCTCTTGCACGTAGACCGTATAAAGCTGCAGCATTTGCACCCTTAAGAACGTTTACAGACTGGATGTTATCCATGTTGATAGCTGAAATATCATTAACTACAACACCATCAAGAACATAAAGTGGATCAGAACCACTAAGTCCTCTAATACCACGGATACGAACGGCTGCCGTACCAAATTTTGCACCTGATCCTGAAATAACCTGCACACCGGCAATTTTACCGGCTAATGCCTGGTTAACATCAGTTTCCCTGGCTACACGAAGGTTTTCTTCTTTAACCTCCTGAACAGCATAACCAAGTGTTTTCTTTTCTCTCGGTACGTTAAGTGCCGTTACTACAATTTCGTTAAGCTGAGTAACATCGGCTGTCATAGTTAGATCTACGACTGATCTTGAACCTATCTCAACTTCCTGAGTTTTAAGTCCAATAAAAGAAAATATCAAGGTACCTCCTTCAGATGGAACTGATAGCTTATAATTTCCGTCAAAATCTGTGACAGCACCTTTGTTGGTGCCTTTCAGCACCACGTTAACTCCCGGTAATGGTTCCCCCTCATCGGAAGTCACCGTTCCAGAAATGGTACGCTCCTGCGCCCACACCTGCGCAAATGCAAAGAGCATAGCGCATAAAAGTAGAAACTTCTTCATATTGTTTGTTTTTGGTTAGAAAAATATCTTTTCAATTCCAATAATAGAATATTTAATTGACAAGATGAAGCTTGGCAATATTTTTTTTTGTTTAGTTAAACAAATATTAAAAATATTGATTTTTAATAACCCAGATTGGGGGAGAGGGTAAGAGATCTGAAATATGAAAGAAGGAAGTAGGGAGAAGGAAGTAGGGAGAAGGAAGAAGGGAGAAGGAAG
>JBPRGH010000001.1:0-1282 GCA_051418055.1 Candidatus Cyclobacteriaceae bacterium M2_1C_046 | reverse complement strand
AATCCAGTGGTGCACTGATTTATCTATAATAAGATCAGAAATGCCAAAAACGATATGCTCCTCCAGCATATGATGATAGGCATCGCCCAGCGGACTGTTTGCAATAACCAGCGCAGCAACGGTGGCAAAAAGTAGCATCATACCGGCTGCTGAATCTTTTCTAAAAAAATTATAAATCCTTTCTTTAAAACTTTTGTTTGCCACTTTTCTGTAATTTTTAGTTAGTAAATACAGTTAATTTTTGTAATTGAAAATCCGTTTTGCAATGCAAGTTTGCAAATTAAGAATTTCTCTTTAGTTGTTTAACCTGATCAATAGCATCAATTGAACCGATTACTGATATTTTATCCCCATCGCGGATTACGGTATCCCCATGTGGGATTACAAGGTCCCCTTCTCTTTCAACTATAGCTATCAGGCTATCGCCCGGTAACTTAATATCTTTAATTTCCTTACCGATCATATCTGAAGTGCTGTCATCCTTAGATATGTACAGGTTGATAAAGTGTTCATCCCTGAGCATTACCTCACGAAGCTCTCTTTCACTTTTAGCAGAAAGCCATCGTTGCATAAAATGCTTAGTGTCAACCATTTCAGCAATATGCGCAAGAATGCGCAAGTGAGAACCCGAATGCTGCTCAGAGCTGACAAGAAAAATGAAAGCACGAATCTTTTGAATCTCACCTTCACTTTTTGAACTCAAAGATTCAAAAGATTCCGTATCAATTTCTATGCCATCTGATATCCTTATCAAAACCATTTCAGCATGAATATCCTGCTCCACGCGAACATGGTTCAGTGCAACGCCCCGGCCAATAGGGATAGCCCCGGCTTTATTGGCATTGTAAAAAGTTTTGGTAAGCTCAGTCGAAGTAACACCCGTACTTTCAGCCAGAGCTTCTACGGCTGTTTTTATAATATCACTGTAAGAAACGCTGGATTCCATATCTTCAATAACCGTAGCCCTGGCTACTACCTCTTCGTAGGGATCTTCGTCCCGCAGCCCTTTTTCACGCAGAATAGTTCTCATTTCATGCTCCAGGCCACGATAACGACGTTTCCCCAGACGGGCATGTACATGAAATATTGCTCCCTCTCGTTCAATTTTATGATGAGCGTAATAAAAATACCAGCCCACGCTGAATACGGCAATCAGAGCCGTAAACATGATTGATAACAGGCCCATCTCAAGAATTAAGAATACGGAAATAATCATTCCCGCAATATGCAGCCAAGGATACCATGGAGATCTAAAACCGGGATCATATTCTTCAATTTTGCT